>CAYZGO010000074.1:0-2727 GCA_964478075.1 uncultured Anaerolineales bacterium | reverse complement strand
CCCGTTTACGCCTTCCGTTTACGCCTCTGGCGTAAAGACAAAGGTGAGACAGGGCAGACCGTCTCGTCCCGGCGGGCCGGACTCGCGGCCCGAACGGGATGCAGGTGTCGCTCCGTGGATGCTGCGCGAGGAGCTGCCTCCGCTGAGGTTGGCAGCTATTCCCCTTTCAGCAGCCTGGGCTCACGCGCCCGGCTACTAACCTTCTGCATAGATTGCACAGTGAACTCCAAATCGCGTGCACGACAGATTGGGGGCAAAAACAGGCTCCAAGCGCACGAGAGTCCGCGTCGTATGGCAGGCACGCGACTAGCGAAGTGCACTGACTGGAGACGGGGACTATCGTCCCCTTTGAGCATCTTTGACGTCGTCACGAAGGTGCTCAGATTATCCTCTTCCCGTGAGCTGTGTTACCTGGGAGGCGCTGGAACGAGACATGGGAACCAATCTACCAAAACCCTGCGAAATCTGACGCAGACCCCTCCAAATCCCTGACATTGCCAGTCCACGTTGAGTGTGATATAATACAATCAAGGAGTGCGTGTTAGTGAGCAACGCACACGACACGCCACAACTTTGGCGCTCGCCTGTCACGATTGCCTGCCCATCAGTCAACACAACACGTGAGCTAGCGGCGCCTTTGCGGAGGGAGCACAAATCCCCAAGAAGTACACCTGCGACGAGGAAAACGCCTCTCGGCCGCTGTCTTGGACTGCACCTCCGCAGAGTGCAACCAGCGTGGTGCTGATCTGCCACGACCCCGACGACCCAGGCGGTACCTGCGTGCTGCGCCACGAGTGTGCTGCCGAACAAACAAGCGAGTGTTGATTCTACCCTGACACCTGGCACGCCCAAGACCAAAAAAGGAAAAGTGTGAACTACAATGACTATCGTGACCTTTATCCAAGTCTTTGGTGGCCTGGCCGTCTTCCTCCTCGGCATTGATATGCTCAGCGCGGGGATGGAGGAGGTAGCCGGAAAACGAATCCAAATCTGGCTCGAACGCATGACAAGTCACCCTATCAAGGCAGCCACCTTTGGCGCCACAGCCACTGCCATCCTGCAGAGCAGCAGCTTGTTGATGGTGACCATGATCGGACTGATCAATACCAACCTACTTACGCTGGAGCAAGCTGTTGGCGTGATGATGGGCCAGGAGATTGGCACAACACTGACTGGTCAGTTGGTTGCCTTTGACATAGGCAGTTACTTGTTCGCTCTGCTCATCGTGGGCTATGTGCTGCAAGAGCTCGGGGGAGAGAGGCGCTGGCGAGCGATAGGCGAGGCGTTGCTCGGGATCGGCATTATCTTCCTGGGATTGGAGACGATGGAATCCGGCATCAGCCCGCTTACCGAGCAAGCCCAGGTACAATCGTGGCTAATCGCCATGGGACAGACTCCGCTACTTGGTGTGATTGCCGGGACGCTCTTGACAGCACTGATCCAGAGCAGCTCTGCCATGACGGGACTGATCATCGCCCTGGGCTCTTCGAACGCAATCACCCTTCCAGGTGCCATTGCCCTGATCCTAGGTGCCAACATGGGCACCTGTGTTACTGGCTTGGTTGCTTCTCTGCGCTCATCCAGATCCTCTCGCCGCGCCTCCATGGCCCAGATCATCATCAATCTACTCGGGGTGGTTCTTTTCTTCCCGTTCATCAGTCCCCTCGCAAACCTTGTTACCCACACCTCCAATAGCCTGGCTCGCCAGATCGCGACGCGCACAGCATCTTCAACGTGTCGGTGAGCCTTGTCCTGTTCCCGTTCATCGGCCCTATTGTACGGATCTGCAAGATGCTTGTTCCGGGCGCGGACGAACGCCTCGCCAGCGTTACCCAGTTCCTCGATGAGAATATGCTGAGGGTGCCATCCATCGCATTGGCCCAAGCCGCCAAGGAACTGGTACGAACGGGCAATCTAGCCAGTGAGATGTTGACCTGGAGTCGAGCCGCGCTGCTACACACTGACGAAGGTGCCAGCCAACGCGTACTTGCTTGCGAAGACAAACAGATTGACCCACTCTGCGCAGCTATCGAGCGCTTCGTAGACCATCTCCTACGCGGCCACCTGAACGAGTCGGAGCGACGCCGCTGTTTCCAACTCAAGCACCTCATCACTGATATTGAACGTGTGGCCGATTTGACCGAGAACTTGGCGCAGGCAGGGCAGGAGCGCACCCGCGAGCACATCCCCTTTAGCCCAGAAGCTCAGGATGAATTGCTCAAGTTCCATACTCTAGTATGCGAGGTGTGGGCACTAGCAGTAAGGGCGTTAGCGAGTGGTGATAAGGCTATCGCACGTGCGGTTGTAGAAGGTGAGGACGAGATTGACCTGATGGAGACACCACTGCGGGAATCCCACCGCCAACGCGTGGAGTGTGGTGTCTGCGCGCCCAAGGCAGATATCCTGTTCATCGAGACTCTGCGCAATCTGGAGCGTATCGGCGACCACGCTGATAACCTGGGCGTGAGTGTGCTGCGAAACTAGACAGGTTGCCAAGACTCGAATTAGAGACAACTACAGCGTACTGCGTCAACCGCTAAGCCCAAGCACCCGTCTTCATGCGATAATCCGACTAGCGAGGTTTAGCAATCCCGTCAAGCGCCGTTCGTCGCCTCAGTCCTGTCGTCCCCGTTTACGCCTTCCGTTTACGCCTCTGGCGTAAAGACCAGAGGTGGCGTAAAGACAAAGGTGAGACAGGGCGAGCGACGCCGCCGAAGGGCCCCGCAG
>CAYZGO010000073.1:0-3620 GCA_964478075.1 uncultured Anaerolineales bacterium | reverse complement strand
GGGGGGGGTTGACAGTGGGACTTAAATTTAGTATAATATGAAACGATTAATGAAACGATTAATGAAATCAAAATAAAGACGTACTATGAGAAGAAAAGCAGTAACTATTAAAGAGGTGGCTAAATTAGCCGGAGTTTCTACAACTACTGTTTCCTACGTAATTAATAAGACTGGTTTCCTTACTGAACAAACCCGAGCAAAAGTCCTTAAAGTAATAAATGAGGTTGGTTATCGTCCTAATATAGTTGCCAGAAGCCTAAGAAGTAGAAAAACAGGCACCGTTGGTTTAATTGTCTGCGATTTGAGAAACCCCTTTTTTTCAGAAGTATTACAGGGAATTGAAACATATTTAGGTGAAAAAAAGTATAGCCTTATTGTTACCAACACTGATTACGATAATGATAAGGAGAAGGAATCAATTGATATGTTTTATAATAAACAAGTAGATGGGGTAATTATTGTTCCCGGAGAAAATACCAATAAGCACGTAAAATTCCTTACAGAACGAAACATTCCAGTTGTTTTACTTGATAAAAAAATACAAAACCTAAATGTTGATGTTGTTTTAGTAAATAACATAGAAGGTAGTAAACAACTCACTGAACATTTGATAAGTTTAGGGCATAAAAGAATCGGAATCATAGCCGGACCTCTTAACTCTACTACCGGTAAAGAAAGATTGGAAGGTTATTTAAAAGCACTAAGGGCACACTCTATACCAGAAGATAATGACTTAATTAAAATTGGGGATTTCAAAAAAGAAAGTGGCTACCGTCTGGCTTTAGAACTTCTTTCTCTCAGCCCGCCTCCAACAGTTATTTTTGCCTGTAATAATCTTTTGGGACTGGGAGTTATGCAGGCTCTAAAAGAAAAAGAAATTCGCATCCCCGAACAAATAGGCATAGCAGTCTTTGATGAGCTCCCCTGGTTTAGTTATGTTAATCCTCCTTTAACTGGTGTTGCTCAGCCCTCTTTTCAATTAGGTGAGACGGCAGGGAGACTTTTATTTGAGCAAATGAGAAAAAGAAGAAAAAAGCCAAAAGAAGTCGTGCTCGATGTTCAATTAAAAATACGAGAATCTGCTGGTGAAGTACTAAGAACTGTTAGACCTCATGCATAAGTATTTAAGACTAACGTTAACCCAAGCGAAAAAAAGAAAGAAGCTAGAAATAAAGGCTAGAAAGGAGGTGGAAGACTAAGAAAATAAATAGGCTTATTAGCTGGACAAAGGAAAGAATGAATCATATTTAGTAACTAATTTAGAAAGAAAAGTATAATTATTTTTTTTCTTTAAAGGAGATTCAAATGACATCTACTCGACAGGGAACCTTCCGTACATCTAAGGGCAAAACCTTCTACGTTGCCCCGAATGGTGATAACAGCAATCCGGGTACTATCGAAAAACCCCTTGCTACTCTCGCCGGGGCCAGAGATAAAGTCCGCGCCGTGCTAAACGACAATGACAATGGCGATATTACGGTTTATTTCCGCGGAGGATACTACTACTTTAAGGAGACTGTGGTCTTTGGCCTGGAAGATTCCGGTACGGAAAACCAGGTCGTCACATATCGAAACTATCCCGGAGAAACTCCTGTATTTAGTTCGGGAGTTCACATTACAGGATGGCGACTAATACAAGCCGATGATCCGGGATATGACCAAATTCCTCAAGTGGCACGGCCCAGTGTGTACATTGCTGACGTAACAAAGGTGCTCGAAAAAACCGGGCGGTTCCGTTTCTTGCTGGACCGTAGTGAGGATTGGCTGCCGAGAGCGAAAACCACGCCCTTCAAGCCGACGGAAGGCCATCATTTCGGTTATGAAGAGCTCGTGCCGCCCGAGCAAAAAAAGGTTATGGAATACACACCAGATAACCCTATTAAAAGTTGGCCTAATATTGAAGACATCGAAATGAGAATAAGAATCAGCCCTTACACCGTAAACATTTTACCAATTGAACGCGTCGATACAAAAAACCACAAACTATACACAAAAGTTCCAGCTACCTATTTAATGAAGAATTTAGTCGAAAAAATTTGCAGTATAGACTTCGGGCCGAACGTGTGGATTGAAAATACGCTCGCTGGCCTCGATGAAACAGGAGAGTGGGTCCTCAATACGCAAACCAAAAAACTCTATCTGTGGCCCATTCCTGATTTTGACGATCAGGTGGATGAAATCTATGCCCCAGCCCTGATTGAATTAATTCGTGTCGAAGGGAAAATCGACTATTGGGGTTCCAGGGATATTCCGGTCAAATATCTGCGGTTCAAAGGAATTACATTTACCAATGGCAACCGCGATTCATGGTCAAAGGGTGACGCTGCAGTGCAGCATGACTGGGAACGGATTGACAAATCCACTGCACTGCTGCGTTTCCGTGGTAGTGAGCACTGCGTGGTTGATGGCTGCACGTTTATCAAAAGCGGCGGCACGGGAGTTCGGTTTGATTTACATAGCCAGTCCAATGCGGTTAAAAACTGCTATTTCGATTATCTCGGCATGTCGGGCATTTTCTTTTGTGGCTATGGGTGTGGAACGAAGGATATGAATCATCACAATGAGATCATTAATAATGAAATTACCCGCATCGGTCAGGATCAATGGGATAGTCATGGAATCATTTTATGGAATAGCGGCTTTAACCATGTCGCCTACAATTATATCCATCACTGTCCGAGAAAGGCAATCTCTCTGAGTTCATCGCGTGTGAATTTTTTTAATCCCAAAACACCGACCAGAGAATTCGGCTGGCCGGTCATGCGTTGGCGGGAAATAGACGAAAAGAATTATTTCCGGTGGGAAGGTTCGGACTGGGCAACGAGAGATTATGATGCATGCGGAAAATACCGCCACCTGAACGGCAATAGCATTGAGTTTAATACGGTCCATGATGTTCTACTCTGGGGCAACGACGGCGCTGCCATCAATATCACAGGTGCTGGAAATGATGATGAACATCCCAACGTTTTTAGGTTCAATTGTGTTTATCATGTAAAGACGAGTATTTTATTAAGAGCTGATGGGTCTGTGAGAAAGTGGGTTGCTAAGCAGAATATACTCTTCGGGTCGCATCTACCGTTCATGGTTGCGCCAGGTTGCTATACCCCCGTGATTCAGTCAAATGTCTTCTTCGACTGTGGTAATCCTGCCAAGGGTTACATTAATGCTATATCCCACGACCCCTTCGGTTTTGGCACAACGGAGTTTATCAAGGGCAATCTGATTTTCGACGAACCGATCACAGACTATGAGTCGCTCGTGCCTTTCCTTGATGACTACATTGTACTCTACGATATTCTAGACAGAGACGTTTTTCCAGGACATACGGTAGGTGTGAGCATGAGCATGATCAAAGAGAAATTGGGCTATCTGATTGAGGAAATCAAGCGCAGACGTGGAAAATTTGTTCACCAGCATGCACAGAAGGACTAAACAATGATCTTTCAAGAAGGAACCTAAGAGAGGAAATGGATAGTCTAAAAGCTTGCTTGAGGGGAAAAAAGGCAAATCTATGAGCGTGAATAAAAAGAACAAAACATTCCTGTTGTTTTACTTGATAAAAAAAATAGAAAATGGCAGAAAAGAATGTTAGTATTAAAAGGAGGACATCTATGTTA
>CAYZGO010000072.1:0-4122 GCA_964478075.1 uncultured Anaerolineales bacterium | reverse complement strand
ATCTCCCCCGTCTACGAGATTGCTTCGTCGCAAAAAGCGCTCCTCGCAATGACATCTTCACGCTTGGCGGTATCCCATACTCGGCACTCTGGCTAATTTCAGACACGAGCACTCAGAGGTACTCCTCCTTGCCGTCGCGCTTCAGTTGCTCCACGATCTTTTTCACGTCCTGGGCACGCTCCTTGGGGCATACCAGCACGGCATCACCCGTATCAATGATGACCACGCCGCGCAGCCCCAGGGCCGCCACGAGCCGGCTAGAACTATGGATTAGCGTATCCTGGCAATCCACCATGACGCATTCTCCCTGAAGGACGTTACCGTCGGCGTCGGCTGGCAGCAGGCTGGCCACAGAATTCCAGCTACCGACGTCGCTCCAGCCAATGTCAGCAGGGATCATTACCACATCGTTGGCCTGCTCCATGACACCCACGTCAATGGACACGCTGCGCACAGTGCTCCACACCCGCTCAATTGCTTGCGTCTGCTGAGGTGTGCCCAGCGCTGGCTCAATCTCCATCAATTGCGCGTACAGTTCAGGCAACAACCTGCGAATCTCGGCCAGGATAACCGACACCTTCCAGACAAAGATGCCGCTGTTCCAGAAGTATTCGTGGCTGTGCACAAAGGAACGCGCCGTCTCCAGGTCAGGCTTCTCAGTGAAGCGCTCCACCCGGTACACATCGTGGCCCTCGACTTGGCTGAGCAAGTCACCGCGTTGAATGTAGCCATAGCCCGTCTCGGGGCCAGTGGGCACGATACCCAGCGTAACCAGGTGCTCGGCCTCTGCTGCACGCACAGCGGCACGCAGCACACTGAGGAAGCGTACCTCGTCTTCAATGACGTGATCCGCGTGCAGAGAAATCATGACCGCATCCGGGTCACGCTTGCGGATGAGCAGGGCCATGAGCCCAACACAAGGCCCAGTACCACGGCCAACAGGTTCGACGATGATGTTCTGGGGTGGGATGTCAGGGATTTCCTGGCGCACCGCCTGCGCGTGGTCGGCAACAGTGACGGGCAGGAGGCAATTGTCGGGGATCAGCGGCTTCACACGGGCACAGGTCTGCGCAAGCATGCTGCCCTTGCTGCCAAGGGACAGGAGATGCTTGGGCTGCTGCAGGCGGCTGAGCGGCCACAGGCGCGTGCCACCTCCACCGGCCAGGATCACAGCGTACAAAGCGCGTTTGCCTTTCACATTCGCTCCCTGATCTACATCCCCGTAAATGACTCTACCTCATTGATTTCGAAGGCTTGTAGTAACGACTTCAGTCGTTGTTGACGCGGAAGAGGCGACTGAAGTCGGTACTACGAACTCATCATAATCCCTGAAACACTAGTCCACGGTGTATTCGATGCGGCCCTCGCGGGCCAGCACATAACTCATGCCCCCCGTCTGCCGCGCCAGGCCCTTGAGTTCCATCAAAGCCAGCGTCCCGGTGACCTCGGCAATGGGCAACCCACTAGCGCGCCCCAGTTCATCCACGTGTATCGGCTCCTCCGACAGATGCTGGAGCAAAAGGGCCTCCGTCTCATTCTCCGGTACCACTGCACGCACCTCGGCCTGCTGGCTGACCATGGTCAGGTTCAGTTCCTCCAGCACGTCCTGGGCGCGCAACACCAACTTGGCCTCGCCTTGCTGGATGAGCTTGTTGGTACCGCTGCAGCCACGGTCCAGCGCGCTGCCGGGCACGGCAAAGACCTCGCGTCCTTGCTCCAGTGCGTAGTAAGCAGTGATCAGCGCGCCACTGCCCTCACCTGCCTGGGTGACGAGTGTGCCTAGTGCCAAGCCACTGATGATGCGGTTGCGGGGCGGAAAGTTGCCCCTTTCCGGTTTGGTGCCCAGCGCATACTCGGTGATCAACGCGCCAGAGGCCACGATGTCTTGCACTAGGTGGACATTCTCACGCGGATAGATTATGTCAATACCGGAGCCCAACACAGCGATGGTGCGACCGCCCGCTTCCAGGGCTGCGCGATGAGCCACTGAGTCAATACCGCGCGCCAGGCCGCTGACAATGGTGATACGATTGCGCGCCAGGTCGCCGGCCAGGTAGCGGGTCATCTCCTTGCCGTAGGTCTTGGCGCTCCGCGTGCCGACGACAGCAACGGCCCACTCATCGTCAGGCTCATAGCAGCCTTTGACGTACAATACTGGAGGCGGCAGGTCTATCTGGCGCAGCCAGCGCGGGTACCCATCGTCCTGCAGGGTGAGCACGTGAGCGCCAGCATCTTCGATGCGGCGCATCTCTGCATCAAGGTCAAGCTTGTCGCGCACGCTCAGCAGACTCTGCAGTGACTTGCGATCCAGACCTGCCCGCACCAACTCCAGAGGAGCAGCATGCCAGGCTGTCTCGGCATCGCCAAAATGATCCACTAGCTTTTTGAGGCGCGCCGGCCCAATCCCCGGCACGATATTGAAGCCTACCCAGTATTTGACGTCTGTCATTGCTCTCTCCAGAAACCCGTTTCCCGTCGCCTGCAGCCAAGATCCGCCAGGACTATATAGTCCATTCGGCAGACGGTAGTCTCCCCCAATTGCGTTGAAGAAAACTGCCTCGCTGTCTCATCGCAAGCACCGCTGCCCCGTCAAAAGGACGGCGGGACGCTTCGCAGAGAACGCTGAGAAAACTCGAGAAACTCTGCGCACTCCGCGTCTCTTGGCCAGCGAAGGTGCCAGGAGGCTGCGTGCTCTGCGGTAAAGTAAATGTACCAACACACAATAGGTAGACCACCCGCCAGACAGTACGGGAGAAAACGGGTCTCTTAAGCACCTAATCCAGCAGCCCGGGCGGCAGGCGTACAACCATGCGTCCGCCTTCCACGTCTACTTCCAGCACCACGTCCTCGAGGGCGGGGATGAGCACCTCTCCACGTGGCCCGCGCGTCACGTACACCTCATTGCTGCCGGTGAAGAGCACCTCTTCGATGATGCCCAGAGGATCACCATCCTCCATCCACACAGACAGCCCCTCGATCTGGTACACGTAGTACTCGTCTGACCCCAAGGGCATGGCTTCCGCCAGCGGAATCTCCACGGCCATGCCACGCAGCTTTTGCGCAGCGATCCGATCGTCGCAGCCTTTCAGCCTTAGCAGGCCATGTCTCTTGTGCGGTCGAAAGCCTTCCAGGTCGAAAAGCTGATGCTCCGGGCCCAGGTAAACGCGCCTCAACAGCGCGAAACGAGCGGGAAAGTCGGTTTCAATACGAACCTTCACCTCGCCCTGTACACCCCAGGGGGCAAGAACGGTGGCAATGGTCAGGTATTCTGGAACACGACGCCGGACGGCAGCAGACCGGCGGTCTCCGACATCCGGCAAACGTTTGCTGTGCATCACGCGACCTCTACGCCACCCATTGCCAGCGTAGCGACATTGTAGAGACGTAGCATGTGTAATCTCACCGCAGGGTGAGGCTACGTCTCTACGTCTCTACTCGACAATCTCCAAGATGGCCCGTTCCCCAGACTGCACGGAGGCGACGCGAAGCAGACTGCGCATGGCATTGGCCACACGGCCGTTCTTGCCTATCACTCGACCCATATCGGACGGCGCAACGTACAGCTCATAGATGGTAGAACGGACTCCAGCAACCTCCTCGACCCGAACCTCTTCGGGGTGATCAACGAGGGATTTGGCTACGTACTCAACGAGTTCCTTCATCCGCCCTTCTGACATGGGAAGCTATTCTCCTTCCGTAGCGGGCTTGGGGGGAGCCTCGTCTGCGATGGGCACGTTGTAACGCAGTTTGCGCTCAGCGATGATGCCCTTTTTCTCCAACAGACGGGCCACCGCATCGCTGGGCTGTGCACCTTGCGACAGCCAGTAGCAAGCGCGCTCCTCATTGATCTCAATGGTGGGCGGCTCGGTGCGCGGATTGTGATGCCCGATGTTCTCAATAAAGCGTCCATCCCGTGGCGAACGGGCATCGGCCACAACCACACGGTAGCTGGGCTGCTTCTTTCCACCAGTACGACGAAGACGAATTCTAACTGCCAAAAGACCTTTCCTCCTTCTTGCTTAGAGCACAATTGTAGTCAAAATGCAGCTTGCGGTCAAAAGCAGGAAACGAGAGTGTTGAAAAAGTCCGTTGGAGATTCGTTGATTTGGCGGGAGGGACAAA
>CAYZGO010000071.1:0-4487 GCA_964478075.1 uncultured Anaerolineales bacterium | reverse complement strand
GCGAACGCCCTTTGGCCATGTCGAGCGCATCTGCCACGCGCACGATCCCTGCCTCCAAGGTCAGGGGGTGTCCTCCGGCGCGGTGGGCAATGATGGCGTGCAGTACCTCGGAGACTAACACAGTTCGAACTGGAACGTCATACAAGCCGGTCAGCAGTTCCCTGATGAGTGGCGCAGCGAGGAACAAGCTGTAGCGTTCGTGATCGTCACGGTGGATGGACATGCCAACGTCATGCAGCAGGGCGGCCAACACGACGACGACCTCTGCATCTTCGTTTTGCAGGCCATAGTCGCGCACGACACTCGGCTGCACCCCGTGCTCTACGAGCAACCTCAGTAACTTTAGGGCGATGTTGGCAATGATCCGCACATGCACCGGCCCGTGATCTGTCATGTGCAGGCGGTCTACTGCGGTGACGTTGGAAACGCGCCATAGCGTTTGCAGTTCGGTGTGTTCATTGACGCGCGATACCACCTGCTGAAGCTTGGGGTTATGGCGCATGGGCAGGCGCAATTCAACTGGTTGTTCCAGCAGGTCTTTCACGGTCAAGGGGGCCTCTGCTGCGGTCTCCTGGGTTATCTTGTCTCCCTTTGGCATTGACATACTCCTTACAGTTCTCTTAAGCCGATTATAGTGCGGATGTGCCTGAACCGGAAATGGCGTGGAATATGACATAATGTGCGGGGTTGAGAGGTCCACGTAGCGTTCCTTTAGAGATGGAGGCGAGACAGTGGGCTCTGCGCCATTCATGCGCTCAGGCAGGTGTGCTGGTGAGTGGTCAGGGGGAGCGCTGGGAAGGAGTGCGGCGATGGATGGCCTGGTATGCCAGGCGGTCAACGCGCTCGTTCTGCGGGTCTCCGCTGTGGCCGCGCACCCAGTGCCAACGCACGTCATGTTGCTGGGTCAGTGCATGGAGCTCCCGCCACAGGTCGGCATTCAGTACTGGTTTGCGGTTGCTCTTGCGCCATCCTCGCGCAATCCAGTTGGGCAGCCATTCGGTGATACCCCGCTGCAGGTATCTGGAATCCGTATAAAGCTCAACCCGGCACGGTTCACGGAGCGATTCCAGAGCGGAAATCGCCGCTTGAAGCTCCATACGGTTGTTCGTGCTGCGGGGATCGCCGCCAGTCAGCACTTTCTCGTGTCTACCATAACGCACGATAGCCGCCCATCCGCCAGGTCCGGGGTTAGGCTCGCAAGCTCCGTCGGTATAGATTATCACTTTGGGTCTGGTCATCTCCATCATGCTCCAAGGACAAGTAGTGCCCCAACTAGCAATTATACCACATTTCTCGCCATGTCGTGCTTTATTAGATGGGAGTGGGGCAGTATTCTTCGCTGTTTCCTTGCAGTTGCAGTGCTAGGCGCTGAACTGAATGGGCAACCATCCTGAAAACAGGGCGCCGGTCCCCGCATCAAGCGACTATCTATTCATTGACCCTTGCTGGAATATGCCTCTGCTCGCAAGTGGCACGTGTCGTTGAGACAGGCGATGACGAACGTGCCCTTGTGCCATTCGATAACGTTGATGGCGCAGGTGTCCTGTCGGATACGCCAGAAGTGAGAGTTGTCCAGTCCCAGCACTGCGCACAGCAGGACGCGGTTGACCACAGTATGCGCAACTACGGCCACTTCTTCCTCTTGATGGCGCTTGATGAGCTGCTGCAAGGTTGCCATACTGCGCAGCCGCACCTGTTGCAGGCTCTCACCACCAGGTATGGTGACCGCGTGAGGCGCTTCCCACCAGGCGCACGCCAGGTCCGGCCAGCGCTGTGCCACCTCCTCGGGGGTCAGGCCCTCCCATTGTCCGTAGTCAATGTCAATGAAACCGGGCAGCGGCTGCATATCCTGTCCCAGCCGACGGGCGATGGTCTGTGCAGTCTGTACGGCGCGTTGCAGGGGGCTGCAGTAAACGGCAACGGGCTTCCATTCGTCTGCCACTCGGCGGGCAGTGGCTTCGGCCTGGGCCAGTCCTGTCTCGTCGAGTGCCAGGTCGGCTCGCCCTCTGAATCTCTCAACTCTGTTCCACGCGGTTTGTCCGTGTCGAATCAGAATGATGCGCGTCATCAGCTCTCCACTTAAGCAGTCAGCACAACGTATAGATTTCATGCCTTGCAGCGTCTATTAAGTGACTACATCTTGGCGGAGCCATCATAGCCCAGGGAGACTTGATTGTCAAAGCGAGCAGCCAGGGTGCTGGGCGGCGAACTGTCTTCGTAGGGCGGGTGACAGGCCCGCTAGACTGCTGCGCCGGCGTGAAGTAGAACGTCGTGAACATGCTGTTCAGGAGGTAATAATGGACGTGCGATCAAAAGCGTGGGTGGTATTACTTGCTCTGTTTCTCGTCTTGTTCCCGTTGCTGTTCCAGTTACCATCCAGCGTTGCAGAACAAGAGCCAGTGTCTGAGCTGACAGCTCAGCACCGTGTCAAGGTCTTTCAGCAGGGTCTGCACGGTTACCAGGGTGCTGAGGACACTTTTATCGATCTGTACTTCGAGACGACGAATTACTGCGCCGGCGACTATATGGCCGTGCGGCAGGAGGATTCTGCCGCTGCCTTGCTGCGCTTCGACGTATCGAGCATGCCTCGCACAGCGGTGGTTGTCTCGGCAACGTTGAGCCTGTACGTGCGCTCGCGGAACAGGCCGCTTCCACTCAACGTCAGCCTATATCCGGTCATACGTGACTGGGACGCCTGTCAGGCCACCTGGTACAACGCCACCGCGGAGACCCAGTGGACTCTGCCCGGCTGTAATGACCCATACGAGGATCGCTCGGGCACGGCCGTAGCGACAGGAGTGCTGGACGGAGAGCACCGCTGGTTCTCCTATGACGTGAGAGAGGTTGTGCAACAGTGGGTCATGATGCCCGAGGCCAATCGGGGCCTGATACTCAAG
The DNA here is from genome assembly GCA_964478075.1 of uncultured Anaerolineales bacterium. Taxonomy (GTDB): domain Bacteria; phylum Chloroflexota; class Anaerolineae; order UBA2200; family UBA2200; genus DAOUEX01. The sequence continues at coordinate 1,590 of CAYZGO010000071.1, read as the reverse complement.
AGCTTTGACACGCGCTGGCCGGTTGAGTATCGCTTTCACTCTGCGGAATACACGTGGCAGGTAGAACTGCGGCCCAGACTCGAAGTCGCGTACTACGTTCCCACGCCAACGCCTACGCCGACGAGCACACCAACAGCTACACCCACGTGCACTGCGACCCCAACGTGCACCCCAACCCCGAGTCCCACGCTCTGGCGCTACTGGCTTCCCATCGTGTTGGTGAGCTCACACATCGGTCGCTAGTGGTTCTCAAGGGGGAATTGGCAGGACCGGGGAAGAAGTCAATCACCAAGGCGGAAAGACCAGGGCTCTTCCAAAGTCGCGTAACGAGTGATGTACAACACGTGCCAAGGTGAACAAGGTGCCCGTCTAGGGTCAGTTGGCGTGCTTGGCGGCCCTGCGAATTCAGCTCTAGGCACCGTGTCAACTTGACGTTTATGATTGTGGAGAAGCTCTGGCACAAAGACAGTAAGGAAACGAAAAGAATGCCCTCCTGTGTGCTGCCTCCTAGCCTCTAATCCCTGCCCCTACTGTTTTCTGGAATGCCTCGGCCAGGCGCATGGTCACCGGACCGGGGCGGCCCTGGCCCACTAGCCGGCCGTCAATCTGCGTAATGGGCACGACTTCAGCGGTCGTGCTGGTGAGAAAGACCTCTTCGGCGCCATACAGTTGGTCAAGGGTGAACTGTGCTTCGCGGACGCCAAGCCCGAGGTCGGCAGCGAGTGCCAGCACGACCTGACGGGTGATGCCTGCCAGCATGTCCTGGTCAGCAGGGTGGGTTGTGAGCAGGCCCTCTATCACGGCAAACATGTTGGTGCTTGCTCCCTCGATAACTATCGCGTCACGGACGAAAATGGCCTCAAAAGCTTCCTGTTCGCGGGCCTGTTGTTTGGCCAGGGTGTTGGGTAGCAGCATGATGCTCTTGATGTCACAGCGTCGCCAGCGCACGTCTGGAACAGTGATTGCGCTCACGCCACGGGTGAAAGCGTCGTCTGGCAGGGCGTGTATAGGTAGGGGCATGACCAGGAAGGTGGGACGCGCTTGTGCAGGGAAGGCGTGGCTGCGCGGGTGCGCTGGGCCGCGCGTGAGTTCGACGTAGGCGTTAGCATCCTGCAGGTCGTTTTCCGCCATCAGGCGCTCGATGATGGCCGGCAGATCAGCAACGGCGTTTGGCAAGGGCAGGTGTGCTCCCTGGATGCTGCGGCGCAGCCGCTGCAGGTGCGCTTCCAATTCAAAGGGGCGTCCATGATAGAGACGCACCACCTCGTAGACGCCATCGCCGAAGAGAAAGCCACGGTCTTCGACGGACACAGTGGCCTGCTCCAGCGGCAGGTACTTCCCATTCAGGTAGATTGTGGACATCGCTCTTCTCCTATGGCAGTTGTCGTCTCTGTGCTTGTCCTCACCGTAGAACCCGCCGTAGTTCGCCTACTCTGCTTCTCTTTTCGCGGTCTCTATTCTCGGCGGTGAAGGCGCCCGACCGAGCATAGTATATCGCAAGGGCTGGTGTGTGTCAATCGCGTGGAGGGTGTCGAGTTTGGAGGGTGTTGAAAAACGGGGTCTACCAGGATAGTGCCCCCGGTTTCAGCG
>CAYZGO010000070.1:0-5046 GCA_964478075.1 uncultured Anaerolineales bacterium | reverse complement strand
ACGTGGACTGCAGCGTGACGGTCTGGGTGCAGCGGATGTCGGCGGACGAGGCGCCGATCAGCAGGTCGAACTCGCCGTCCTCGGTGATCCATTGCCGGTAAGCCGGGTGGTAATAGGCAAAGGCGCGGAAGTCGAGATGCAAGGAAACGGTCTTCGTCTCACCGGGTTTCAGTGCAACCTTGGCAAAGGCTTTGAGCTCCTTGGGTGAGCGGACCAGGCCGGACTTGTGATCGTGTACATAGACCTGGACGATTTCCTTGCCGGCGACTTCGCCGGTGTTGGTAACTTCCACCGAGACGGTCACGCCGTCCACATCCTTGAAACTCGTCGTCGAAACTTTTGGGTTGCCGTAGGCGAAGGTCGTGTAGCTCAGCCCGTAACCGAAGGGAAATTGAACAGGGATCTGACGGGCATCGTAATAGCGATAGCCGATGAACAGGCCTTCGCCGTAGCGCACCTCGCCGTTCTCGCCAGGGAAGTTGAGATGCGCGGGGGTGTCGGCCAGCCGGAGCGGGAAGGTCTCTGCGAGCTTTCCCGAGGGGTTGACCCGGCCGTAGAGCACGTCGGCGATTGCCCCTCCGCCGGCCTGTCCCATCATCCAGGCCTCGATCACAGCGGCGGCGCCGTCAATCCAGTCGCCCATTGCCACCGGGGCGCCGTTGTTGAGGATGACGACGGTCTTGGGCTGGACGGCAGTGACGGCCTTGATCAGGGCGACTTGCTGCGGGGTCAGGTCAATGTCGGGCCGATCGTAACCCTCGGATTCTTTGGATTCGGGAAGGCAAATATAGAGCAGGGCCACGTCTGCCGAGCGGGCGCTCTGGACGGCTTGTTCGACGAGCGCCTGGTTGGACTCGCCGCTCGCTGAGTAGCCTTCGACGTAATTCAATTCGGCGTTCCCGGCCAGCTTTTGCAGCTCCTTGAATGGGCTATCTACAAGCGTGGGGTTGATGTGCGAGCTGCCACCGCCCTGGAAGTGTGCCGTCTGGGCGGCACGCCCGATAACGGCGATGTGCTGCGGGTTTTTCAAAGGCAGGAGGCGGTCGTTCTTGAGCAGAACCATCCCCTCGGCGGCGACCCGGCGCGCCAGAGCGTGGTGGGCGTCGATGTCGAAGTTCCCACCCTTGGGGGTCTCGGCTGCCTTGAAGACGATTTCCAGGATGCGGCGCACCGCCTCGTTTAACACGCTTTCGTCCAGCTTGCCAGAGCGGACGGCTTCTACCACCGCTTTTGTACGGCGCGGCTTGGGCCCGGGCATCTCCAGGTCCAGGCCGGCTTGCAAGGATGCCACCCGGTCATGCACAGCACCCCAGTCGGAGACCACGAGGCCTTCAAAGCCCCACTCCTCCTTGAGGATTTCTGTCAGCAGCTTGTGATTCTCGGCGCAGTAGCTGCCATTGACTTTGTTATAGGCGCACATCACCGTCCAGGGTTTGGCTTTCTTGACGGCGGTCTCGAAGGCGGGGAGATAAATCTCGCGCAGGGTGCGCTCATCCAACTCGGCGCTGATGGTCATGCGCCAGAACTCCTGGTTGTTGACAGCATAATGCTTGAGAGAAGTGCCTACGCCCTTGCTCTGCACGCCCTCGATGAAGGCGGCGGCTACTTGGCCGGCGAGGTACGGGTCCTCGGAGAAATATTCGAAATTGCGTCCACCCAATGGGGAGCGCTTCATGTTCGTCCCGGGGCCGAGCACCACATCCACTTTCAGAGCGATGCACTCCTCGGCCAATGCCTGGCCCATCTCACGCAACAAGTCCACATCCCAGGTGGAGGCCGTGCAGGAGGCGGTCGGGAAGCAGGTGGCGGGCAGGCTAGCGGCGACCAAGTTGTTGACGTCCGCCGCGTGGCGCACGCCGTGCGGCCCGTCCGCAACGGTCATCTCGGGCACGCCCAGGCGTTCCACCGCCGTGGTTGTCCAGGGCGTGGCCCCAGTGCACAGGGCGGCTTGTTCTTCCAGCGTCATTTTTTCGATCAGGTTGCTAATATTCATTATGGGTCCTTTCATTCTGGTGGCCGATGGTCTGCAGGCACGAGATCAGTGCCAATATCGGCGACTGGATGTGTCACAAGTGATAATTCGACAACTGAAGGCGACTAACCTTCAACGCCGTGTGAATAAGAATCATAGACGGAGCAAAGGCGAAATGCTTTTCGTGCCCGGCTCAGAGTCCAACCGGCAGGCAGCGGGCAGGACACCTCGACCGTCCGGCCAGCAGGCAGGTTAAAGTAATTGTCACTGAAGACAACATCGGCGCCCTCTAGGGACAGCTCCACCAGGAGCGCCAACGAGCGGGAGGTCAGCTCGATCAGCAGTTGGTTCTTGTCTTTGCTCAACCTGGCGCGCAGGCCGGGATTGGCCAGCTGCAGGTGTTTGATCGGGGCAAAGCCGGCCGTCTGCCGGGCAACGAAGCGATCCCCCTGCCACAGTTCGGCGATAAAAACCAGCCTGCGGATGTTGTCATCCGAGATTCGGTCGGGAAAATCAAGCTCGCACACCTTGGTCGCAGCTTGCGGGGCAGCCTTGACAGGCGCCTGTCCCGAGGTCAGAGCCTCCCCAGCGAGCGCCTCCAACGACCAGTTCACGGTTCCTTCCCAGGGCTCGAGCAAATCATTGGATACGTAAACTCCCTGTTTGGGTGGCTTGTCTTCGATGGAAAGCATCAGCGGCGCATAGAAGCGGCGTGCAGCGTAGTGCAGCGCCTTCCAGCGTCCAAAGTAATCCAGGCTGGACCAGGAAGCCACCGGCCAGCAGTCGTTGAGCTGCCAGTACAGGATCCCTGCAACGCGATCGGGATGGCGCCGCCAGTGCTCCACGCCATAACGGATGCCCTCCGCCTGGAGTGCCATGCTCAGGTAGACCAGCGAGACAAAATCCTTGGGCAACTGGAACGTATCCAGCATCTGCCCAACCATCAGGGAGTTTCCGCTGGCATTTTTCTGGTGCATCTCCATGACGTAGGAGGTCATATTCCAGTCGGTCTCGTCCGCGTAGGTACGAATGGTCTCCAGCGGCGGGAGTGCCTGGAAACCGAACTCGCTCATGAAGCGCGGGTATTGGTCGCGGTAAGAGGTGAAGGGTTTCCGCCCGTGCCAGATATCCCAATAGTGGGCATCGCCCTGGCGTTGACCGTTTGGATTTTCAAAGGGGGTGTCAGAGGAAGGGGAGCTAGGCCAATAGGAGTGATCCGGGTCTTCAGCGCGACACCATGCGGGCAGCGTATGGTGGAAAAAACGGTCGTAGGCTGCCTTCAAATCCTGCAACTCGGGGCGGTTCCAGTTCCAGTCCACCCAGCCCCATTCCATCTCGTTGTTTCCGCACCACAGCGCCAGGCTGGCGCGGTGGCGCAGGCGGCGGACGTTTTCGACCACCTCCATCCGGATATTTTCCAGGAAAGCGGGGTCATCCAATGGGTAAATGCTGCACGAGAAGATGAACTCCTGCCACACTAGAATACCATAACGATCGCAGAGATCGTAAAAGCGCTCTTGCTCATAAAAACCGCCGCCCCAGACGCGCAGCATATTCTGGTGCGTCTCAGCCGCTGAGCGAATGAGACCTTCTAGATACTCGTCCGTAATCCGTGTAGGGAAGGAATCGGCCGGGATCCAATTGGAGCCTTTGACAAAGATCGGGACGCCGTTGACCACAAAGATAAATGATCGTCCCCATTGGTCTTGTTGCTGGCGCAATTCAATCGTGCGCAGCCCAACCTGGTACGTGTGCTGATCCAGCGACTCCACCATGGAATCATCGCTGTGTACGAGAGAGACTTTCACTTGATAGAGTGGCTGCCCACCGTAGCCATTGGGCCACCAAAGCTCAGGTCTAGGAATCGGAACTTTCACTTTGACCCCATCCCCAGCGGTCATAGCGGCTTTTTCTTCGAATGTCTCACCATCTGGTGCTGTGATGCGCACGACTGCGGTGAGCGGCGCCTCATCCCACTGTTGGACGGCGACCCGGACCTCGACCGCCACCTGGCCGCCGGCGTGGTTCTGGCGCAGATGGACTTGGGCGAGACGCGCCCCACTGTAGCTCTCCAGGCGGATATCTTTCCAGACCCCGATCGGTGGAAGTTGTGGACCCCAATCCCAGCCGAACTGGCACGGAGCCTTGCGCAGATGGGGGCCACCAGGGATCGCTTGAGCGACGCCCGGTAGAGGACGAAGGGCTTGTTTTTCCGCCATGTATTTCACTGGCGAAGAGAAGATGATGGTTAATTCGTTGACACCCTTTGCCTTTAATAAGGGTTTGACCTCCCATTGATACCGCCGGAACATGTTGTCCGTGTGACCAAGCTCATGGCCATTGAGGACGACCGTCGCCAGGGTGTCCAACCCGTCGCAAACCAGAAAAACCTTTTCTTCAGAAAGCAACTCTTCCGTGCAGGTAAAACTGGTCTGGTATACCCAATCGCGCTCGGCCACCCACTGCACGCGCCGCTCGTTATCGCCGACGAAGGGATCGGGAATGCGCTCCAGGGCCAGCAGATCGGTGTGGACGGAGCCGGGCACCTGGGCTGGAAGCCACTCGTCGGTTCCCGCTTCCCGGAATTGCCAGTTATCGTTTAGAGATTGTGTTGCATGTCGCCTGGCTGGAATGTCGGTCATAGGGTCACACAGTTGAAAGATCCCACTCTTCGTAAATTTTTGGTACATCACTGATCAGGCGTTGGGTGTAGGCTTCTTTCGGATGCAGAATCACCTCATCGGCAGATCCGTTTTCAACAAATTTGCCATGCTCCATAATGTGTACGGTGTCAGAAACATAATACGCCAGGCCGATATCGTGGGTGATGAAAATAACCGTCATCCCAATTTCTTTACGCAATTGCATCAGCATATCCAAGATGGTCGCGCGTGAACAGGCATCGATCATCGAGGTTGGTTCATCAGCCAGCAGGATCTTAGGCTTCAGTAGGAAGATACGGGCAATCATTAAACGTTGCATCTGTCCGCCGGAAAGCTCAAATGGATACTTTTTGGTTAATTCCTCGAACTTCAAGTTGACAAAGCCGCACGCCTCAGCCATCATCTCTACTT
>CAYZGO010000069.1:0-5431 GCA_964478075.1 uncultured Anaerolineales bacterium | reverse complement strand
CCCTGGGTCTTTGGCCCCAGGGACAAAGGTGGCCCAGGACCAAAGGCAATGACACTGGCGGGCTGAGTTCCACGACAGCCGCACGACTATGGAAAAGCCCTGCCATCATCCCGCCTGTCTCGCCGAAGGCGATGGCTCCGACGGGAACGCCCGAACTTGACACACCAGCACAAGGCAGGCTAGACGCGTACAGGCAAATGCAGTATAATGCCAAGTGCAGCAGATAGGAGAGCCAACTCCCTGCTGTCATCGAGGTGAAAGGTGCCAGAATTCAGTCTTGTGTCGGACTTGAGGCCCACAGGCGACCAGCCGCAGGCGATTGCCAAACTGGTCGAAGGGCTCAAACATGGATACAAGCATCAAACATTGCTGGGGGTTACTGGTTCTGGCAAGACCTTCGTCGTGGCCCATATCATCGCTCAGGTGCAGCGGCCCACCCTGGTACTGTCTCACAACAAGACGCTGGCAGCACAACTCTACAGCGAGTTTCGCGAGTTCTTCCCACACAACGCCGTGGAGTATTTCGTCAGCTACTACGACTATTATCAGCCTGAGGCCTACCTCCCGCGCACAGACACCTACATTGAAAAAGATGCCGACATCAACGAAGAGATAGACAAACTGCGCCTGGCAGCGACCTCTTCCCTGCTGACACGACGTGATGTGATCATTGTGGCCAGCGTGTCTTGCATTTACAACATCGGCTCACCAGAAGAGTATGGCCAAGACGTGGTGAAACTCAGGCGTGGAGAGACACGACGCCGTGAGCGGCTGCTACGCCATCTCACAGAGACCTACTACCAGCGTAACGATACGGATTTCAGCAGGGGGCGCTTCCGCGTGCGCGGCGATACCGTAGACATCTTCCCAGCCTACCGGGAAACCGCCCTGCGCGTAGAGTTCTGGGGCGACACGCTGGAGCGTATCACCGAGATTGAGCCGCTGACTGGCGAGATCCTCCTGGAGCACGACTTTGTGCAAATCTTCCCGGCCAAGCACTTTATCACCAACAAGGAGCGGATTGAGGCTGCCCTGAAGACCATCGAGGCAGAACTTGCGGAGCACCTGGCCATCCTGCGTCAACAGGATAAGCTGCTGGAAGCGCAGCGCCTTGAACAGCGCACGCGCTATGACATGGAGATGATGCGCGAAGTCGGCTACTGCTCCGGCATCGAGAACTATTCGCGACATCTGTCAGGCCGCGCTCCAGGCCAACAGCCCTGGACACTGCTGGACTACTTCCCTGATGGCTTCTTGATGATTGTGGACGAGTCGCACATGACATTACCCCAGGTACATGGCATGTACAAGGGCGACCGGGCACGCAAACAAGTGCTGATAGATTACGGCTTTCGCCTGCCCTCGGCACTGGACAACCGGCCCCTCCGCTTTGAGGAGTTTGAGAAGCACATCAATCAGGTCATCTATACCTCAGCCACGCCCGGCCCATACGAACTACAACATTCGCACCAAGTGATAGAGCAGATTATCCGTCCTACGGGCCTGGTTGACCCCGAAATCGTGGTCAGGCCCACCAAAGGCCAGATTGACGATTTGTTGGCCGAAATCAACAGGCGCGTGCAGCAGGGTGAACGTGTGCTTGTGACCACCCTCACCAAACGCATGGCCGAGGACCTCGCAGACTACCTGCTTGAGACGGGCATTAAGGTGCACTATCTGCACTCGGAGATACATACCATCGAACGGGTGGAAATCCTGCGCGACCTGCGCACGGGTGTGTACGACGTAGTGGTGGGCATCAACCTGTTGCGCGAGGGGTTGGACTTGCCCGAGGTTTCGCTGGTCGCCATCCTCGATGCCGACAAGGAAGGCTTCCTGCGCAGCAAGAACTCACTTATCCAAACCACTGGCCGTGCTGCGCGCCATGTGCATGGGCAGGTAATCATGTACGCAGATGACATCACCGAATCTATGCGCCAGGCCATAGACGAGACCAACCGCCGACGTCAGATTCAGGTCAAGCACAACGAACGATATAATATCGTCCCTACGAGCATCATCAAAGAAATCCGCGACCTGACAGACCGCGTGCGCGTAGCCGCCGAACAGCCTGCTGAATACGTCGTGACCAAGGACATTCCCAAGGACGAGCTCTTCAGATTGATCAAAGAACTGAAGAAGCAAATGAAAGCCGCCGCTGCGCAGCTAGAGTTCGAGAAGGCGGCGCTGCTGCGCGATCAAATGCTTGAATTGCGCCGTGGCCTGGAGGACGAAACCCTGCCCGAATGGGAGCGAGTGCGGAGGGCAGCCATGTCGGCCAGACGGCAATAGAAACAGAGGCCGATAATGAAATCGCCACCTAGTGCGAATTCCAAGGTTGCGGTTGGCGCACGCAAAGATCGGCCCGCTACTACAGAACCTTGAGTGCGAGTACAGTGCCAGCCCCTACAGGCTTGGAGTGGGCACGGATCTGTTCGTCATCGCCGACACATGCGCACAGGGCAATTATGAGCGTTCAGCAATCCACCAATACAACTGTGACAGTAGGCGCGCCGAGTTACCTCCGGCTTCACGCCAGTGGTGAACTGACACGGCGCATCGAGCGCGCGTACGAGATACTGAAGCATTGCACCTTGTGCCCGCGTTACTGCGGTGTGAACCGCCTGGCAGGCGAAAGGGGCTACTGCCGCTCCGGAGCTGAACCCATTATCGCCAGTTGGGCTGCCCATCCGTGGGAGGAACCTCCTATCAGTGGTGCGAATGGGTCAGGCACGATCTTTTTCACCTACTGCACAGCACGCTGCTTATTCTGCCAGAATTACCCTATCAGCCAGCTCGGTGTTGGGCAGCAAGTCACTGTGCAGCGCCTGGCCGAGATGATGCTGGAACTCCAGGGGCGCGGATGCCACAATATCAACCTGGTCACTCCTACGCACTTTGTGCCCCAAATCCTCGCCGCACTGCCCATCGCCATCGAGCAAGGTCTGCGCTTGCCGCTAGTCTATAACTCCAGCGGCTACGAAACGATAGGAACACTGCGCCTGCTTGACGGCGTGGTGGACATCTATCTGCCGGACGCCAAATACGCAGACGAAGCCATCGCGCGTCGCCTGTCCGGATTTTGTGGATACGTGGCGGCCAATCGCGCTGCACTGCGAGAGATGTACCACCAAGTTGGCAAAGAACTCCTGCTCGACGAGAATGGTCTGGCAGCGCGCGGTATGATCATCCGCCACATGGTCCTGCCAGGGGGACTGGCCGGGACGCGGCAGGTACTAGCCTGGATTGCCCACCAACTTTCGCCATTCATCCACATCAGTTTGATGGCCCAGTATTTCCCTGCCCACAAGGCTGTTGGTGATCCGATCCTGGGCCGCAAAATCACTGACGAGGAGTACCTGGAAGCTCTGGCAGCGTTCGATGCGCTGGGGCTGGAAAGAGGTTGGAGACAGGAGCATTGTGAGGCGGAGCTGTAGCCAGTGAAGGTTCGGCAAGCATACGCCCTGATAGGTGATCTCATTGCCTACAGTCGGGATTTTGTGCACATAGCCATCTATGTGAGCGATAGCCAGAATGACAATGCACGAAGGAGGAGACAAAAATGCGTAGGCTATTCGAGGACCTGGCAGACAGAGCAAAGTCTGGCCTGGAACGGGCACAATTCGAAACAGACAAAGCATTACGTATCAGCAAGGCAAAGAAAGAAGCTGAGACACTCGAAGCAGAATTCAAGGCCAAGCTGCAAGAGATGGGGCGCCAGACTTTGGAGCTGCTTGAGAAAGGGGAGATCAGCAACGCGTCTTTGGCAAGCCTGTCCGAGGGCATTGCAGTTCTGAGAGTCAGGCTGGACGCCAAGGAATCTGAGCTTGCCTTGATTAAGGCAGAGACATTCGAGGAAAGTCAAAGCACAGAGGGTACTCCACCAGCGGCTGCTGCTGAGCAAAGCAAGTTCTGCCCAGCTTGCGGCTCGCCGGTACCCACCAACGGCGTATTCTGCCCCAAGTGTGGTAACAAACTGAGCTAGCTGAGGCCGTGGCCCGCAGACATCATGTGAATCACAGGCACTAGGATCTACAAGCGGTAATTCACCCCTGGCCTGAGCGGCTCTGCACTTTGACCTCTCGCGTGTAGGTAGTCTTTGCTCCTGAGCACGTAGTCTCTTGACACCTTCGGTGACCAAGAGATGGAGAGGGCGCAGAGACTTTGCTCTGAAGGATTCTCACGATTTCTCAGCGTTCTCTGCGAAGCGTCCCCCTGCGGAGCGGCGAACGGCGTCAAGCGGTCGCCCGTCGCCCGTAGGGCATGCAAAGCGAGGGCATGCAAAGCCAGGGCATGCAGAGCACGAACGGCCGGCGTCCTTTTGACGGGGCGGCAGGCTCGCCGGTGCAAAGGCAGCCTGACATTCGTCTCAACACGGCTCAGGGAGGCTGCCCGATGACAAAAGTTGCATTTCTATCAATCTTGGTGTAGAATGAAGGCGCGCCCTTCACGGGTGAAAGGAGCCGAGACGATATGATAGATGATAATGGCAGGGCAAAAGCCCTTGAAATCACGCTATCCCAACTGAGGAAACGGTTTGGCGAAGGGTCGGTCATGAAGCTGGGGGATTCCTCCCAGTACAACGTGGAGGCAATCTCTACGGGATCGTTGGCTCTGGATGCTGCTCTTGGCATCGGCGGTGTACCACGGGGACGCATCACGGAAATCTATGGCCCCGAAGCATCCGGGAAGACTACTTTGGCGCAGCATATTATCGCTGAGGCACAACGCGCAGGCGGCGTGGCCGCTTTTATAGACGTGGAACACGCCTTGGATCCCACGTACGCCGCCAACTGCGGCGTAAATGTGGACGAGCTCTACATTTCTCAGCCCGATACTGGGGAACAGGCCCTTGAGATTGCCGAAGCTCTCGTACGGAGTGGGGCAGTTGACGTGGTCGTCATTGACTCTGTAGCAGCCCTGGTGCCTCGAGCTGAGATCGAGGGAGAAATGGGCGATGTCCACATCGGCCTGCAAGCACGCTTAATGTCGCAAGCATTGCGCAAGTTAGTTGGCGCGATCAAGCGCTCCAACACAGCAGTGGTCTTCACCAACCAACTGCGCATGAGGATTGGGATCATGTTTGGGAATCCCGAGACTACAAGCGGAGGCAGGGCCCTGAAGTTCTACGCTGCAGTGCGTCTGAATATCCGCCGCATGGAGGCCATCAAACGGGGGGGCGAGGTCATTGGTAACCGGACCAAGGTGCGTGTCCAAAAGAACAAAGTAGCACCGCCATTCAAGACGGCAGAGTTCGACATCATCTACTCCGAAGGAATTTCAAAGACCGGCGGCGTGCTCGATATGGGCGTGGAAGTCGGCATTGTCGAAAAGAGTGGGGCGTACTACTCATACGGTGACACCCGGTTGGGCCAGGGGCGCGAGAATGCCAAAACGTTCTTCAGAGAGAACCCTGAGATCCTTGCGGAGA
>CAYZGO010000068.1:0-5789 GCA_964478075.1 uncultured Anaerolineales bacterium | reverse complement strand
GAGAAGAAATAAGACCAGTCATGAGTTACGTTGCAGAACATCGGCAAGATGGAGATCTCTTGTATCTCTACTATGGGTCGATACCGACATTCAGGTATTATTCAGATAAGTATGGCTTCAACGAAAGTTGCTATTTGTCAGGCATACGGTCAAGAGATAACTGGAGCGATTACACACGTGATTTGGATAAGCTTCGCGGTAATAAACGAGTATGGATACTCTTTTCACACGTGTGTACTTGGAGCGGGGTTGACGAAAAGGTGTTCTTCCTGCAGTACCTCAACAGTGTAGGCAGACAACTCGACTCTTTTGAAGCTCTGGGAGCAGCAGTCTATCTCTACGATCTAGGCGAATAAGTGTCGGGGGAGGAATATCCCCCCGTGGCGGGGAGGTGGGCGAGAGTTAGAGTCTGACCTTGACGTTAGACTCAGAGATTTCCGGGCAAGTGCACGTGCTGCCCGAGGATTATGCTTCATTGTGGGCAATATCCGTAGAATGGCAGTCGCGGTACGCATTTAGGAAGGAGAGGAATTCATGAGCTGGCAAAATCTGTCGCCGGAATTGACTAGCGCGGGAGAAACACTGCGTGAACTGGTGTCAGAGATGGAGAGAAAAGCACCTTACGCGGCTGCCCTGTTGGCCCGCAATGGCGGCCTGCAGGTTGTGGTCAATGACCGCGAGCAGCGCGTGACCGAAACCCAGCCCAGCCAGGGACTGGTGTTGACTGTGTGGAACGGCGCCTATTTTGAGGAGGCAGCCAGCGGTGATCTGTCACGGGAGGACATGTTCAAGCTGGCTCGCCATTTGGTTGAGACGGTTGACGTTTCAACTTCGCGCCAGGCCATTGATCCCGGTCCAGCTACGCACGCACATTTCGTGACGCCGTGTGTCACGGACTCCACCACATTCACACCAAAGGACAAGCTGGATCTTTGCATGGAGCTGCACACCAAAGCCAGACGGCTCGACCCACGTATTGTTAACGTGCAGGTGCGGTACAGTGAGACTTTGGAATCTAAGGTCTTTGCCAATCGGACGAAGCAGCTATCACAGAATGTGCTGCGCCTACGTCTGAATGTGGCGATGTTTGTGAGCGACGGGCAGCAGCTGCAGTATGACTGGGTCAGCAAGGATGGCACAGGTGGACTGGAGCTGATCCGGGTAAGCGACGAGGAATTGCTCAAGCTGCGCGATAGCACCGTGGCCCTGCTTTCGGCAGAAAAAGTGCCTCCTGGGATGTACGAGGTGATCTGCGCACCTGACGTCTCCGGCGTGATTGCCCACGAGGCCTTCGGGCACGGTGTCGAACTGGACATGTTCCTCAAGGACCGAGCACGTGCAGAGCAATACCTTGGCAAACCCATTGCCTCGCCTTTGGTGGATATTCTAGACGATCCGTCTTATTCTGGTGGACATGGCTTCTACTTCTTCGACGACGAAGGCCAGCTTTCTTCACCGACGTACATTATTCGGCGGGGTGTGTTCGAGCGTGGATTGGCGGACCTATTCTCGGCGCACAGCCTCAGAGTGCCGCGCAGTGCCAACGGCCGTCGCGAAAGCTTTGAACGCAAGGTATACGCTCGCATGTCCAATACGTTCTTCGCGCGCGGAGATACGGCGGTGCAGCGCATGATTGAGAGCGTGGAGCGAGGTGTCTATCTGAAGCACACGTCAAGCGGTATGGAAGATCCCAAAGGCTGGGGGATGCAGGTGACCAGTCACTATGGGGAGGAGATTGTCAATGGCAAGCTCACTGGGCGGCTGTTCGCTCCGGTAGGTATCACTGGATACGTTCCAGACATCCTACAGAGCGTTAGCGCTGTTGGTGATGATTTCGCCCTCTCCGGCGGAACGTGTGGCAAGGGACATAAGGAATGGGTGCCGGTGTCATCCGGCGGCCCACACCTCAAGCTGAAAGCGAGGCTTGGCTGATGTTGGAGCAAACAGTAGATGCATTGCGCAAACAGGACGGCGTGGACGATTGGCTGGCTCGCCACATTCAGAAGACCAGCACCCAGTACTATGTCATCGGCCCTAGCCCAGAGAGCAGGCGAACTGTTACGAGTGATCAAGTTGCGGTGGTAGTGATGAACGATCATCCTTCGGCCAAGAAGGACGAAGGACCTATGCGTGGTGAGGCAGAAGTGACTATCCTGCCCAGCGATTTACATCATTTGCCCGAAAAGCTGAGTCGGGCAGTCTTCATGGCTCGCCTGACAAACAATCCGGCCTACGGGTTACCAGGGCCTTCTGAGTACCCTACCCTAGACCTGGCAGATTCCGCCATGCAAGGGCAGCCACGGGAAGTTGCCGAGCGGCTGATCCAGCAACTGACGGAGGCGCTGGCCACTGAGAAAGACGTTCGCCTCTCGAGCGCAGAGGTATTTGTTGAAGAAAGCCGCATTGACATACAGAACAGCAGGGGTGTAAGCGGTCGCCAGATGCAAACTGAGCTGCTGTTCGATTTTGTGCTGCTGGCATCTCACAAGAAAGAGGAGATGGAATCGCACATAGCCTTCACTCGCCGCCGGGCTGCAGACCTAGACGTGTCGGCGTTGGCTCACTGCCAGGCTCAGTATGCGCGTGACGCTGTCGTGGCTGGCACTCCCAAGACTGGCACATTCCCAGTAGTCGTGAGCGACGAAGCACTGGCAGAGCTATTGATGAGCTCGGGCCACTCCCCTCTCGTGCTGCGCTCTGCAGCGCAGTTGAAGTATCAGCGGATGAGCACCTGGGAGATCGAGGAAAGCATCTTTAGCAAAGAACCTAGCGGCGATCCGTTTACGTTGTACTCCAATGCATTGCTGCCATTTGGCACACGGAGTGGCAGTTTCGATAAGGAGGGGCTGCCTGCCCAGAGAGTGCCAATCGTCGAGAACGGCGTCCTGTCGCACTTCTGGGCCACGCAACGCTATGCGGAGTACTTGGAGATTTCCCCAACGGGGAGCTTTGGAAACATGGAAATCGCGGCAGGCAGTCTCCCATTTGAGAGCCTACTCGATGGCGAGGGGCCGTTATACCACGTCGTTGCTTTCTCTGCCATGTCTCCAGATCCTCTCACCGGCGACTTTGTGGGCGAGATCCGCTTGGGCTATGAGATGTGGAAGGGGCGAACCCGGCCTGTCAGGGGCGGTTCGATCAGTGGTAATCTCTTCGATGTCCTGGCTGCAGCGCAGTTTTCCCAAGAGACTGTCTTCTTGGGAGACTACAAGGGCCCGCGGGGGATGCGTTTTGCCCGAATCACTGTAGCTGGTGCGTGAAAAGCAAGTCTGTCCTCAGGAACCATGCGCAGCAAGCACGGCCGCAACAGACGTTCCCATCTTCCTATTGTAGAGTACGTATGACGGTGAATGCTGTCATGTTGCTAAAGTAGTCGACAACGTAGCCAAATGGCCCAGCGATGATTTGGGCTGCGGAGTAGAGGTCAAGAAGAGGCGTAAGGAGAAAAAGCAGAAAGCTTAGTCTTCTGTGGCGAATTGGTAGCAGTAAAGGCTGGAGCAGCGCCACGTACCAAAACTGAACCTGTCTGAGAACCTTGATCGTCACAAGAAATACCGCAGGCGCAAGGAATTGGATTCGGTTCTTGTTCCTGAATGCCACAGTCACCAGAATTGCGAGCAGGAGATAGGAGCTTATCTGGCTGCATGCGAGCAGCCATTTTGGAGTCCATAGAAATATCTCTGTCCAACGCAGATTCCAGTAGTATGGGTTGTAACGAAGCGGTGAGCTGTATCGCAGAACGTTCGCTAGTAAGGGAAAAAAAAGCACAGAATACATTGTAGGTACAAAACCCACCGCAATACTCGTCACATAGGTCTTCAGCTTGATCTGTTTCCTGATTGAATAAACGAAGAGTGGCAGTAGAAAGATTGCTGAAAGCTTCACTTGAATGGCGATAGCAAGAAACAACAGAGATCCAGAGAACCTCCTTCTTGACAGTAGACACAGTGCTATCAGCACAAAAAAGTTCTGTAAGGGTTCGAATTGCCCCTCATGAGAAACCCACCAGATTGAGACCGGTGATGCCCAATAGATCAGGGCAAGCCATTTTTCTTTGGAGTATCTGAAGATCATCACCGAGTTCACAGCTTCAAGCAATGTCAAGGCAAGTTTGGCAAAGAAGACTGTGGGCAGAATCTTCGCTACAAGCCTGAAAAACAGTAAGGTTACTATCGGATAGTTGTAAGGAAGTCTGGACCAAGCTACCTCTGCGTATTCAGCGTTTATCTTTCTCAGGGGAAAGGCCGCTATCCCCAATCCTTTCTCGTTCACCAAGAGACCGTAATACATATGCCTTAGCACGTCACCAGTATTGACTGGAAGCTGAGCACAATAGTAGACACGGAGTATCCCCACAGATATGATGATGAGGACTAGAAGAATAACCGAGAAGTAACTTCTCCAGTTTCGCCCTAGTCCATTCATCGTTCTATGAAGCAGCAATGGGTGTCCCCGGCCGTTTGGAAGTGTATCCGTGACCATAAGCTGAGCTTGTCCTCCCTAAGGTGTAGATAGACCTCACATACGCCTGTCGGCGGCCAACGAAGAGAGCATCTTACCTTGACATGTCATTAGTGGAAGGCTGGATTGGCGTTTGGTGTCTGTCCTGCGTTGGTGGTTGCATTATAGTGTGCGCAGGTGTATTGAGCAAGAGCAGGTTAGCGAAGGGGCAGTTCACTTTGGGGGCGAACTCTCGCGTAGGATCCAATAACATGCTGAATGGCCTTCCGGGACGCGGAAAGCGTTGTCGGCGATCTACGGGAGGGTCTGCTTACCCCAGAACTGGAGTGTGCCCGTTGCCGAGAGGTTCCAAGCAGAACAGAGGCACCGACATACTATGAGCTGACTCAGTCCGAAGTTGAATGTCTTGAAACGGAATCAGTCCCACGCGCTCTTGAAGACGATACTGTCTACCTCAGGCCCTCGTAAGGTGATCACCCGGTAGTGTCCCAAGCCGACACGCCCGCCGGTCAGCAGCAGAGTGGCCGAGTAAGGATCAGTCTCCAACGAATCACCATGAGTGTGACCGGCGACGTAAATCGGGACGTCGTATGTCTTGAAGCGCTGACGCAGTTTGCTCTGGTCGACAGGTTTGCACCAACTCAGCGGAAAATGGCCAAAGATGATGCAGGGCTTCTCTGTGGTCAGCGACTGATCCAGAGCAGTGTAGTTGATAGCCTCGGTATTGATGCCGATAAACCGGTAGCCGCCTACGTCCCACGACCACTCCAACGGTCCAATGTACATCTCAAAGATTCCAGGCGTGTCGTGATTGCCCATGACAGCTCGCCAGGGGATGGTCGCATTGCTGCTGACCAGGTCCATGTATTCGATGCTTTCCGCCGCAGTGCCGTGGTCGGTGCAATCCCCGGTGTCTACCATGACGTCAACCTCTTGGCTGACAAGGCTTACCACAACTGGGAGGCGCTGAGAGTAGACCCAGCTTCCGCCGATGTGGGCATCTGTGATGTGCCCGAGAACAAGGATGTCCTGGGTGGGCGTACCGGTCGATGTAGGAGTAGCTGTCGTTGTCGCGGGGGTTGACGTAGTGACAGTGGTCGTTGCTGTAGGAGTTGCGGTGTGGCCGTTACTAGTGCGGTAGGTGATGACCAGTTTTGGGCGCCAGTGAGAGGCGCTGTTCTGGGCGCTGGCGAAGTAGAATGAATAGGGGGAATATCGTGCTCGTAACAACACTCCGTTGTTGGCCAGGCTGCCGTTCACCCAGCCCTGGGCAGCGGTGGTTAGGTTAAAGTTGTACCATTTGCGGATGTTATTGATTGCGATGCTGG
>CAYZGO010000067.1:0-6019 GCA_964478075.1 uncultured Anaerolineales bacterium | reverse complement strand
TGACCATCAGCCGGGCGACGGGCACTTTGACCTTCCCCGCCAACTTTATGCTCGTCGCGGCTATGAACCCCTGCCCCTGTGGCTATTTCGGCGACCCAGTGAAAGAGTGCACCTGCTCACTGGGGATGATCCACCGCTACCGCAAGCGCATATCCGGCCCCTTGCTCGACCGCATAGACATTCACGTCGAAGTGCCGCGCGTCGAATACGACAAACTGGCAGATGACCGACTGGGGGAACCAAGCGCCGACATCCGTGCGCGCATTGAGAGGGCGCGTGAGACACAGCGGCAGCGTTTTGCTGGTGCTGTGGGTGGTGCGAACGGCAAGGTGTCCCTACTGTGCAACGCGGACATGGGCCCGGCAGAAGTGCGCGAGCACTGCCGGCTGGATGATTCCGGCAAGAGCCTGCTGCGTGCTGCGATGACCCAATTGGGCATGAGCGCCAGAGCTTTCCATCGCATCCTCAAATTGGCCCGCACCATTGCCGACCTCGAGGGTGCGCCGGAGATCAAGACGCATCATTTAGCGGAAGCTATTCAGTATCGGCCTCGCAGACAAATCTGAGCCTTGTAAGTCTCGAAACGTTTGGCACGGCGAAAGGCGTATCCCTGAAGCGAAGCGGAAGGGGTGGCGGAGGCCATTCAGTATCGACCTCGCAGGCAGATCTAATCCGCATTCAAACGTTTTGTGTTTGGCGGGATGGGGTTGACGCGTGTACGTAATATGGTATAATTTTAGTAAGTAGAGCCCTCGTCTGGCTCGCGGGTAGCTCTTCCCAGACGTGACAGGCTAGGTACAGCTAAAGTCAATGGGAGGTCACCTAATGGTTGTTACTGAGAGAATAAAACAGCATGTGCAGAAACTACCGCCCTCGCTTCAAGCTGAGGTTCTTGATTTTGTCGAGTACCTTCTGTTGAAACTGGGGCGTGAAACTTCACAGAAAGACGAACTTGCTTGGTCAAATCTGTCTTTGACACTGGCGATGCGGGGCATCGAAGACGAAGATATGTCCGTTTACACCACTGCTGATTTGAAAGTAGAGTTTTCATGAAACAGGCCGGTCAGATCGTCCTGTTCAGATTTCCGCAAACTGATCTGATACAAGGGAAGTTACGCCCCGCCTTGCTTCTTGGTGAACTTCCAGGCCCATATGACGATTGGCTGATATGTATGATTTCGTCCCAGACACAGCACTACGTTCAAGAGTTTGACGAAATTGTACAAGAAAATGCCCCCGACTTTGCCGCTTCTGGTCTAAAAGCGCCCAGTGTTATTCGCGCCGGACGCCTTGCAGTAGTCGGGGCAGGGATACTGCTGGGCATGATAGGTGAAATCAGCTCAGAGAGGTTGCAACGCATCAAAAGGCGTCTTGCAGACTGGCTCACCCAGTCCTAGGGAGGCGAACCCAGCGCCGACAGCCGTGCGCGCATTGAGAGGGCGCGCGAGACGCAGCGGCAGCGCTTTGCCGGTGCTGTGGGTGGTGCGAACGGCAAGGTGTCTCTGTTGTGCAACGCCGAAATGCCTGCACTTACAGCGCAGGCACAAGTGTGGGCCCGGCGGAGGTGCGCGAGTACTGCCGGCTGGACGACTCCGGCAAGAGCCTGCCGCTTGCGTCCCGCCCTGCGGGGCTGCGCGCCGCGATGACGCAATTGGGCATGAGCGCCAGAGCCTTCCACGGCATCCTGAAGCTGGCCCGCACCATCGCCGACCTGGAGGGAGTGCCGGACATACAGACGCATCATCTAGCCGAGGCTATCCAGTATCGGCCAAGACGACAGCTTTGACCATGCCTGGCTCCAGGGCGCTTGATAGCAGCGCAAGGCGTATCCGCGAAGCGAAGTGACCGAAGAGAATCCCGAAGCAAGGCGGAGGGGGTAGCGGAGATGATTCAGCACAGACGACGAAGACAGACCTGGATCGCACGACCTGAGACGCGTTGGATAGGGGAAGGGTACTAGCAGGGAGAAGTACTAGCGCTAGCGGAGCCTGGTTGACTTGCCAAGCGGAGGGCAGGCCTCTGGGCCGCAGATTCTGTCTCGGCCTTCTCGCGGATCATTGACGTGGGCACAAGCGTGTGCTATAATACTGACGAGGTCGGACCAACCAAACAACCGTCCGGCTTTATCAATCCCGGCGGCGTGGGCGGAATGCACTCGGGGCGCCCAAGCTCATAGCCCTACGTGGCCGCCCCCAACCTGTCCCAAGTAACGTAGAGGAGAGCCCGGGGGTTTGATCCCATCACGAAAGGAGCCCAGCATGGCGCAACGTAAGCACTTCACGGCAGAGGAGGCCCGCAAGATCGGCGAGGCGCTCGGCATTGATTGGAGCGAGTTTGACGTCGAACAGTTCAGGAGGGGTCTGGACGTTGAGATGGAACACGGGACCGTTGATCCCAGCACGGATGTTACCCACGACGATCCACTGTTGACAGGAAAGATCGCGTTTGCCCACCTGAACGAATTCCCGGATTACTACACACGGCTCGCCCACATGGAACAAGAGGGAGAGCAAGCCTACGGGGAGCGCGAGGAGGGCTGAAGGGCAGGCTGCATATGCCACTAGCTCAGAGCGGCAGCTTGGCGAACGGACGCCCACTAGCGGTTGTTTTCTCTTTACTAGAAGAGTCCTCGCGACCTCGGTGCCCGTCTTGAGCATTGGAGTGTACTATGTCGTCCAACTCGAAAGAGATGCCGTTCCGCATTGAGAAAGCCACAGAAAGCGACTGGCGTTGGATCGTGCAAGGGCAGGCGGAAATCGCCTGGAGAAGGCTGGGTCGAGACCGGCAGCGGGAAGTGAGCCGGCAGACCGTGGAACAACGTGTCGCACAGAGAGTCGAAGAGATCAGAGGCGACAAAGGGTTTCGTACCGAGGCGTTCGTTGCCAAGACGGAGGATGGGACGCAGGCCGGGTATGTGTGGGCGGCTAAAACCCATCATGATTTCACTGGTCAGCTGGAAGCGTCACTCCCAAGTCAGTATGTGGCCGAAGCCTATCGCAATCAGGGCCTCGGCCAGCGTTTGATGGAGAGAGCCGAGGAGTGGGCGCGCCAACAGGGTTTGCCACGCATTTCCTTATCGGTAGGCGAGCACAACAAGGTGGCGCAGAATCTGTACAAGATTCTCGGCTTCCGGGTGGAAATGCTACGTATGACCAAGGAACTGGGCAAGCAAGAGCCCGAGATGCTTCTGAGTGATTACTAGCGTTGCCCATTCTGGCCCCGCCGTGAGTCCCGGCCTGGCGAGACGCAGCTGCGCCGTGCCACCTCTGGGCACGAGGAAGGCATGCCCGTGGTAGGTATCATCGCTGTTGCCAGGCGCCATCCAGGCTTTGTTCGCTCAGGGCGAAGAACTGGGGCGGGTGGGCTTGCGCGGCTATCCCAACACCAGCGGCGGGCGAGGCCTGCACGTCTACGTCCCGCTGGCCGCTGGCCACGGCTTTGGGCAGGTGAGGGCCTGGGTCAAGGGCGTGGCCGAGCAACTGGCTACGGCCCACCCTGAGCGGATCGCCGTGGCCCATGGTGCTACCCATCGGGGTCAGCAGGTCACGGTGGGCCATGCGCAGAACAGCATCGGCCGCAACACCGCGGGCGTCTACACCTTGCGTGCTCGTCCCGGTGCTCCGGTCTCGACGCCACTGACGTGGCAGGAGACCGAGGCTGGTAAGATCCGACCCGACGATTGGACCCTGCGTACCATCCCGCATCGCGTGATGCAGATGGGCGACTTGTTCGCTCCCGTACTGCAGGGCGGTCAGTCGTTGCCTAAGTAGGGGAATGCTGCACGCGCCGTGGGCGTGCGGATGCAGCGCTGACCGGGCTTTGGCTCAGGCCTCATCGGGACGTTCGTATGGACCCGATTGAAGCCAGGAGGTGAACATGCAATACTTGAGGGAGATACCGCCAGCCTACCTGGCCATCCTTGCCAAGGGAGTTGCATCCGTCATCGCCTTGGTTCTGATGCTGGCACTCAACGGTGCTGTGGGCCGCTTGTTGCAGCGCAGGTTTCATGACTCGTCTCGTATGCACACGCTGCGCATGGTGTTGCGCAACGGCATCCTATTTGTGGGCAGCGCCCTCATACTGTTCATCTGGATCGGCTTCGGCAACTTGGCAGTGTTCATTGGCATCCTGGGAGCCGGGATCGCCTTCGCCTCGCAGGAGGTTATCGGTTCCGTTGCTGGCTATCTCAACATCGTCTCCGGAAACCTCTACCACATCGGCGAGCGGGTGCGCATCGGCGAGGTGGTGGGCGACGTGATGGACATCACCCTGCTGCGCACCACGCTGATGGAGATCGGCGAATGGGTGAAGGCCGACCAGTACACCGGCCGCACCGTCTCTGTCGCTAACCGCACGGTGTTTGCCGCTCCGGTGTTTAACTACACCCAGCACTTCCGTTACCTGTGGGATGAGATCACTATTCCCATTACCTATGACAGCAACTGGCGACTCGCGGGCGAACTGATGCTGGAGCACGGTCGCGAGTACAGCTCCGCGCTGCTCGCTGAGGCGGAGGCGGAGCTGCGCCAGATGAAGGAGCACTATCCGCTGGAAGAGACCGCGGTAGAGCCCACGCTGTACGTCGTGATGACCGACAACTGGATTGAGATGACACTGCGTTATGTCGTAGAAGCGCGCAAGCGCCGTCCGGTCAAGGCGGAACTGCATCGCGAACTGCTACAGCACTTTGAGGCGGAGGAAGAGATCACTGTGGCGTCGGCAACGTTTGAGATCGTGGGCTTCCCGCCGCTGCGCGGTGAGCCCGGAACTGTAGCGCCAATGGAGCGATCCTAACCAATACAGAAGCGGCACAGATCCAATGTTAGCAAAGGAGGTGAACCAACATGCGCCGGCTTGTCAAGCGAACATCGAAGAAGGCCGGTCTTCCACCCGGCACTCTGCAGTACGTGGGTGAAGAACGGGCCCAGCAAACGAAAGTCACGGTGCTGGAATACGATGAACAGCACGTCAGCGAGAGGGAGATGCAGACGGTAGCACCAGGCCTGAAGCTCGCGACAGAACCCACCGTGACTTGGATCAACGTCGATGGCCTTCAGCCGCTCGCGACGGTTGAGCAGCTTGGTGAGCGTTTTGGCCTGCATCCCCTGGTTCTGGAAGACATCCTGAACACTTCGCAGCGCCCGAAGATGGAGGACTTTGGGGACTACCTCTTCATTGTGCTCAAGATGCTGTATCCGTCCGGGGAAGGCGCGGAGATCCTGGAGGAGCAGGTCAGCCTGATCCTCGGTCCCAGCTACGTGCTCTCAATACAGGAAAGGGAGGGGGATGTCTTCTCTGCCATTCGAGAGCGCATCCGCCACGGGCGCGGTCGGGTACGCAAGATGGGCGCTGACTACCTCGCCTACGCCCTCGTGGATGCCATTGTCGATGGCTACTTCGTCGCCCTGGAAAGACTCGGAGACAGAATCGAGTTTCTGGAAGAAGAACTGGTGATCAATCCCACCACGAGTACGCTGCACACGATCCATGACCTGAAGACGCAGATGATCTTCCTGCGCAAGTCTGTGTGGCCCCTGCGGGAGGTGATCAACAGCCTCGTGCGAGGAGAATCAGCCCTGATACGCGAATCCACGGCCATCTACCTAAGAGACGTCTACGATCACACCATCCAGGTCATTGACACGCTTGAGACACTCCGTGACATCGTCTCCGGCATGCTGGATATCTACCTTTCCAGCGTCAGCAACAGAATGAACGAAGTGATGAAAGTGCTGACGGTCGTGTCCACTATGTTCATCCCCCTGACGTTCATCGCCGGTATCTATGGCATGAACTTCCAGTACATGCCAGAGTTGCAGTGGCGCTCGAGTTATCCCCTGCTCTGGCTGGTGATGCTGAGCATAGTGGTTCTGATGGCGGCTCATTTCAGGCGCAAAGGGTGGCTATGAGGAAGTGTGGGCATGAGCGCCCGCGCCTTCTACCACATCCTCAAGGTAGCGCGGCAGACGGGAGAATAGCCTCCTTTTGCCGTGTACAGAACTCCGCTATGATCCTCCTC
>CAYZGO010000066.1:0-7839 GCA_964478075.1 uncultured Anaerolineales bacterium | reverse complement strand
GTTTGTTTCTTACTAGCGACACTTGCATCGGCGCTGCAAGTGCAGATGAGCGAAGGATCTCAGTCGTAGGGAAGGCGGATTCCGCTCGGCCCAGCTCAGGCCGGGCTTCACTGCGTTCAGAATGACACCCTTGTGACTTTTTCAGCACCCTCTTGTGCCGAGATTTGACATTTTGTGGCTCGCAACTATAATCAGATTCTGCAATGAACAGTTGGTAGGCCTCGGGTTGTCGTGAGGCATGACTGGTAAGAGGGGAGGGAGATATGTGACGCGGATTGTCGTTTATAAGGACGAGTCCTTCGAGAGCGCGCTGAAGCGTTTCAACAAAAAGGTTCAACGAGATCGTGTGCTGTCTGAGGTTCGTCGCCGGCGTTTCTACGAGAAGCCCAGTGTCTTGCGTAAGAAGAAAAAGGCTGCCAAGCGCCGGAAGAGTCGGAAAGAGACGCGCAAGCATCGCTATGACTAGATACATGGACAGCCTGGGACAGCCGACAGTCGTTTCGTGGGCATTGGCCTAATCCTAGGAAGGGTAAGATCAGGAACGGGCGATGACCTTGAAGGAGCAGTTACAGCAGGATTTGCAGCAGGCGCTGAGGGAGCGTGACACCCACCGCAAGTCGGCGCTTCGACTTGTGCGTGCGGCCATTGTCAACGCGGAAATAGCCCGACAGCGCGAGCTGCACGACGAAGACATCGTGGCGATCATTCGCGGCGAAGTCAAACAGCATCGCGAATCGCTGTCAGAGTTTGAGAAAGCAGGACGCGCAGATTTGATTGCTGAGGAAAAAGCGCAGATAGAATCGCTGCTCGGTTACCTGCCACCACAGATGAGCCGGGAAGAAATCTTACTTGCTGCCCGGGGAGCCATTGCTGAGACGAAGGCCCAGGGGCCAGAACACCTGGGACAGGTAATGCGTATCTTGATGACCCGATTGCGGGGAAAGGCTGATGGCAGCACGGTGAACCAGATGGTCAGGGAATTGCTTTCCACTGGGGAATAGAGCAAAGCTGATGTACCCCAGATTCTACGGATAGTCATAAATGGCACAATCACATTCGAGCGGGGCCCGTCAGAAGGCCCCGCTTGCTTCAACACACAAGAGTTCGCGCACAGTCTGGATACAAGCGCTCCTCTGTGCCCTCTTTGTAGTCGCGGGCCTGAGTCTCACTTTGGCATTCCCGTCCATTCCGGCAAGGACATCGCTGGCTGTAGGGATGGTTTGCACGCGCGATATACTCGCACATCAGCGTGTAGCATACACCAGCCGTCTGCTGACGGAGTCCGAGCAGGCACGCGCTGAGGCTGCTGTGGAACCTATCTTTACCGTGGATGCCGACGTTGCTCGACAGCAACTGACCCGCACGCGGCAGATACTTTCCTATGTCGTGTCTATCAAACAAGATGCTCACGCCGGTCTTGAAGACAAGGCCAGATGGATCACAAAAATCCCAGACCTCGTCTTGCCGACTGCCGTGATCAGTAGCGTGCTTGCGCTGGACGAGCCGGCCTGGCAGGGAGTGTCCAGCGAAGTTATCTACCTGCTCGACGGGTTGATGCGTGATGGGGTACATGAGGATCAACTGAGCGAGGAGCGGGCCAAAGTTCCACAACTCGTAAGCTATGCACTTTCCCCCGAACAGGCTGACGTAGTGGCGGCTTTCGTTGGAGCCCTGCTTAAGCCTAACAGCTTCTTCGACGAACAGCGGACTGCAGAAACACAGCGACAGGCGCGCGACGCGGTCCAGCCCGTATGGCATGTCATCGAGAGGGGTCAGGCTATTCTGCGCGAGGGTGACATTGTCACCCCCTTACATCTTGAAGAGTTGGCCGCGCTTGGTCTGCAGCCTGCAGAGCCAGAATGGCACGATCTGGTGAGCACGCTGCTCTTTGTAGTGGTGCTTGTCTCCACGTTGGGTCTCTACCTATGGCGGGCGCGTCGGGAGATTCTGTATCGCCGACGACGTATGATACTGCTGAGCCTGCTCATCGTCATAACAGGAATTGCAGCCAAGTTGATCATTCCAGAGCATGTCCTGCTGCCGTATTTCTTCCCCATGGCCACAGTTGCTATGCTGATGTCTGTGCTGCTAGATACTCAACTGGCCATCGTGTCTACTATCATGCTCAGTCTTTTCGTTGGGTTCATCAGCGGAGGCTCCCTGGATCTCACGGTCTATACTTTGATGGGCAGTGTAGTTGCAGCGCTGATCGTATCACGGCTGGAGCGTTTGACTACTTTCGCCTGGGCTGCATGTGCTATCGGAATTGTCAATGCCATTGTGGTCGTGTGTTTCCGACTGTTGAGTCAAAGCTATGACCTCGTGGGACTGCTGCAACTGATCGGTGCCAGCGTAGCCAATGGCATCGTGTCGTCCAGCCTGGCATTCGCTACCTTCTTCTGGCTCGGAGGGTTATTTGGTATCACCACTCCGCTGCAATTGCTGGATCTGGCGCGCCCAACTCATCCGCTGGCACGCCGCCTGTTGCTGGAAGCTCCTGGAACCTATCACCACAGCCTGCTCGTAGGGAATCTGGGAGAGCGCGCTGCTGAACTGGTAGGAGCAGACCCACTGCTAGTTCGTGTCGCAGCGCTTCATCATGACATCGGTAAGGTATTGCGTCCCTACTTCTTCATTGAGAACCAGGCCGACGGCGAGAACTATCACCAGCAACTGGATCCCAAGACCAGTGCCCAGATTATCATTAGCCACGTGAAAGATGGCCTGGAGCAGGCACAGAAGTATCATTTTCCAGACGCTGTATTGGACATCATTGCTCAACATCACGGTACCACCAGTGTTGGCTTTGGCCACTTCTATCAGCGAGCTTGCAGGGAAGCGGGAGAGGAGGAGGTCAATGAAACCGACTTTCGCTACCCCGGTCCACGGCCTCGTAGCAAAGAGGCGGCGATTGTCATGCTTGCTGATAGCGTGGAAGCAACTGTTCGCGCTTCGCATCCTGACTCACCTGGTGAGATAGAACGTATCGTGCGCAGAATCATCAATGATAGGCTTGTGAGCGGTGAACTCGATGAGTGTGATTTGACGCTGCGGGATCTCGACAGCATCCGCAGTGCATTCACAGATGTCTTGCAGGGAGTTTTCCACCCACGCATTCAGTATCCCGAAAAAGACAGCATAACTCAAACCCAACAGGCTCAAGCGTGAAAGGCACTCGGCCCCAAGCAATCAAGACACATTTGAGAGTTGAGCCTGCCTTTGCCAGGAAAGTAAGGCCAAGCAGTTTACGGCGAGCAGTGCAGGCTGCGTTCGAGAGCGCCGGGGAGGAACGTAGGGGCGAGTTGACTCTAGTAGTAGCTGATGATGCCCAGGTCAGGACACTGAACCGCGTCTATCGTGACGTGGATGCCACGACCGACGTGCTTGCCTTCGGCGATGCTGGCGAGCCAGATGTGTTCATTCCATCTCCAGAAGCCACCATTTACTTTGGCGACATCGTGGTTTGCTATCCTCGGGCAGTTGAGCAGGCCGCAGCATATGGCCACCCGGTCGAAGACGAACTATCGCTTCTGGTTGTTCACGGCACGCTGCACCTCCTTGGCTATGATCATGAACGGGGAAGTGACAGGGAGGAAATGTGGCGCATACAAAGCGCCGCACTCGCCAGATTGGATATAGATTGGCGGCCGTGACGCACGCAGACTACGGGGATAAGAAAAGGCCTTGGCTGACTAGCCAAGGCCTCTTGCCTCTTGATAGTTTAGCGCTTAGTGGTAGTGACTCCAGGTGCCGTCGTTGTAGAGGACAAAGATGCCCTGCACATCGCTCCACAACATCGAACCGTGCTCGTAAGCCTGCCAGGAAGCGCCAAGGCCGCGTTCTGGAGTCGTAGCCCAATCGAGCTTGTCCCTGACCCCTGGCTGTTCACGCCAGACCTTGCCAAAGCCGCGCTTGGGCTGGAAGTAGCCAGGTGGCGGTACAATAGTAGGATCCGATTCTATTTCGCCGCTGTGCCATGTGTCGGCAAAGCTCTGCCACGTGCCGTCGTCGTGCAAGGCATAGATGAGCAGTAAGTCTGACCGCCAGAACATGTACCCGCCGATGAAGGTCTCTTCAGCGCTCCAAATACCCTTCTCTAGCTCGACTGGGCACCCAAGTCGGTCGCGCACAGTCGCGTACGTGGTCCAGATGTGGCCAAAGCCAAGTACGGGCATTATGGAACAGGTTGGCGAGGGCGTGGGTGTAGCAGTAGGACCATCGGACGAGGGCGTGGCTGTCACTGCGGTAGGCGTCTGCGTGGGCCCGGAGGTGGGTGTTGGCGTTGGTCCCCCTTCTTTGCTTGCAAACTTGACGGCATCAAAGCCAATCCTGCGCGAGGCGTACGACTCGGACGTAGCGTCGTCCAGATACACGTGCTCGTTGCCATCAGCAGCAAAGTAGTAGGTTCCAAGAGAGACCCACTTGTCGAAGTAGACCGACTGGTTGACCCAGTAGGAGTGGTCCTGGCCGTTGTGGTGAACCTGGTAGTGAGCGCTCTTGGTATCAGCGCGTTCCTTGGGGATGTGTGCAAATACCTGGTAGTCGCCAGCCTGAGGCAATTGCGGAATCCACTTGGCAAAGTTGTACACTTGGACGTCGCTATTGTATGTCCAGTAGGTATGGCCGTCATAGCCCACTGGCCTCTCGTACCAGCTTGCGGTGGGCCCTCCTTTTTCGAAGCCAGCGCTTAGGTCATCTACGATGACCTCAACGGCGGGGCCTGGAGTCGGAGACGGCCCTGGAGTCGGAGATGGCCCTGGAGTCGGAGATGGCCCTGGAGTCGGAGATGGCCCCGGTTCCGTTTCTCCCTGCCACCAGAACCTTATTGAAGCAGTACCTGAGTGGTCGTAGTACTCGACAATGATGGGATGCACTCCATGCGGCACGTAGCGCGTGGCAGAGACGGTGGTTGGAGATTGATCAGCCCATTGGTCAATCAGCAATCCGCCATTAACCCACACGCGCACACCGTCATCTGAGGTAGCGGAGAAAGTGTAGGAACCACTGGAGTCAAAGCCAATGTTGCCCGTCCAGCGGATGGAGAAATCATCGGCTGCGATATTGGGCAGTGGCGAGTTCTCATCCCAGTCGTAGTTGATATCTGTCTCTTCGCGAATCAGTACAGGTTCGCCAATAAGCCAGGGGTTGTTAAAGTACTCTGTGCGCCAACGGGTGGGGACGATCGGTCCCGGTAGACGTTCCCACCATAGCATGGCTACTGCGTTAGCAATGTTGTCGTAGTACTCCATCCGCAGGCTATGGTGGCCAGCAGTGATGTTAACTTGCTGCTGGTAGAGTGTGGCAGGCTGATCACGCCACTGATCAATGAGCAACTGGTCGTCAACCCACAGACGCACGCCATCATCAGTGTACGTCTTAAAGATGTAGGGGCCCTCATCAAACAGGAGCAAAGCCGTCCAGCGCACAGAGAAATAGTCGCGTCGTACGTGATCATGGGGTGACTTGTCGTACCAGTTGTAGTTGATAGCACTTTCGTTGCGCACGTGAACGGGGTTGCCAGTGAGGCTCTCGTTGTCAAAGTACTCAGCCCGCCAAGGCAAAGAGCCTTGGGCAGTGGAAGCACGGGGTAGCACAACACTCAGGCAGGCTAGAACTAGCAACATAGCGATTACCAGGTAGCTGGCCGTCTGCCGAGTCTTCTTAGCCGACATATTGGTCCTCCCTTCGTATCCTGGCCATTAGCGAGGCCTGAGAATCACCCATATTATAGCATATTTATATACATTTTGCAACTTACCTTTTACGGGGATGTATCCCAGGTTTGAGCAGTCCTGTCAGAGGGGGTCGAACCCGAGTCTCTACAAGAAGGAGCGCGGTCCACTGATTCGCGCACAGATTGCCAACACTCCAGGCGATTGTGTAGTATAATTGGCTCTATGAAGAACACGTATATGTCCCCGACTATGCCGACCGCTCACTGAAGGCCAACCTGCAATTTGTAAACGGGCAATGGAAAACGGTTGCTGTCACCTGCTCAACCGGTGGCGAACTGAAATGCTAAGCTGGCAGGCTTATCGCGATAGAGAGTGTGAGAGGAGGAATGCCAGAGCTATGGAAATGTTCGTAGGAGGCTTGCTAGTCTTTCTGGCCCGAGTGGTTAGTGTTTCGATGGCCACGGTGCGTACCCTGATAGGGATGAGAGGGCAGAAGCGCCTGGCCACAGCCATCGGGTTCTTCGAGTCTCTGATCTACATCCTGGCCATCGCCCGAGTATTGCGAGACGTGGGCAACGTCTGGAACGTGCTGGGCTACTGCGGCGGTTTCGCTGGAGGCACTCTGGTTGGATTAGCTATTGAGGAAAAGCTGGCCCTGGGCTACGGTGTGGTGCAGGCCATCTCTCAGGACGGCGGCGAGAAGATTGCCTCGGCCCTGCCCCAGGCAGGCTACGGGGCCACGCAGATGGTCGGGGAGGGACTTGCGGGCAGGGTATACGTAGTCACCACAGTAGTCAAGCGCCGGGACATAGCGTCGGTGATGACCCTGGTTAGCGAGGTGGACAAGATGGCCTTCGTCACCGTTGACGACGCCAGTCGGGTCTACCGGGGTCATTTGGGGCCTGCGCAGGAGACGTGAGTAGGACGCCTCGCCCAAGGCAGCTCTGTCCAGCGACTTCTGCCTGTTTGCCAGCCTGGTCATAGCGCAAGAAGCGCTGACACTAGAGCCACGCGTATAGATAGAACGAAGCGGGTAGGCAGCTGTGGCACTGTACTCGCGACTGGGCGTCGCTAACCCGCGGCAGTGCCCTGCTCCGCTGCGCTGCGGGGACTACGCAACTGCCGCTGAACGTCAGACAGTGATTCACACGAAGCGTCATCCATTCCTTTCTTCTTGCTCCAAGAGGAGTCTACCATGACCAGTTCACTTTTGGATTGCATATGACAACCAGTTTCGCAGACTTGACACAGAACAAATGTTCGTGTATAATATAGGTGCGTGACAGAGCATCTAGAGGGAGATGCCTGGAAAGGAGGCAGTTAGATGGACCTGTCCCCTAGGCAAAAAGAGATACTGGAGTTTATCCGGGGATTTGTGGAGGAGAACAGCTATCCTCCGACAATCCGAGAGATTGGTGAGAAGGTTAACATCTCTTCTACGTCTGTCGTCAATTACAATCTCAATATCCTGCAGGCTAAAGGTTACATCCAACGCCAGCCAGACATATCGCGGGGTATGAAGCTGCTCGAGAAGGGCGTAGGGCCGCAGAGGGTGCGATTGGACGAAATCATAATGCAGGTGCCCATTGTGGGACGCATCGTAGCCGGCGAACCGGTTCCTATCCCTGACGAAAGTTTCTCGCCGCTGGACGTGGATGAAAGCATTGCGTTGACCCGCGACATCATACAGGAGCGGGGGCCTATCTACGCCTTGGAGGTCAAAGGAGACTCCATGATTGACGCTCTCATCCACGATGGCGACATCGTGATCATGAAGCGCCAGACTGAAGCCAGGAACGGCGACTTGGTGGCGGCCTGGCTCAAGGCGGAAAAGGAAACGACTCTGAAGCGTTTCTACCGCGAGAAGGGCAAGAACCGCGTGCGCCTGCAGCCAGCAAACCCTGCCATGAAACCTATATACGTTGATCCTTCCAATTTAGAGATTCAGGGCAAGGTCATCGCCGTCATCCGACAGCTCTAGCTCCAGTCAGTGTTTCCATAAGAAACCTTAAAGATTTCAGTCAAGCCTCTTGACATTAGAACAGTTGTTCTGCTATAATAGGGATAGAACAACCGTTCTAATCGGCGGGAGGCTTCTTTTTTGCGACGATTGCTCGAGTTTCAGGCCAACCAGATAGAGATGGTGCTGGCGAGCCACAAGATA
>CAYZGO010000065.1:0-8077 GCA_964478075.1 uncultured Anaerolineales bacterium | reverse complement strand
CTTTGTCCCTCCCGCCAAATCAACGAATCTCCAACGGACTTTTTCAACACTCTCTTCGGATAATTTGACAAAATCGACAAAGGTGATATAATATAAGCTTTGGCATTCGAATAGGCATCAGGCCACACTACAGCGTTCACTGTCGCTGATTGGCTGATCCAAAGCTGGGTACGATTGCCAACAGCATTGGAGGCGCTTTCTGTTTGATCTGCTTTCTGTGCTCTATTGATGCTTTGAGGAGATGAGGTCAAATGCTAGCAACAACCGCACTTGTTTCACAGGGCAATGGTGACCTTGTTCCCGACAACACAAAATCGTATGCACGCATACCTGACGTACATCCGCTTCCTCATCTGATCGAGGTACAGTTACAATCATACAAGTGGTTCAGGGAGGAGGGCTTGGCAGAGCTCTTTGAGGAGATCTCGCCTATCGTCAGTTTCAAGGGTCAACTCGAAATGTACTTCCTTGACTACTGGTTTGGCGAACCCAAATACAGTGAAGAAGGGTGTCGTGCTCGTGACATGACATTCGCTGCGCCCCTGTATGTGAGAGTGCGCCTAAAGAACAAGGAGGCTGGTGGCGAAATCACGGAGCAGGATGTCTACCTAGGGGACTTTCCGTTGATGACACCCCAGGGAACCTTCGTCATCAACGGTGCCGAACGAGTCGTCGTGAGCCAACTGATCCGTTCACCGGGCGCCTACTTCACTGTCAAGGAAGACCGCCGCAGTGGCCGTCAGTTGTGTATGGGCAAGCTTATCCCCAACCGAGGAGCTTGGTTAGAGTTTGAGACCAGCAAGCGGGATGTTCTCTCTGTCAAGGTTGATCGCAAGCGCAAGATCCCGGTTACGGTACTTCTCAGGTCGCTGGGCGTCGTTGACGGCATTGAGGGGACTGATCTAATCCGTCAAGGTACAGATGAAGAGTTGCTTAACCTCTTTGCCGCCATTGATAACATGCCTGGCCATCCCTATCTGCTCAGCACTATCGAAAAAGACTCCACCAAGGATGCCCGTGCTGCACTTGGAGAGTTCTACACAAAGATGCGCCCTGGCGATCCACCCAAGTTTGAGAACGCCAGGAGTTATCTGCAGGCTTTGCTGTTTAATCCCCGGCGCTACAATCTGGGCAAGGTAGGACGCTACAAGCTAAATCGCCGTCTGCATCTGGATATTCCGCAGGAGATCCGCACCCTGACCAAGCTGGACTTGGTCAAGATCGTGGAACGCATGATTCAGGTTAATAATGGCGTGGAGGATCCGGATGATATTGATCACCTTGGGAACCGACGGGTCAAGACGGTTGGCGAGTTGATTCAAAACGAGTTCCGCATCGGTCTCTTACGTATGGAACGCGTGGTTCGTGATCGCATGAGCACGCGAGGCCCCGAGCAACTCACGCCCGTTGCGCTCATCAATATCCGCCCAGTGGTTGCTGTGCTGCGCCAGTTCTTTGGCAGCGGCCAGCTTTCGCAGTTCATGGATCAGACCAATCCTCTGGCCGAGTTAACGCATAAACGTCGTCTGTCGGCACTTGGTCCTGGCGGGTTGAAGCGTGAGCGTGCCGGCTTTGATGTGCGCGATGTGCATCACAGTCACTATGGACGCATTTGCCCCATCGAAACGCCAGAAGGCCCGAATATCGGATTGATTGGGTCACTGGCTACCTATGCTCGTGTAAACGAATATGGCTTTGTCGAGACTCCTTATCGTCGCGTCCGGTGTACTGTGCCCAATAGCTACGAAGAGATGCTGGGCAAGACACTGTGGGGACGGGTACTGGTGCCTGAGACTGGCGAGGTCGTAGCTGAGGCTGGTACAGAGATTGACCGGGACCTTGCCTTGCGTCTCGAAGCCTTGCCTCTGGAGGAAATCCCCATTGTCCCCATCGTTACAGATGAGATTGTGTATCTCAGTGCTGACCAAGAGGATCAGCAGATTGTTGCCCAGGCCAGCACCAGGGTGGATTACAAGGGCCAGTTCTTGGACAAACGCATTTCAGTGCGTTACCAGCAGGGTTTCTTGCTTGAGACGGTGGACAAGATTGACTACATAGATGTCTCGCCGAAGCAAATCGTGGGCGTCTCGGCAGCTCTCATTCCGTTCCTGGAGCACGACGATGCCAACCGCGCCCTGATGGGTTCGAATATGCAGCGTCAGGCTGTACCCTTGCTACGGCCAGAAGCGCCACTGGTTGGGACGGGCGTGGAGCGACAGGCGGCCCTGGATTCTGGACAGATCCTAACAGCCCAAGAGAGTGGCGAGGTAGTCAGTGTTACAGGTCGTCGCATAGTGCTCCACACGCCACAGGGTGAGGAGGTGCACCAGTTGCGCCGCTATAATCGCTCTAACCAGAGCACCTGTCTGGATCAACGTCCGATTGTGTCCAAGGGTGATCGGGTTGAGCAGGGGCAAGTACTTGCTGACTCTTCCTCTACTGACGGCGGTGAATTGGCGTTAGGCCAGAATGTGCTCGTCGCTTTCCTGTCCTGGGAAGGCAGGAACTATGAGGATGCGATTCTAATCAGCGAAGACCTCGTTCGCAATGACAAGTTCACCTCGATTCACATTGAGAAGCATGAAGTGAAGGCGCGGGACACTAAGCTCGGCCCGGAAGAGATCACCCGAGATATCCCTAACGTAGGAGAGGAAGCCTTGCGCAATCTCGATGAAGAGGGAATCATTCACATCGGAGCAGAGGTCGGCCCCAGCGACATCCTGGTGGGCAAGATCACGCCGAAAGGCGAGACAGAGCTAAGTCCGGAAGAGAAACTGCTCCGAGCCATATTTGGCGAAAAAGCTTGGGAGGTCAAGGACTCCTCTCTGCGCCTGCCCCACGGCGAAAGGGGCAAGGTGGTGGATATCAAGGTCTTTTCTCGCGATGAGCATCGTGACATGTCGGCTGGTGTGGACAAGATGGTGCGCGTCAGCGTGGCACAGCAACGCAAAATCAGCGAGGGCGACAAGATAGCCGGGCGGCACGGCAACAAGGGCGTGATTTCACGAATTGTGCCTATTGAGGACATGCCCTATCTGGAGGACGGTACGCCGGTGGACATAATTCTGAATCCCTTGGGCGTGCCGTCGCGCATGAACGTGGGTCAGGTGCTGGAGACGCATCTGGGATGGGCCGCAAGTCGTCTCGGCTTTCGCGCGATTTCTCCAGTCTTTGATGGTGCGGATGAAGAGGATATCGCAGCCGAATTGGCGCGTGCCTGGATGATGGATCGGGCATGGCGTGATGTGAGCGAGAGAATGTGGCCTTGGTTCCACGAGGCAGGGATTGATACTGAGAGTCTCGATGATGACGCGGAGGCACAGCGCATCTACCTGCGCGAACATCTGTCAGGGTATGGAGAGTCCGAAGAGCTTGATGAGATAATCTATGATCAGAAGCGGGCGCGATGGGCTTGGCTTCGCCAGTGGTTGGCCGAGCAAGGCTACGATTTGACCCAGTTATGCATTCGGAGCAGCGCAGGAGCAACGCCAGACGAACATCGTGTCGTGAACAGACGAGCCGTAGCAGCCTGCCTGCGCTTATGGTTGAAGGATCTCGGTCATGACACGAAGGAAATCAGCGACGACGATCTGGATGCAGAAGCAAGGCGTGTTAGTGCGGACGTCCAGTTGCCCCTGCCAACTTCGGGGAAGATGATCCTGTACGACGGGAAGAGAGGCGTGCCCTTTGATGGTCCGCCGACCGTAGGTATCATCTATGTGATGAAGCTTGCGCACCTGGTAGAAGACAAGGTCCACGCTCGATCAACTGGTCCTTACTCGCTCGTGACTCAGCAGCCCTTGGGAGGAAAGGCACAACAAGGTGGACAGCGCTTTGGTGAAATGGAAGTTTGGGCTTTGGAGGCTTATGGTGCTGCCCATACGCTGCAAGAAATGCTGACAGTCAAGTCTGACGACGTGAGCAGCCGTGTCAAAGCGTACGAGGCCATAGTCAAAGGTGAGAGGATTCAGAAGCCAGGTGTACCAGAGTCGTTCCGGGTTCTGGTCAAGGAACTGCAGGGCCTTGGCCTGTCTGTGGAAGTGTTGAATGAGGATGGCGAGCGCATCCAGTTTGGCCGTGAAGAGAGCGAAGAGATGTTGCCAAAGCTGGGACTGGGACTAGGCTTGCCCGGTTTCGCCAGGCGCCCGCGACTGGGGTAGCCTGCACGGCGGTCTCTATGCAGTAGCGGAGGCATAGCTATCGCCATTGCGACCATTGTGCGAGGTCGGCTGAGTCTGGAAAAGCCCTGAGGCCTTTGCCCTGGTAAAGTTGACATCCTGGCTTTCTATGCTATAATTACCATTCGTGGGTTGAAATTGCCTCAGGAAGACTCTTGGAACAGGTTTGTAACCTGCACTGGAATGATGATGCCGAGGCGCTATGCCCGCAAGGGCGGCCTCGCTGTATTGTACCCTGCGGCGTGGGCAATCGCTCAGGGCTTGACGGGGAGGACAAGTTGCCAACTGTCAATCAATTGGTGAGAAAAGGACGAAGGGCCAAGCCAAAGAGAAGCAAGGCCCCTGCGCTGCGTTTCACGCAGAACGCGTTGAAGGGCAGGATTACCCGTACCAAGGGATCCCCCCAGAAGCGCGGCGTGTGCACGCAGGTTAAGACCATGACGCCGAAGAAGCCTAACTCAGCTCTGCGCAAAATCGCTAGGGTGCGTCTGACTAATGGCATTGAGGTAACGGCGTATATTCCTGGCGAGGGTCATAACTTGCAAGAGCACTCTGTAGTTCTGGTGCGCGGTGGCAGAATCAAGGACTTGCCTGGCGTGCGCTATCACATTGTGCGCGGGGCGCTGGACACTGCGGGCGTAGAGAATCGCCAAAAAGGGCGCTCGAAGTACGGGGCCAAGCGCCCCAAGCGACAGCCACAGGTGTAACGTCTGTAGGCTGAGACCGACGAGTCATCGCTTGTAGGGAGATCCCGCCAAACAGATGGCGGCCGTTCGCCGCGCCTGTCTCGCCGCATCGCCTCTGGGGAGACCTTGTCTCTGGGGAGACAAGACCCAGAGGCAAGACCCAGAGGCAAGGCCCAGAGGCAAGACCCAGAGGCAAGACCCAGAGGCGATACCCAGAGGAAGGCGACGGCTTGACGAGGGACTTGCCCGTCGAACCAATGGCGGGACTTCGCGCTTCCCGTCGCAGGGCAGGGCGGGCGGGCAGCTTCTGTTGGTCAGTTGCGTGTGACGATGCTTATGGCGTCGTGAGGCCCAGGATTTTGAGGCATAAGGAGTAGGATATGCCAAGACGTGGTGTGGTAGTCAGGCGTAAGACAGAGCCCGATCCCAGGTATGGGAATGTAATGGTGGCACAATTCATAAACAAGTTGATGATGCGTGGTAAGAAAAGCGTAGCACGACGCATTTTTTATGACTGCTGCGAGATTATGGAACAACGAACGCACAAGAGTCCGTTAGAAACCTTCGAGCAGGCTCTCAGAAATGCTTCGCCCGTGCTTGAGGTGAAACCTCGTCGAGTGGGGGGAGCCACCTATCAGGTTCCAGTGGAGGTACCGGAGCACCGCCGCCTGTCCCTGGCCATGCGTTGGCTGATCCAATCGGCTCGTGCTCGTCCTGGTAAGTCAATGGCTGAGAAGCTGGCCAGCGAGCTGATGGACGCAGCCAGAGGTACAGGCAGCACTGTCAAGAGGCGTGAGGATACGCACAAGATGGCGGAGGCCAACAGGGCCTTTGCCCATTATCGCTGGTAGATGGCAACCCAGAGCAAGGCCAGGCGGAGTGCATGATGCCAGGCGCGTGCTGTGTCGCAGTCGGAGGGACCTATGTCCAGGCTGGTTCCGCTAGAGCGAATAAGAAACATAGGCATTATCGCTCACATAGACGCGGGCAAAACTACCACAACGGAGCGCATCCTGTTCTATACGGGGCGCACCTATCGCATGGGCAGTGTGGACGATGGGACAACAGTGACCGACTGGATGGAACAGGAACGCGAACGTGGTATTACGATCACTGCTGCAGCTACTACTTGCTTCTGGCGAGACTGCCAGATTAACATCATTGATACACCTGGGCATATTGATTTCACGGCAGAAGTGCAACGCAGCCTGCGCGTGTTGGATGGGGGGGTAGTCATTCTAGACGCTGTGGCCGGTGTCGAGCCACAGTCCGAGACCGTGTGGCACCAGGCGGACTTGTTCAAGGTGCCACGCCTCTGTTTCGTTAACAAAATGGATCGCGTTGGGGCCAACTTCTGGCGCTCGATTGATATGATTCGCGAGAGACTGAGGGCGCAGCCGGTTGCCGTACAGGTGCCCGTTGGCTGTGAAGCTTCTTTCAGTGGAGTGGTGGACCTGATTGACAACAGGGCTATCATGTACGCCGATGATCTGGGGACACAGTTAAAAGTGCAAGACGTCCCGGTCGAGTTGCGAGAAGAAGTGGCTCATTGGCGTGAAGTTCTGATCGAGCGCGTTGTTGAAACAGATGAGACCTTAGCAACTGAATACCTTGAGGGCAAAGAGATCACCCCTGAGCAGCTCAAAACAGCCCTGCGGCGGGCGACTGTACGCACGGAGCTGGTTCCTGTGTTATGCGGGGCAGCGCTGAGAAACAAAGGCGTGCAGCCTTTGTTGGATGCAATCGTTGATTATCTTCCTTCCCCGCCGGAAGTCCCGCCAGTAACGGGTGTAAATCCGCGCACGCAGCGTGAGGAAACCCGTCCATCTGAAGAAGATGCTCCTCTGGCCGCTCTTGCCTTCAAGATCGTTTCAGATCCATTTGTGGGGCGTCTCGCCTACCTGCGCGTCTATTCGGGCGTGCTTGCCACATCCAAGCGAGTCTTGAATACGACCAAAGATCGCAAGGAGCGCGTTGGTCGTCTTTTGCGCATGCACGCGAATCAACGTGAGGATGTTGAGGCCATTAAAGCTGGGGATATTGGCGCCGTTGTGGGCCTCAAGTTCACATTCACGGGTGACACCATTTGCGACCCGCATCACCCTATTGTGTTGGAACCAATCAGCTTTCCCGAGCCCGTGATTTCAGTGGTGATTGAGCCCCGCACCAAGGCTGACCAGGACAAGATCAGCGACGTCTTGCGGCGCTTATCTGACGAGGATCCGACGTTCAAGGTCAGGATGGACGAGGAGACTGGCCAAACGATCATCTCTGGCATGGGCGAGTTACACCTTGAAGTTCTAGTTGATCGCATGCTGCGCGAGTTCAAAGTAGAGGCCAATGTGGGTAAGCCCCAGGTCTCGTACCGGGAGACTATCACGCGACCAGTACGTGTTGAGGGGACCTTTGTGCGTCAGGCCGGGGGACGGGGCCAGTACGGTCACGTATGGTTGGAATTGGAGCCCAGGCCCCGTGGTAGTGGCGTTGAGTTTGAGAACAGGTTGGCTTCTGGGTTGATCCCTCAGGAGTACGTGCTGGTGGTGGAGCAAGGTGTGCGTGAATCTACCGAGAGTGGAGTCATCGCTGGCTATCCGTTAGTGGATCTGAAAGTGGCGCTGGTGGACGGTTCCTACCACGAAGAGGATTCCTCAGAGCAGGCTTTCAAGGCGGCTGCCTCAATAGCAATGCGCAAAGGGGTTGTGAAGGGAGCCCCAACTCTGATGGAGCCTATCATGAGAGTAGAGGTAGTGGCCCCGGAGGGATTTACTGGGGAGATCATTGGCGACTTGAATGCACGTCGTGCCCAGATCGAGAGTATGGACTTGCGGGCGGATGGTTTGCAAGCGGTGCGTGCAATGGTACCGCTAGCAGAGATGTTTGGATATGCAACCGATCTACGTTCGATGACTCAGGGACGGGGCGTTTTTACGATGGAGTTCGATCATTACGCCGAGTTGCCCGAATCCATAATGCGGGAACTGACGGGTGGATATGGAGTCGGGCGCGGGCTCGATGATAGCCAGGTGTGATTTGCCAACTGCTGATTGTTGTGTATAATATCCAAGTTTGCGTGGCTTGGCCGCGTAAGCTATGAACAAGGGTGCATTGTGGAAAGGAGAGACTTCCAATGGCCAAGAAGAAATTTGAGCGGACGAAGCCGCACGTGAACGTGGGGACGATAGGGCACGTAGACCACGGGAAGACGACGCTGAC
>CAYZGO010000064.1:7215-8508 GCA_964478075.1 uncultured Anaerolineales bacterium | reverse complement strand
GGCTACGGGCAAGGCAGAACTACCGAGGCGTGGCCGGTAACGGGGAAAGAGCACAGTTGGAGCTGACCAGAGACCAATCACGGCCGCGGGCGGTGTCGCACTTGGCAGAGGACGCCCTTTAAAGGCTACCAAAGCATTTATTGAAAGGTGGTGCACATGACGACGGTTTGCTGTGGAGCTACCGAGTTATGGGCTGAATAACTTTTAAATGGGGAGCAGCCAAACTCCGGCGCCGTGTTTGCTTCGCTGCGTACCCATGCCAACCATGGTCTGGAAGGCCGGGCCTTGTGCACTCACAATCACGGCTGTTGGCTTCTGCTAGGGGGTTTTCTGTCACAGCTTCACCCCCCTTTGCAAGGGAAGTCGCTGTTTACAGAGAAGGAGGAATGATGGCAGCTCAGCCGATAGAGTACATACGATTCGGTACAGCAATCGACAAGCAGGCAATTACGCTAGCCGCGCTATCTTGACTCTGGAGAGTACTCCAAATGTACTGAGCTGCCATTTATATCGCACTACGCGACAAGTTATGCCGGGCCTCCACCAAGTTGTGAATCAGGCGGACCGATAGATGACATCACCTGGCGATACCCATTCGAGACTGGTCTAGGTGCGTGTGGGACTAGACGTTCCAGATCAGCTTGCTTCGAGGTCTAGTTTCTCAATAATCTCCTCTATGACATCTGATCCCATTCCCGTAAGAAGAGCGATCCCATTGATAACAGGGATATCATAATCATCTTCTTTCAGGGATAGCGATGTCACTATTAGATCCGCTTGATCCAAGAAATACGGAATCTTCGGCACTGTTGTAGTCTTGATGTCTACGTCAATCCCACGTTCTTCTAGTGCGCCTTCAATCTGATACTTCATCATTGAAGTTGTCGCAAACCCAGCTGCGCATACGAGTAAAATCGTCTTCTTTTTCATGACGTGATCCTGTTTCCAGGTACCTTTTGTCCCCCCGCAACTGCTTTGCTTCTAAAGCCCAAAGATGCCGGCTATGAATCTGAAGAATGGAACTGCAAGGGCCCAGAGTGGACAGCAGGCAATAGTAACTTGGCTGGCACCCATGGGAAGTTCACCCGCTGCGGCTACCGCCGTATAGTAAGGCGCAGCCATAGAGGCTAGATACAGGTTTATGGCGAAAATCACAAGGCCCATGATCACGCCTCTAAGAACGTTCATCCTAAAGAATGGCATAACCAAGCATATGGTGATATATGCGGTAGCCAACATGCCAAATGGCAAGGTTGTGTTGCCAGGGAGGATTATCCCCAATAGAACCCAAAG
>CAYZGO010000064.1:0-7115 GCA_964478075.1 uncultured Anaerolineales bacterium | reverse complement strand
TGCCAAATGGCAAGGTTGTGTTGCCAGGGAGGATTATCCCCAATAGAACCCAAAGGGGTACTAGCAACAGTCCTGCTGCCAGTGTTTCGGGATGGCCTACAGTCAGAACCGCATCCAATCCAATGTATATTTCTCGCTTGGGATAGCGCGCCTTCACCCAATTGCCCAACACCGTTGAAGTGGCATTCAGACCTTCCATCAGAACGCCAATCATGGTAGGGATGAAGTGTATTGCTGCACCTAGCGAAAGGCCAGTGACCAAAATATCCTTCAGGTCCTTACCGGCTAGAAAGGCTAGCAGCGCCCCCACTACAAGCCCAATAATGATTGGGTCACCTATAACCCCTAGACGTTTCCGGATGCCGTCTGCATCTAGATTCCAATCCTTAAATCCAGGGATGGCATCGAAGAACTTGTTGATGTAGAGCGCGAGTGGAGGCCAAAAGACCGCATTCAGATGAGGGAATGACAACCCCTTGTATTGCGGTAAGGCCTTATGTATATATGGCGCTGACCAATCAGCTAGCTTCAATGTAATAGCCCCCGTAAGGATACAAGCTATGGTTGCAAGTATGATGCTGCCTGTATCCACCAGAACGAGTATGAAGGGTGCTCCCCAGAAGATCAGAATGTTAAATATATCCAAATCCATCGTCTTGGTCCACCCAAGCATCAACAGCACCACGTTAAGTGCGATACCTATAGGAATCGCAAGCATAACGCTTGGGTTGCTAAGGATCACACCTACAATTCCGATGCCGTAGTCTATGGCTGTCATTTGAACGCCGGTTCTCTCAACCAGCGCTTGGCTTAACGGAGCAATGGTATTTGCGAATATGCCGGTGAAGGTCAGAAGGCCGAAGAGGCCTACGCCATACAACAATGCAGATCTGATAGCTTTGCCGGGTTTCATCCTAAGGGCCAAGTTAACAATAACGAAGATAATCGACATCATTATAGGCGCTTCCAAAAACGCAAACCACGACAGGAAACTCCTAATTGTGTCCCACATGACATGCCTCCTTTTCTGTTCTCATCAAGCAGTCTCGATGTCTACGTCAATCTCACGTTCTTCCAGTGCGCCTTGAATCTGGTATTTCATCATTGAAGTTGTCGCAAACACAGCTGCGCACACGAGTAGAATAGTCTTCTTTTCCATAACGCGATCCTGTTTCCAGGTACCTTTTATCCCCCGTAGCTGCTTTGCTTCTAAATCCCAAAGATGCTGGCTATGAATCTAAAGAATGGAACTGCAAGGGCCCAGGGTGGACAACTGGCAATAGTAACTTGGCTGGCACCCATCATACTAAATCCACCCGCTTGGGCTACCGCCGTATAGTAAGGCGCGGCCATAGAGGCTAGATATAGGTTTACGGCGAAAATCACAAGGCCCATGATCACGCCTCTAAGAACGTTCATCTTGAAGAACGGCATAACCAAAGATATGGTGATATATGCGGTAGCCAACTTGCCAAATGGCAAGGTTGTGTTGCCAGGGAGGATTATCCCCAATAGAACCCAAAGGGGTACTAGCAACAGTCCTGCTGCCAGTGTTTCGGGATGGCCTACAGTCAGAACCGCATCCAATCCAATGTATATTTCTCGCTTGGGATAGCGCGCCTTCACCCAATTGCCCAACACCGTTGAAGTGGCATTCAGACCTTCCATCAGAACGCCAATCATGGTAGGGATGAAGTGTATTGCTGCACCTAGCGAAAGGCCAGTGACCAAAATA
Organism: uncultured Anaerolineales bacterium; assembly: GCA_964478075.1. Taxonomy (GTDB): domain Bacteria; phylum Chloroflexota; class Anaerolineae; order UBA2200; family UBA2200; genus DAOUEX01. The sequence goes on along the minus strand of CAYZGO010000064.1, from coordinate 5,380 downwards.
TCCTTCAGGTCCTTACCGGCTAGAAAGGCTAGCAGCGCCCCCAATACAAGCGCAATGATAATCGGGTCACCTATAACTCCTAGACGTTTCCGGATGCCCTCTGCATCTAGATCCCAATCCTTAAATCCGGGGATGGCATCGAAGAACTTGTTGATGTAGAGCGCAAATGGAGCCCAAAAAACCGAGCTTAGATGAGGGAATGACAACCCCTTGTATTGCGGTAAGGCCTTATGTATATATGGTGCTGACCAGTCAGCTAGCTTTAATGCAATAGCCCCCGTAAGGATACAAGCTATGGTTGCAAGTATGATGCTGCCTGTATCCACCAGAACGAGTATGAAGGGTGCTCCCCAGAAGATCAGAATGTTAAATATATCCAAATCCATCGTCTTGGTCCACCCAAGCATCAACAGCACCACGTTAAGTGCGATACCTATAGGAATCGCAAGCATAACGCTTGGGTTGCTAAGGATCACACCTACAATTCCGATGCCGTAGTCTATGGCTGTCATTTGAACGCCGGTTCTCTCAACCAGCGCTTGGCTTAACGGAGCAATGGTATTTGCGAATATGCCGGTGAAGGTCAGAAGGCCGAAGAGGCCTACGCCATACAACAATGCAGATCTGATAGCTTTGCCGGGTTTCATCCTAAGGGCCAAGTTAACAATAACGAAGATGATCGACATCATCATAGGAGCTCCCAAAAACGCAAACCACGATAGGAAACTCCTGATTGTGTCCCACATGACATGCCTCCTTTGTTGTTCTCATCAAATCGAATATCAGGGTACTGGGTAGATAACAAGCACTTCAACGAGCAAATATACTCATATACCCTCCTTCAATCTCATTCTTGAAGAAAGCACCGCAGTAACCAGGCGTATTGCCTAATGCTCCAAAAGCAATAGCAAGTGAGCGCTGTGAATTATGCCCCAAGTGGGCTATCTTCTCTGAGAATTCCTGCTAATCATATCGCACTATCAAATTGCGATGCATCAACTAGGTTACCAAGCCTTACCGGACGATTTGAAGAGCCTCATGGATTCAACGGTTATCCTTTTGATTTCTGATAGTGCCGGTTCCAGGATATTGGCGGGCATCAGGTCATGTGGATTCTCTGCCATATACTGTCTGATGGTATCTACCCATGCTATTGCAGGCAAACATGCCACTTTTATCTCACTAACGCCCAGTGCTATCGTTTTCTTGATGGATTCATCAGGGATGTGTGAACCTCCATGTAGAACAAGATGCGCACCCGTTGCCAAACGGATTTTCTCAAGTAGTTCAAAGTCGATTTTTGCGGTCTTCTTGACCGGTCTTGATTCCCCAAAGGTTAGGGGATGTACAAACTGACCTATCGCAATAGCTAGAGAATCGACCTTTGTCTCTTGAACAAACCCCTTTGCTTCCTCAGGCCTTGTCAACACAGCTCTGGGGACTTGATAACCTTCTACCTTTTTGACATCCCTCGGGACCTTTCCTACTGCTCCCAGTACAGTTACCCCTCCTGCATGGCACATCTTGACAATTTCTCGAGTCAATCGAATATTCTCATCAAGAGAATTCATTGAAGCATCATACATTACAGATGTCCAGCCGTTTTGGATGCATTCTATTATATGACCAAGAGTCTTCTCATCGGTGGTAATTCCATGATCCATGTGCAAACATACCGGTACCCTCGCGTTTTGAGCGGACGCTATCAAGGCCGCCGAGTACCTCTCAAGGCCAACTCGCTCGATTAGTTCAGGAGTATTACTGATTATGATGGGGGATCCTTCTTCCTCTGCTGCCTCGAATATGGGTTTAATCCAATCCATAGTCAAAGCAAAAAACGCCCCTACAGCGTATTTGCCTTCTTCTGCGCGCGTCAGGATCTCGTTTTCCGAGTACAGAGCCATCTCAAACACCTCCTCAATAGTCTTAGCCGTGTATAACGAACACGGGCGTGGCAAACATCCTGAAACCGACTCTAGTGCACAACCACCTTGCCCATCGTATTGACAACCGCGATGTTTTCAGTGCGCAGCGCATCATAGTCCATCGTTGGAACTTTCGTTCGCAATCCTTCCAGAAGCACTGCGCGCTCCCCACGTATCGGTATTCTGCCCACCTCTTATTCCATAGACGCACTCTGACGAGAGACCTGAACTACTCTGGCGACTCGCTCACCTCTGCCTTGAGCAGCTTCACCACAGTCTCCGGCTTGTTTGCTCGGCATAGCTGTTCCAGCACAACCCGCTTTTGAAAAATGCGCATGAACTGCTGTAGTATTCTGGTTTGGTGTTCTGTTTCCTTTATCGCCAGCACGAAAACCATTTTTACCTTAAGTGTGTTTGTGGGGCTCCCCATTTCCTTGAAGGGGATCGGCTTGGAAAGGATACCTACTGCTACGCCGCTCTTTATCACATGGTCAGGGTCACCGTGGGGGATCGCAACAGGCACAGGCTCAGTCGGGAGCCCCGTTGGAAAATCATTTTCCCTGGCCAAGACCACATCTACATACCCCGGTTCAACGTACTCAGCCTGGACAAGTAACTGCGTCAGCGCCACCAAGACATGTTCGGAATCATTCCCATTTAGCCCCACGAGCACGAGACGTTCATCGAAAAGGGAATTGGAAGACATAGAAGACAACACATTCATTGGTTTCTCGCTATCCAGTATACCACGCCGAATTGCCTATGTCAATGGTTTGATGAGAGGATATTGCGTACCCGTTAATTGTTACGTTTTTGGACCATTTGCCGAGCGCTATGGGGCGAAAAACCGGAGGTGGCCAGAGCGCCGAGTTCAGTTCAGAGGTGAGGGGCAGGCTGGGAGGGGCCGGGTGAGCCTCTGCTTTGATGATCTCGTTCTTTGAAGACTTTCCGCAATCGCTCGCAGGACTTTGTGCCCATCTGTAGCAATTCTGATTCTGTTGATGGCGATGGTATCGCGCAGTAAGCTGATCAGTTCTCCAAGGGCTCGTAGGTGCGAACGCTCGTCTATAGCCGCCAGGACAAGCGCCACGTCAACCGGATCCCAATCGGTGTGGCCAAACCTGGCCGGTGGGTTCAACGTCACTAGGGCCATTGATAGACGATTTGCACCATCCTCGGGGCGCGCATGGAGAAGTGCTACACCAGGCATCACCACTACGTAAGGACCATATTGCATAATGTTGGCTTTCATGGCAGAGATGTATCCTGGCTCGATATCGCCCCTACGCAGCAGCACGTTACCTGCTCTCTCAACGGCATCTTGCCACCCTGAAGCCTGAACGTTGAGCGCGATAGTGTCCAGAGTGATCAGTGCATCGAGGCTGATCCCAGGTTCATCTTTGCCCTCATATTCATACAGCCTGGGGCTACTGGCTGATTCCCTGGTGAACATCGTCCTGATGCGATCCACATCGTCGGGCCTCAGCAAGGGTCTGACTATTATTACAGGCACGGAGGGCACCTTGAGCGGTACTGTAGATATCACCGCGTCTACTGCACCAGTGAGCTCTTCAATCTTCTCCATCTCACAGGCTGACATAACCCCTGCGATTTGCAGATCGGGGAACTCCGCCCGAAGCCGTGATACGAGAAGCCGCGCTGTTGCCCTGCCGAAACCGCATACCACAAGCACATTCCTGCGGCTTTTGGGTCTCTGACATACACGGCTCATTGCAGCGGCAAAGTGCATAGCGACGAAGCCAATCTCATCCTCTGGTATTGTACAATTGGCTGCCTGCTCCAGGGCGACACGGCTCCGTCGCGCAATTCTGAATTCGTAAGGATATCTCTCGCGAACCTCATCAAGAAAGGGGTTCCTGATCGGCAGGCCCAATGCCAAGCGGTGGAAAGCAGATGTTAGATGTAGGCTAAGACGATTGTGAAGCAATTCATCCACCCTTAGTAACGGATGAAGATAGAGAGCCGCTTCCGACAACAGGACGTCAACTGCATTAGAGACCTGCGGGCCAGGTTGCCAGGAGTTCTCGGATTCCCCCAGGAATCTGGACCCGGACAGTTGCCTGGCCATGAATTCGATGTCTCCCTGTGGCAGAGGGACGCCAATTTGCTGATGCAGATGGTCAGCAAGCACTGTGGCTATGTGAAGGACCTTGGCCCAGCGTTGGTCATCGGGCGGTGGGCTGGAGACGCCGACATAATGACCTTTACTCACTCGTTTGATGAGTACAGCAAGATGCAGAGCTAGGACAGCCGCTGAGATATCGTTCATGTATGGCTCCATTGTTTGTCTCAGGGGCAGAACTAGTTCCTTAGCATACTTCCACTCTTGGCTTTCTAGCAAGGGATCGTGAGTCAATATCTTAGCCCGATTGGGGCTGTATGGGAACGATGTGTCCTGTTGAGCGAGGCACATTTGTAAGACGAATTGTTCACCGAGGCTCTCCAACAAGAGGCTGACAATGGCTTCTCTTAGATCACACTCTTCGCCATTGATCTGGAACCCAAAGTTGGGTCGCCGAATGAGCTGCAGATTCTGCACTGCGAGCCACTGCTCGGCCCAATCCATATCTTTGAGGACTGTCGTGCGCGAGACCCCAAGCTCCCTGGCTAGCTCTTTGCTCACAAGTGGCTCATCGCAGTTCAATAGACGGTATAGCAACTTGTGACGTCGGTCTCTGGGAGACAGTACTAGCGAATACCCTGCCATGCTCTGCAATTCATCGAGCAGCTTCTGCCGTATCCCCTCCTCGGCGTGCAAGCGAATGCCAAAGTGGGGCCGAACCGTCAATTGCGATCCTCGATGATCTAGCCACAGGTCAATGTGCTTGAGTTGAGAACGTACGATGCGAGGGCTGAGCCCAAGCTGTCTGCCCAACTCGCGTGCGGAGAGAGCTTGCCCATGTGATTGCAGCAGAGTCAGGAGAATATCCCGTTGCCTGCTACTCAGTGCAACTATGCTCATGGAGGTTCCAAGTTCTATATGCCACCGTAGCTGAACGATCGCTCAGTATTGCTGACTGAATACGAGGGCTCTGACAAGCGAAGCTGGGCCACTGCAACACCAGCGTACCGAGAGCGACTGCGGAGATCTGGGCAACGGCGTCTAGTGTTGCGCTGCCAATGTGCTTTCTCAACCAAGTATATGACACACTCGAACGCGAGTCAAGATGAGATGAAGAATGTGCGGGAGTGCTGAGAGCCGAGCATGAAGCAGGTGTCGTCCTCATGAACGTCATCATCTCAAGGATGATCCTTCCCCTCCCTATCCATACAACGCCCTTGACTGCTATGAAAAAAGTTCTACGCGTGAGAACCCGTGGCACCACGTCCCACGTGCTTCGCTGAGCGTTCCCCAAACAGCAAGGTGCCAATGCGCACCATATTGGCTCCCTCTTCGATGGCCACCCGGTAGCTGTTGCTCATGCCCATGGACA
>CAYZGO010000063.1:0-8699 GCA_964478075.1 uncultured Anaerolineales bacterium | reverse complement strand
AAGATCGGCGTGTTCGGCTGCGGGTGCTGGTTCTACTGGCATCAGTTCGAGGGCCTGAAAGAGAAACTGGTCGAGCACCAACGCTACTTTGAGGACCGCTTGCGCGAGAACGGCGTCAACGTCGTTTCTGGCGGCCTGGTTGATACGTCCCAGCTAGCCGCTCAGGCTGGCGATGAGTTCAAGCGCCAGGACGTTGACTTCCTGATCTGCTATATGAGCACCTATGCGGTGAGCGCCACTGTGCTTCCCGTCGTCCAGAGGGCCGGCGTGCCCATGATCATTGTCTCGCTACAGCCGAGCAAGGCGATGGACTTCGAGAATGGGACGACGTTCATGCAGCTCGAGCACGACAACCAGACCAGCCTACCCGAAGTGTGCTGCGCATTGCGCCGGGCCAACATCGATATCCCCGGCATGGTCGTCGGAACGCTGTATGACGATGAGAAGTCGTGGAACCGCGTTTTCGATTGGTGCAAAGTGGCCAGAGCCTACACGGCTGTGCGGAATGCTCGCATCGGCGTGATGGGGCATGTCTACGAAGGCATGTTGGACATGAACTCGGACCCGACGATGTTTGACGCCCACTTCGGTATGCACTGCGAGCACATTGAACTGGACGACCTGCAGGCGTGCGTTGACGAGGTAACCGACGAGGAAATTGAGCGTAAGCTCGAGGAGATTCACGCTGTCTTTGATTTCCCGGAGCCAGGTGCCGACCCGATCGCCGGCCCGGCCAAGCCCAAGGATGTCCAGTGGGCAGCCAAGGTAGCGTGTGGGCTCGATCGGCTAATTAAGCAATTTGATTTAACCGGCCTGGCTTACTATTATCGAGGGCTCAACGACAACGCTAACGAGCGACTGGGGGCCACGCTGATTGTCGGCAGTTCGCTCCTCACGGGTCAGGGCTTCCCCGTAGCAGGAGAGCTCGATATCAAGAACTGTGTAGCAATGCTGATCATTGATCGCCTGGAAGCCGGCGGATGCTTCGCAGAACTCCATCCGTGCGACTTCGAGAACGATATCGTATTGGTCGGCCATGATGGCCCTCACCATATTGCCGTGGCCGAGGGCCGCCCTGTGTTGCGCGGCTTGAGCGTATACCATGGCAAGCGCGGCTATGGCACCGGTGTCGAATTCCAGTTGAAGAACGGCCCGATCACGATCGCGAGCCTGACGCAAACCTATGAGGGTAAGTTCAAGTTCGTCGTGGCCGAGGGCGAGTCATTGCCCGGTCCGATTCCCCGGACGGGCAACACCAATACTCGCGGCAGGTTCCCGCCGGACGTTGGGCCTTTTGTCGAAAAGTGGGCCTTGGAGGGCCCAACGCACCACTTCGCCTTGGGCGTAGGCCACATCGCCCACCTTATCGAGAACTTTGCCCGTTGCTGGGGCATCGAGTGCGTGAATGTGACCGATCCAAGCTACAAGCGAGCACAATACATTCGGTAAATATCTCCTCGGATCTTATGAAGGGAGAGTCGCATATCAATGAAGAATGGTCCTTTTTCCGTTGATACCCCTTCCAATTGGGAGGGCTTGGTTCGTTGTATTGAACGCCAAGGAACACCGGACCGAACGTACTTCATTGAGCTTTTCTTGGATCCAGAGGTTCAAACTTCCATTTGCCAGAAGTTTAGCCTCCTGGATGGATTAGATCCGAACGATCCGTTCCTTAAGCAAAAGCGCGAAGTGATTCTTCAACGCTTTCTGGGTTACGATTACGTGCGTGTCGGCCTGGAGAACATAGATTTGCCGCTAATACGTACATCAGCCGAGGACACAGCAGGGTTAAAGCGCGAGGCGGGACGAAGTTACATAGATGAACATCAAGGTCCTATTACCAACTGGGAGAAATTTGAGGCTTACACGTGGCCGGATCCCGAATTAGCGTCTACTCGTTCCCTGGAATGGTACGAAGCCAACTTACCTGGGGATATGTGCATCATAGGGAGAGGCGTGGCTCACTTTGCCGAACACTTGACGTGGCTGATGGGCTTTGAGACACTGTGCTACTCATTATACGATCAGCGGGATCTGGTAACCGCGATTAGCGAACGACTACTTGAAATGAATCAGAAGATTATCAAACGCCTGCTCGAGTTCGACCGGGTAAAGATGATCTGGGGCAGTGATGATATGGGGTTTCGCACGGCGACAATGGTCAGCCCCGATGACTTGCGCAAGTTCGTGCTTCCAGGACACAAGCTCATGGCTCAAACGTCACACGAGTCCGGGCGACTGTATCTGCTTCACTCCTGCGGGAACCTCAACGCCATCATGGAGGACTTGATCGAAGACGTGGGCATAGACGCCAAGCATTCGTTTGAGGATGCGATAGGAAGTGTCGTCTCGGTCAAGCAGCAATACGGAGATCGAATAGCCGTTCTTGGTGGCATTGACGTGGATTTCCTTTGCCGCGCGACGGAAGAGGAGGTTCGTCAGCGTGTTCGTGACACGCTGACGAAGTGTATGCCTGGAGGGGGCTACTGTTTGGGCACCGGGAATAGCGTCACGAATTACATACCCCTAGAGAATTACCTGGCCATGTTGGATGAAGGCCGAAAATTCACGGCTTGAGAGAACCGGAAAGCCGACAGGGGATTGCTGCGTCGCCACAATCCATCTTACCTGGGTAGACTTTGACAATAAGTCTGACTCAGCAACACGAAAAGGAGGACAGAAGTGAAGGTGAGAATAGATATTCCTTACGCTCCGGAGCATGGGGAACACGGAAGGCTTGATCTGCTGCTCCCCAATGACGCGTCGAATCGACCTATAGTAGTCGTGATCCACGGGGGACGCTTGCGGGAATTGAGCAAGGAGCGCGTAGCGGGGTGGTCGGAGTTCATCGTCGAGCAAGGATGGGTTGCCGTCAATATCAATTATAGGCTGCTGCCAAACGCCTCATATCCAGCGCCTCTGCAAGATGTTCTGGCTGCATATCGGTGGGTTCAAGAGACAGACCAGGAAGAACTCCGTCACCAGGATAGAACCCGTGTAGCACTTCTGGGAGGATCAGCAGGGGGGTTCCTGGCAATGATGGCGGGTTTGATCCTCGGCCGGGAGCAGGTGCGCTCGATCGTCTCAATCAGCGGACCTGCCCACAACATTTGGTCCGGTGAACAGATGTTCAAAGAGGGGATTGATCCTCGACTGTTTTCCGGCCCTATCGAACTTGTGAGTCCAGAAGCACCTCCGCTTCTTGCTACCCACAGCCGGAATGACACAAACGTCAACCCAGAGGAGTCCATAGCTATGGTCCAGAGGATGAGGGACGCGGGCTGCCATGCTGAAATCCATCTATACGATGGCCCGGGTGACCAACATGGGATCTGGCGCGACGACAGGATACCCCTTAGGCTGTTTCAGCACATTGAAGATGCGATTGCAGCATTCCTACGAAAGACGCTAGGACTTGCGCTGAAGCCTTGAGCCTCTCCCGGGCATGTGAAAGGACCTATCAATCAGTTTGCCCTTGGGGTTGGGGATTGCACTAAGGTAAAGGGAAGTATCCATGAACATCGCGCTGGAGACTCTAGATTTCTTGATCAACCTGCTCGGTCCTGACCGTGTCTCGACGCGGCAAGCCGATCTGGATGCCCACTCGCAGGACGAGTGCTTCCATACCCCGCACCCGCCCGATGTGGTTGTCTGGCCGGAGAATGCGCAAGAGATCAGCGCCATCCTCAAACATGCCAACGAGAAGCGCATTCCCGTCACCCCCTGGAGCGGCGGGTCAAGCCTGGAGGGCAACCCCATCCCTGTGCAAGGTGGCATCCTGCTGGCACTGTACAAGATGAACCAGATCACCGAGGTGCTCGAGGCCGATTTGCAGGTGGTAGTCCAGCCCGGTATCGTCTACGACCAGTTGAACAAGAAACTGGCTCGCTACGGGCTCTTCTTTCCTCCCGCCCCTGCTTCAGGCGACGTAGCGACCATCGGTGGCATGGTGGCCAACAATTCCAGCGGCATGCACGCTGTCAAGTACGGGGCTACCAAGGACTATGTGCTGCAACTGGAAGTTGTGCTGCCCACTGGCGAGATTGTGCGCATGGGCCGCCCGGTGATCAAGTCATCCAGCGGGTACGACCTGTGTCGCTTATTCGTAGGTTCAGAGGGCACGCTGGGCGTGGTCACCGAGATCACGCTGCGGCTGCGCATCCGTCCAGAGGCCATGGCTGCGGTGGCGGTGTTCCCGACGATGGAGGCCGCAGTCGAGGCCATCTATGCCATCAACCGCTATGGCCCCACGCCTGCCGCGTTGGAATTGATGGACCCAGCCATCGTGTGTATAGTCAATCAGTGAACTGGCTCATCACTGGCCGAAGCACCCACGCTGGTGATGGAGTTTCACGGCCTGCCCGCAGGGATCGAGCAAGGGGTCGAGTTGATCGAGGAGACGTGTCACGACGCAGGGTGCACGTCTTTTGAGAAGGCGCTGACGCCTCCCGAGCGAGATCGACTGTGGCGGGCCCGCAAGCAGGCCCACGAGGTGGTCAGGCAGCTCAACGTCGGCTCCAACGCTGAAATCGGAGATATTGTGGTGCCCATCTGGCGCTATACCGAGGCGGTAGCCCAGGCCTATGCCCTGGCCGAGGAACTTGGTGTGCGCATCGCGACCTTTGGCCACGCTGGCGACGGCAACCTGCACGTGGAAATGCTCTCCGCCAAGCGCGACCCTCATGAGCAGGAATTGGCCCACACGTTTAACCGGCGCCTTGTCAACTGGGTGCTCAGCGTGGGCGGGACTTGCACTGGTGAGCATGGCGTGGGCATTGGAAAACGCGAGTTCATGAGTACCGAACACGGAGCCAGCCTGGAGGTTATGCGCGCCATCAAACAGACGCTCGATCCGCGTGGCATTATGAATCCGGGAAAGATATTCCCTGATACATAGCATTGTAAGAACGAGGCATTCCCTGGCGTGGCTCGCTCCAATGTAAGGCGAGTCCTGGTGCGTAGAGGCTACCTGGAGTGTCTGTACGGTGAAATGCCCAGTCCCTCCCGACTGTGGAACTGCAATGATTTCGAGTAGCATAAACAACAAATACATGATAAACATCACCTTCGGTAGGGGAACGATTCCCCTGCACGCGGATCCAGAATTGGCACAGTGGCAAGTAATCAGGCCCAAATTCGAAAGGGTGCTGCCGGATGCAGAGACGATATTTCGCGCCTCCTGCCGCAGCCCAATAGGATGCACGCCTTTACGGAATGTGATTCGAACAGGCGACCGTGTTGTCGTTGTTACCTCTGACATCACGCGGCCTGTGCCGAACCGCAAGCTTATCCCCTGGCTTCTCGAAGAACTGCCTGTCCCTCCTGACAATGTGACGGTTCTGCTGGGCAACGGGAGTCACAGGAAGAATTCGCCGGCAGAGATTGTGGACATGTTCGGAGAAGATGCTGTCAAGAAGGTAAAAATCGTCAACCACGATGGCTTCGACCCCGAGCAGAACGGATATGTGGCACAAACGCCAAGCGGGGCAGATGTGTATTTGGACAAGCTCTATCTCGAGGCGGACAAACGCATTGTGGTCGGTTTCATTGAACCCCACTTTTTCGCCGGGTTTTCAGGCGGAGCAAAGGGCATTATTCCGGGAATCGCTGGTATTGAGATAATTCTCCACACACACCGGGCTGAATTGATAGCCGATCCAATGAGCACCTGGGGTACACTTGAAGACAACCCCATACGGCGCGAAATAGCTGAGATGGTCAGGTATTGCCCCCCCGACTTTATGGTCAATGTCACTCTGAACTCAGGAAAGGAGATCACTGGGTTTTTCGTTGGCCATTACGAGGAGGCACACAGGCAAGGTTGTAGCTATGTAAAAGAGGCGTCTATGGTGCCAGTGCCCCACACATTCCCCATTGTGGTTACCTCAAACAGTGGCTATCCACTCGATCAGAATCTCTATCAAACCGTGAAAGGCATTTCGGCAGCTTCTAGAATTGTTGAGTCTGGAGGAACAATCTTCGTAGCCAGTGAATGTTGCGACGGGATCCCCTCGCATGGCAATTTCGCCAAGCTGATGCAAATTGGCTCCTGCCCAGAGGATATCCTGCGTTGGATTTTTGCCCTTGAGCACCCTACACTTGACCAGTGGGAAGCCCAGGTGCTCGCCGAGATTATGAAAAAGGCGGAGGTAGCCCTCTTTTCCAAAATGGACCGCAAGAGCATCGAAGCATGCAAATTGCAGGCGATAGATGATTTGCAATCGGCCCTGAGGGAACGGATCATTGCTGTTGGAGAGAGAACAAAAATAGCAGTTTTGCCAGATGGGCCACTGACTGTTCCGTACGTATTGCCAGAAGGCGACAGCTACGACTGCTGCGCATAAGTGAGCCCCATCTTGTGGTAGGGATAGCCCAAGCCGAGATTCTAGTAGGCCGAAGAACATGCAAAAGACCTCGGGCGGCGACCCTGAGCCGCGCAGGAACAACATGCGAGTTTGAAGTGCCCCTCGGCGTGGGCAACAGACTTTCGCTTGAAGCCACCTTACGGTGCAATACGGAGGATCAGAACAGCCCACCTGACCCAGTCTGAGTGCCTGGTTATTATCCCTGGGTAGCACGCCCTGACAAACTTGTCATACCACGAGGAACGAAATGAGTGACGAAAAAATCTATGATGTTTTGGTAGTCGGTGGCGGTGTCGCAGGGATCGCTGCTGCATTAGAATCAGCCCGTTCCGGATTACACACCGCCTTGGTTGAAAAAACGATTCTCTGGGGCGGACTCGCTACCTCGGGCCTGGTTCCACTTTATATGCCTCTTTGTGACGGAAAAGGCCAGCAGGTTACCTTTGGCATTGCGGAAGAACTGCTTGAATTGTCTATTAAATACGCACCGGGCCATATTCCAGCAGGTTGGTTGGATGAAAGACAAGAAGAATATGACAAGCGATATAAAGAATTATACCCTCAGGGAAGGCTAGAAAACCGCTATATGACGATATTCTCTCCTGTTGCCTTTGCTTGGGCTCTTGATAAAGTGCTGGAAGAGTCAAAAGTGGACATGTGGTTAGACACACTTGCCTGTAAGCCTACTATGGTTGGGAATAAGGTGACCGGTGTTGAAGTAGAAAACAAGAGTGGAAGAATACCTATCAAAGCGTCGTGTGTAATAGATGCTTCGGGCGATGCAGACATCGCTTATCGTGCTGGTGCCCCTTGTGGAGAACAACGCAGCTACCCTTCGTTTCTATATCAATACACATCTCTGGCACTTGCCCGGGAAGCGGTTGAGAAAAAGTCAGCCAGGCGTCTTGTTACGTACCGCGTCGTTGGAGCGAACGAATGGGGTGAGGGCTATAAGGGAGGGGAGAGAAAGTATGCAGCAACAAATGGGAAAGATGTTACTGCTTTCATAATGGAAAGCCGTAAGATTGCCAGAGAAGAAATGGCGAGGAAACAGGAATTGGGTGGAGATACGAGTCGGGAAAACATATATCCAGCAACTTTGCCGACAATGGCTCAGTTCAGAATGACCAGAAGGATCGTGGGGCATGAGATGGTCTATACCAACCATTGTAATCAATACTCCGAGAATTCCATAGGATTAATTGCCGATTGCCGTAAAATCGATGCTGTGTGGGAAGTTCCATATGGATCCTTGGTTCCGCAAAAGATCGAGAATTTACTCGTTGTTGGTCGGTGCGCATCCGCCGAGGGCTATGCCTGGCAAGTGACGCGGCTTATTCCTGCAGCAGCCCTTACCGGTCAAGTAGCAGGCATTGCTGCTACCCTTGCTGTACAAAACAGAACATCACCAGATAAACTGGATGTAAAGAATATACAAAAAGTCGCACAAAGTAAAGGATTTGTCCTACACATATAGAATGGAGGTTGCAAAATGAATTCGAAAGAACGTGTAGAGACAGGGCTGAAGAGAGAATGCCTACCAGATCGAGTCCCTCTTCAATTTGATCTTAGCCGTCAGTTGCTTGAAAAGTTCGGCGAAAAACATGGCATCCCAGTTCACTATACCCAGTCGTACTATGAAGATGTCACGTACCGTCTATCAGGTAACGAACTTCGAATAGCAATGGGGAGTGACTGTGTGCTGGTCGGTGGCAGTCTGCCTCGCGGTTACAGTCATCCTGTAGATGAGAACGGTTATATAGTCAACGAGTTCGGGATGAAGATGCGCCAGGGACCAATCTATATGGAAATCATTGAGCCTCCTATGGCTAACGTAAAGGACCTAAAGGAAGTCGAGGACTTCCCATTTCCTGATCCTCTGGCAGAAGGTCGTCTTGATGACGCCGCGATGTACATCCAAAAGTATAAAGGTGGATATTTCATCTGGGGCGATATAGAATTGACGATGTTCGGCATGATGCACAATTTGGTTCCGATGGAGAAGTTGCTGATAGACATGGCGCTGGGTGAGCCTTATATCGAGGTTCTCATAGACAAGTGCAGGGAATTCGCTCTCGCCATTGGTAAGAAGCTGATCTCCTTGGGGGTTGACGGTATATTGGCAGGCGACGATTACGGTGCACAAACCGGGATGCTTATCTCGCCCAAAATGTGGCGTCACTATTTCAAAGAGCGCTATCGCGAATTGTACGGCGAATTCAAGTCACTCAACCCCGACTTGATCATAGCGGAGCACTGCGACGGCGCAGTTGCCCCAATCCTTGGAGATTGGGCCGAAGTGGGCTTGGAAGTTTTCAACCCCGTCCAGCCTAA
>CAYZGO010000062.1:0-9051 GCA_964478075.1 uncultured Anaerolineales bacterium | reverse complement strand
TTGTCCCTCCCGCCAAATCAACGAATCTCCAACGGACTTTTTCAACACTCTCGTACGATCGGGATTCACCCTATGGCAATGTCGCTGTAACATAACTCCTGGGGCAGTACACTTTCCTGACAAATGGCGTGCCTGTCTTGACCACTCCATTCCCAGACATCGCAACCGTGGAAGAGACAGTCCATCTGCCATTGCTCTTTCACCCTGATCCCCACCGTATACTGGTGGTTAGCGGAGGATTGGGAGGCGTGCTGCACGAGCTTCTCAAGTATCCAATAGAGAGTGTAGACTATGCCGAGTTGGATCCACTGCTGATTGAAGCCGTGTGCGCTTTCCCCACCGAACTAACAAGACAGGAATTGCAGGATCCCAGACTGTGTGTGCACAGCGTAGACGGCCGACTGCTTCTGAATGAGATGGTGCGCCAAGAGGGAGGTGTTGCACGCACGTATGACATCGTGCTGGTGAACCTGCCCTACCCCTCAACTCTCGTACTGAATCGCTTCTACACTGCAGAGTTCTTCCAACTGGTCCGGCAGGTATTGGACGAAAGAGGACTGGCAGTATTCCCCTTGCCGGGTTCGCTGACTTATATAGGACCGGGTATGCGCGACCTCAACCTCATGCTGCGAGACGGACTGCAAGCTGTCTTCCCGAACGTGTGCCCCGTTCCCGGCGATACCACTTTATGGTTGGCATCCCCTTCCCTGCCATTGACGTCTACCACACTACAAGAACTCACTGACACTTGGAAAGGACGAACTCTTCCCACGCGCTTCATCACAGAGAAGCATTTACAGGTGCGATTCGATCCACGACGGCTGGCCTGGTTCCAGGGTGCGCTGCAAACAGACAGACAGATTGGCTCTAACCGCGACCTGCATCCTGTAGGTGTGCTCTACGGCCTGGCCTATTGGAGTGAGTTCTTCGCACCATCGACCTATCACTTGCTGGTCAGTATCAGCCAAATCAGCCTCTGGCAGTGGTGCCTGCTCGCTGTCCTTCTGACCCTCATCACAGGTTCGGTTCAGAGAGTGCGCCGTACGTGGACGGGCATCGCGGTTCCTATCGTCGTCGCGACCACTGGTTTCGCCGGCATGGTGTGCGACCTGATGATCGTGTTTGTTTTCCAGGCTCTGCACGGATACGTGTACCAGCATGTCGGCCTGATCATTGCTGCCTTCATGGCGGGATTGGCCCTGGGGGGTTGGACAACGACACGCGGGCCATTTGCTGCCAGAGACACGCGGCGGGGCCTCATCAGGTCTGAGATAGCCCTCATCGCTTACTGGCTTACCCTACCCCTGCTGCTGATAGCTCTTTCATCCTCGACCACGGTGCTGGTGGTGACACCGGTTTTGCTGCTGCTGAACACACTAGGAGGATGGCTTGTGGGGCTGCAGTTCCCGCTGTCCAGCCAACTGCATCTGGCCGCACGAGGTGAAGCGGGGCACACCGCTGGCGTACTCTATGCTGCAGATCTGGTGGGCGCCTTTCTGGGAGCTATGGCCGTCGGCATCGCCCTGCTACCGGTTCTCGGCACAACGGGCACCTGTTTCTTCGTCGTGACCTTGAAGGCGTGCAGCCTGGCACTGTTTGCTACAGCACCCAACGCTCAAACGGCCCAGATGCCCGCTATCGGATGACCACAAAAGCGGCACTTGCCGTCCACGATATCCTTTTCCAGCACGGTGAAATGCAGGCAGTAGATGATCCGCGCTCCGCACTCGGGACAGAAGCTGCTGTTGCGCTTGTGACCCGGGACATTGCCCAAATAGACATAGTGCAGGCCAGCCTCGTCAGCTATGGAAACTGCAGTTTCCAACGTTTCGATGGGGGTTGATGGCAGGCGCTGCATCTTGTACGACGGGAAGAAGCGAATAAAGTGCAATGGCACTTCTACTCCTAGGTTCTTAGCGATCCAATCACACATGCTCCGAATATCTTCCGGGTCATCGTTCAGCTTGGGGATGACCAGGTTGACAATCTCAAGGTGCACTCCAGTTTCGGCAACGCGTTTCAAGGTTGAAAGCACGGGTGCAAGTTCAAGGGAGCAGACCCGGCGATAGAAATCCGGAGCAAACGCCTCAAGGTCTACGGTGACGGCATCCATTCGCTCGAGCAATTGCAGCAAGCGGCAGCCGACATGGTACCATTGGTGTGGCACACGGTGCGGAGACCCTGGTCTTTGGCCAGGCAGACGATATCGTACATATACTCATGGAAAACGGTGGGCTCGTTATACGTGAAGGAGATTCCTGTGCAGCCTGAGGCCTTTGCCTGTTCGACCACCTCGCCAGGGCCAGCTCGGTAGTTATTCGTCTCCCAGAGCGTGCGCTGCGACATGTACCAGTTCTGGCAGAACTTGCAGCGACTGTTGCATGAGGCTGTGCCCACACAGAAGATGGTGCATCCAGGCAACACGTGAAACACCGGTTCCTTCTCAATCGGGTCCACTTGCAACGCACAGGGCCGCCCATAGATCAGGGAATAGTAGCTTCCGCCCATATTCTTTCTGTTGTGACAGAAACCAAGCTGACCCTCGGAAACAATGCACTGCCTGAAGCAAGTCTGGCATTGCACCTGACCATCGTCCAGGCGTCGGTAGTGCATGGCCTCACGCAGTTCTGATGGCGCAGGGGTACGGATAATGCGCTTTGGCTCTGGTGTCTCTGATGTATGTGAACATGCTGTCGCCGTGGGCAAACCCAGCAGCGTTGCCAATGCCGCTGCGCATCCCTTCGCCAGGAACTGCCGGCGCGTCAGCCTCGAATCTCCTCCGGGCTCGCTCACAGTCCACCCCTTCTCACGGCCAGCAGTCCGACTGACTGCTACTTGTATCATACCTTTCGCCGAATCAGCGGTCAATTTCCCCCTTGGAAGGGGGTCTGCCTCACGCTGCGTGCACATCTCTGATAGGCGAGTTCCAACCCCAAACACGAGTTCCGCATAACTTGGCAACACCGCAGGTTCAGGCCACGGCTCGGGGGCGAAAACCTGAGAAATGGGTGTCAGCGGGGCGCGTGGGGCTGCAAGCGCCCAACCGCCCGTTGAAACCAGTAGATGCTATACCGGTTCATCGAGACTGGTCTCCTGTCTGCTGTAGTTGCCCCACTACACGAATCCGCCGCCCAAGCCCCGGAAGACCCTTTTCGGTACCAACCTGATAGTTTCTGGCAGTTGTGCTGCAGTATACTCTTAGAAAGCAGCCAAGCCTACGCCTGTAGGGCCGTAGGCTTGTTGGCATGTCTGGCGACAGTAACGTATTGAGGTGCAATGAGCAAATCATCGCGACTGGCCCGGTTCTACAAACTCAGCTCCCAAGAGCGTATTGGCCTACTGCGGCAGTTCGCAGACTTGACGCAAGAAGAAGCACAAGCGCTGTCTGGGACGGCTGGTCTCAGCCAGGCGCAGGCCGATCACATGATCGAGAACGTCGTCGGCGTCTTTGGCCTTCCATTGGGCATCGCTACCAACTTTCTGATCAACGGTCGGGACTATCTCATACCGATGGCTATTGAAGAACCATCGGTCGTCGCTGGGGCCAGCCTTGCTGCGCGTCTGGTGCGTGATGGCGCCGGTTTCAAAACCTCCAGCGACGAGCCCCTGATGATCGGCCAGGTTCAGGTACTGGACATCAGCGATCCATGGGCAGCTCGCTCCGAGTTGCTGGCAGCCAAGGAGCGCATACTGGCCTTCGCCAATGAACAAGACCCAGTCATAGTGAGATTGGGCGGCGGGGCACGTGACTTGGAGGTACGTATCATAGAGCACAGCCCGGTCGGTCCCATGTTGGTGGTGCATCTGATCTACGATGCCCGCGATGCAATGGGTGCCAACACGGTGAATACCGCTACGGAAGCCATCGCGCCGTTGGTGGCCGAGATCAGCGGAGGGCGGACTCTCCTGCGCATCCTGTCCAACCTTGCAGACAGGCGTCTGGCCCGGGCCAAGGGCGTGGTCCCGATCTCTTCGCTGGCCCATGGAGAATTCAGTGGCGAGCAGGTTGCGCAAGGCATCGTCGAAGCCTGGGCTTTTGCGGCCGCAGATCCTTACCGTGCTGCCACGCACAACAAGGGCATCATGAACGGCATAGACGCTGTGGCGATTGCCACGGCCAACGACTGGCGCGCCATAGAAGCAGGGGCGCACAGCTACGCCGCACGCAGTGGCCGCTATACCTCACTAAGTACCTGGCACCTGGATTCAGACGGCAACCCTTCGGGCTCGAGCCCCGTCCCGTCAAGCGCCGTTCGTCGCCTCAGTCCTGTCGTCCTGAGACAGGGCGAGCGACGAAGATGCTACGCGAAGATGAACGATCAAGCGGGGACGAACGGCCCGGCCGGGCAAAGCCTGGTGGGCACGTTGGAACTGCCCATGGCCGTGGGTATCGTCGGCGGAGCAACCAGAGTGCATCCTGCCGCCAAAGCAGCATTAAAGCTCCTTGGCGTGAAGACGGCGCGCGAACTGGCTGAGGTCATCACCGCCGTGGGACTGGCGCAGAACTTGGCTGCCCTGCGTGCGTTGGCCAGTGAGGGCATCCAACGCGGTCACATGAAGCTACATGCCCGGCAAGTAGCCACAGCGGCGGGCGCAGACGGTGACATGATTGACCGCGTCGTGCAGGCCATGCTCGACGAAAAAGTCATCCGTCTGGATAGGGCCAAGACAATCCTGAACAGGCTGAGAGCAGAACCGTGAAACCAGCAAGAGATGTGGGCATTGTGGGCTACGGGGCGTACGTGCCCCGCTATCGTCTCCCTGCATCCGAAGTGTCACGGGTATGGATGGAGGGGCGAGCTGCCTTGCCCGTTGAAGAGAAATCGGTGCCTGGCTTAGATGAAGACACAGTCACCATGGCCATTGAGGCTGCACGCAACGCCCTGGCTCGTGGGGGCGTTGCCCCAGAAGCCCTCCGTGCAGTGTGGGTCGGCAGTGAATCTCATCCCTACGCGGTGAAGCCAACTTCGACCATCGTCGCTGAAGCAATTGGGGCCACACCGCAGGTCAGCGCGGCGGATTGGGAGTTCGCTTGCAAGGCCGGGACGGAAGCACTGCAGGCGGCTATCGCTTTTGTGGGTTCGGGGATGGCCGACTATGCCATGGCCATTGGCATGGACACCGCGCAGGCTCGGCCGGGGGATGCGCTGGAGTACACTGCAGCGGCGGGAGGAGCCGCCTACATCGTGGGCCCGCGCGAAGAGAGCCTGGCATATTTGGAAGGCTCGTATTCCTCCGTGACCGATACGCCGGATTTCTTCCGACGTCCCTATCAGCACTATCCAGAGCACGGCGGGCGTTTCACCGGTAGACCATCCTATTTCAAGCACACTACCAGCGCTGTCAGGGCCCTGCTCGATGAGCTGGGGTACACTCCTGGCGATTTCGCGGCGGCGGTTTTTCATCAGCCCAACATCAAGTTTCCGCAGCGAGTGGCACAAATGCTGGGCTTTGGCAAAGAGCAGATTCAAACCGGGATGTTGGTGCCTAAAGTGGGCAACACCTACGCAGGATCATCACTGCTTGGACTCACAGCCATACTCGACGAAGCGAAGCCCGGCGACCGGGTCTTGCTTGCCTCGTTTGGCTCTGGAGCTGGCAGCGATGCTTTCTCATTCGTTGTAACAGACTTGATCAAAGAACGGCAGGCGCTAGCCCCGCGTACACAGGCATACGTCGCCCGCCGTAAGCCGATTGACTACGCTTCGTACATTCGTTACCGCAAAAAGCTGCAAATACACTAGACAGACCGTCAGGAGGGTATCGTCTCTTGCGTGACGTCAGCATTATCGGGATCGGACAGACCAAGGTCGGTGAGCATTGGCACCGTTCGCTTCGTGACCTCGCTGTGGACGCCATTTCGGCAGCACTGAAGGATGCCAAAGTTGAGAGAGTTGGGGCCCTCTACGTGGGCAACATGCTCTCTGGTGAACTTACGGCACAGGAACACCTGGGGGCATTGCTGGCGGACTGGGCTGGCTTGGGCAGCATTGAGGCTGTGAAGGTGGAGGCCGCCTGCGCTTCCGGTGCAGCCGCTGTCCGATTGGGCTACATCGGCGTGGCCAGCGGCATACAGGATTTCGTTTTGGTCTGTGGTGTGGAAAAGATGACCGATGCTGATGCAGAGACAACGACCGCCGCCTGGAGCGCTGCCGTTGATGCAGATTATGAAGCGTCCCATGGCCCGTCTTTTGCAGCCATAAATGCACTGTTGATGCGCCGCTATATGTACGAGTTTGGAGTGCAACGTCAAGATTTCGCACCCTTTGCGGTCAACGCTCATCAAAACGGGGTGAACAACCCCTGCGCCATGTTCCGTTCGCCGATCTCGGCGGAAGCGTTCGAGAAAGCACGCATGATTGCGGATCCCATCAGCCTGCTGGACGCCGCTCCAATCTGCGATGGTGCAGCGGCAGTGGTGTTGTGCCCAAGCGACCGGGCACGCGAGTTCGTTGGCAAGCCAGTGCGCATCAGGGGCTCGGCAATGGCAACTGATCGTCTGGCGCTGCACAGTCGGAGTGATCCGTTATGCCTACATGCGGCTCACGTGTCTGCGCAGAAGGCATATCAGCAGGCTGGCGTTGGGCCGCACGATATTAATGCTCTTGAATTGCACGATGCTTTCACGGTTATGGCGGCGTTATCTCTGGAAGCCTGCGGCTTTGCGGAGCGCGGTAAAGGCGTTCGCTTGGCACAGGAGGGTGAGATCACTCTGCAAGGACGCATTCCTATCAGCACCATGGGCGGCCTTAAAGCGCGTGGGCACCCTGTGGGTGCAACGGGCGTCTATCAAATCGTGGAGCTGGTCGAGCAACTGCGTGGCGAGGCTGGTGCAAACCAGATAGATTGCCGTTTGGGCATGGCCCAGAGCATCGGCGGCAGTGGTGCCACCGCCATCACGCATATTCTGGAGGCGCAGGAAGAGCGCTGAGACATCTTGGGGACAGCACAGTTCCCTAGGCAATACCCTTGAGCAGGACGAAGGAGGTTTGGATAGAGAATGAACTTACCAAGATACTGGAGAACGGAAAAAGCACGCTATGCACTAGTGGGAGAAATCTGCCGCACGTGCGGTAAGCCGATCTTTCCGCCACGCGACGTTTGCCCGCATTGCGCGCAGACCTGGCAAGAGCCGCACGCTTTCAGCGGCAAGGGGCGGGTGTATTCCTACTCGACTGTTTACGAGGCCCCAGCGGGTTACACAGAATACCGACCTTATACTGTGGCCTTGGTCAAGCTGGACGAGGGCCCCCTGGTAACGGCGCAAGTCACCGATGTGGACAATCAAGACGTGCGCATCGGCATGCCCGTGGAGATGGTCACGCGCAAGATCAAGGAAGAAGGTGAGAACGGGCTGATTGTGTATGGCTACAAGTTCCGCCCTGTTCTGGAAGACGTTAAGAGGTAACCAGGCACCAAGCCGCCTGATAGACAGGAGCTCAGCCGCACGCGCGGCTTTGACAGCAGTTGGTACTCAAGAAGACGCCTTCCAAATGCGAGCATCTCCACCAGACCGGTCTCAATAGAGCGACCGTTCGCCCCGCCTGACAAGGTCGGCTGCTGGTATGATTAGGCGCGGCGTTTCCACCAGAGCAAGACTCTCCATGCCCGTTGCCATACAACAGCTGCAACTCACCAGTAGCCGCCTTCTCCTTTGCCGGCTCCCCTATTAGGTGGCTGAACGGTCTGCCAAGGAATCTCCCAAGGCGATCAAAGCACGTCCAAAGGCCAGTCCGCGCAACCTCGATGCCCAAGCGCGCCACAGGGCACGCAAAGAGAACTTTGTGCCTCCCCGGAAGGTTTCGACCACGCAACCGCTATCCCGTGCTGGAATCCCGCGAATGATTGCCTGCTCCCTGGACGAAGACGCCCAACGACCTCGAGTTCAGCACCGGGGCGCAGGGCCAGGAACACAGTCAACGAGGAATAAACGGGGCCGGGGCATGCCAAAGCTGCTATCCTGATGCAACAAGTAGTCAGGTGGCCTTCGACGAGCGTATTCTCAACGGCTCACATCTTCCTCCATCAAGGGTGATTCCTTGAGCCTTGTGCAGATAAGCAGGCCTAGAACCATGAGCCCGATAAGCACAATCAAGGAAGGGGTCATCGAGCCTGTTTCCGCGGACCTGAAACTATCCATTCCAAAGATGAAAACGATCCCTGAGATCTGCCCCACCAGCAAAAGCAGACCGGTTGACGTGCCTTCTGGTGTTGGATAGGCAACCTCGGCGCCATACTGGAATCCAAGCGGACCTGCGCTCAGCAAGAAGAACCCGAGGACAAAGGCCGCACCCAGCAAGAGCCAGTAGCCCGTAGCATAGGTGATGCCGACGAGTCCCAGAATCGCACCAGCCAAAGCTAAGACCATAAATGGAGTTCTCTTGCGATAGTGGTCGGAGAGCGATGGTATGACCAGAGCACCCAGAATGCCACCCAGGACCATCAAGCCTCCGACAATTCCCGCCTGCGTGATCGAGAATCCTCTTGGCCTTACAATGTCCTCAATCCACGTTGTCACCCCATTGAAGACTCCCAAACCCACGAAGAACACAAGCATCAGCAAGACAAAGTCTATCTTGCGCAAGGTCTGTCTGAGGCCATCAAAGACTGGAGAGCGCTCCTCCTGGGCTGCTGGGCAGGGAGGCGTCGGAGGACGCTCCTTGGCGAACCCGAGGAAGACAACTGAGCCGATCACGGACACGATCCCGTAGACAGCAAGCATGCCGTCAATGCCATATCGGATCGCAAGATAGGGAGTCAGTATCAGGCCCACGATGATGCCAAGGTACATGGCCAGTGTTCCAAGACCGGACGCGGTCGCCCGCTCCTGAATCGGGAACCAGCGAGCAGCGACCTTGGTCACGGCGTTGAGGATGAAGGGCTGCCCGATGGCAATGCCTATTTGCGAGATGAGCACCAGAGTATAGGACGGCGCCACCAGGCCTCGCAGCAAGCCAAAGATGCCCGTCAAAACAGCGCCTACTCCCACGGCGACACGGATCCCATGGGTATCAATGACCCATGAGGCGGGGATCGAGATGACGATGTAGA
>CAYZGO010000061.1:0-9130 GCA_964478075.1 uncultured Anaerolineales bacterium | reverse complement strand
TGTCCATGGGCATGAGCAACAGCTACCGGGTGGCCATCGAAGAGGGAGCCAATATAGTGCGCATTGGCACCTTGCTGTTTAGGGAACGCCCGGCGCAATAGCGTGACGTAGTGCTCGCTCCGATCAACCACGCCCACCCCGTCAAGCGGGACGAACGGCAAGGGGCTAGGCTGCGTTTATGGTCAAATCAACCAAGGCTCGTCTTCCCTGAGCAGTATCTTGCACCATCTAGACTCGAGAATGACTGATGCGCGATCTCATCCTGGGCATTGATCTGGGTACGACGGCTTGCAAAGCCATCGTTGCCCACTTGAGCGCCCGAGTCCTGTCAACTGGAACGGCCACTTATCCCGTGCATACGCCGCATCCTTCGTGGGTCGAACAGGATGCAGAGGAAGTATGGCAGGGGATGGTCAGCGCTGTCCGGCAGGCTATGCATAATGAAGCAGTAGCTGCCAAGCGCATCGCGGCCGTCAGTTTCAGCGCGGCGATGCACGGCCTGATGCCGTTGGACGAGGCCGGCCACCCCCTGACACGCTGCCTGACCTGGGCTGATCGCCGCAGCTTGCCGCAGGCGCAGCGCATACGACGCGAGAGCGACGCGCACGAACTCTATCTGCGGACGGGTTGTCCCGTGCAGCCGCTCTTCTGGCCTTCCAAGCTGCTCTGGCTCCAGGAACAGAGGCCTGAAATCGTCCGCGCTGCACACAGGTATGTGACCATCAAATCATATATCATGCAGCGGTTGATCGGACGCTACGTGGTGGACATCTCCAATGCTTCAGCCACCGGCTTGCTGAACACGCACTCCCTCGCCTGGGATTACGACATCCTGCAAATGGTGAGGCTCACACCCCAACAACTGCCCGAGCTAGCCTCGCCGGAAACGGTGTTGGGGACCCTTGCCCCGCGTTGGGCCGATGAACTTGGTCTGCCACCAGGTGTAGTTCTGGTGGCAGGCGGCACCGACGGGGGGCTGGCAAACCTGGGTGTGGGTGCGGTGGAGACAGGACAAGTGGCCTCAAGCATCGGCACAAGCGGAGCTGTGCGCATGGTTTTGCAGCAGCCCCGCTTCGACGCCAGGGAACGCACCTGGTGCTACGTGCTCACCGAGGGCACCTGGTTTGTAGGTGGGGCGATCAGCAATGGAGGCGCAGTATACCACTGGCTCCGCGACCAGCTCTTCCTTTCGGAGGTCGAGGAAGCCAGGCAGTTGGGCCGCGACTTCTACGAGCTGTTCGATGACTATGCAGCAGAGATTGCACCTGGGGCCGAGGGGCTGGTCTTTCTGCCTTTCCTCCTTGGAGAGCGCAGCCCAGGTTGGAAGGCCAATGCACGCGGCATCCTCTTTGGCCTGTCCATCCGCCACACGCGCAAGCATATCATCCGTGCAGCAGTGGAGGGCGTAGCGTTTCGCCTGTACAGTGTCCTGAGCGCGCTGGAGGAAATGCTCGGCAGCATTCGCGAGATACGTGTATCGGGTGGCTTCGCCCACTCGCCCCTGTGGATGGGCATCCTGGCTGACGTTTACGGCTATCCACTGAGCATCCCGAAGGTGCGCCAGAGTTCAGCCCTGGGGGCCATTTTCCTGGCCATGAAGGCCTTGGGCCACATCCGCCAATGGGCAGATGTGCGACAGCTCGTGCCTATCGAGCGTGTGCAGCAACCTGACGAGACCAACCACCAGCTCTATCTGCGCATCTACGAAATCTTTCAGCGCCTCTACCAGGATGCGTTAGACAACTATGACGAACTGGAAGGCCTGCTAAGCGCGAGTAAGGACACGTGACGGATCTTGCGGTCTCGTTTGCCGCAGCAGTTAACCGGGATACGTCTGGAACAGCCGGCCCCAGGGGCTTTCCTGGAGCCACCGCTCCACCACTGTTCGCCCCTTGAGCGGATACCAGAAGCGGTCATGGTAGAATTCACTGGCAAAGATAAAGATCTTGACCAGGGGCGTATGGAACAGCAGCTTCTGGAACACTCTGAGCGGTGAGCGCCAGAGCAGCATCCCGGTGCCAGTGCCCAGATTCACGCTGACTTTGAAGCCCCACCGTTCGTCAGCAAGCTCGGGCATGCCAACGACTTCGATTTCACGAGGGTTGCCCTGGCCCAGCCCGCGCTCGGTAGCATGGGCAATGTACTGTATCCGCATCGGCTCAAAGCCCATCATCATTGCCGACACTGCGTCAATCGCCACCTGGTCAGCCGAGGCCAGGATGACGTCTTTCTGATAAGGAACCAGCGTGCGCGGCCCTGCCCCGCTGCCCGCTGTCGTGCCATCCATCGCGCAAAAGACGCCGCTGTGGATCTCCTTCTGAATCGCCAGCAGGTCACCGAGGGTATCGTGAATCCAGGTGTGGGTGTAATAGCGATTGACATTCAGCAGCCCGCCGAAGGCGTTCTTGAGCGCACCGGTCGTGACGGTGTATGAGTGGGTCTTCACCGTTGGCAGGTGGACAATGTTCTTACCGACAAAATAGTCTGGAATATAGATGCCGTCAGGGTAGATTCTGTCCAGCACTGCCATCTTAGCTTTGGGTTTGTACTCAATCCAGGTCATGTCCTCTGGCTTAAAGTTGTACTTTTTAGGCACGCCATACTTGGCCAGCACTGGAGCGAACTTGTTGTAACGATCGCCCAGGTCAGCGATGGTGACGACCGTTTTGTTGTGCACATCTACCAGGTCAGCAAAGCCGGCACCCCTCAGCGCCAGAATCGTGCCCTCCAGTTGCCAGGGCGTGGTGTTAGCGCCAGGATAAAGCAGGTGCCAGCTAATGTTATCCTTGAGGATAGTAGTCGCGGACGGATCCAGCGCCTCCTTCATGCCCGCCAGTTCACACAAGCGTTGATAGTCGTCCAGCACCGTCTCCGGCGTGGTGCGCAAGACTGCTACTTTTGGCTTTGCCATTTCTTCCTCCACATGCTTTCAGAGCTCGAACTCGGCCAGCAGGAAGGTGTGGTCCGATGGCCGCTTTGCCCGTCGTGCTTCTACGTCAATCCAGGCCCGCGTGGACTTGAGAGCCAGCGGTCTTGTAGCCCAGATGTGATCCACCCGCCAGCCCAGTTTGCGCTCTACTGCGTCGCGCACCCGATAGTCCCAGAAAGTGTATTGCTCCGCCTCCGGACAGTGCATCCGGAACACGTCTACAAAGCCCCATTCTTTGACCCGCTGCAGAGCAGCGCGGACCTGGAGATGGAAATCAACATGCTTGCTTAGCCTCTTGGGGTCGTGGACATCAATGGGCTCGGGGGCGACGTTAAAGTCGCCCAACCACAGAAGGGGCTCTTCTGGCGAGTAATGGCGGTCGAACAAATCGCGCAGCCGGACGAACCAATCCAGTTTGTACTGGAAGTGCGGCGAATCTAGAGACCGACCCTGCGGGACGTAAGTATTCAGTATGGGGATGCCCCGAATGACAACTCGCATCAAGCGCGCCTCGTCAGGCTCACCGCCATCATCGAAGCCAAAGGAGACCTCCTGGGGTTCATCCTTACTGGCCATAGCAACGCCAGCATAAGCCTTTTGCCCGCGGAAGACCACGTGATAGCCAATGCCGACGAAGGCATCTGTCGGGAAGTCAGCATCCTGCACCTTTGTCTCCTGAAGACAGAGAAGGTCAGGCCTCTCCCTCTGCAACCAATCGAGCACGAGTTCCAGCCTGATGCGAACGGAGTTAACGTTGAAAGTAGCGACTTTCATCGTTTCCTTTGACACCTCTTACGTTCCCTCTAATCCTACACCGGCTATCGCTGCCCCACAGTCAGGGCAGCAACCAGCCAGAACGCGGTTCTCGACGACACGGTAGCCAATGCGACGGATCAGTAATTGACCACAGTGCGGGCAAACCGTATTCTCCTCGCCGGGAACATGGCCTGCATATACGTAGTGTAACCCTGCTTTCAAACCAATCTCCCGCGCCCTGTCCAGCGTCGCCATAGGTGTGGGCGGAACATCGCCCATTTTGTAGGCTGGGAAAAAGCGGCTAATGTGCCACGGTGTATCAACGCCTAGCTCGTGCGCAACAAATTCGGCTGCGTCCTTCAATTCCGCCGGATCATCGTTAATACCAGGGATGACCAGTGTGGTCACTTCTAGCCAGATACCCATCTGCTTCATCACCTTCAGAGTGTCCAGCACCGGTTGCAGCTGTGCGCCGACATGGCGGCGATAGGTCTTCTCACGGAACGCCTTAAGGTCGACGTTGGCCGCATCTAGATAGGGCTGAAATGCTTCCAGCATCTCCCTGGTCATGTAGCCATTGGTGACATAGATGTTGACCAGTCCGGCGTCGTGGGCCAGGCGTGCTATATCATAGGCATATTCAAAGAAGATAGTTGGCTCGGTATAGGTGTAGGCAATGCTGCGGCAGCTAGCGCGTTCGGCGGCAGCGACAATCTGTGCAGGGCTGGCTTCCCAGCCTGTGAGCAGGTCGTGCTCGCGCGGCATTTGCGAAATCTCCCAGTTCTGACACCAATTGCAACGAAAGTTGCAACCAGGTGTAGCGACAGAATAGGCAGTGGAACCAGGATAGAAGTGTAGCAGTGGCTTCTTCTCTACCGGATCAATGGCCTGGGCAATTGTGCGTCCGTAGACCAGGGTATTCAGCATCCCGCCATGGTTCTCGCGCACCTGACATATGCCCTTCTTCCCCTCGCTGATGAGGCAATGATGGGCACACAGGTGGCAGCGCACGCCGTTGCCCGATAGCTTCTCGTATAGCATTGCTTCCTTCATAGCCCAAATGTCCAATCTAGAGCCCTCACGCTGGTGACTCTAAGCCTATTATACCACACGAGTATCCGACACGTGAACTGCGCCACGGAGAAATCTGGCATTGAACGCCTCGCGCTGGAATGCTGATGCGGGCGCTTAGACATCATGAGGCGCTTTTCTTGTAGTCGCACCGAATGTGCCGCCAGCGTACTCCCAGAATGTCTCGCCGCGATAGATGCGCCGTCGTGCCCGCCCACTGCTCTCCAGCTTTGCCAAAGTAGCACTTACGTCACCTGGAGCGAATTTGCTCAACGTCTCCACCAACCGCCGTTCGCGCATTGGGTGGCGGCATATAATCGCTTCCACCGCATCTACTATACCAACAGAGTCAGAGAGATCAAAGCTTCCCTCGTAGGGTGCAACAATTTCGGCTGCCTCGCCCAGGATAGCGGTGGCCCGCTCAACGGTTTCATCGTCGGGCACCTCGACCCATGCTTCTGCAGGCGGTCGGATGGGCACGTTGATGTGGATTCTGTCTGGTCGGATGCGACTCAGCGCGTCGCGTACGCCAAGCAATGTCTTCTCGTCATCGTTAAGACCCTTGACCAGCATCACCTCAATCCACAACTGGCCATTGAACATCTTCCGAAAGGCGATCATCCCTTCAATTATCTCGGTAATTCGCAGTTTGGGCCACGAGCGGTTGATCCGGCGGAAGGTCTTCTGATCTGCTGCATCAAGGGTAGGCATCACTACATCGGCAATGGCTAGTTCGTCTCGTACATCGGCACGGTAGAGCAGTGAGCCATTGGTAATGACCGCCATGCGAATGTCGGTCATATTCTTGATCTCGCGGATCAACGAGCCCAGGCTAGCGCAGAGCGTCGGCTCGCCTTGGCCTACGAAAGTCACGTAATCAATCTCGCCTGGTTCGTGGCTGTCCAGTGCTACTCGCACCTGGGCGAGGATCCGCTCTGGTGGATAGAAATCACGCCTTTCATGTGACAGCGGCTTAGTGCGACCCAACTGGCAATAGACACAGTTGTAGTTGCACGTCTTGAAGGGGATGGGATCCACTCCCAGTGATTGGCCCAGTCGCCGCGAAGGGACGGGACCATAAACCAGGCTTTTGCCCTTGCCCAGGTAAGCTTGTACAGCCTGTAGTGGATCTTCGATCTCTGTAATCACTGGCATCACGCTCAGTTTCTTCACCAACCGGTGTTGGCTCTCATCTTCCATATGGCGAGTAATGAAAACGCTGCACTCTGGCAGAATCTCCGTGAACAATGCCGGTGGCTGGTGTCGCTTGCTCTCGTCAGCATAGGCATTGCGCCGCTTCTCGGTAGGCTCGCCACGTTGGTCGAAGATCATATACCATGGAGCCGTGCGAAAAGCACCTTTCCACACTCGATTCTTGCTGTCTATGGCCACCGCGATTGCAAGGCGTTTATTCATCTCATTTTCCTTCGGACTGCAATAGACTGTCCAGCAGGAGACGTTTGAAGCGATCCAGAGAAATGGGCTGGAATTCCACTTCCAGCCCCGTCCAGTCGAACAGTTCCAAGATCTCTTCAGCGTTTTGGATCATGTACTCCTCGGCGAGCCCAAGGCTGTCTAGGACAATGATCCTGTCGTAGAACCCTGGGAAGTTCGCGTTGGCATCGGCGCTATCCCAGCCAAAGTACCGCTGATAGACTACTTTCCAGTTCTTGAGCCAGCCCGGCGTAAACCACAGAATCTTGTCCTGCCTTTGCCCGCTGATGCGCTGCCGGTCCTCAAAGCCAGCCAGCATGTCATAGCCGTAGTCCCCCTGTACCCTGACAATCCCTTGCCCCACTGCCTGCAAAATCGAGTCCACCCGTTTGAGCGGCTCATCAGCGTTGATGTAGCACCTCTTGCCGTATACGACGATAATCTTGTGGTCGGGACACCATTCCTGCGCCTTTGCCAGTCTCTTGAGAAGATGCTCTTCCAGCCTGTCCGGCAAGGCGTGCAGACCCGGTGCTGTAAAAAGGATCCGGCGTGGATTCAGGAAACCGCTCTCTATCAGATAGGTCATCTCTGGGTGCAACATCCCGCAGGATATGATGCAGCAGTCCTTGAACGTGGAATGGGGCATTTCGGCCATCGCTCTTTCCTCCTAACATAACCTTGGTTCACGAATCGCTTTCCCTGCGCGGCAGATTGGTAGTTATCCCTTCTAAAACGATCGAACTGTTCAGTAGATCGATACTCTTGATCTTGGCGTGAAGCAACTTCCTTTCCCCCATGAGGGTGATCAATTGAAGGCCATGGGCTTCAGGCTTGATCCAGGCCACGTCGTGCATCACCTCTTCCTTTTGACCGTCATTCTCAACGTAGACAGTAGCTAAGCACATAATCCCCTCCTAGAGCAACCGATCCAATATGCTCTCGATGTCTCCTTCCACCTTGTCGCTACACACTGCTCGCCCCTCCAAGCCTGCCTGGAAAATCTCTGCTTCGTAGCCGATGGATCCGATGACGGCTATGCCCTTCCCTTCCAATTCTCCTCTTAATCTCAAAGCGATCTCCTCCGACGTAGCCTTGTTGAGGATAGCCCAGACGCTCTCGATCCCGACCTCGGTAGCGAGGGTACTGATCTTCTCAGCAAGTTCCAGTGAATCGAAGGAGGGCTCGGTTACGGCAAGCACACTATCCACACTCGTCTCAACGCCTCTGCCAAAGTGCTCTATACCCGCCTCCATGTCAACGAGCGCCACCTCATCCTCCTGCAGGGAGAGCCTCTTCAGAAACTCGCGGCTCAGGGCTCCCATGGGGCAGGCACAGCCTTCAAGCGACTGGAGGATCTTACCTATGCAGACCAACCCGATGCCGTCCCTCTCCACGATATAGCCGCCTGGAATATCTGCGACCTGAATCTCCTCCTGGGTCAGGACACTCCTTGGAAAGTCTGGGTTCTCTGAGAAAGCTTCAAACACCTTCTTCTTTCCCCCAACAAGCTCCAGCAAAGGTTCGGGCCTCTTTTCAAAGCCAAGCAATCGATAGAGCCCCGGGTTTGACTCATCGGAGTCAACGACCAACACCCGGTATCCTCTCTCTCGCAAGCCGTTCGCCAGGAGGGCGACGAGAGAGCTTTTCCCACTGCCACCCTTTCCACAGACTGCGATCTTCTTCATCTCATCTAGATCTCCTTCCCGCTTATTGACCAGAGTGGTCTTCCCGCATCAGCGCTCTATTCGCCCAAGAGGCTTAGCTATCTTACCTGCGCCGCCCGGGCAGCGTTAGCCCACTTCAATTCCCTCCCTTTTTACGACGCGCCCGATGATCCAGTGGGATTGCCCTTCCTGGTCGAAAAGCGCGATGAGCTCCCCCAGCTTCTTCTCCGGCACGGCGATGAGCAGGCCGCCGGAGGTCTCCGGCGTGTAGAGCAGCACCTGCATCCACTCGGGGACGGAAGGCGTAAAGCGAACTCGCGGGGCATAACACTTCTGGTTTCGGCCAGCGCCAGCCGGGAAGATCTGCTTTTCGGCATACCCTTTCGCCCCTTCCAAGAAAGGCAGGCTCTCCAAACTAAGACGTATCCCCACCCCGCTTTTTTCGGCCATCTCCTGGGCGTGGCCCAGCAAGGCGAAGCCGGTGATGTCGGTAACGGCGTCTATACCCACCTGTTGCATCAACCGGGCAGGCTTTCGGTTCAGCGTCTTCATCACTTCCACCGCTGCCCTCACGTGATCCGGCTGGGCCATCTCCATCTTGAGCGCGGTAGCGATGATGCCCATGCCCAAGGGCTTGGTCAGGACCAGCACATCGCCGGCCTTCGCTGCAGCCTTGCTGGCGATGTGGTCGGGATGGACAAAGCCCACCACGGCCAGGCCATATTTGGGCTCCTGGTCTATCACCGTATGACCCCCAACCAGAGCACCCCCTGCCTCGGCGACCTTTTCAGCCCCTCCACGGAGGATCTCACTTATCATCTTGGAAGGGAGATCCATGGGGAAGCCGCAGATATTGAGGGCCAGGACCACTTCACCTCCCATGGCATACACGTCGCTCATGGCATTGGCAGCGGCGATGGCTCCGTAGTCGTAGGGATCATCAACCACGGGCGCGAAGAAATCAAGGGTCAGGACGATGGCCAATTCGTCGCTGATTCGATAGACGGCGGCGTCGTCGCTCACCTCCAGGCCGACGAGCAGGTCAGGATATTCTTTGGCGGGAAAAATCCCGCTCAGGGGGCGCAGCACCTGCGCCAAGGCCTCAGGGCCCATCTTGGACGCTCAGCCCGTGCCGCTGGCCAGCGCCGTTAGGCGAATTTCCTCCATTTCAATATTGTAAGCCATCAGTACGCTAACCTTCCTTCTGAATAGGGTGTTCCGTTCCCAGCGTCTCTGGTACTGTGGCCAACAGAGGGACTCTAAAGAAGAGGTCGAA
>CAYZGO010000060.1:0-9392 GCA_964478075.1 uncultured Anaerolineales bacterium | reverse complement strand
GCCTCTGGCGTAAAGACCAGAGGTACGCGACAAGGCGTAGACGGCGCCTTCCGTTGTCAGTTTTTGCTCAGTGATTCAATCAACCTCAAATTCATGCTAAATTTACACAATATTCACATAAACTCGGAGATCTCATGCTATACTGTTCTTGCGGATTCTTACTGGATCTCCATGTTTTTGACCATTTAATCATGGAGGTGTCACTTGAAAGAGCCTAGAGTTTGGCTTAAGGCGAGCGGAGCGGCCAAGTACCTGGGTATCAGCTTGCCCACTCTGAAAAAGATTGAGGAGGAGGGGAAGCTTGTGCCCTTCCTGACCCCGGGAGAGCATCGCAGGTACACCGTCGAGATGCTGGATGAGTACGTGGAGAGTACCCAGAAGCCACCAGCAGCAGAAGCAGCAGCGGATGGGGAAGCGGATAAGCGGATGACTGCGAAGTGCACCGACGGGTTGGAGAAGACCGACTCAGGAAGAATGTGATGACTGAGACGAGGTGTTGCCCTGTGACGCACAGATTGTGCGACCAAAACTGAGAAGGAGGAACACAAAATGAAAAGGCTGGTGGCAAAAGTATCGGGATCGACCAAGCGTGCGAGGACGATCGTTGGCGTTGTTGGGGTGGTCGTCGTACTTGGCGTGGTGACCAGCGTGCTGGCTGCAACGGGTGCAGTCGATGTCCGCGCGCTGTTAGCCGCGTCGTCGAAACGATACGTGTGTGTCCAGGCTACCGTTGACAAGATTGAGGTGCACGACGATACCGACCCCGTGGGTTCTGGGGAGCTCTGGTTCTGGTTTAGCATAGTGGGTGACTCAGGGCGAGTACAATTCGGCGGTGGGTCGGTAAGATTCCCCGACGAGGGGACGTTGGACTGGAGCAGTGGCGGCACCTACGACGTGGACAAAAGCATTGAAGCATGCCAATCGCTACCGTTCGGTCCAGATAATCCGTCCCGGGATCTCACGCTGGTGATAGAAGGATGGGATGACGACATGCCGTCCGTTGGCAACGACCACCTGGGCAAGGCAGAGGTCACCTACGACGACGTCTGGAGTTGGACGAACCACACAGGTAGCTACAGCACAAGAAGCACCTGCCCGGACGGATGCTTTACGGTCTACTACACGATTGAGTGGTACTACAAAGAATGACCTCCACGTTGACCGTGCTGGGTGCGATGGCAACCTGAGACGAGAGCAAGGTCTCACCGCCCGATCAAGCTGTCTGGGCTGTGCGTCCATCACCAGTGCGTCATTTCTGTCAAGACCGACGTCAATTCCCGCGTACAGCGTCCCTGGCTTGACATCTACCAAGTTGTTTGATATTCTGTCTGTGATGAGGTTCCTCCTTACGTTGTAAGTGATACGGACATCAACATACAGGAGGCACCTCATTCTTACTCTCTGCACCAGTTCCCATTCCCCATACTAGGTTGCCGGGAGGCTTATTGTCCAGGTCCAAAGCCATCGAGCGTAGGCACACTGTCCCAGCCTTGCCATTGATGAGGGGCGATGGCACGCAGTAGGGCGCCTTTTCTAGGCGCCGTTCTCTGAAACTCAAGTGTGAGTAAACGGTAATGGAGTGAGGTGGCGATTTGATGTGTGATTGCCGTCCACGAATGCGGACCACCAAGACACGAATGGCGGTGCAGCGCATTCGTGTGTTCGTGCAGAGATTCCCCTTACTGTCGGAGGACAGGCACATGGGTCACGAGGCGCATTGACTGGAGACGGGGACTATCGTCCCCTTTGAGTATCTTCTGCGCCCCTAGGCTGTGAAGAGCCAGACTCGTCTGACACTGAAACGATCAAAATGGTCAGGCAGGAGCGCGGTTCTTTCATGATCATAGGGGACGTAGACCCCATCTTGACGCAGCACTAGTGAGAATCCTCAGACCATGGTATGATGAAAGGCCATGGCATTTCTTCTGACTTGCCACGTTGGTATGTTTGTGGGCCCGGTATTCTACCAGGCGCTTTGCTAGAACGGATGCAAAGCAGCGATGATTGGTGCGAACAGGGCAGACACCAGCGACATCACGGTGATAAGCGTGTTGAGAGAAGGCCCCGCCGTATCCTTGAACGGGTCGCCTACCGTGTCGCCCACGATGCTGGCCTTGTGTGCCTCCGATCCAGGACCGCCGAGTTCTCCCGATTCAATGTACTTCTTGGCATTATCCCACAACCCGCCCGCATTGGACATCAACAGGGCGAAAATGACGCCAGTGAAGATGCTGCCTCCGAGGAAGCCCCCCAGAGCTTCAGGACCCAGGACAAGGCCAACCAGGAGGGGGAGAACGATGGCCAGGAAGGCTGGCAGCACCAGCGACGCCAAAGCACCCTGGGCAGCCAGGTCCACGCAGGCGGCATAATCAGGCCTCTCCGTGCCAGCCAGGATGCCGGGACGCTCACGGAATTGGCGGCGGATCTCGGCGATCATCTTGAAGGCGTTGTCCGTTACCGACAACATGGTCAGCGCACCGAACAAGGGCGGCGTCATCGCTCCTAGCAGTACGCCCACGATAACGAGTGGATGCCGCAGGCTGATGCTCAGCGTGATGCCCCTTGCCTGCACCACCTGTGCATAGGCAGCGAAGAGCGCCAAGACGGTGAGTGCGGCAGCACTGGTGGCAAAGCCCTTGGTGACCGCCTTGGCTGTGTTGCCGGCTGTATCGAGTACGTCGG
Organism: uncultured Anaerolineales bacterium; assembly: GCA_964478075.1. Classification (GTDB taxonomy): domain Bacteria; phylum Chloroflexota; class Anaerolineae; order UBA2200; family UBA2200; genus DAOUEX01. The sequence continues at coordinate 6,710 of CAYZGO010000060.1, read as the reverse complement.
CTGTATCAATGACCTCGTGCGGCATTTGGGCTATTTCGGCGATGCCCCGCGCATTGTCCACGATGGGGCCGTAGGCGTCAGAGGAAACGATCATGCCGCTGACAGCCAACATGCCCACTGCGCTGATACCTACGCCATAGATTCCGTTCATTCCAAACCGTTCTGCCAGGTAGTAGGAGATCAGCGTCGCCAGGGATATGCCGATGATTGAGGGGACGATGCTGATCAGGCCATAACTAAAACCAGTGATGATGTTGATTGCGGCACCAGAGCCAGAAACGCGGGCCGTCTCGAGCACTGGCCGGTGGTCTGAAGAGGTAAAGTAATCGGAGGTAATGCCGATGATGACGCCGGTGACGAGTCCGGCCAGCGTGGGCCACAGCACACCGATGTTGTAGCCGCCCAGCACCACAGTGGCGGTGGCCAGCAGACCAAAGATGGCACAGGTGATGAATGTCCCGCGGTTGAGCGCCTGACCCGGCTTGCCGTTCTTGCCCACGCGCACGAACTGCACTCCGATCAGCGAGGCGACGATGCCCAATGTGCACAGCACCAGGGGAAACAGGATGTATTTCGTCTGGAGAGCAGTATTCTCTTTGAACAATGAAGCGCCGAGCAGCATGACAGCTACCGTGCTGGCCACATAGCTGTCAAAGATGTCTGCCCCCATGCCGGCTACGTCACCGACGTTGTCGCCCACGAGGTCGGCAACCACGGCCGGGTTGCGGGGGTCATCCTCGGGGATGCCGATCTCGATCTTGCCTACCAGGTCGGCTGCGATGTCTGCCGTTTTGGTATAGATCCCACCGCCTGCTTTGGCCAGCAGGGCCAACGTTGATGCTCCAAAGCTGAAACCCAGGACAATCTCAGGATCGCCGGTAATGAGATAGACTATGCTCATGCCGATGACAGCAAGGCCCACCATAGCTAGGCCCATCACCGAGCCGGCGTAGAAGGCTACTTTGAAAGCACGCTGGATGCTCTCACTCGCCGCTGCCGCGCTGCGCACGTTGGCGGCCACGGCAACGCTCATGCCCATGTATCCGGCAATGGCAGAACACACTGCCCCAACCACAAAAGCGAGAGCCATGCTGCTGCCTCGCAGCGGGCTGATGCGCATCATTTCCATGCCCAGGTGCTCTATATCAAAGCTGAATACGATAGCAATAACGAAACCCAAGCCGACCGCGGCGAGGGTGAGCGCCGAGTAGAGACGGCGCAGATAAGTGGTCGCGCCCTCGCGAATCCAGGACGCTACTTCCTGAGCCTCCTCAGGCCCGGCATCCTGGCGATGAACCCAACGGTACAGCCAGGCGGCGACGCCAAGGGAAAGGGCACCCGCCAGCATAGCGCTCAATAGGCATGGGTAAGATAACTGCATTGTTGTTCCTCCTGCTGTAATATGAGTTGTGACCACGGTTGAATCGTAGACACTATCAACCGCCATCCTCCAAGGCGTTGTCCGCAAGGTCGTACCGGAAAGCCAGCCCGGCGATGGAGGCGTTTCAGCAATTACTGCTTTGTGCACAGTGCTAAACGTATCTCACCGAATCATCGTATGAGAGGGGGTGTCTGAGTTTAGCGATTGGCGCAGTACCCTGTGGTTTGTGCGCTAGAGGCCAGCCGCGACAGATACACTACATATTGGCGGATCGCCACCAGCGATAGTGTTTAGTACGCAGTTCCTCCTGCGATAGCAATGGGAAATAGAGAAGCCTCTCCTTATTCCCCACAAAGATGCCATTCTTGATCGTGCGGTATGGAAAGCGTGCTGGCTGGATGCGATTGACCATTTTGGTGTGAACCGGTTTGGTCCTCAGGTCCAACAGACACTGCCGCAAGTGCTCAATGTTGGCATAGGGCAAATCGTGCAGAGGGCCATGTTCGGGATCCGTGGCCAGTTCGTCCAGCCGTAGCTCTACGAAGCAGACTGCTGGCAGGGATAAGAGGCTGATCGGGTTCTTGACGATGAGCTCGTAAAAGTCGCGGGGGCCCAAGGTACTAGCTACCAGGGGGTGTACCGGTGCAATCTCTTGGTAGAGGTGTAATCCCTCCGTGTCTGCAGGGAGATCATCACTTGGTTCGAGACCCAGCGTCCGCCCATCCTGGGTCACGAAGTAGAGTTTCTTGAGCATGTTCAGGGGAACGTGCTCCAGTACACGATAGACGGAGATGTAGATGGAGCGTTTCGGGCTTCCATTCTCGTGGGGCACACAGCGGGCGTACCCTTCCTTGATGCGCAAAGAGTCGTGGCGGAAATCGGGATCAAGCTCAAAGAAGATGGCCTGTTCGCGTGCCTTCTTCTGCGTTCCGACTGCATAGTAGACCCCAAACTGTTCGGGTGTCAACATGGAACAGATCAGTGCTTCGGGCATGACCGACAAGTACAGGTGATGAGCCATGGTTGCTCTTTCCCTCCCTTTTTGTGCGTACCGATATGAGTCCTGTATCCTTGTTTCATAAGGCTGGCAAATGAATTATACCACATTTGTTAAGACAGCCAATAGTCAGAGTTTCCCATGGGCGAGGGGGTGGTGCATTGTGGAGGGGCTAAGGAAGGAATCAACCACCAAGGCACGAAGACACCAAGGAAACAGCAATGTGAACCCTGGTCTTTGTGTCTCTGTGGTTAGCAAACGTTCTACCCGGCGTAGGGAAGGAATCAACCACCAAGGCACGAAGATACCAAGGAAACAGCAATGTGAACCTTGGTGTCTTTGAGTCTTTGTGGTTAGCACATCTTCTACTCGGTGTCTTGTGGCGCTTCCTCAATAGCAGCGAACTGTTTCATGTACAGTTCGTAGTACAGCCCCCGCGCGGCGAGCAGGCTCTCGTGTGTGCCCCGTTCGACGATCCGCCCTTCATGTACTACCAGCACCTGATCAGCGTTGCGGATGGTGGACAGACGGTGGGCGATGACGATGCTGGTCCGTCCCTTGAGCAGCCGGCCCAGTGCGTTCTGAATCAGCATCTCGGTGCGCGTGTCCACGCTGGAGGTGGCCTCATCGAGGATCAGGATGCGTGGTTGGGCCAGCACGGCTCGTGCGAAGCAGATTAACTGCCTCTGCCCCTGCGACAGGTTCTGTCCTCGCTCCATGACGGCGGTGTCATATCCCTGCGGCTGATCGCTGACAAAGTCGTGTGCATTCACGAGCTTTGCAGCTTCTTCGAGTTCCTGCTCAGTGGCTTCTAGCTTCCCATAACGGATGTTGTCGCCTATAGTGCCTGAGAACAGAAAGCTGTCCTGGGGAACAATGCCCATCTGGCCGCGCAACGACTGCAGCTTCACCTTGCGCACGTCGTGGCCATCCACCAGCACCTGCCCGCTTTCCGCATCGTAGAAGCGGCCAATGAGATTGGCAATGGAGGTCTTGCCTGCGCCGGTTGGGCCCACCAGAGCGAGTGTCTGGCCAGGCTTGATCAGCAGGTTGATGTCCTGCAGCACGCGCTCGCCTGGGCGATAGGACATGGAAACGTGGCGGAACTCGATGCGTCCTTTCAGTGGCGGCAGTTCGACGGCGTCGGGAGCATCGTGGATGGTGACCGGCTCGTCCATCAGGCCGAAGATGCGTTCGCCTCCGGCCATCGCTGACTGGAAGATGGCGTAGAACTGGCTCAGGTCGCGGATGGGCTGGAAGAAGCGCATCACGTAGCCCATAAAGGCCACGATAACGCCCACTGTTAGCTGCTCCGAGAGCACGAGCAGCCCGCCGACTCCCAGCACAATGGCTGTGGCGACGGCGCTGAGGACGTCCACCGTGGGGAAGAAGGCCGAGGCCACGGCAGCCGCTCCGAGGTTGGCGTCGCGGTTCTCACGGTTGAGCGTATCGAAGCGGGCCACATTCACCTGCTCGCGGGCGAACGACTGGACGACGCGCACGCCGGAGATGCTCTCCTGCAGGTCTGCAGTGACAGCACCTATCTTGTGGCGTGTGCGGCGATATGCTGTCTGTGCCCGCCTGGCAAAGAGGCTGGTGGAGAGGGCCATGACAGGCAATACGGTGAAGCTCAGGAGGGCCAGTTTCCAGTTCATCAGCAGCATGATGGCCACAATGCCGAAGAGTTGCAGGATGTCGCTGAGGGCAATGGCGAGGCCGTGGGTCAGCAGCTGGTTGAGCGTATCCACATCGTTCATCACACGCGACATGACGTCACCGACTTCTTGCTGGTCAAAGTAGCTGAGCGAGAGGTGCTGCAGTTTGGCAAAGGTGTCTGCACGCAGTGCCGCCAGGGTTTTTGTGCCGGTCGTGAATACCAGGTAGAACTGTGCACCTATGCCCACTGCGGAGAGGACGAGGGTCAGCAGCAGCATGAGCACGGTGCGCACCAACCCTGGCATGTCGCCCTGGGCGATGTTGGTGTCAATAGCTACCTTGGTCAGGTAGGGGCCGGAGAGCATCATGCCCGTGCCCAGCAGCATCATGACAAAGGCCAATGCGATGTAGCGGGCGTGAGGCCGCACGTAGCGCAGCACGCGGCGCACAACCTCCGGGTTGTATTCCCCCTTCTCCTGTTCCCTCATGCCGGGCACTCCCCAGCGCCCGTGTCTACCACCGAGCATGTATTGTCCCTTTCTCACCGCAGAGGCGCCGAGTTGGCACAGTGTCCTTCATTATTCCCCCTGCGTCTCTGCGGTGCATTTCCTCAGGTCTAGCGATCGGGCAGCGTGCCCTTCGGCTTCGTTTGAGGATGCTTCGCAAGGAGCTGCCTGTGCTGAGGTTGCGCTTTATTCCTCTCTCAGCAGGGCGGGCTCCCATGCCTGGTATTGGTTCTTCCCTATTCCCTCGGCGTTCTCTGCGTCTCTGCGGTGATTTCCCCCTGCTCGAGCCACAGCTTGCTCTGTCCGCCCAGTTGCAGCTCATAGATCTCGGCATAGATGCCGCTCTCACGCATCAGATCCTCGTGCTGCCCCCGGGCCACGATGCGGCCCTTGTCCAGCACCAGGATCAGATCGGCACGCTGTACAGTCCCCACCCGCTGCGCGATGACAAAGCTGGTGCGCCCTTTCATAAGTACGGCCAGTGCTTCCTGGATCAGGTATTCCGTCTCAAAGTCCACGTTGGAGGTAAAGTCGTCCAGAATGAGAATGCGCGGGTTGAGCAGCAAGGCGCGGGCAATGGCGATGCGCTGCTTCTGGCCACCGGACAGCAGCACACCGCGTTCGCCCACCTCGGTGTCGTAACCCTGCGGGAAGGAGGTGATGAACTCGTGGGCCCGCGCCGCCTTGGCTGCCTGCACGATGTCTTCCATGCTGGCCTGCGGTGAGCCGTAGGCAATGTTCTCGCGCACCGTGCCGCTGAACAGTGTTGTCTCTTGCAGCACAATGCCTATCTGGCGGCGCAGTGATTCCAGGGTGACGTCGCGCACGTCGTGGCCGTCAATCGTTACGCGCCCCTCGCTGGCGTCGTAAAAGCGGGGGATGAGATTGATGATGGTGCTCTTGCCCGAACCGGTCGTGCCGAGCAGGGCCACGGTCTGGCCTGCTTTGACCTGGAACTCGACCTCGTGCAGCACGTCCTGGCCCTCCAAATAGCGGAAGGTGACGTGTTCGAAGCGCACGTCGCCTGAGACGGGCGGGAGAGGCATAGCACCGGCCTTGTCCCGTATCTCCGACGGCACGTCGAGTATCTCAAAGACGCGTTCTGCTGAGGTTGATGCCCGCGCGCTCATGTTGATCAGGAAGCCGAGCATGCGTACAGGCATGGTCAACATGAGCAGATAGGTGTTGAAGGCCACCAGTTCACCGAGGGTGAGCTGCTGGGTCATGACCTGGTTACCGCCGTACAGCAGGACAGCGATGGTGCCCAAGCTGATGATGATGTTGAACACGGGGAAAAAGCTCGAGAAGGTTCGCGATACGTGCAGGGCCCGTGCAAGCAGTTCCTGGTTCCGCTCTCCGAAGCGCTTGATTTCATAGGGTTCTCTGGCGAATGCCTTCACCACGCGGATTCCAGCCAGGTTCTCCTGGAGGAGAGTGTTCAGCTTGTCCAGTGCCCGCTGCACGTGGCCGAAGAGAGAGCGGATCGTGCGCCCGAACTTGAACATGGCCGCTATCATCAGCGGCATGATGCTCAGAGAGAGGGCGGCTAGCTTGTAGTGCATGCTGAAGAGCACGATAGCTGCACCGGTCAGCATCACGAGCGCGTTGAGCAGGTTTATCAACCCAAAGCCGCTGAACATGCGCACGATTTCCACGTCATTGGTGGCGCGGGTCATGAGCTGGCCAGTCTGTGCCCTGTCGTGGTAGCTGAAGGAGAGGCTCTGTATCTTGGCGTACAGCCTGTTGCGCAGGTCGTAAGCGACGCCTTGCGCCGTGTATTCGGACAGGTAGCCCTGCAGGAAGGAGAACAGGCCGCGCAGGGCCGCCAATCCCACCAGGCTCAGCGCTGCCCGGACGAGAAACGGCTGGTCTCGGCTGCCGATTCCGCGGTCAATGATCAGGCCGATCACACTGGGGAACAGCAAATTGGCGGCAGTCACGAACAGCAGGCACAGCAGCGCGGCGACGGTTGAGAGCCAGTATCTGCGCAGGTAGCCTAGTGCTCGCAATAGGGGTTGTCTTTTCACTCTGTCCTCGTCTTGGCGATGCTTTGCAGGCCAGTTATTTAGTGTTGCTAAGTATATCGCAGAAACGCCGTGCTGTCAAATGTGGTGGGTGAGAGTGTTGAAAAAGTCCGTTGGAGATTCGTTGATTTGGCGGGAGGGACAAA
>CAYZGO010000059.1:0-9483 GCA_964478075.1 uncultured Anaerolineales bacterium | reverse complement strand
AATCTATCATGAGGCAACGATTCCCGCAAAGTTAGATTTATCGTGAGGCAATTCGCCAAGTTGACACTTTTTGGAATCTGGAGTATCATAAGCCTCGCCATTGAGGCGCATCACCGCGTGTGGGCGCAGCCTCAGTCAGGCGTCAGACAAGGCCTAGCAAAGTCGAGAACCAAGAGACCGATGGAAACGGACAGTAGTAGCTGTAGTAACTCACTGGGTCCTTCCGACGATCCCGCAAGTTACCAGCAGGAAATCCCGCCCTAAGCAGACAAACCGCGAATCGCGGGCGCGGGCTTGCTCGCGTCTGCGTGCTCAGAGTCGCAGTTTGTCGCTGCGACTTTTTTGTTGCCAAGGGAACTCTGCCGTGACGCGTGTGGTCGAAGGGAACGCCCAATCTTGCGAACTGAGGAGGTGACACATGGCCACATACTTGAGCCGCATTCTAGGCAAGCCCGTTTGGGACGCGCAAGGCGAGCGCCTGGGCCGTTGCGTGGACATACTTGTAGCCGAGGTCGAGACAGGCTTCCCCCCACTGCGCGCTATCGCTCTGGGCAACAAGAAGGAAGAAGAGCATCTGATTGCGGCGGAGCACATCGCCTGGCTCAGCCCCTCAATCATCCTCAATACTTCGGCACCCCCTGCCTACGAGGCGCGCGGAGACGAACTATGGCTGGCGCGTCAGGTGCTGGACCGTCAGATCGTGGATACAGAGGACAGACGCCTGGTGCGCGTCAACGACCTGCAACTGGCTCGCGTCGGCCCTGATGGCCGCTATTGCCTGGCTGGCGTGGACATCGGCGGCCTCGGCTTGCTGCGGCGGCTCGGCGTCGAAGGCCTGGCAGTGACCTTGTGCAAAGCCCTGCGCCGTGAGCCCCCGCGGGCGATCATCCCCTGGGAAGACGTAGCCCCGCTACAAGCAGATGAGCCCATTCGCCTGCGCGTTTCGCGCGACAAAATCAGCGAACTCCACCCAGCCGACATCGCCGCCATCGTCAGCGAACTTGACCGCCCCATGGGACAGGCACTGCTGCAAACCTTGGACAATGGAACGATCGCTGACACAATGCAGGAAATCGAGCCCGAGCTACAAGTGACCATGCTGGGCACACTGCCGCCCGAGCGCGCTGCCGACGTCCTGGAAGAGATGGGACCAGACGATGCGGCAGACTTGCTGGCCGACCTCTCTCCCGTCGAACGCGTGAAACTCCTGAAATTGATGGAAGTCGAGGATGCCACCGAAGTCCGCAAGCTGCTGGCCTACCCTGAGGATACGGCCGGTGGGATCATGACCACCGAGTACGCCACAATTCCGATAGGCCTCACGGTGGGCAAGGCATTGGACTACCTGCGCCAATCGCCTGCTGTCCAGGAGGACGAGGCGTTGTATTATGTCTATATCGTGGACGAGGCGCAAAAGCTGCAGGGCGTGATCGCCCTGCGCAATCTCGTCCTGGCCACGCCCGCTATCGCTGTGCGGGAGATTATGGACGACGAGCCTATTGTTGTAGACCCGCTCACACCGCAGAGCGAAGTAGCGCGCATCGTAGCCAAGTACAACCTGCTTGCCGTGCCAGTGGTAGACGCCGATCACGTGCTGCACGGTATTGTCACGGTGAACGACGCCATTGACGCCATCATCCCCACGGCGTGGAAGAAGCGCCTGCCTCGCATCTTCTAGCACAATCACTTGTCTATCGGAGCTGCGCCATGATACTGACACAACGGGTGAAACGCGTCGCACAGCGCATCTTATTGTTCCTGGCTATCATGGGGCCAGGCCTGATCACGGCCAGCGCGGATAACGATGCGCCGGGCGTGGCTACCTATTCCATGGCCGGTTCAACTTATGGCTACAGCTTTCTGTGGGTGGTGATGTGGATTACCGTGGGCGAAGTAATCGTCCAGGAGATGGCTGCGCGCATGGGCGCGGTCACGGGCAAGGGCTTGAGTGACCTGATACGTGAGCGCTTCGGGGTCAGGCTGACTTTCTTCGTCATGTTGGGCCTGGTGCTGGCAAACCTGGGCACAACCGCTGCACAGTTCGCGGGCATAGCTTCCAGCGCAGAGCTCTTTGGCGTGTCGCGCTATCTCATGGTACCACTGGCTGCTTTCGCAGTATGGTTCCTGGTGCTGCGTGGCTCGTACGGGCGCGTAGAAAAAGTGCTGCTCTTCCTCAGCCTGTACGCGGTAGGCTACATTATCTCGGCGTTGCTGGTGCATCCCCCCTGGGGCCAGGTTCTGCGCAGGGCAATTGTGCCCACCTTCAGCCTGGAACGGAACTACATGCTGGCGCTGCTGGCAACCGTTGGCACGACCATTACCCCTTGGGGCTGCGCCTACATGCAGGCTTCGGTGGCCGACAAAGGCGTGACTCCAAAGGAGTACCCGTACACGCGACTGGACGTGATACTTGGCGCGGTAGCGGGCAACGTGGTATCTGGCTTCATCATCATCTGCACGGCGGCGGTCCTGTTCACACACGGCATCAGTGTAGGGACGGCAGAGCAAGCAGCGCTGGCGCTGGCACCACTGGCGGGGCAGTGGGCAAAGTACCTCTTTGGGCTGGGCCTGCTCGGCGCGTCGCTCCTAGCTGCCTCCGTCCTGCCCCTGGCCACAACCTATGCGGTCTGTGAGGCCTTTGGCTGGGAACGAGGGATCAACCGCGATTCTGACGAGGCCCCCTTGTTCTACGGGCTGTACACCTCGCTGATCGTACTGAGCGCGGCAATCGTGCTCATTCCCGGCCTGCCGCTGTTCCCCTTGATGTGGCTCTCTCAGGTTCTCAACGCGATGCTGCTGCCTGCCATATTGGTGTTGATGCTGTGCCTGGCGAACGACGCCGGCCTGATGAAAACCTGGCGCAACTCGCGGCTGACCAACGCGCTGGCGGCAGCGTTGGCCGTGCTGGTCACTTTGGCTACCCTGGCCCTGCTCGCTTCCTCGCTGCTGTAGCATCGTGTCTCTGGTGTTCAGCGGTAGTTGTCCCCTAACATTCCACGGCAGTTGCCCCCAGCGTTCCGCAGCAGTTGCCCCCAACGTTCCGCGCCAGTTGCCCCCAACGTTCCGCGCGAGTTGCCCCAACGTTCCGCGGCAGTTACACCCAACGTTCCGCGCCAGTTGCCCCCAACGTTCCGCGCGAGTTGCCCCAACGTTCCGCGGCAGTTACACCCAACGTTCCGCGGCAGTTGCCCCCAACGTTCAGCGGCAGTTGCACTGCCGCGGTTTACCGTCACTTGAACTGAGAGCTTGTAGTAGCGACTTCAACAATCTCGCACGAATAAACGAATACTGTCCAACGCCATTCGTGTATTCGTGAAACCATTCGTGGTAAGCCTCCCATCCACCTGTGTTGCGTTCGCTTCTCACCGATTCTGCAGTGTTTGGTGTCACTGATAATGGCCTCCTCGTGCGTTCATGCCAGTTTCACTCCTAGTTTCAATCGCCAACGATGTGGAAAGGGCGAGGAAAGTCGCCACTACAGACGCACTAGCTCCTCCAAGCAACACAGGACTAGGAGCTATTGCCCAACTTGACAAACAACACCAAATCTGGCGTCCTAGTACTAGAATACTCTAGTATTAGGATATACGACGATGACCAACTCAGAATTGGATATCTTGAGCTTGATCGCTGAGCGGCCGCGCCACGGCTATGAAATCGAGCGAGTCATCGAGGAGCGCGGAATGCGTGACTGGACCGAGGTCGGCTTCTCATCCATCTACTACGTCCTGAAAAAGCTGGAAAAAAACGCCCTGATTGAGGGCCACACCGAGCGACAGGTTGGGCGGGGACCGGCGCGAAAGGTCTACCACGTCACGGCTGCTGGCAAGGCTGCGTGGCGCCAAGCTATGCCCGAGGCGCTCTCGGTGCCGCGTCGCTGCGATCCCCCCCTGCAATTGGGACTTGCCAGCCTCCCTGGTATCCCGCCTGCAGATGCGGTGGCTGCCCTGCGGCAGTACCGTGAGCGCCTGGTGGAACGACAGGAACACGTGCGCGCTCGCTGGGAAAGCAAGCGCCCGCTGCCCTACCACGTGGATGCCATGTTCAACCTCAGCCTGACGATGATTGAGGCTGAGCTGAAGTGGATACGAGGATTCATCCAGACACTAGCAAGCAGGGAACAAACTGAACAAGGAGGCGAATAGAATGGCGAAACTAGACCTGATCAAGGTGCACAAGGCAATCTACACCAGTTCGACCGAGCCGAACATCGTGGAGGTGCCAGCGGGCGACTTCCTCACCATCGTTGGGCGAGGTGCGCCAGGGAGCGACGTCTTCCAGCGCAAGCTGGAAGCTCTGTACGGGGTGGCCTACCGCGTCAAGTTCAAGGCCAAGGCAGCGGGCAGCGACTTTGTCGTCTGCAAGCAGGAGGCGCTGTGGTGGTTCGACGACCCGACGGCGACCGACGTGCCGCGCGAGGAGTGGAACTGGAAGCTGATGATCCGCCAGCCCGAGTTCGTCACTGAGGACATGGTCCACGAGGCCAGGCTGGAGGTGCAGGCCAAGAAAAAGCTCGACGAAGCACTGGAGGTGGCGTTCGAGACGTACGACGAAGGGCTTGCAGCGCAGATCGTGCACATCGGTCCTTATGGAGATGAGGGCCCGACCATCGCGCGGCTGCACGAGTTCATCCAGGCCAGTGGCCACAAGCCGCACGGCTTGCACCACGAAATCTATCTGTCAGACCCCCGCAAAGTCTCGCCGGAGAAGCTGCGGACCATCATTCGACACGCCATACGACAGGAATGAGAGGAGGGAACAGATGCCCCTTAAACCATTCGCCGGCATCAAATCGTTCACCACCGACCACTGTGTCACCGGCTCCATGCGCCACATCTACGAGTTCCACGACTACCCCATCACCGAAGACCTGCTGCTGGGCGTAGGGGCAGGGGTCCGTTTTATCTACTGGCACGTGAAGGGCTTGACGCCCTTTTACGGGGGGCGGGCCAATCTCGAACGGCCAGGCCAAGAAGGATTGGAGAAGACCGCCGGAAGGCGCACTGGCGTGCGCGTCGAGTCCTTCTATGCCAGCAGCGCTCACAAGGCGGAAAAAGCCCTGCTCCACATGTTGGCCGCGGGCGAGCCGGTAATGATGTTGGTCGACATGGGCTTTCTGCCCTACTTCGACCTCCCCGAGGACTATCACTTTGGTGGTCACATGATTGTCGTAGTCGGGTATGACCCCGAAAAACGCCGCGTGCTTGTCGCTGACCGCGATGAGGAATTGCATCCCGTGTCGCTGGAAGACCTGGCCCGCGCTCGCGGCTCAAGGTTCAAACCCTTCCCACCCCGCCACGGCTGGTACACCTTTGATTTCAGCGGCAAGCGGCCGCCAACCCCGGATCAAGTCCGCCAGGCGATCCGCGAGGTGGTTGCAGGCATGCTGGAGCCGCCCATCACCAATCTGGGCGTCAAGGGCATTCGCAAAGCCGCCAGGCGCACGCTCAAGTGGCCCCAGATCATGGACGAAGAGCAACTGCGCTTCACCTGCTTCAACATCTTCGTGTTCATTGCCGCCACCGGCGGTACTGGCGGCGGCATCTTCCGCTACATGTACGGGCGTTTCCTGAAAGAAGCTGCGGACATCACTGGGGACGCACGGCTGGCAGACGTCGGGAAGGAGATGCGGAGAATCGGCGACCAGTGGCAGGAGGTTGCGCAACCCTTCCTGAGAGCGCAGACCGCGCCCCATCCTGCTGCCTTACTGCCCGAAGCCACCACACCCATGCTGGCGATTGCAGACCGTGAGCAGGCTGCCTGGGAAAAGCTGCGCGAGATCGTCGGCAAGACAGAGTGAGAACGAGCCTGTCCCACAAACACCTAAGTGTGAGTACAGCAAGATAGGGTGGGAGGCCATCCACGAATGCGGACACGAATACACGAATGACGTTGCAGAGTATTCGTCTATTCGTGTAACAATTCGCGGACGGCAACCACACATCAAAGCGCCAAACCACTCTCTTATTGTCTACTCACACTTGGGGCAAGAGCTGCTGTGTCCTGCAATGTTGCTCATCTGGCAGGTGCGGTCGTTTGCGTCGCGGTTGCCGGCCCAAACGTGTAAGCGGAGGTAGCCCCCCCGCTGGCTCATCTAAGAGACAGCAGCGCCTCTTTCATCCTGTCCAGCGCTTCCACCAGCATTGAGCGCGGACACGCAAAGTTCAAGCGGGCGAATCCCTCCCCACCCCGACCATACCGGGGACCGTCATTGAGAGCGACCCTGGCTTCTTGGAGAAAGAACTCGTGCGGGTCGCCAGGGATGCCAGCCTGACGGCAATCAAGCCAGGCCAGATAAGTCCCCTCCGGCTTGCCCATGTGAACGCCGGGCAGATGGTCACGCACGTACTGCAGGGTAAAGTCGCGGTTGGCCTCCAGGTAGCGCAACACCTCGTCCAGCCATTCGTGACCATCGCGGTAGGCGGCAAGAGCAGCGGTGTAGCCCGTGACGCTAGGCCTCGACGTGAGGCCCGCGCGGGCTGCTTCTAGCTTTACCCGCAGTTCCTTGTTCTGGATGACAGCGAACGAACAGTGGAGGCCAGCTACGTTGTAGGTCTTGCTAGGCGCCATCAGCGTGATGGTGCGATCAGCGAGGTCGGGATGCAGAGAAGCAATGGGCAAGTGACGGCTGCCCTGAAACAGCAGGTCGCAGTGGATCTCGTCCGAGCAGACGACGAGGTCGTGACGCAGGCAGACTTCGGCCATGCGTTGCAGTTCGTCACGTTGGAATACGCGCCCCACGGGGTTGTGCGGGTTGCAGAGGATGAAGATGCGCGTGCGGTCAGTGATAGCATCCTCAAAGGCGTCGAAATCAATCACGTAGCGCCCGTCCGCCTGCCTTGTCAGCTCCATCTCATCACGAGTGCATCCGGCGTTGGCTGGAGCAGCAAGTATGCGCTGGTAGACTGGAGTTTGCACCAGCACCCCGTCTCCGGGGGAGGTCACGGCGTGGCAGGCCAAGTTGAAGGCGGGCACGACCCCCGCGATAAAGACCAATGCCTCGGGCGAGACGTGCCAGCCGTAGAGCTTTAGCAGGCGCTCCACAATCACCTCGCGCAGCTCAGGCGGCTCCATGCCATAGCCAAAGATGCCGTGCTCAACGCGCTGGCGAAGGGCACGGATGACCGGCTCGGGCGATGGGAAATCCATGTCCGCTACCCACATGGGCAGCACACCTTCGCCATATTCGTGCCACTTGATGCTGTCCGAACCGCGCCGATCAATGAGCCGGTCGAAATCGTAGGGCATGGTGTTCTCTCCTCGCGACGGGCAAACGATTGGCGCACATGGTAGGGGCGAGGCATTTCCACAGATCCTGCTCCCAGAGACAAGCCGAACGTGCTATGGTGGATACGTGTTGAGGGAGGTGCCTGAAGAAATGCCTCGCCCCTACTTGCCTCTACAACTCCAATCGCATGACCGTTCTTCCTTGATCCAATACAGATGGCGTGTAGGTCACCCCGATCCGTTCGGTCTCCGAACGCCCGAAGGTATCGCTATCTTTCACAGCCTTGCCACTCGTTAGAACATACGTTGCCAATCCGTAGGCCAGGTTGAACAACTCCATTGGCTCCACTTTCGACGGGGGCGCTTCCATCTTCATGTGATTGAACGCGGACAGGCCAGTGGTGAAAAGCCGAACGGCATCTTTGGACGTGCGCTGCAAGCGAAAGTCAATCCACAGGCTCAGCGGCAGCTTGTCAGGGCCTATTCCAGCACTTCGCTTGATGAACTCCTTTGGGGAATTGACGACTTGGCCGTTGCCCCAGTAGATGCCGGCACAATTCGTGGTTGCGCTCACGGCGGCGACCAGCTTGGTCAAGAGGAGGTGCCTGGATACGATGTCCTGCGTACCACCCAGCAAAGCGACGATCATGTGGGCCACGTGCTGTTTCATAGCATCTGTTGCTTCACGCCAGTACCACGCAGCGGCGCATGGGCCTTTCAGGTCCGACCACGGTATCGGCCCAGGCATGAGCGCCATCCAGCCGGCCGCCTTGGCTGCGCGGAAGACGATGGTCTGCTCCTTCTGACCCACCACTTTGACTTCAGGGGTGTGCGGATACTTCTGCTTGAGAAAAGCAGACACATCGGTCTGATCTGGCGACTTGTGGTCATTCAGAGCCACCATTGCCAGCACGACTTTCGATCCCTTTTCTCGTTCAGTCATGGTTAGGCTCCTGACGGGTTGAGCTGACAGAGAGAGATCCGCCCCGCAGCCGGCTCCTTGACTGTGCCCAGTTTCCAGAAGAACTCCCCAGCTTGCTCGTAGAGAGGACGCGCCTCTGCGTGCTCGCCTCGCCGGTAGGCCAGATTAGAGCCTGATCAAGCTAGCCAGCCTGTTCTTCTCGCGAACCCCGGCTTTCATTCCGGCTCATGGCTTTCCTCCACGTCAGTGCGCTCACTCAATGCGCACTTCTTCCTTCCCTAAGCAAGCCCAGAAGGATCAACGCCGCCTGCTCCACCACGTATTTGCAGGAGCCGAGCCCGCCTGGAGCGTGAACCTGCCTGTACAATGGGCCGCAGCAAGTAGTGCCAAACTCGGCAGCGAAGCGCTGCCGGTAGCGAGTGGCCAGCCGCAGGGCTGGCTGGTCGTCCTCCCCCGGCCTTGTGCGGCCGTGCAGCGCCCCGATGAGCATCACTCCAGCGCTCAGCGCCCCGCACATCTCCTGCTGTGTGTCCCCGACGCCCCCCGCGAAGCCAGTGGCTATCCTCACGAGACACGGGTCTAGCTCTCGCAGGACATGCCCGCCCACGGCGAGCACTATCGCCTCCGCTCAATGGCAGCCTTGCGCCACCAAGTCACGGGCATGACGTGCTACGTCAGTCTTGTTCTCCATGAATTGTCGCTCCATTCCCACTCTGTCAAAGTGCTGCCAAATTGAACCACTGAGTGTTGAGACCATTTCAGTGATCTCAGCCCTCTCAGTGCTGTCAGTGGTTCAGAGTTCCTTGCAAGTATACCACAGTTTCCTGGCAGTGCGAAGGGCACATCCACATCGAGGCAGCGCTATCCACCGGTGCCTGGGCGTATCCTGCGCGCCAGCACCGCCTGTTTGACGGCAGCGCGGGGATAGTGAGCCCCACTCCCCAGCCCCACCCCTGTGAGAACAGCAGGCCGAGCTCCTTGCGCAGCATCCTGAGCGCAGCGAGGGACACGTAGTCCCTCCCGCTTGATGGGGCCGTTCGTCCCGCCTGACGGGACCCGGCGTCCCGTCGGCGCGGCGACCGCCCCTTCTGACCTCTAGTGTTCAGCGGTAGTTGCACTCCCGCACGCCCTGCAGTGCAACTGCAGGGGAACAGTCGGAGAGCGCGCAATGCCCCCGCCAGCACCGCCTGTTTGACGGCGGTGCCGCTGCCGCGCAGACCCTGCAGTGCAACTGCAGGGGAACAGTCGGAGAATGTGCGGTGCCGACCCAACACTGCCTGCGCGTTGCCTCATCGTAAAATCTAACCGAAGGCGTATCGTTGCCTCAATATGAA
>CAYZGO010000058.1:0-10038 GCA_964478075.1 uncultured Anaerolineales bacterium | reverse complement strand
CGGATCCCATGGGTATCAATGACCCATGAGGCGGGGATCGAGATGACGATGTAGACGATCATGAAGCTCATGGACAAGAGAGCGATGCCGAGGTCTGAGACCCCATAATACGTAGCAGCACTACTGGTAATCGGGGCAAAGGTGATCCATAAGAGCTGGTTGACGGCGACGACGGACATAAACACGAGGAGCATGATCCATCGGTAGCCATAGACTTTGAAGCTGGTTTGTTCCATGGGAAAAGACCTCCTGTTAAGCTGATTCGTAAATGGAGCAACGCTTTCGCCCGATGGCGAGGTCCAGCGTCACCCAGGCCAACTATCTCTGTCTCTACAGTTTCGGCTGACCCGCCGCTGAAGGCTATGCATTTCCTCAGAAAGAGGCTCGACAACGCGGCCATCCGCCCCGCCTGACGAGGTCATCGCTAGGCGACTGCAACTGCTTGTGGGTCAGCCCCTACGCCAGTGCTTCGTAAACAGCCGTGGCGATCTTGATGTCCTGCACCGCCACACCCGTCAGATCGGCTACCGTGATTTGGTCATCAGACGTGCGCCCCGCTGTTTTCCCGGCGATAACATTGCCTAACTCGACCAGGTCGTCTTGTCTGATGTGCCCCGACTCGATGGCTTTGTGTATTTCGCCCCGTTCGAGGCACTGTGAGATGCTATCGGCAACGACCACGTCCGCTCTGGCCAGAATCGCTGAATCCAGCTCTTGCTTCTCAGGCGTGTCAGAGCCAACGGCCGTGATATGAGTCCCTGGCTGCAAATCCGCAACGTGGAGCAAGGGCGCAGTGGCAGGGGTGGCGGTGATGACAAGATTACAGGTGCGCAGAATGTTGCCTGTAGTGCGGGTAGTCTCAACTATGAAACCGTGCGCCTCCATGTCACGCCGGTAGCGCTCCAACTGCGGTTCTCCTCTGCCCCACACTAGTGCTTTCCGACAGGCGGTCACGTGCTTCAAGTACTGTAGCTGAAGGCGAGCCTGAGTGCCAGTACCCACAATGCCCATGCGCTCGACGTTCACGGGAGCGAGGTACTTGGCAGCGATGGCACCGGCTACGGCCGTGCGCATGTCAGTCAGATGCCCCTCATCCAGCAGAATACTCACCAGCTCTCCTGTCTGCTGACTGAACAACAGCATCAGACCATTGCTAGAGGGGAGGCCGATTTTCGGATTATCGTAGAACCCTGAAGCGATTTTGATGACGTAGTATTGATCCTCGTGGAGATACCCATACTTGATGTGTACTTCCCCCTTGCCCAACAGCAACTCACCGACAGGGGGCACCAGGGCTCGCCCCGCCGAGTAGGCTGCAAACCCCGCTTCGATGGCAGGCATGAGATCGAGCGAGGGCAGAACTGCTTTGATCTGTTCCAACGAGATCATCTTCACGCTTCAACTCCTGTCTGTAGCGGGTGGCGAGGCACACTAATCACCTGCCATTTCTACTCGCTACTGCGCCGAATCGCACAGAACCTCTTTTAGTGTCTCAAGACCGATGTTTGCTCCACAGATGACGATGACCACGTTCTTGCCGGCAAAGCGTTCACCTAGTTTCAGGTACGAAGCGATGGCCACGCCCGCTGCCCCTTCAATGAGCATATGGTGCGCTTCCATAAACAGGCGCAAACTTTGCTTGATTTCATCTTCTGTAACCGTCACGTACTCGTCCACCAACTTGCGACACAACTCAAACGTAATCGACCCGGCTTCGATTCCCCCCGCCGTGCCGTCGGACAGGGTGGGAAGCGATGGCAAATCCAGTATCTTGCCCGCCTTCACCGACTGAATCATGACCTGCGAGTTCTCGGGCGAGCAGCCAATGATTCGCACGTCAGGTCGAACGGATTTAAGATAGCCCGCAATGCCCGAGACCAGTCCGCCGCCGCCGAGTGAGGCGAACACGGTGTCTATTTCGTCGAGCTGACGTGCCAGTTCCACAGCAATCGTCCCTTGCCCACCGATGACTTGCGGATCGTTGTAGGGCGACACGTATACCATGCCGTTTTGCGCACCATATTGCCTAGCATGTACTTCGGCTTCAGCGCAGTCCTGGCCGAAGTAGCGCACCTCCGCCCCGAGCCGCTCAATTGCCTGGACTTTGTAGGGAGATGCATTCTCAGGCACAAAGACGATGCCTGACGTATTCAGCTTGCCCAGGCTGCGGGCCACCGCCATGCCGTGATTTCCCGTTGATGCGGTCACAACGCCCCGCGCCCGTTGCTCGGCCGTCAGCGACAGCAGCTTGTTCATCGCCCCACGCGCCTTGAACGAGCCCGTATGCTGTAGGTTTTCCAGCTTACAGTAGACATTCGCCCCGCCCAACTGGCTGAAAAAGGGGGAGTACTCTAGTATCGTCTGCCGAGTGTACGGCCGAATGCGCTCTTCGGCGTCTAACACTTCCTTTTGAATGTCCACAGGTTCAGTCCTTTCAGCCCTGGGGCTGACGTGCTGATAGGCTGACTAGCGCCCTAGCTCCATAATCAACTCATGAATCCGATCCAAAGCTGGAACCAGATAGTCGTGCGGTAGGCCGAAGCTGATGCGCACAAGACTATCCATGCCAAAATGATCGCCAGGAACGATGAGCACGCTCTTTTCCTTGCGCAGGCGCTCCACGAACGCCGTCGAATTGATGTCGAGGTTGTAGCGGACAAAAGCGATGGCGGCTGCTTGGGGCGGCGTCAGGCTGAACGTGTTCTCGTGGCTGTCCATCCATTGCTGCAGCACCGCATACCCGTTGCGGATGTAGCTGCGGGCGCGCTGGATGAGGCGCGGTCGAACTTGTGGGGACAGGGCAACTGCCGCCAGTTTGTTTGACAGCATGGTAGCACTGATAGTGGTATATTCGTGCCGTGCCCAAATGTCGTCTAGGGTGTCGGGAAGGCCAGTCACCCAGCCGATGCGAAGCCCAGGCAAGCCGTATGCCTTGCTCAGACTGCCGATCGCTACCACCTTCTCGTACCGACCGTAGAACGAGGGGCTTTGTTTGTCTGTTACCCGCTCTGCGCCTCTGTACACCTCATCGGCCAGAATCCATGCTCCCACCCGCTCAGCCGCAGCAACGATGGCATCCATTTCCGTCTCAGTGAGTATGTGACCGGTCGGATTGTCCGGATTGCATACCGCGATGAGCTTGGTGTTGGCCGTGACCGCTTCGTTTAGCTCGTCCAGATCAGCTGCCCAGCCACTGTCCTCTCGGAGATGGAAAGCTCGAACCTTGAGACCGTAGTTCTTGGCGATCCCCCAAATCTGCATATAGTTGGGAAGCATGATGACAATCTCATCTCCTGCGGAAAGCAGCGTGCGGGTGGAGATGTAGTTGGCCTCAGCGGCGCCCACAGTGACCAGGACGTTGTTTGCAGTGGCACCATTGTACATGGCGGCGATGTTCTCACGCAATTCAGGCGTGCCGTTGGCATATGGATAGTTCAAGTCGGTGGCGAGCAGCTGCTCGACATGGTCCGGATCATCAGCCAAGAGTTCGCCGAGCCGAACGGGATGCACGCCGCTGTCAGACAGGTTGTACTCGACGTCCTGCTCGAACTTGGACGCCATGCGTTCCTGCAGAAACGGCTGAAATGTGGACATTTGCCTACCTCCCCTTTGCTGAACCTTGTGATACAGTCCGTATTGTTTGTACGAACCTGTCTTCCTCCGCGTTGACCTAGGACAGTTGACCGACGAAAGACCTCCATGTCCAACGAACCGGAGCTCAGCCGCCGCGCGGCTCTAACGACGGACGAAACTGGAAAAAACTCGCCTCAAAGGCGACGTAACCTCAAGAACCGCCTCGACAGTGCGGTCGGCTGCAGCGACTGTTAGGCGGCGCAGTAACTCTGGATTATCAATATCATCGTCAGTCCTGTGTCTTTGGAACTGGTAGCAACCATCAGGGCATTTGCACAACTCGTACGCCAATTCAGTCATAGCAGGTCAAATGAAGTCAGAATGCCCAGCAATTGCCCTTCTTGCTTTCGATGAAAGACGAGAACTGGCTTACCATCATTGGAGATCGTCTGAAGAGCCTTTTCAATAGAAGTGTCTGGGTAGCACCATTTCGCTTCATCAAGCTCAAGCTTGCCTGAGTTGATTGCCATCTCAACAGTTGCTGCAAGGCGTGTTTTTCGCTGTTCTGGATCCGACCGCAAATACTTTGCGACATTGTAGTCAGCAATCAGATGCCTTTTTTTCTCTCCATCACGCTCGATGGCAATAGGAAGATACGTGAAAGAGTTTGTCAGCATCTGCTGCCGAACAAAGCTGATGGGTTGCCAAGGAAAAGCACAAACTGGTTCTCGTACCATATAGTCACTAACCTGGTTCAACCCTTTCATCAATGCATCCTCCAAAACGAGAGCTAGCTGTATCGCGTGGATCGTAAGGTGGCGTGCAAAGGCTCCATGATGCAAAGCATCGTTGCGTGCAACTGCTACCTCTTCACATAGCTTATCAAAAGGTGCGTGCCAGTCTCTCCACCGAGTGGGGACTGCCGCGGCCAAATCAGACTCCCTTCATAGCGTGGCCTCCCGCCGAAACCAGTGTAAGACGGGATGACATCCCGTCCTACAGAATTCTCGCGAACAATGCAAATATCATAGGGCAATTCTGCAGTCCGGAAAGCTGTCAGTTGCCTTGTTTGACGCAGCGCAGAACCAACTACAAAGCACGTGTGACCGCCAATGTGCACGGGCGATAGCCCGGCCGTTCGTACTCTGCATGCCCTCGCTCTGCATGCCCTATGGGCGATGGGCGACCGCTTGACGGGGTCGCCACCTGTCCTGGTTTCCATCCCCCTGCTACCCCGAAGCGTACATGAGGCTGCGAAGCGTCCCTCGTGAAGCACCGCGACCCTACAGGGCACACCACCACGTGTCAGGCAGGCTGCCTCCTACGACCCTGGGCACCACCTCTGGCCGGGGACCCACACCGGATCGGGGCACCAACCTGCCCCAAGCCTTCTCAGAAAGTCCGTCACACTTGGGACCGAGACTGTCTATATTCAGAAAATAGAGTCCTGAGACTTGACTCCGTGTCCATCTATCCTTTGAAATAGAAGAGGTTGAATGATATGGCGAAGCCACTCATAACAACCAAGTACATCCAGGCGATCGCTGGGAGAGCCCAGAAGAGCAAGCCCAACAGGATAACAATCGGGAACAGGATGGTAATGACGCACTCCATCTGAGCCACGATCTTCACCTTGTCCCATGATGTCTCCCTGAACGCCAAGAATGAACTTATTGCGAGAGCAAGAATGGCTGTACCGAACAGCCTGAATACCTGTGGCACCTGGTTGGATAGACAACCCGTCAAATCACCCCAGAGCACCGGGACAAGAAGGTAAGTGAGGGCGAATACGGTCATCATGATGCCGTGGACAAGGAATGTGTACTTAAGCCCTGGCGTTATTCGCTTCTCCATCTCTTTTCTCCTCCTTCAAATGATTAGTAAGTCTGCGGATAGGTCAGTAATGATGCAACTTATCACTTACTCGCTTTTCTTGGTGCAGTGCCGCATAACGGATAGGGAGCTCAGCGGCGTGCGGGTGAAATGGCTCACCAAGCAAAGACTGACCCGAAACACAACCAAGATCGGCAGTAATGAAGCATTCGATTAGTACGTCCGCTCCAGCGAGGACAGCTGCTTGACCTCTCACCTCTTGCCCAAGTAGCCCTCTCGCTTCCTCGCCGCCAAAGAAGCCCTGCCGCTTGGGCCATCACCTCTCGCCACAGAAACAGCCACGTTCTTCCCCACTATCTTCACGATTTCGGCAACGTCGCTGTGAGTGAATCCTGGACAGAGCAATACAGAGTCAACGTTCTCCTTCTCGACGAAATCTCTACAGACCTCTATTGCCTCTGCTTGATTCCTCACCACAACCGTGAAGAGCTGATACACCCCTGTGTCGATAGCGCTCCTATGCTTCTCCTTGTCCGCATCAGAAGCATGGGCCAGAAAGAGCACCTTGAATGCCATTGTTCTCCCCCTGTTCCACCTCAGCTCTGGGTAAAACCCACCTTTCACAGAAGCAAGAGGCTTCCGAGCATGCGAAGGATCGCTCTTGCGGTCTTCACCAAGACACCCCTCCAGGTTCATCCGGGCGGTGCTCTGAAGCCCATTATCATTGACCTGCTGTGAAAAGCGTTGTCGTTATCATTGCTTCTGGCGCGACTAACGGCTGCGAGCGGCAAAGTCCCACGTTCCTGGTGGGGAGCGGCGCCGGCAACCTCCACGCATTCAGTCTGGCGCAGCCTGCACCGTCCGCTCCAGCGGGTTGTTACGCGAGCTTCCCCACGAAAACGTTCCGCTCTATGGAATATCGGCAAAAGCCGCCAGAGACGCGTATGCAACACCCACCATAGTAGGGCCAGTATGGGCGCCCAGCACAAGAGACATAGGCCCAACTGGTAACCAAGTGCAGTCAAATCGTTGGTCTACTAGCTCGCGCAGCATCGCCGCCCCTTCGGGATTGTGTGAATAGAGCACCTGCACACGCAATGCACTGCCAGGCGCGTGCTGCTGGGTCATCAGATCAACTAAGCCTTTGAGCGCTCCCTTGAACGCTCGTGCCTGACCAAGTTGCACATAAGTTCCGTTCACTTTTTCCACCCCGATTAGCGGCTTGAGATTCAGCACGGAGGCTATTAACCCTTTCATATGACTGATGCGTCCGCCGTGAATCAGGTACTTCAACTCTCTCAGGGTGTAAAGGCTGTCGCTGGCAACACCGACACGCTCCATCAAGGCCAGGACCTTCTCTGTCGGCCAACCAGCCTTCAGTGCTCGGGCAGCCGCCTCCACTTGCCATCCCGCTGCCGCAGACAAGGTCTTTGTGTCAACGTGGGTTACGTTCGCCTCCGGCACCAGTTTCGCTCCTGCTTGAGCCGCGTTGAACGTGCCGCTCAGACCTGAAGTCATATGAATAGACAGAATGTCTGGGTCAGTGACTGCCAACCGCCGATAAGTCTCGGCGAATTCTCCCGCTGAGGGCTGCGATGTGATAGGAAGGCTGTCGATCGACGCCAGCAAACGATAGAATTCGCCCGGTTGGATATCCACGCCTTCGCGGTAGGATTTGCCTTCAAGGGTAACGATGAGAGGCACAACGTGAATGTCCAGTTCGGCTACTTGCTCAGCGGATAAGTATACGTCTGTTCCACTGTCTGTCACAATTTGCATTTCTACTCTCCTTTCGGCCAGCCACAACTGGCACTGTTCAAGAAATGGCATCCGACAACGGGCGCTCGCCATCGCGGTAGAGGGGGGCAGTTACCCAACAGGCCCCGCACAGATCCCGGCGTGCGGCTGCGCTTACGGCGAAGCCACGACCGCACTTGCACCGACTAGCAGACGATCACTTCAGGGCACACCAACCAGGGGTTAGGCGGCCTGGTCGTGCCCAGTACGACCTACAACCATTACAGCTACCTGGCTAACAATGTATGGAGCTTTTGCAGCACCTCGACCACCGTGGCGGCTGGTAATGTGCCCGCCAACTCGACCTCACGGGCTCGCCAGTCCAAACTCTTCACTTGGTCAGCCAGAATCACCCCACTGACCGCTAACCGGTTCGGTATCTGCACCTCGAACGGGTACCCTTTGACTTGCCTCGTGATGGGGCAAAGTATCGCCAATCCCACCTTGCCATTGTAAGCTACTGGTGAGAGCACCACCGCCGGCCGTCGCCCCGCTTGTTCATGCCCCGCCTCGGGATTCAATGTAATCCAGACTACATCACCGCGTTCAGGAACATAAGCCACTGCTCTCACCACACTTCGTTTCCGACCGCAGGACCAATCTCAACCTCGCTGTGCAAATTCTCGTCCGTCACCTGCGCCAACAGTTCTTCGAGAGTCAAGGCAGGCTCGATAATCGGCACGATAACTAGCCGTCCATTCACCAACGACACCTCAACTGCTGAATTCCGCTGCAAGCCGATTTCAGTGGCAAAAGGTTTGGGGATGCGCAGGGCTAGGCTATTGCCCCATTTCTGCACTCGCGTTCTCACAGTAATGCCTCCTTTCTACGTATCTACTAAGAAGATACACCAACTTGGTGTTCTTGTCAAGTCGATAACGAAAAGGGGCACGCATTCCAAAAAACTGGGCCGGAAGCCCGCCATCGCGGTAGAGGGGGGCAGTTACCCAACAGGCCCCGCACAGAGCCCGGCGTGCGGCTGCGCAGCGTCTCGCGCCGGGCTCTTCAGGAATACTCGCTTCCACAGTCATCGGTTCCCTGGCCTGACCGCCAGGACAGGCAGCACATCCGGTCACCCGGATGCGCTGGATGCCTGCTATGTGGCCTCCTGGCAGTTACCACGAGTGGACTCTCACCGGCTAGCAGACGACGGCTTGCAGGGCACACCAGCAAGCGGTTAGGCCGCATCGCTCTTGACGTATACCCACCCTCCGGCGGTTGTTCTACCAGCGGAGACCGAGTTCCCATCGCTGCTCTTGACGAGACGCTCCACGCTAAAAGGAGGCTCTAGCCTTTGAAGGCGGCGTATATGTAGGAGGTTCACACTCTTCCCATCGCCCGTCGGCGACGCATCGTACAGCTCACCTTCGTTCGGTTGCAGCGGCCGGATGATGCGGTTCAGCGCGTGCCGCTTCGCGTCTGAGAGAACACGCTTGTCGTCCCAGCCAACAATCTCGGCAGCATAGCGGACAGTAGCTAGGTCAGTCGTCACAGAGAGGAACAGACGCATCGGCGATTCGACTGTTGGCCGCTGGTCTCGCAACTTCCTCATCACCCTGCCAGAGAAAGGTTGGAGAAAGAGAATTTGTTCCGGCAACACTGACTGGATTTGCAGGATCTCCTCAAGCACTGTCTCGTAGACACCGTTGATGAAGAGGGCTTCTGAACGCATATGTCCTCCTCTGTGAACCCACAAGTACTCACGTAGCGGCCTAACCGCTTGCGCATCAGCCGCCGCCCGGCTGTCCGAAGTGTACCAGCAATTCAAGACCCGCTGTAAATGCACAACGAGCGCCGATTTGCGCGCCCGACAGGGCGGTCGGCTGCATGCGCGTGTTAGGCATCACTTGGCCTTTATCTCGTGCTTGCTAGGTAGCTTTCGATGAGAAACAACGCCACTGTACAGGCAGCGTTCACTGCTAAGCGTGCGTGCCTGACTTCGGGCTCAATATGCGATGGGCCCGCACCGTGTGCATCACCGAAGATATTCCGCATTCCCGCCAAGCCACTTGCCACAGTCGCACACCCGCCCAATACCTGGCGGAATATGTCCTCCTTCTGTTGCTCCGGCGAGAGCGTTAGGGCACGGGCGGTCGTGCGATACAACTTCCGCAGGTCGCTATGTTTCTCATACGAGCAATCTATGTTGTCTAGGATATGCTTGCACACGCTTTCAAGGAGGGCGCGTGCCGAGGTTATCGCGCCTGCAGGATCGCTGGAGACCCTCTCCAACGCCTTGGCCCAAGACTGATTGACATGCGTCCAGTTCAGGGTCTCGGTCTTGAGCATGGGCTCCGCCATCGGCGATCGATTCTTGTGGAGCCATTCGCGCATTTTGTGCACGTCCTCACCGCCAGGATAGCCGTGAGCCATAGGTCCTATGTAGTCGAGGAGGTCCGCAATGATTGTCTCTTGCTGCGCACGGCTGAACTTGGCAAGGCAGTCCTCGAATATCTGCCACCGCGAGGGTGCCCCCCCTTCCCAAGGGTAACGCTCAATCTGCATCGAATACTGGGAGAAGAAGTCAAGGATCTCTGACCCCGAGAAGCCTGTATCACGCGCATACATCTTGTTGAGAAGCTTCTGAATGGCATGTGGAAGCTCTCTGTTGCTCTTTGGGGATTTCAGACTCATAGTTCTGGCGGTCCTTTCTGATGCCGTCGCGGTACAGGGGGCAGTTACCCGCTCCCGCCCCGCACAGATCCCGGCGTGCGGCTGCGCAACGTCCCGCACCGGGCTCTTCAGGAATACTCGCTTCCGCAGTCGTCGCTTCCCTGGCCTGACCGCCAGGACAGGCAGCACAACCGGTCACCCGCAAGCACTGGGAGCCTGCTA
>CAYZGO010000057.1:0-10999 GCA_964478075.1 uncultured Anaerolineales bacterium | reverse complement strand
CTTTGTCCCTCCCGCCAAATCAACGAATCTCCAACGGACTTTTTCAACACTCTCGAGTTTGACACCTAGCTCGTTCTAGGTATAATCAGCAGTGTGGGCCGCTAGCTCAATTGGCAGAGCTGCTGACTCTTAATCAGCGGGTTACAGGTTCGAGTCCTGTGCGGCTCACTTCGCACAACATGTAGAGTTACTGCTGTCGCTCCCTAGTACCCGTAGTGGTAGGAAGGGAGCGTTGCCGTGTCAGAGCCGAGCAAAGACCACCTGATTCGGCTAGTTCCCCGCAGCAGTCTGGCCCTTGATGTAGCCGCCTTCCTGCTGGACAGCGGTTGGCGCGGCGAGCAGAACCAAGATCGCAGAGCGCAGTTGCATGAGACACATCAACAACACAGGCCACCATGACCTTTCCCGGCGCTAAGAACCTATCGAAAAAAGCGCGCTGGGCTCCTTGCGTAGCATCCTGAGCATAGCGAGGGCCACGTCGTTTATGCTCTGCATGCCCTGCGGGCGACCGCTTGACGGGGCCCAGCGATCCGACAGCGTGCCCACTCCGCTTCGCCGCCTGTCTCGCCGAAGGCGATGGTTCGTGCTCTGCATGCCCTCGCTTTGCATGCCCTACGGGCGACGGGCGACGGGCGACGGGCGACGGGCGAGGGGCGCCCGCTCGACGGGGCTGCGTGGATGCTGCCCTGCGGCTGCGCCAGGGACATGGCGCGAGGAGCTGTCTCTGCTGACTTTCCGGATAGCCGCGTAAGAAGGACCCGCTGTCTGGGATCCTGTGGAATCTGCGGCTGCTCCCAGATCGCATTAGAGTCAAGTGCCGCGTGGCTCAAATCGTGCCTGATTGGCGAACCACGTGCAGTTCTGGTATAATCTTACTCGCACAATAATGAAGCATCGGGCTGTCGCATCTGCCCAACTAGCGCAGCGGGAGAAGGACCATGGGCAAGGGGATCGTGACACTCACACTGAATGCAGCCATTGATCGCATCATTGTGGTCACCAAGCTACGCATGTATGACAAGAACATCGCCAATCGGACCCTGGTCTTCGCCGGGGGCAAAGGCGTGAACGTGGCTCGTGCCTTGGCGGCGCTTGAATTGCCGGCTGTGGCGGCCGGCTTCATCGGCCAGGGCGAACTCGAGCTGTACAGGAACGCTCTGGAGCGCCTGGGCGTGATCACGCGTTTCGTACCCGTAGCCGGCCATACGCGGACAAACTACAAGCTGGTGACGGAAGACACAGGAGCAGAGACGGAGGTGAATGAAAGAGGTCCGGTCATATCAGAGTCCGAACTCCAAAGGTTGGAAGCAGTTCTCGACGAGCTTTTGGCTTCTGCCGAGATGCTCCTGCTGTCGGGCAGTCTGCCGCCAGGTGTGCCGCCGGACTACTATGCACAGCTGATCCAGCGTGCGTCAGCCCACCAGGTCCCCTGTGCTCTGGACAGCAGCGGGCCGCCGCTGCGTGCGGGGTTGCAGGCCGAGCCGTACCTGGTGAAGATGAATCGGTCGGAATTGGAGGAGGGGCTCGAAACACAGTTCTCAGACGCCGCGGATATGGCCCGTGGTCTCAAAGCACTGTGCGCAGCTGGCATCGGGATCGCGGTTGCGTCGCTGGGCTCTGACGGTGCCATAGCGACCGATGGGCACGACACATGGCTAGCGAAACCCCCGGCGGTTTCGGCCAAGAACACTGTCGGAGCCGGGGATGTGATGCTTGCTGGGTTGGCTGTCTCAGTGCTCCGAGGTGAGTCTCTGAAACAGGCGTTGTGCTGGGCCACGGCCTTGGCTACGGCGAGCGTGACGAACTATGAGCCGGGAAGCGTGGACGTGGCTGCTGCCAGAGGGCTCATGGCGGACATCGAGCTTGCCATGGTCTGAGCACTCTGCACTACCCCTGCAGACGGGCGCGCTGCGGACAGGCCCGATGCAGGATATCTCGCTCCACGTTCCTCGTGGCGCAATCCGGTTTTCCGTCGCAGGCGGCCCCGAACCACACCGGCAAAGACTGGCTGACGTCGCAACTGTTGATTGCTTGCATTCCTTGTCATTTCCGTGCCTGTGCGTTTGACAAAGGGCACGAAATGTGATATACTGTGGTTGTGATACCTCTCACAGTAGCGAGGGCCACGGAGATAGGCGCTGTCGCTTCGTCCTGCGTTCAGAGCCACCTCCAGGGGTTAGACAATGACCAAGTCAAAACTGGAACGCTATCGCAATGCTGTGGATGCCCTTCCCAAAACGCACCTGGCATGGCCGCTCTACGGAGGCGGGTTGGAGAACCTCGGTCGTAACGGCGACTTGGTGCGAAGGCCGCTGCCGGCATTTGGGCCGGACGAGCTGCTCGTTCGCCACGACGCCGTGGGCCTCTGCTACACGGACGTCAAAGAGATCATGCAGGGGCCTGAGCATCCACGCCTAACCGGACGGGCTCTGTCCACTGACCCCATCGTGCCCGGGCACGAGGTATGCATTACCGTCGTGGGCGTCGGGGAGAACCTGGTCGGCGTGTACAACGTTGGGGACCGCTTCATCCTGCAACCGGACGTATGGTATCAGGGCAGAAGCATACCTTATTGCTTCGGAATGGACGGAGCCTATCGCCAATACGCGGCGATGGGCAAGGAGATACTCCAAGGGGATGCAGGGAACTACCTGATCCCAGTACCCCCTGGTATGACCTATGCTGGGGCGGCCTTGACCGAGCCCTGGGCCTGTGTAGAAGCCTCGTACCGCACGTCGTACCGAACGCATATGAAGAGCGGGGGCCTGGCCTGGTTCCTCGGCGGCAAACGTGCCGGCTACGAGGTTCACAAGATCTGGAACCAGAAACACGCCCCTGCGCAGGTTATCGCTACCGACGTATGCGCTGATTTGCTGGCCAGCATACGCGAGCTGTCGAGATCGTACGGCAGTGACCTGGTAGAGATGGACCGCGATGAGGTGCTGGCTGCTGACTCGCGCTTTGACGATATCTTTGCGCTTGACGCCGAGGCTGAAGACGTGGACGCCGCGGCACCTCTGTTAGCCAAGGGCGGCGTGCTGTCCATAGCCCGGGAAACGCCTATGCAAGGACCCATCCACGTGGACCTGGGACGCATCCACTATGATCATGTGGTGTACGTCGGAACCACAGGGTTGGACCTGGATGCCTGCTACAGACAGAGTCCCGTGCGCTGTACCCTGAAGGCAGAAGGCACCACGTGGATTCTGGGTGCTGGAGGGCCTATGGGGCGCATGCACTTGCAGAGGGCAATCGAGAGTCTACATGGGCCATCCAGGATCATCGCCACCAACAGAGGCCTGGAGAGATTAAACGACCTTCGCAAGTCTTTCGTCGGTCTTGCAGCAGCACATCACGTCGAACTAGTCGCTCTCAGTCCTCGCCACGAGCCTGATCGCTACGTAAGATTAATGGCCCAAGTCCTGAAGGAAGGCGGCGTGGATGACGTTGAGGTGATGGCAGCCAGTCCGGATGCCGTTGTTGAGTGTGCTCGGTGCGTGGCCAAAGGCGGCGTAATCAATGTGTTTGCAGGCCTGAAGCGGGGGACCCTGGCTGCCATTGACGCCTGGCTGATCTACGGGCCCAAACAGCTGCGCATCATCGGGCACAGCGGTTCAGGGCTGCAGGATCAAATCGCAGTTGTGGAACACGTACGGGCAGGTCAACTGCAGCCTCAGCGGTCGGTTGCCGCGATTGCTGGCTTGCGTCAGATTCCCGACGGCATCCGTGCAATGATCGCCAAGACCTACCCAGGGAAGATCGTAGTATTCCCGATGGTTGTGGATTTCCCTCTGACTTCGTGTGGTGACCTGGGCAAAGTCCTGCCCGAGGTGTACGAGAAGCTCGGCGACGGATACACCTGGACAGCTGAGGCCGAGGCCGTGTTCCTGGAAGCTGTATTGCCGGAGTAAGAGATTCGCAGTGGACAAGACGATTGTGATCTGGGGCGCGGGCAGAATAGGGCGTGGATTCGTGGCTGATCTGTTCAACGCCGCAGACTACCATATTGTGCTCGTGGATCAGTCATCCACCCTGATTGCGGAGCTTCGCGACGCAGGCAGCTACACTGTTGTCCGAGCTCCGAGCGCTGATCAGCTCGAGGAGACCACGATACAGGGCTACACTGCCTTGTCCACTGCGCAGCGTGAGGAAGTGGCAACAGCAGTGGTTCGTGCTGATGTCCTCGCCCTGGCTGTGTACCCCAAGCACTTTGGAGCAGTTGCCGGCGACTTGGCTCCGTGTCTCCTACGACGTCGTGAGGAGCGGCCAGATGCTCCGCTTGATATCCTGCTCTGCACCAATCTCGTGCACGCAGGACCCCAATTCCAGGCCCTTCTCGAGGAAGCGCTCCCCGCGGAAGCGCTCGACTATCTGAGGTCATGCGTCGGCGTGGTGGAGACACTGGTGATCCGCATTGTGCCCGATCCTCCCGCTGACGCGCTACGAGATGATCCCTTGCTGGTCTGGACAAATGGCTATCCTGAGTTGCCCGTTGATCGCCATGCTTTCAAGGGGGCCGTCCCACAGGTTTCGTCCTTGCGCTTCGTTGATGACATGCGAGCAGAGGAACTGCGCAAGATGTACACCTATAACATGACCCATGCCGTGCTCGCCTATCATGGCGCTCAGCGGGGACATGAGCTCATCGTGGATTGCATGGCTGATCCGAAGGTACGGGCAGAGGCAGAAGGGGCACTGGACGAAGCGAGCCGTGCCCTACAGGCAGCGTATGGCTTGACTAGCCGGGAGATGTCAGCCTGGATTGAAGGAGTGCTGGCGCAGACAGACAATCCTGCGCTGGGCGATACAGTCAAGCGCTATGCCGCGGACACAAGACGCAAGCTGCGGCGAGACGACCGCCTCGTCGGCCCAGCCGTGCTGGCGCGAAAGCACGGCGTCGAGCCACGGTACCTGGTGCGTGGAATCGCCGCGGCCTTGCGATATGCCGATGCGGATGACGCCGGAACCAGATACGTGGAGCAACGCATATCCACACTGAGTTTGCGTGAAGCGATGCGTGAGATCTGCGGATTGACCGCCGCGGACCAGGATCTGGTGGAGGCCATCATACGAGCCTATCGCCGCCTACCACTGGAGGTAGAGTGGGCAGAACGGGCACAGCGCGCCTACCAGTTGGGATTCGAGTACGAGCGCCTCTATCATGGATGTGGGCAATGCACACTAGCCGCAGTGCTGGAGGCCCTGGGTCAGTTCGATGAGACGCTGTTCGATGCCACAACCACTCTGTCAGGTGGCTTGGGCCTGTGCGGCGACGCAAGTTGTGCTGCCCTGACTGCAGGAGCCTTGGCAATCGGAATGGCTTATCCACGAACCCGCGCGAACTTTGGCGGGGATCGCGAGAGCAAGTATCGCAGCTTCTCCATGATGCAACGACTGCGCGAAAGATACTTGCAGCGCTATGGCACCATCACCTGTCACGACATCCACCGGCATGAAATGGGCAGACCATTCGATCTGCGCTACCCGGACGAACGGGAGGCATTCGAGGAGGCTGGGGCACACCAGGACAAATGCACGTCTGTAGTGGCGCGGGCGGCCAAATGGGTCGTGGAGATCATCGGCGAGGAGATGATTGAGGACCAGCTCAATAGAATGGACACTAGTGGCAAGACCGTCCCCTCGGGCGCATTGGTTGGCGTGAAGTGAGCGAGATCGATCTGGGTTGCTCCCGGTTGCTGCGTTTAGCTCTTGGCTAGGAGATAGCCTTCATGGCCCAGTATGGCCTTCGCATTTCAGAAGTCATCCAGCCCGAGACGATTGATCTCGACCTCAGAGGAATCAAAGACAAGGACGAGTTGATTCATTACCTGATCGGCCTACTGTTTCGAGCGGGCAAAGTTCGCTCAGAAGAAGAGTTTCTCCAAGCAGTGCATGAGCGTGAGGCAATGGGACCAACCTATATGGAGCATTCTATCGCCATCCCGCACGGCAAGAGTGACGCCGTTCTCCAGGCAGGCGTCGCCTTCGGCCGTTCGTTCGAGGGGATTTGGTATGAAACGGAGCACGGCGGAGGTCTTGCCAAGCTGATATTCCTGCTCGCTATTCCCGATCAGATGTCACCCGACGAGTACGTCGCGGTGTTGGCGCGCTTGGCTCGTTTGCTGGTGCACGAAGAGTTCCGCGAGGAGCTCTATGCATCAGCCACCTATGAGGATGTGATCGACGCAGTTGCACAGGGGGAGTCCCTTCTCGAGGACAGCTAAGCCTCTCCGCAGAGTGCGACTGTTTCGATAAGCACTTTACATGGAGGTGCAGGAAGTGAAGATCGTCGCACTAACGTCATGCGCAGGCGGAATCGCCCACACGTACATGGCCGCCGAAGCACTGCAAAAGGCTGCCAGAGCAGCCGGAGATCAGATCAAAGTCGAAATCCAGGGGACAATGGGGATAGAGAACGAGCTGTCCCAGGAGGAAATCGAGGGCGCCGATTTGGTCATCTGGGTGGCGGACATCGCAGTAATGAGAGCCGAGCGCTTTCAGAGCCAGAAGGTGATTGAAGCTATCCCACGTGATGCGATTGCTGACGCCAAAGCGGTCCTAGAGAAAGCAAAGCAGGAAGCCGGCCTCGCATAGCGTATGCCGTCGCCCTCGACGACATCTTGGCTAGCAGCAGAAAGGAGGTGCAACTTTCGAAGCGTAGACATGTTCGTTACGGTGAGTGCCTCGAATAGTCGACTAATCAAAAGGAGGAAATATCATGAAACTCGGTGACATTCGCAAGCATCTGATGACAGGTGTCTCTTTCATGATCCCATTCGTCGTTCCTGGTGGGATCCTTATCGCCATTGCCTTCATGGTCGGTGGCATCTATTGGGAGAACGCTGCAGCGCAATTCCTGGGCACCCTGGGAAAGGCTGCATTCGGGCTCATGGTTCCTGCATTGGCTGGCTACATCGCCTATTCGGTTGCCGATCGCCCCGGCATAGCGCCAGGCTTCATCGCGGGAGTAATCGCCAATGAGCAAGGCTCGGGCTTCATAGGTGGTATCCTGGGCGGTCTGCTTGCTGGCTACGTCGTGTTCTGGATGAAGAAGCAGAAAGTGCCGACGTTCGTGCGCGCCATGATGCCTATGCTGCTGATCCCTCTTATCGGCACATTCGTCGTCGGAGTGGTGATGACATTCGTGGTGGGACCGCCTGCGGCCTGGTTGAACACTACCATGACCACAGCGCTAAACAACCTCAGCGCTGTCAGCACGCTTCTGCTCGCCATCGTCCTCGGGGCAATGATGGCCTTCGACATGGGTGGACCGGTCAACAAGGCTGCCTACATGTTTGCACTGGGATTGACAGATGCCAACAACTGGGTTCCTATCGCTGCAGTGATGATTGGCGGCATGACCCCGCCCTTGGGTGTCGCGTTCGCCATGCTGCTGAAGAAGGACAAGTTCACAGCCATTGAGCGCGAAGGCCTGACAGGCTGCTTCGTTGGGGCGGCGTCCTTTATCACTGAGTTCGCCATCCCGTATGCCGCGGCCGACCCCATCCATGTGATTCCTTCGCTGATGGTGGGCTCCGCAGTCGGTGCGGCAATCAGCTTGCTCACAGGCACATCGCTGATGGCACCTCACGGCGGGGTGTTTGTCTTGCCTCTTGCCAGCAGCCCGCTGATGTGGCTGCTCGCACTCATCGTCGGCGGACTGGCAACTGCTGGGATGCTGATGGTGCTGAAGCCGACACTGCCACCAGAGGAGAGCGGCCTCTAGATCCGGTGCCAGTGCACCAAGCAGTCAGTGGAACGCACATGCACTGGGCCTTGCAGGGTACTGCAAGGTAAAGAACAGACCTCCTGGCGACAGGAGATACTCTGTCGCAGGAGGTCTGTTTCTACGCCTGATCGACCGTTGCTGCCTCAGATTCGGTCAACGGGGGCAACGATCACTTCCGTGCCACGCGCACGAATCGCCTCAACCATCTCAGGACGAGCACCACTGTCAGTAAACAGATAATCCACATCTTCGATGCGCGCAATGGGCATCAGACAGACCTGTTCGAACTTGGTGTGATCGCACACGATGATCACTGTCTCGCTGGCCGCAGCCATCTGCCGCTTCGCCGCAGCTACAGAAGCATGCGTCGCGGTAAAACCGCTTTCCAGCGAGACGCCATCAATGCCCAGTATGGCCTTCATGGTGCGGAAGCGGCCCAAGGTCTCAACTGATGCCCCACCGACGAGAGTCTCAAAGCCCCGATGCAGCAGTCCGCCAGTCAAGTAGATCTCGGTGTCGGAGATGGCCAAAAGATCCGGAAGCAGGCTGGTAGCATTGGTGACAAATGTGAGACGACGCTTGCCAAGCAAATGGCGCACCACGTATTGCGTCGTGCTGCCTCCGTCGATCATGATTGTGTCACCATCGGAGACGAGGTCAGCAGCCGCTCGCCCGATCGCGTTTTTTTCAGCTTGATGCGTTTCCACCCGCAACTGAAGTGCCGACTTGCGCACTATGAGGTGCCTGTTCGCCTGCTCAGGCAAGATGGCACCACCGTAGGTCCGCACGAGGAATCCATGGGATTGGAGCTCCGACAAGTCGTTGCGAATGCTGGAAGCACTCAAGCCAAACTGCTCTGCAAGATCGGCCACAAAGACCTTCTTGTCGGCCAGGAGACGTTCGAGGATCAGTTGAAGTCGCTCTTCACGAAACATGTCAGAACCGCCACCCATAGGATGGGTGCGCTCCCATTTGATCTTGTTGATTACTATTCTATCGCATAAACTGGCAATCGTCAAGCTGAACGATGGACGCTTCGCAGCCTCGCCAAGGAGCGGGCGAGACGCTTCGCAGCTAAGCTGATATGGTGCAACGCACCGGATCATCTGTCTCAACACCGAAAAAGGAGGAACTTGTGTTCCAAACACGCAGGCAACATCCTTACTGGGTTTGGGAATCCATGATGCGCACTCCAGAGATGCTGCAGTCCTGCTTGGAGCAACCCGTTCGGGGCCATGTTGAGCGCGTGGCTGATCGGGTCGCTGAGCTCGCTCCGCGTCGGGTCTTCTGCGCAGGCACAGGCTCGTCGTGCTACGCCAGCATTGTTCACGCGCACGCCTTCGAGCAAGTGGCAGGCCTACCGGCATCGTGGTACGTGACATCGGACTTGGACGCTTATCCACCAATTGGCCTTGCACCTGGATCTGTGCTCATCGTGACTTCGCACTCTGGCCGGACAATGGGGGATCTGCCGGTGGTCGAACTCGCACGCCGGAGGGGCGCCTACACCGTTGGCATCACTGATATTGACAGTTCCCCTTTGGCTCAAGCGGTGGATGACACCATCATCGGCCCAGGCGGTTCCAAAGCCGAGCTCCCTGCCACACGTACCTATTCTGCGGCAGTATTCCGGGTGCTGCAGCTCGCGGCAGCGCTGGCTCAGCGGCTGCAGACACCTGAGACCGGGACCATGTATGAGAGCAGGCTCCGGGAGCTTCCTGGGATACTTGGGTCATTTCTCGATAGTTTTGCACATCAGGCTCAAAGTTGTGTGGACCGACTTTGCAATGTGGAGCACTACTTTGTCATCGGTGCCGGACCGAACATGGGCACTGCCCTCGAGGGCGCTTTGATCCTGCTCCAGTCCACAGATGCTGGTGCCCAGGCCTTCCATCCGGAGGAGATGCTCCACGGGCCCATCCAGGCGCTGACGACGGCTATGTGTGTCGTAGCGGTCGCGGCTCCCGGACCGTTCCAAGAGCGCATCCTTCAGACCGCCGAGGCCTCGCGCACCATCGGCGCAACAGTTCTAAGCATTGCCCCTGAGGGCAGCCCCGGACTTGACGCCGACCTCTCCATCCCAATGCCTGCAGACATACCCGAGCTGCTGACACCCCTGCTCTATATCGTGCCCTTCTGGCTGCTCGGGTACCAATTTGCGTTAACCACAGGGCGTGACCCGGACCTGCTCAGCATGGGCAAGGAGAGGTTCCAGAAGGCATTCCGGCGGCTTATGGCAGGCGACTCGCACTATGATAGACAATCCACTCCAAGCTGAGACAATCATCTGAGGCCGCTGGTACTTGGCGCTTGGGTGCGTGTAGGTGTAGCGCTGCAGGTAGCGTGGCGTACTGCGCAGAAGGCCAAACAGGACTGGGCACATGCAGTTCAGCACCGTTACTACGGGGACTCTACTGGATCCACAAGAGCATCCAGAGACTGGCACGACTCCGTAGTATATATGGCAGGGTACCTGCCATTTGGCACAACGATGGTTGGACGGCAGCCAAGCACAGGGTGAAATGATGGTGGAGACTGAATTGTGAGAGTTCTAATGCCTAATCACTTCCCGCTGCAAGGCTCTGGAAGTGGCATTTACGCCATGAACGTTGCTCAGGAACTCGTTAAGGCGGGGCACGCAGTGCCTGTTGTTGTGCCGGAACACCAGGTGGTTGAGGGGCGTCCCTTCCAGGTCAAGACAATTGTCTTCAGCAATGGCGAGAATGAGAATCCACAATTGGATTTCAATTTCCCCTGCTTTACAACACACCCTCGCAGCAGCACTACGTTCTACGAATTATCCGATGCCCAAATCCAAGCCTACGTTCAAGCCTGGCAACAGACAATCAATGAGGCAGTCACCGAGTTCCATCCCGATGTTATTCACGCACATCACGTCTGGGTCGCGGCCTACGTTGCTCATAGGACGGGGCTGCCCTATGTCATTAGCTGTCATGGGACAGACCTGATGGGCTTCGAAAGGGGGCCACGCTACCGCAAGATGGCCTTGAGGGCCGCGCACAACGCATACGGCATCATTGCTATCTCGCGTCAGGTGAAGGCTGGTGCGATGAAGGCTTTCGACTTGCCTGATGAGAAAGTGCACCTTATCTGGAACGGTTTTGACGCACAGTGCTTCAAGGTCTTACCGGGGATAACCAAGGGAGCGGTGTTGGCAGAACTCGGGCTATCCGGGGCTGACAAACCTCTCGTTGGTTTTGTCGGCAAATTCACTGACTTCAAGGGGATAGATGTGCTGCTCAAAGCGGC
>CAYZGO010000056.1:0-11116 GCA_964478075.1 uncultured Anaerolineales bacterium | reverse complement strand
TCCTTCGCGCGTGTCATTGCCTTTGGTCCTGGGGCCACCTTTGTCCCTGGGGCCACCTTTGTCCCTGGGGCCACCTTTGTCCCTGGGGCCAAAGACCCAGGGGAAGACCCAGGGCG
Source organism: uncultured Anaerolineales bacterium (assembly GCA_964478075.1). Taxonomy (GTDB): domain Bacteria; phylum Chloroflexota; class Anaerolineae; order UBA2200; family UBA2200; genus DAOUEX01. The sequence goes on along the minus strand of CAYZGO010000056.1, from coordinate 11,000 downwards.
AGCGGAGCGACGCTTGCACCTGCGCTGCAAGTGCAGGTGAGCAATCTCCCCCGTCTACGAGATTGCTTCGTCGCAAAAACCGCTCCTCGCAATGACATTTTCATGCTTGGCGGTATCCCGTAGTCGGCGCTCTGGCTGATTTCAGACATGCTCTTAGACTCTCTGTGGGCTCCGTGTCTCCGTGGTTAAACCTCTCTGCAAACTCGGCGCTGTCAGCGGTGAGTCTCTAAACCACACCTCGCTGCCGTAAGCGCTCCACGTCCTCCAAAGCGTAGCCCAGCTCTGCCAACAGCTCCGTGGTGTGCTCTCCGAGTCCTGGCGCAGGAGCACGCGGCACTCCGCGGCGGCCCAACGGCGTAGCCAGTTGCCTTTCATGCAGCAGACCACGGTGCACCGCCTGCGGGTGCGTGAACACTTCATCCATAGTCAGCGCAGGCTCACAGCAGCAATCGTGTGCGGCAAAGAGCGCCGTCCAGTATGCCCTGGGCTGTGTGCGGAAGAGCGTAGCAACCTCGGCTATGAGACTCGCCTGGTCAGCGTCATTCTGTCTTTCGAGCCAGTCCGGGCGGCCCACTGCCACACAGAAGGCACGCCAGAACTTGGGCTCCAAAGCAGCCACAGTCATATATCCGCCGTCTGCGGTCTCGTACACATTATAGCAACCCTGCTTGCCGCTGAGTGGCATCTTCTCCTGTTTGGGAACACGGCCCGTGGTCAGCCAATCAGACAGTGGCACAGATAGCAGCGCAGCCACGCTATCTAGCATAGAGACATCCAAGTACCGTCCACGCCCCGTGTGCTCACGCCCCAGCAGTGCTGCTACGACCCCCAGAGCCATCCACAGCCCGCTTACAAGATCAGCAACAGGCACACCAGGAACAACTGGGGGGCCATCACGCGTGCCTGTGACAGCGAGCAGACCTCCCAGGGCAATGTAGTTCAAATCGTGCCCGGCCCGTGAGTGATATGGCCCTGTCTGGCCGTAGCCGCTGATCGAGGCGTACACCAGGCTCTGATTGGCTGCCACAAGCACCTCATAGTCGAGCCCCAGCCGCTTCATCACGCCAGGTCGAAAGCCTTCCAGCAGTACGTCAGCGCTGCGAGCCAACTCGAGAAGAATGGCCCTGCCCTCAGGTGCTTTCAAGTTCAGCGTGATGCTCTTCTTGTTGCGGTTCAGCAGTCCAAAGAGCGCATTCCTGTCGTCAGCGCCGAAAGGCAATAGACAACGCAAGGAATCGCCTTGATGTGGTTCTTCGATCTTGATGACCTCGGCGCCTAGGTCAGCCAGCGCCAGCGAAGCATAGGGCCCAGGCAGCAGACGGGTCAGATCCAAGACACGCACACCCTGCAAGGCTAGATCAGGCATTTGCCGTCCTCCTACAAGATGCAAAACCACCCGCGAGAGACAGACGGGATACAAGCTGTCCCATTGTATCACAAGGGGCTGCCAGTAACAAGCTGCGTCAGCCTCGGATGCATGAGTTCGGGCAGCAGTTGCCGTTTACGCCTTCCGTTTACGCCTCTGGCGTAAAGACAAAGGCCCTGCTGCCCGGTGCGGAGCCACAACTGCCACTGAACATTAGACACTGATTCGCACCAAGCGTCACGCATTGCTTCCTTCCCAGTCCACGAGGAATCTACCATGACCAGTCTACTTTTCAGGTTAAAACAGTTCACTCTTCAACTTCAAATGACACACCACATGGTTGACACGCATGAGCCTTTGTCATATACTACTGCACGTCCCTGACGGCTGGGCAAGGTGACCGCTCAGACAGCTGCTTGATTTCGCCGCAGAGAACAGAGACCGCAAAGACAGGCAAAACCAGGCCTTCAAGAAAGCTATGCCTCGCCAAGATGAGGTGCGTTCTCTACAGTGAGAACAAAGCCCAATGAACAGCTACAGGGTAACGACTGTGAATTCAGTTGCCACGGGGGGAATAGAATAATGGAGTTTCACATCCAATGCAATCCGGCGGACATCGCCCGCTATGTCTTTGCGCCGGGTGATCACGACCGCGCGGAGAAGATCGCGGACCACCTCGACAGCGCACGACTGGTGAGCGATAGCCGAGGCTACGTGGTATACACGGGCGCAGTGAATGGCATCGCCATGACGGTATCATCAACCGGCATGGGTGGCCCCCAGACCGCCATTTGCATCGAGGAACTGGCGCACATGGGCGCGGACACCTTTATCCGTGTCGGCTCGTGCGGCACCTTGCAGGATCACGTTGCATGTGGCGATCTGATCGTGCCAACTGGTGTTTACCGAGCAGGTGCGACAGCCAACCGATACCTACCGCCAGAATTCCCAGCAGCACCGGATTTCCAGGTGCTTACGGCGCTAGTTGAGGGCGCCAAGAAACTGGGGATCAAGGTCCACGTAGGCATTGGCTCGACCTGGGATGCCTTCTATGTCCTACCAGAACCGCAGCTCTTCGAGAAACTGAAACTGGCTGGGGTGCTTTCAGTGGAAATGGAAGCTGACACGCTGTTTGTTGTGTCCCACTTCCGTGGCTGGCGTGCTGGAGCGATTTTTGCCAATGACGGGACGTCTACGGAGATCAAGCCAGAGTGGGGGGAGGAATCCTTCCGCAAGGGCGAGGAAAACGAGATTCGCGTCGCCATCGAGGCGATGAAGAGTATTGCCTTGGCTGACGCCGAAGCGGGCAAGTAGTTCTGTGACCACTACGAGGGAGGGCAAGCGAAAGATGGAGTTTCACATTCGCTGCGATGCAAAGGATATAGCGCGCTATGTCTTCACGCCCGGCAGCCACGCGCGTGCGAAGAACATCGCTGCGCGCTTTGATGACGCACGACTGGTGAGCGACAGCCGAGGCTACCTGGTATTCACTGGCACCGTGGAGGGCATCCCCATGACAGTGTCATCCACCGGGATGGGCGGCCCCACGACGGCCATCTGCCTCGAAGAACTGGGGCACATGGGGGCGGATACCTTCATCCGTGTGGGCTCCTGCGGCACCTATCAGGACTATGTGGACTGTGGTGACGTCATCATCTCCACTGGCATCTTCCGTGCCGGTGGCACCGCAAACAACTACCTGCCGGTGGAATTCCCGGCAGTGCCGAACTTTGAGGTGACCAGTGCGCTTGTGAGCGCGGGCAAGCAACTGAGCCTCAAGGCGCACGTGGGCCTGGGATCGGCGGGGGATGCCTTCTATGGTCTTCGAGATCCCGATATGCGCAAGCTGCTGAGGCATGCCGGGCTGCTCTCAGTGGAGATGGAAAGCGACACTCTCTTCATCATCGCTGCCCTGCGGGGGTGGCGCGCTGCTGCGCTCTTCGCTTGCGACGGGACGGCGACAGAAGTGAAGCCCGAATGGTGTGAAGATGCCTTCCGGCAGGGCGTCGAGAACGAGATCCGCATCGCAATCGAGGCGATGAAGAACATCGCCTTGGCCGACGGCGCCAAGGATGTGTAGACAGTATCTCAGGTGACAATGGCGACTGTTACGGGTGGCCTCCGCCTGCCGAGTGAGAGGTCAATCTTTGGTCAGCCTCTTCCTGATGTCGGGCTAGTTGACGTGAGGCGCCAGACAATCACCCCCCTTCGAGTTCACACGCGGAATTCTCCATACAGTGCCAGCATGCAGGAGGAAGCAATGAGCAAGCGCTCAAGGGTCACAGTAGTCGGGAGTTTCAACACTGACCTCGTCGCCAGAACGCCGCGCATGCCCGTCAGGGGCGAGACGGTACTGGGAGGGCCATTCCACATGGGACCAGGAGGCAAGGGGGCCAACCAGGCCGTCGCTGCCGCCAGGCTGGGAGCCGAGGTCACCATGGTAGTCAAGCTCGGCAACGATGTCTTTGGCGACCAGGCAGAGGCAAATCTCGTCAAGGAGGGAGTCAGGTCGGACTTTGTCTTTCGCACCGAGGAAACGCATACCGGTGCAGCCCTGATCATGGTGGACGCTGAAGGCGAGAATATGATCGTGGTGGCTGCAGGTGCCAACAACCTCCTCAAGCCGGAGGACGTGGACGCCGCCCATGAGGCCATCGTGCAGGCGGATGTCCTGCTGGTACAACTGGAGATCCCACCAGAAACGGTGGAGCGGGCCATCGCCCTGGCACATGAGGCGGGAGTGCAGGTACTGCTGAACCCGGCGCCAGGCCGCCCTCTCAGCGCTGAGCTGCTTGCCTTGGTAGACGTTCTGACTCCTAACGAGACAGAGGCGCAGATCATCACGGGCCTCCCTGTGCGAGACCTGAAGGAAGCGGAAACGGCGGCGCGGCAGCTCTTGGCGAAGGGGGTCGGAGCAGCGGTAGTCACATTGGGTGCACAGGGTGCATTGGTTGTTACGTCAACTGGACTCGAACGCGTGCCCGGTCGGCGTGTAGAGGTTGTGGATACGACAGGAGCCGGGGATGCTTTCAGCGGTGCGCTGGCGGTCGCCCTAGCTGAGGGGAAGGATCTCACCGAGGCAGTCGCTTTCGCTAACGCAGCGGCCGCACTGCAAGTGACCCGCCTCGGGACCGCCCCTGCGATGGCCTATCGAAACGAAGTGGAGGCACTGATGGGGTGAGGGATCCTATGGGCAAGTACACATTCGATGTTCTCATCCTGATTGGCCGGCCAGCCTCGGGGAAGAGTGAAATTATTGACCTTCTGATGCGCACTCCTCCTGACGTGCGGCAACGTAGGCTCCGCATCGCCGACCTGGACATTCTGGACGACTTCCCTATGCTCTGGACCTGGTTCGAGGAGGACCATATCCTGAGCGAACAGCTCGAGCAGCCACGATTGCACACCGACGCCGACGGTTACTTCAAGTACCCCTACCTCTGGCATCTATTGATCGAGCGGATTGGCCTAGAGTATCAGAAGCGGCTGCGCGACGATCCGGAATATCATGACCACACTACGGCAATCGTCGAGTTCTCTCGCGGCACCGAGCACGGGGGCTACGCGGAGGCATTTCCACATCTGGCTGCTGATCTCCTTCAGCGCGCTGCCGTTGTCTATGTGCATGTCTCCTTTGAAGAATCGCTGCGCAAGAATCGCCGCCGGTTTGACCCGCAGCGGCCGGACAGCATCCTACAGCACTCCCTGCCTGACGAGAAGCTGTCGCGGCTCTACCGCGACGACGACTGGCCCATGTTCAGTGCCAGCGACCCAAACTTCCTAACCGTGCGGTCCATCCGCGTCCCATACGTCGTCTTCGAGAACGAGGATGACGTGACCACTGACAAGCCTGGCCTGCTGGCAGCTCGACTGGAGACAGTGTTAGGGCAGCTCTGGGAGTTGCAGTGCGCCCGCTGAGGATGGACTTGCTCGCCAGACAGAGGCCACATACCGAGTGTTCCGACTTTCGGGGGCATCAACTGACGGGACGCAGATGTACGCTGATGAAGAGTGGTTCCTAGCCTTGCCTGCTTGAATCTGCGTTCGCTCCTGAGATTCCTGTAGCTGCGCCCACACCACGTGAGAAACACCCGAGCTGAGAAGACAACTGGCCCAATCCGTGCACCTGGTGGCAGACGAGCAAAGTTGCTCAAGCTCCCGCAACTTGGATACGTCCGGTCACATCGTGGGCAAGGTAAACCGAAAGGTTGCTCCCCCGCCTGGCGCGCTTTCGGTCCAGATCCGCCCGCCGTGGGCTTGCACTAGGCTCTGAGCAATGGACAGGCCCAGACCCGTGCCCCCCGCCCAGCGGTCAGCGCGGGCGCGAGAGGGGTCGGCACTCCAGAAACGGTCAAAGACGTGGGGCAGGTCCTCCGGAGCAATGCCCTCACCTGTGTCGGCCACGGCGACCTCCACAGCACCGTTCGTCAGGGAGGCCGTCACCGTGACGGAGCCACCGGGCGGCGTATGGCGCAGGGCGTTGACCAGCAGGTTGCGCAGCACCTGGGCCAGGCGGTCGGGATCGGCCTGGACGGTGGGCAGGTCATCGGGGACCTGGACGGTGAGAGTCACGTTCTGCGCCTCGGCAGCCAGCGACAGGCTGTCGCATGTGGCCCGCACTACCTGAGCGACGTCTGTGCGCTGCAGGTTCAGGCGTAACTGGCCGGCATCGGCCAGTGCCAACTCCCGCAGGTCGTCCACGAGGCGGCTCAGCAAGCGCGTCTCGTCGTATAGATGCGAGATCTCGGCTTTGTCCAGCGGGTACACATCGTCCAGGATGGCCCGCAAGTTGCCCTGCAACACGCTGAGGGGGGTACGCAGCTCGTGAGCCACGTCGGCCACCAGGTTCTGTCGCTGCCGCTCGGCCTCCTCCAGCCCCGCGGCCATCTCATTAAAGGCCTGCGAGACCTCGGCCAGCTCAGCACTGCCGCCCACCTTGACCCGGTGGCTGAGGTCGCCGCTAGCCACGGCCCGGGCAGCAGCAGCCAGCCGGCCCAGAGGCGCACTCAGGCTGCGACTGATGACCAGTCCGAGCAGCAGACCCAACCCACCCGCCAGCAAGCCACCCACCACCAGCAACTCGCGCAGGCCGGACAGGAAGCTCTGCTCCAACGGTCCCAAGATCGCCGACTGCATCGGCCAGGTGATCACCAGGCGGCCAACCACCTGGCGGTCCACCGTGATGTCCAGAGCAGCCGCCTGCTCGTCGCGGCTCAATCCCCTGCCAGGACGCCCCTCCAGGCTGTCGTAGACCACGCGCCCGTCGGTATCGGTCAGGACAACCTGGAGCCTGCCGCCCCCAGGAATGATCAGGCTGTGCCTTCTCTCCCACATCTGACCAGGCACAGGTTCGGGCAGAATCGCGACCTGCTCCAGAGTCGTCTCAACGCCTTGCCAACTGCCGTGCACCTGGTAATGCTCGGCCAGGCGATCCCCCAGGGTTGGGTGGCCCGCCGGGTCGCCATAGGACAGGTAGCGCCTAAACGCCTGACGAGCGTTCAGGTCGCCCAGCAGAGCAATCGCGCCTGCCGTCACCAGGATGACCAGGGCAAAGGCGAGCGTCAGTCGCACCCACAGCCGGTTCATGCCGTCCCTCCCATTGCTTCACTGGGCATAGACCGCAGCCGGTAGCCGACGCCGAACACTGTCTCGATGAGATCCTGTGCAGCACCAGCACTGGCCAGCTTGCGGCGCAGGTTCTTGATGTGGCTATCCACCGTTCGCTCCAATCCTTCGTAGCTGTAGCCCAGACCCTTTTCGATCAACTCCAGGCGGGTAAGGGCATGCCCGGGATGCTCGGCCAGTGCCCGCAGGAGATTGAATTCAGTGGGGGTCAGATTCACCGGCTGGCCCTCCACCTGCACCTGGTGGCGGTCCAGGTCAATCACCAGGCGCCCTGCCTGGATGACCCTCGGCGGGACCGGTTCTCCCTGTGTGCGGCGCAGCACTGCATGCACGCGGGCCGTCACCTCGCGAGGGTTAAAGGGCTTGCTCACATAGTCGTCTGCGCCGAGCTCCAGGCCAACGATCTTGTCGTGGTCCTCGACGCGGGCAGTGAGCATGATAATGGGCGTGGCCGCCAGACTCGGATCGCCGCGCACAATCCGGGTCACATCCCAGCCGTCACGGTCGGGGAGCATCAGGTCCAGAACCACCAGATCGGGGCGGTCACGGCGGAGGATGTGCAGCGCCGTCTCGCCGTCGTAGGCGACAAGCACCTGGTAGCCGCCCTGTTCCAGGTAGGCACGCAGCAGCCGCACGATCTCGCGATCGTCGTCCACCACCAGAATCCGTTGTCCCATTGGTTGGTCTCTCCTCTCCGGCCGTCTTACTCTGAAAGGCACACGTCGATCATACCATCGGACGGCGAAAAGGCACATGCCATGAGGAGAACAGGTGCGTCGCGACAATTGGAAAGACTGCAATCTGCCTGCGATGGATGCGCACTAGAAACGTAATGTAGGCCTCTACCGTTCATCCTGCTTGACGGGACGGGATGGCCGTTGTGCCTATGTACCAACTACTCGTAGCGCAGCGCGTCAATGGGATTCAGCCTTGCCGCCCGCCTGGCCGGGTAGATGCCGAAAAAGAGGCCGATGGCCACCGAGACCCCCAGGGCCATAACCACCGAACCCGAGGTGACCAGGGTGCTGAGAAGCTCGCCGGCTAGACGGGAGAGGAGTTGCGCCCCGCCCCAGCCGACCAAGACTCCCACCACGCCGCCCAGGCCGCTCAGGACCATGGCCTCGACGAGGAACTGCAGGAGGACATCGCGCCGCTTGGCACCCACCGCCTTGCGGATGCCTATTTCCCGCGTCCTCTCGGTGACGGAAACCAGCATGATGTTCATGATGCCGATGCCCCCCACCACCAACGAGATGGCGGCGATGGAGCCCAGGAGGATGGTGAAGATGCCCGTCATCTCCTCCACCATCTCCACGATCTCTACCTGGCTGCCCACGGTAAAGTCGTCGGACTGGCCGGGGGCCAGGCCGTGACGGGCTCGCAGGATGGCCGTCAGCTCCGCCTGAGCAAAGTCCATCATCTCTGCCGAGCTAACCTGCACGTTGATGGCCCCTAGTGAGGTGTTGCCAGCTCCCCCGAACTTCACCTGGGCGGTGCTTAGGGGGATGAAGACCTGGTCGTCCTGGTTCATGAAGCCCGTCTGGCCCTTGCTGGCCATGACCCCCACCACTTGGTAGTTCTGGCGGTTGATCTTGATGGTCCGGCCAACGGGATCGAGATAGTTGCGGCCGAAGAGGTCTTCGGCCACCGCGGCACCTAGAGCGCAGACCTTGGCCAAGCTCTGCAGGTCCTGCTGGTCAATGAAGCGCCCCTGGGCCACCTGCCAGTTGCGCACCGCCAGGTACTCAGGAGTAACGCCCAGGACACTGGTCTGGGTATTCTGGTTCCCGTAGACCACTTGGGCCTGCGTCGAGTACTCGGGGGCGACGACCTCCACCAGCGTAGCTAGGTGGGCGATGGCCGGTACGTCCTCGTTAGTCAGGCTCTGGGCGCTCACGTATCCGCTCACGTATCCCCCAGACATGCCACCACGAACGAAGGCGACCCCGGGCGATATGGTCAGCAGGTTGGAGCCCAGGCTCTCGAACTGCTGGGTCACCGCCGCCTGGGCACCTTGGCCCACGGACACCAGGGCGATGACTGCGGCCACGCCGATGATGATGCCCAGCATAGTCAGGCCCGACCTCAGCTTGTTGCCTGTCAATCCCCGCAGTGCCACGCCAATGCTTGAGATGATGTTCATTCGCTCCTTATTTCCCGGTGTACCTCGACCCCGACCCCGGCCGGGAAGAGTCCTCGCATCCCCCCCGCACCGGCAGGGAAGCCGCCCTCCTCGACAGAGGTAAAGACGATGACCACCCGATCGCCCTCGTTCAATCCCCGCACGATCTCGGTGTAAACTCCATCGGAGAGCCCGACCTCCACATTAGTCGGGACAGGTGATGCATCCGGGTCATCCTGCACCAGCACAGTGGCCAGGCCCTCCCCGTACTGCACGGCCATGGCCGGCACCAACAGCACGTTCTCCCCCTTGCCCACGATGATCTTCAGATTGGCCGTCATCCCCGGCTTGAGGGCGGCGTCCTCGGCCCCCTCAAGGCTGACCAGCACTTCGTAGGTTACGACGTTCTGGACAAGCCTCCCCTGCAGCGGCACTGAAAGAACTTTGCCCTTGAACCGCTGTCCGGGCAGAGCGTCAAAGGTAATCTCCGCCTCTTGCCCTGCCTCCATCCAGTTGATGTCCGTCTCGTCCACCAGGGCCTCCACCTCCAGGTGGGAGAGATCGGCCAGAGTAACCACCACCACGTTGTCCGACACCAGGTCTCCCACCTCGGCCCCCACTTGTATCACGGTGCCGTCAAAGGGCGCGGTCATGGTGGCATCTTCAAGGGCCTCCTGGGCCTCCTCCAGGTCGGCCTGCGCGCTGACTAGCCGGGCCTGGGCCACCTCCACGTCGTCGGGATCGGGGCCAGCCTCTATCGTGGCCAGGTCATCCCTGGCCTTCGCCAGGTTGTACTCAGCTTGGGGCACCTGCCTCTCGGCGCTGGCGAGGGCACTCTCGGCGTTCGCCTGCGCCGCCTTCAGTCGCTCCTGGGCGGCCAGCATGTTGCTGTACTCCCAATCGAGCTTCTGTTGATCGATCTTTCCCTCTTCGAACTTTTTTTGGGCCTCCCAGTAGTTGTTCTGATACCAGGCCGCCTCGTACTCGAGGGTTCGAAGCCTTGCCGCGCTGTCTGGATCGTTCTGGACGACCAGCAAGTGCCTCTTGGCGTTCTCCAGGGCCACCTCGGCGTCGGTCACGGACAGCTTGGCTTTGGTCAGCTCGAGCTCGGTATATGGGTCTTCCGTCCTCTCCAGCTGGTTCTGGGCGATGATCAGGTTGGCCTCGGCCTGGGTCACGGCCCGCTCCAGCGAGCTAGTCTCGATGCGAGCCAGGACATCCCCGTCCTTCACCTCCTGGCCTGCGGCCACGTTCAGCTCGATTAAGGGAATCTTGTTGACGTCGAAGCTCAGCTCCACCAGCCGGGGGGCATAGACCTCCCCCGTGGGGCTGATAGCAGCCACGATGTCGCCTCGCTGAGCGGCCACGATCTCGCTGTAGGTTTCAGCCTGTTTCTCGCCGCCGAAGAGGCCGCAGCCCAAAGAGCCTCCTCCCACCAGGACGATGGCCAATCCAACCATAGCTAGTGCTCTGAGTGTCTTCATTACCTCCTCCTTAACAGACGTAGCTCCTTCTTCAGATACTACTGAGATTCGCGCATGGGTAGAACCTGGATGGAGCGAGCGGTGTAGCTCCCGTCATCGTTCCGCGAGCCCGAGACGACCACCTGCACGCCGACCTCCAGGTCGCCCACGTTCACCGTCATCGACTTCTCAATGAGGGTGGTATCGGTCGTTTGCACGCGGATCGTTCCCTCCTCAGTGCTGACGACCAAACTGTCGCCCTCGATCCCCTCGATGGTGCCCATGATGCCGCCACCCAGTCCCTGGGCGACCCGCTGCCCTGGCTGGGGGGTCCTGAGTTGATCTGGGAGCTCACCACTCTGGCGCCTGGCCCCCTGCTGGAAGAGACGGGCCGGATCCTGGATTACCCGGTTTTCTCCCACCT
>CAYZGO010000055.1:0-11305 GCA_964478075.1 uncultured Anaerolineales bacterium | reverse complement strand
AACCGCTGAAACCGGGGGCACTATCCTGGTAGACCCCGTTTTTCAACACCCTCCCAGTCACTAACCCAAATCTTACTGGCTACCGTTCACACCCTCTAGTTAGCAGCATCCCGTTGTGCAGATACGGTAGATCGTTCCGAACAATACCTGATAACTGAGAACCTGTGACCGACAACTGACACCTTACCGAATAATCTGTCGAATCAACGGCGCAGGCACTACGGGCGCGTCGCTCCACTGGTAGGCAGCCAACAGCTTCTTTCGCGCTTCAGCTAGCCTCTGCTCATCATTGGCATGGATAGTGAGAAGGGGTTCGCCTTTCTCCACACCGTCGCCCACCTTCTTCCTCAGTACGACCCCAACTGCATGGTCAATGGCTGCGCCCTTTTTCTCCCGCCCGGCTTCAAGCGCGACTCTGGCGAGGCTTTTTGCACTCGATTGTTGACCCCGTTGTAGCCCTCTGAATGCCGCTTACCTGGGTGCGCCGCCAGTTTTCGGGGGAGGGCCCATGGGAATATCCAAGAGCATTTTCCCAGTAGTCTTATGGACCTTGCAGTGGCGCTCGATTGGGTCACTCATTGTGTCCTCCTCGGCATGTCACCTAACACGCAAGTATGCGAAGTGCTTCGCAATACTGCAGTATTGCGACTTGTTATTATGCTACTCCGATTATAACACAAGCCACAACGCCCCGCACCCGGGGTTGTTGGTAAACGTGGCAAGTTTGCACCACGCGGTGGTTTGCGCGTTTTCGGGCGCGGGTGCGTTGGACGTTACGGGACACGCGACGTTTCCAAGATTCCCTCCTCTCCGCCCCACTAGGGCTTTTCCAAAGTCAGCGGACTTCCCCACGTTCCCCCGCAGTTGCCGCGGAACATGATGGATATAACCAGACTTTGGAAAAGCCTTCTCCCTCCTGCACAACTTGACAACCGGCGGGATTCTAGTATAATTGTTGTAGAACAAATGTTCTGCGCCTGCGGAAAGGAAGGCAATCCCGTGAGCTCCAAGAAGACAAGACGTCTGGAGATGACCGTCGCCGCGGTCCAGAAGCGCTGGGGGGGCAGGGCCCTGCGCAAGCTGGGGGCCTCAGCCACAACAGCCGAGATTCCCCACATCCCCACCGGCTTCCCTGCACTGGATCAGGCCCTGGGGATCGGCGGCTTAGCTATAGGTAAAATAAATGAACTCTTGGGCCCTGCTACCTCGGGCAAGACGACGCTGGCCCTCAAGTTCCTGGTTCAGGCACAGGCGGATGGCAGGCAGGTGGGCTACGTAGACCAAGCCTGCTTCTTCGACCCCGACTACGCCTACCGCTGCGGCCTCGACCTCTCTCGTCTGCTCATCGTTGCCCCCTACGACCTGGGGGAAGCGCTGGCCATGACCGAAGCGCTGGTGAAGAGCGGCGGTCTCTCGGCGCTGCTCTTCGACGGACTGGATGCGCTTTGGAGTGATGCAGACGCCACGCTGCTGCTCGCCGCTTGCCTCGACCGGCTGGTGGCCCCGCTGGCCCGTTCGGGTACGGCAGTCCTCTTCCTCCACGCCCCTCTGAGGAGGAGATCTGCGGGCCTCTCTGCCCTGGCCCATCACGCTACAGTAAGGCTGCGCATCGTGCGAGAGAGCTGGCTGCGCCGCTACGGCGACATCCGTGGTTATAAAGCCAGGGTGGAAGTGCTGAAGAATCGGCTGGGGCCGGCTGGCCGCAGGCTCACTATCGCCATCAAGTTCAACGGCACAGTGCTCGCCAGTGGCCTGTGAGAACACGAGACGGTGATCAGATATGTCTATCCTCTATTGCTCTATACCGCATTTCGCTGCCGCTCTAGCGCGGCGGGACGATTCGAGCCTTCAGCATCGTCCCCTCGTCCTCATCGGTCCCCAGGGGAGGGTCTTTGCAGCTTCGGCGCAAGCGGCGGCCTGCGGCATCGTCGTCGGACTGACGCCCAGGGCTGCGGAGGTTCGCTGTCCCCAGGCCTGGCTGCTGGAAGCTGACGTGGCCCGCTGCCAGGCCGAGTTCGAAGCATTGCTTCGGCTTCTGGAGCTCACCAGCCCGAGGGTGGAGCCGCACGATTGGGGAGCGGCCTACGTGGATCTGGGCGACCTGGCTCGACATCACGCCGACGCCATGGCGCTCTGCAGGGAGATCGGACAGGTGGTGCGCAGGGAGCTGGGAGGGGCGCTTCAGCCAGCACTTGGATGGGACAGCACCAAGTTCACAGCCCAGACCGCCGCCAGACGCACGCGATCAGGGCATCTCCTGGCTGTGGCTAGAGTGCGGGAGCGCCTCTTTCTCCAGCCGCTGCCAGTGGCTTTGTTGCCGTTGGGAGAAGACACGCTGCGGCAGCTCGGTTTCCTGGGACTGCGCACACTGGGACAGTACGCAGCGCTGCCGTCCGGAGCGGTATGGCAGCAGTTCGGTCGGGCAGGTAGGCTGGCGCAGCGCTGCGCCCGCGGCGAGGATGATCGCCCCGTAGTGCCCCGCTCGCAGGAACGGTGTCTCACGGCCAAGTGCGAGTTGGATGATCCGCTGACCAATCGCGAGCGGCTGCTGGCGATGCTGCGGCACCTGGTCGCCCCATTGCTGGCAAAGTTGCGAGGAAACCTGCAGGCATGTGGGCAGGTGCGGCTGACAGTGCACTTTGCGGACACCAGCACCCAAGAGGGGGAGCGCACGTTCCTCTTCCCCACGGCCGCGGAGGCACGGGGCATGCTGGCACTCGGGCAGTTGCTGGATGCGATGCGCTGGCGGGCGGGCGCTGTGACCCTCAAGGTAGCGCTTGAGAGAATACAGGATATCGTGGCGGACCAACTGCCCCTCTTCCCTGCCCAGACGGAGCAGGAACAGAAGCTGTATGAGGTGCAACGCTACCTGGCGGCCCGCTTCGGGGCCAACCGGCTGCGGCGAGCGATGCTGGCGCAGCCTGATGCGCCGCTGCCAGAGTGGCGGGTCGGCTGGCTGACAGGAGAAGAGCCGTGACGCGATTGTGGTCCAAGGGGGAGCAGGTGGATGCATGGGGTGGGGAAGGAACGCCAGCCGGGTTCAACTGGCAGGGAGAGCCCCACCGCATCCTGGATGTCTGCAACCGCTGGCGGATCCACACCCGCTGGTGGGAGCCGAATCAGGCCCTCTGGCGAGAGTACCTGAAGGTGGTTACCGACACAGGGCTCCTGTGCATCATCTACCAGGACCTGGTGTCAGGCGCCTGGTTCCTGGCCAGACTCTACGATTGAAGCAAGCGGTAAGAGGGAAGGTGTGGGCACACCTTCTTGAATCTTGTGGCATCAGGGGTAAGCATGTCCACAGTGACCGAATACGTCGAATTACACTGCCACAGTTACTTCTCCCTGCTTGATGGCGCCTCGTCGCCCGAGGCGCTGGTCGAACGGGCGGCAGCACTGGGCTACCAGGCGCTGGCGCTCACCGACAACGACGGGCTGTACGGTGCCGTGCGCTTCTGGCAGGCAGCGAGGGAGCGGGGGATCAAGCCGATTATCGGGGCCGAGCTCACGCTGGCCGACGGGCATCACCTGACGCTGTTGGCGGAGACGCAAAGCGGCTACGCCACCCTCTGCCGGCTGATCAGCGTCGGACAGTTGGCGGGGCAGAAGGGACAGCCCCGGCTGACGCTGGAGACGCTGGCTGCGCACGCTCGGGGGCTGCTCTGCCTCTCCGGCTGCCGCAAAGGGGGCGCAGCCTCGGCGCTGCTGGCGGAGAACGAGGAGAAAGGCTATTCTGCCGCTGGTCGCTTGCGGGAGATCTTTGGCCCTGACCGCTTCTGGATCGAGCTGCAGCGCCACTACCTGCCGACTGACGTCAGGCTCGTGGCCGAGTTGGTGGCGCTGGCGCACCGGCTGGGAGTCGGGCTGGTGACAACGAACAACGTCCACTACGCCGAACGTGCTGGCCAGCGACTGCACGACGTCTTGACCTGCATCCGCCACCATACTACCCTTCCGCAGGCGCTGGCCGGGGGGCTGCTGCATCCCAACTCGGAGCTCTTCCTCAAGTCCCCTCAGGAGATAGCCGCCCTCTTCGCTGATCTGCCCCAGGCGCTGCGCAACACGCTGCGCATCGCCGAACGCTGCGACGTCAGCCTCGACTTCTCGACGCAGCGGCTGCCAGCCTTCCCTGTGCCCCAGGGACATACCCCCTTGAGCTATCTCCACGCTCTGTGCGAAGAAGGGCTGCTCCGAAAGTTCGACCGCGTCACGCCAGAGGCACGAGCCCAACTGGCCCACGAGCTGGCGGTCATCGAGCACACGGGATTGGCTGGCTACTTCCTCGTCGTCTGGGATATCGTGCGCTTTGCCCGCTCCCAAAGTATCCGCTGCCAGGGACGCGGATCGGCCGCCAACTCGCTGGTCGCCTACCTCCTGGGCATCACTCCCGTGGATCCGCTGCGCCACCATCTGCTCTTCGAACGCTTCCTGAGTGAGGGGACGCACACCATGCCGGACATTGACGTGGATTTTGCTGCGGATCGAAGGGAAGAGGTCATCCAGTACGTGTACGAGCGCCACGGGGAAGAGCACGTGGCTATGGTTTGCAACGTGGTCACCTACCGCGCCCGCTCTGCCCTGCGGGACGTAGCCAAAGCGCTCGCCTTTCCACCTGATGTCATTGACCGGGCAGCAAAAGCCCTCGATACTCGCTCCGCTGCCGAAGCAGCGGAGCAAATCCAACCCTCAAAGAGCTCAAGCCCGAAACTTGCGTTCCCCTCCGATACCTCAGCCCCTTCTCTGCCCTGGCAGATTCTGTCCGAGCTGCTGCGAGACATCGACGGCGTCCCCCGTCACCTCTCCATACACGTGGGTGGAATGCTCATCACTGCCGCGCCACTGGTGGAGGTCGTGCCTGTGGAACGGGCCACGATGCCGGGCCGGGTGGTGGTGCAGTGGGACAAGGACAGTGTCGAAGACGCCGGACTGATCAAGATTGACCTCCTCTCCCTGCGCACGTTGGGCATGATCGAGGAAGTGCTGCGCCACATCCAAGAGCAGCGAGGGGTCGAGCTTGACCTGGAGCACCTGCCGCTGGATGACCCGCACGTTTACGACATGCTGCAGCGGGCCGACACGATAGGCTGCTTCCAGGTGGAAAGCCGCGCCCAGGCGCAGATGCTCCCCAGGCTGCGGCCAGAGCGTTTCGAGGACATTATCATCGAGGTGGCGCTGGTGCGCCCGGGGCCCATCCAGGGAAACATGGTGCATCCCTACCTGCGCCGGCGGCAAGGGTTGGAACCGGTGAGCTATGCCCATCCGGCGTTGGAGGCGGCCTTGGCGGAGACGCTGGGAGTGATCATCTTCCAGGAGCAGGTGATCCGCGTAGCCATAGCCACAGCCGGTTTCACCCCTGCGGAAGCCGATCAACTGCGCCGGGCCATAAGCCGCAGCCGCTCCGAGGAGACGATGGCAGCACTTCGAGAGCGTTTCCTGGCCGGGGCGCGGTTTCACGGCGTGGACCATGAGACGGCGGGGGAGGTCTTCCAGCAGTTGGCTGCCTTCGCCGGGTTCGGCTTCTGCAAGTCCCACGCTGCCGCCTTTGCCCTGACGGCTTACCAAACCCTCTACCTCAAGGCATACTTTGCCCCCGAGTTCTACTGTGCACTGCTCAATCACCAGCCGATGGGCTTCTACGTGCCCGAGGTGCTGCTCGGCGACGCCCGACGGCACGGCGTGCCCATCCTGCGACCAGACGTCAACCGCAGCCAGGATGAGTGCACACTGGAAACCCCTGACTCGCAGCATACGTCTCCGGCCATTCGCCTCGGCCTGCGGTACGTGCACGGCCTGGGTGAGGCACGGCGAGGACGTACCGTCGAGCGACGGGGGAAGCGCCCTTATCGGGACCTGCAGGACTTTTGTCAGCGCACGTGTCTTCCGAGGCCCGTAGTGGAGAACCTGATCCGGGCTGGAGCCATGGACAGCTTTGGGCAGGCCCGGCGGGACCTGCTGTGGGAATTGGGTGCGCTGGAATACCGAGAGCAAGGGCTGGACATCAAAGTGCCTGTGGAGCCAGTGGCGTTACCCGTGCTGAGCAGGGCGGAGCGATTAGGATGGGAGTACGAGCTGCTGGGATTGGCTCCCGGCGACCACGTCATGCAGCTCTATCGGGAACAGTTACGGGCGCAGGGGATCCTGAGCAGCAGCGAGCTTGAGCAGCAGCGAGATGGACAGACAGTGCGAGTTGCAGGGCTGGCGGTCGTCCGCCAGCGGCCGCCTACAGCCAAGGGGCACGTCTTCATCACGCTCGAAGACGAGGAGGGGCTGGTCAATCTCATTGCGCGGCCTGATGTCTACGCGCGCTATCGGCGTGCACTGCGGGACGCGCCGCTCCTGTGGGTCGAGGGGCGATTGCAGCGCGAGGGGCACGCGGTCAGCGTGTTGGTGTACAGGGCGGTGGCCCTCTCTTAACGGACGCAGCTTTCCGCAATCCTAGTGTCGGCCGGCACAAGAGTCAAACGAAGGCCACGGCTGGTGACTTTGCAGCCAGCGGGGCTTTGTCTAGAGCGCATTGTGTTTGGCGTCCGCGTCACCGGCGCTAGCTACACTCACAGCAGGCGCAGCATGACATCACAAGCTCAGCCACTCTATTAGCCATCGCTCCGCATCATCACGCGCTATGAGCCAAACAGCACGCCGCCCAGCGCCTGTCTTCTCGGCTGGGATTCTGCCTGATCGGCATAGCTGAGCCAGGTAGCTCCTACTCACCGGGCGGCCGCCCCGACGTGCCGCTTCTGCCAGTACCTTTGTGCTAGTGTAAGGTCCCTGCTTACTCACGTTTCCTTGTCCAGACGGTATCTTCGTCGTGTCCCCGTCTCTTTGCGAAATCCACGCGAAGAGACATCGTCGGTCTGATGGACCGTCTCACAGATGGCCCAACACACCCACTTGTGACGGCAATACCGTCGTCTCGATGTACTCTACAATAAGGTGCAATCCACCGTCGAATGCAAAACCCGTCCACCGCATTGCAGTCAATCGGCTGCCACGTCTGCTAGGTGTCCACTGCGCAGTCTCTTACCGGCAGGCGAAGTCCCGCCCGCGAGGCGGGGTAAGAGGCACCGCGGCCGTGCCTCGTCGGCTGCTCACAAGACTCACGGGGCTTCCTCTTTGGCGCTTGCATTATAGTCGATGAAGACACGAAACACAAAAGCCCCGCCGGCGTTCACACGTAGCAGGGCTTTGCTGTACTCCCCTTGCGTTAGCGCTGCATCACCGACGCCGCGGCCTGGGCTTTGCCAGAAGTCGCAGGGGCTTTTGGTCGCGCTATTCTGCATCTGCCGTCGCGTCTTTGTCAAACTGCGCAGGCCGGCCCGGAAAGCAAAAAGGCCAACCCCTATGAACTTGGATTGCCGCTGGAAAATGCATCGAGTTTTGCCAAGGAGCAGAAAAGCCGGGGGCCGCCGCCCCGGTTTCTCCATGGCCTGCAGCCAATAGCTATCACTTAGTACAAAGGAGGAGAACGAAAAACGAGTTCGACGCCCAGGTCCCTCAGTGCATCACGCACTTTCTGTCCGCAATCAGGACACAAGTCCGCATAATAGCAGCCGTGTCGCACACTTCCGCGGACGTCGTGGAGACCTATCATCCAATCCTTACAGTCCTTCTTCCACTCTCTTCCGCACAAGTCGCAACGATAAGCGACGAACTTGCGCTCCTTAATCACCCTGCCTATTTCTTTGGTAATCCTCATGGATGAACCGCCCTCCTGAGCGGCTCCATTATAGCACATATGTTCTAATTTGTCAAGACCCACCCTGACCAGGAGGTGTGCTTCCCCGCCCGATGGAGCACAAGGCACTCAGGGGGATTATCTTCGGGCGTTTCACAGTCGTCGCGTCATCTACCTCGACAAGTTCCACGCTGTCATAGCCAAAAGATGCCAAAACCAAGTACTGTGGCTCCTCGCTCAGCACTGTCGTGTATTCTACCGTACTGCCTTTCACTAACTTCAGAAACTCGGGCAATGAATATACTTCACTCTCTGCACCCGACCCGGCAGCTGTCTCTTCTCTGATGAAGCTAATCCACGCAATCGCGTGTCTCAGAATTGCAGTTGTATGCCCCTTGTACTCAACGAATATGGCCTCCCGGTCATAGCCCAAGACCCTACACTCCTTGAATGTCTTGCCATTGATGAGCCGAAGGTCCCTGACATGCTTACCTCTCAGATGCCAAAGAGTCCTGTCCAGACCACAACGGCAGACACCGACGATCTGTGCTGTCTCCCAGATTAGTCGCCTAAAGGCCCGTAGACATCTACAAACGGAAAGGTTCTTTTGAGGCCTCATGCCATCTTCTCCCGGCTCTGTATCGTTCGACCTAATGGCCATGCACCACCTTGCAGCGAACTGGCTGCTATGCTAAAACGTGTGCGCTAGGGTGCCCAGTGCGCACCGTCTTCCCGGCGGGTGAGCTGTACGCTAACGCGTCGTCCGAACATCCCTCCTATTGTGATTATAGCCAAGATTGTGAACTTTGCAAGTAGAAACTCACAGGCGTTGGTAGTACGTCAGTGATGCGTGATGGATCGCTGATCGCCGCCACGAGGTCGCGCGACTGGAGCGGTTGTTAGCATAGGCGTACGGGTAGCCTGCAATCGATGGCCTGCCGCAGTGGCCCGTGTGACTAAGGCACCCCCCGCTATTCCTTGGGCAGGAGCCTCCCTGCACCGATAGAACGTATTTTGGTTTCCTTGACCTCGTCAATCTTCTCCTTGATTCTGCCTAGGAAGTCCTTTCTTGCAGACTCTCCTCGCGCAGCGGATATTATGGAGAACGACATGACTAGCACCACAAACAACGCAATTCCCACGATTGACTGGATCAGGAGCACTACGTGCACGATCGACGCGACGGCAGTGATGTGCACGAAGTCGTTGAGGAACATCGTTCGAAGGCTCAGCACAACAAACACCAGCAGACCAGCATCTGCACCCACATCCATTGATGTAGCGTCCAGTTGGTATATCTGAAGGTAGCAAAGGCCAAAACTGAGGCATACTTGTGCACCAATGAACACGAAGAGAAAAACGAAGACATTCACCAACAGCGTGTTGATATGCACGCGCTCGACGACTCTGTACAATGCCTCAACCGGCGTAAGGCCCATGTCCACCGATCTATTGTGTTTAGCTACGCTGTCGGGCCCAGGCCCCTTACGCGCATGAGCACTCTCACGCAGCTCTTGCGCCCTTTCCCTGTGTTGCGACGACTGGGACGACAAATAGCGTTCTACAAGACCAGCAAGGGGAGTAAGAAAATCCAGCGGACAGAATGTCCATACGTAGAGCCACAGCACGCACAGTGTGCTCAGGACAGGTGCAGCTACAGCCGCAAGCGTGATGACGAATCTACTCTCAGTCGAGAGAGCAACGGTATAGCAAACCAAGTTTGACACGGTGAGCATCAATCCTGTAAGCGGGTTGGCCAGAAGCTTCCATAGCCTTCGTAGGCTGCTGTAGAGCCAGTAGGACAGTCCGCCTACGAGTAGCAGCGCTTTACCTACCACATAGAGCGGAAAGATGCACAGCTTGATGAGAAACCAGATTGCGCTCGGCCGTCCGTACACAATGCCAAGCAGAACTGAGTACATGACACTTGCGAAGAGCAGCAACAGACGTAGGTTACCTGGCTCAGAAACCCAAGTGTACAAGTGATCAGGAACGACACTCCTGAAAGCTTTGACCAACTGGAGTCTCAGTGGTGTCCACAGCATGAACCCAAACACAACAGCCATAACGTTGACAAGAAGCGTTTTGGACAGGGACTTGCGTCTAATTTCTCGATCGGGCTGGTCACTCATGTGTCTCTCACTTCCCTTGCTGGAAACCAGTCAGTGGTTTCCGATGCTGCCCGGCTCTGTCTACCGCAGCCTGGCCCATTAGAGGCATGCGCCCGGTCGACTGCTACTCTGTCTCCAGGTCAGCCTTCTCATCGTAGTTCCCAAGGCTCTCAGTCCCTCGCTGTGTCAGTCACTCAACCCACTTGGCTTTAGCAACGTCTGTCAGGGATTCCACTCACACGCCACCCCATCCCCGTCGCCATCCAGCCCGTCCACATCAAACCCCCGCGCCACCCAGCACGAATCGAAGCACTCCTGCGCCGATAGTCACCGAGGTACAGTCTTGTCCAGATCGGTGAGCAGTGTCAGAACTTTGGTCAACCCAGCTGCCACCAAAGTGGTGACGCGGTCCGGGCGCAATCGCTCGTCGGCTTCTTCGCTCACAGAGCAACGCTGCGCAAGGAGCCAGCATCGCATCGCGGCGTTCCCTGACGCTACCTGCATATCCCACAGCACCGTGTACTGCGCAGGAGACAGATGCTCCCGGAAGTCGTCAAGCAAGTGCTTGGCCCAGTCTCCAGTGCGTCTCATGGTGTCCCCAAGGAGGCGCACGCTGCCCGGATTCAGCGATGCCACCTTGGCCGGTGTCGCCTCCACTAGCAAGCCGGTCCCGGCGTCAACACCTGGCTCGCCCCAGCCTTCGCCTTCGCAGTTACCTGACACACGCAGCAAAACGGCTATCTCAGCCTGAGAGGACAGCAAGAATGCATTGAGGTTCTGGGCCAGCCTGCGCTGAACTCCCTCCCAGCGTTTCGCTTCATACCATTGAAGAACAAGAGTCACACCAAGAATCCCGATGCCAACTGCGACGAGTTCGGCTGCCAGGCCTTGACATACCTCGGCTGCCACCAATTCGTGGCCTAGAACAGTTAGCAGGGCCAGCATCGACGCCCCAATCGCCAAGAATGCCAGGCCCAGCGCGGCTATCACTCCAATTCGACTCGAAGAGATCCTCTGCCAGATGCTGCCCATGAACACCCCCTGTCCAAGCACAAGCGAGAACGCGTCTGCCACGTTTGCTAGGGACGGGCTGCCTATGCTACAGCGTGTCTGCTACGCTGTCCACTGCACCGTCGCGGCGCCATCAGTCCAACGCCTCACACGCCGCCCCATGCGCATCGCTATCCACCTAGTGAACGTCAAACCCCCTAGCGTCCAGCAGTGGTCGAGGCAGTGCTGCGCATCGGCCTCGGTCGCGAAGTCGCTACAATTGTCCAGGTCGGTGTCACAGTCACACAGCGGCTCTGACGTCGGCGGCCACAATTCCATCACACCAAGTGGTTCACGCCATGCTATGACCACGAAGAGCGCCAGGATGATGAAGCCTCGCACAACGTGCGCCTTGGTGAGTTTGGCGTTGCTCATGAGCCATAGTCCGTTCTTTACAATCAGTTGACAATAAGACCCGCGTTGCCTCATCGTAAAATCTAACCGAAGGCGTATCGTTGCCTCAATATGA
>CAYZGO010000054.1:0-11748 GCA_964478075.1 uncultured Anaerolineales bacterium | reverse complement strand
CGCGATTGCTGGAACTGACCAGCGAAGGCCTGCGTGGGGAGCTAGCTGCAGAGCCCGATTCATGACCACTCCGATTGGTGAAGCGTTCGCCATAGCAAATCTACCAGAGGAGGATCGGCTTTTTCAACAAGCTGCCGCACTACCTGGTGACAATCTCTTGACGCGGTACGACCCGGTGCTGTGCCAAGACATTGTATCCACTCCAAGGACCTATCTCAACGGCGACTTTGTCGAGCACAATGGGGATGACCGTACGGATGTTGTCATCAATCTCTGGTAGTTGTTGCTTGAGGTGGGCGAAGGGTGTTTTGTAGCCCAAGGAGGAGTGTTCTCTGACATTGTTGTAGTACTAGATGTAGCCTAAGGCTTCGTCGAGCAGATCCTGCTCCTTATGAATGTGAGAGACCCTGGGGATATAGAACTCATCATCATCGGTGCGGTGAGAGCGTTCGACATGGGCATTCTCCTCGCAGTGACCCTTGTGGTTTTGAATCAGTCGGCAGCCAAAGCCCTCGATCAGTTTTCGTAACTCTGTGACCTTCAACCAGGATTGTCCGCCGAACTCCTCGCCATTATCGACAGTGAACACGGTTTCGGTCTTGACACCGTACGCCCTGAGCCAAGAGATGACCCACAGGTACCAACATAGGCCGTTGGTCCAGGATTTCTCCCTGGAGTAGCCAATCAGCTTGAAGCGTGAGTTGACGTCCAGTGCGCTCCATTGGTAGTTCGGAATACGGTATCGATCGAGGTGAATGATCTGCTCCTTGGTTCGCGCCTTGTGATCCCGGATGTACTTGAGGTCTACCTGCACGATCTCGAAGGGTTTCGCCGAATACCAACCGAAGGTGCAGAGCGCCACGAAAGGCCTCTTTTCTCTGCGGGTCCGGTGTCGCCCAAGACGACAAGTGATCCTGTCCCTGTTTCTTCTCAAGATGTGCCGTATGGTCCCCGCAGGAACAGAGAGCCCCTCGTACTTGTGCAGATAGCGAGTCAACCGCTCCGGTCCTGGTCTGGTCTTGTTCTTGGCCGCAATAACTTTGTCCTCAACCTCCGCTGGTGTCTTGTTCGGTTGATGTTTAGGTGTCTCCGGTCGGTCTCGCAAGTCGCCTTCCGCCCACTTGGGGAGGATATCATAGACCACACAACAGTTGATGCCAAACAGGCGAGCGGCGCTGGAAACGTTGTGACCATTGCTCCTCCAGTACTCAACCACCGCTCTCCTCGCTGTCCGTGCACTGATATGGTGTCCAGTCCTCATACTGTTTCAGCTCCAAACCCTCAACATTCACTCCTGCCAATTCTAGTGCTTTCCTGATGTACTCACCGAAGGTAGCCATACTTCAAAAACTGTATAGTATGTGCTGGACACCGCACAGGTTCCTCTGTCATTTGAACTTGAGAAGTGGACTATTTAAACCTGAAAACTGGACACTTTCCAGCTGAAAAGTGTACTGGTCATGCTAGGTTTCTCCCGCACTGACAAGGAAGCAATGCGTAGCGCTTGGTGTGAATCAGTGTCTAATGTTCAGCGGCAGTTGCGCAGTCCCCGCAGCGCAGCGGAGCGGGGTACTGCCGCGGGTTAGCGACGTCCACTCCGGGTGCAGTGCTTTGCTTACCCGCAGTGCCTTTGTCTTTACGCCACCTCTGGTCTTTACGCCAGAGGCGTAAACGGAAGGCGTAAACGGCAACTGCTGGAGAACGGCGGACATCATTCCTCACCGCAAGCGCATGCTGCGAGAGCATCTCGACCAGAAGTTCAAGGACCCCGATGACCCGTTCCGCATCGTGTTCGTCTGCGCCATGTGGATGACGGGCTTTGACGTGCCGTGCTGTTCGACGATCTACCTGGACAAGCCGATGCGCAATCACACGCTGATGCAGACCATTGCGCGGGCGAATCGCGTCTTCCCGGACAAGGTGAACGGCCTGATCGTCGACTATGTTGGGGTGTTCCGCGACCTGCAAAGGGCACTGGCCATCTACGGGTCGGGATTGGGCGGGCTTGCAAAAGAGGGCGAAATGCCGGTGCAGGCCAAAGCCGAGCTCGTCCAGCGGCTTGAGGGTGCACTCAAGGAGGCAACGAGCTTCTGCTCGGAACGAGGCGTGAATCTGGACGAGATTCCAGATGCGACAGGTTTTGGGCGGGTCAAGCTGGTGGATGATGCCGTCGAGGCGATCATCGCCAATGACGACTCGAAACGGCTTTTCTTGGCGCTGGCCAATCAGGTGACTCGCCTGTACAAGGCCATCCTGCCCGATGCCAGGGCCAACGAATTCGCGCCGCGCTGCGTGGTGCTGCATGTCCTGGCAGAGAAGGTCCGCTCACTGACGCCAGAGGCGGACATTTCCGACGTAATGGAAGCAGTGGAAGGGCTCTTGAACCAGTCTGTCGCCCCGACGGGGTATGTCATTGGAGGCCCTGAGGGCAAGTACGGCGACGGACAACTGGTGGATCTGAGCCAGATCGACTTTGAGGCCCTCAGAAAGAGGTTCGACAAAGGTCGCAAGCGGACAGAGGCGGAAAAGCTGCGGAGCGTCCTGCTGCGCCAGGTGACGCAAATGGTGCGTCTGAACCGCATGCGCATGGACTACCTGCAGAAGCTGCAGCAGATGATCGACGAATACAACGCCGGTTCGCTGAATGTGGAAGAGTTCTTCCGTCGCCTGGTCGAGTTCACGAAAGCACTGAACGAAGAGCAAAAGCGAGGGATTGCTGAGGGGCTGAGTGAGGAGGAGCTGGCGGTGTTCGACCTGTTGACCCGGCCAGACATGCAATTGACAAAGCGGCAGGAGAAGCGGGCCAAGAAGGTCGCGAAGGATCTGCTGCAGAAGCTCAAAGACGAAAAGCTGGTACTGGACTGGCGCAAGAAGCAGCAGTCCCGGGCCGCAGTTAGGCTCTGTATCGAGGAAATACTAGACCGCCTGCCCAAGGTGTTTGCGCCGCAGGTATACCGGCGCAAGTGCGAGGCGATCTACCAGCACATCTACGAGTCATACTTTGGCGTGGGGAAGAGTGTGTATGCAACTGCGGGTTGACGAAGAGTTGCAGATCAGAACGTAACATGATCTAGGCAGAGGAGTGTACAATGACGGTATATCGAATGGCGTTTCGGATTGGGTCTCAAGGGCATGAAATGTGGGATGAGTGTCGCAAGTTCGGAGTAGCAGCAATTGGCTATCGGCCTTTGTGGAAGGTGGACCTCTCGAAGATGGACATCTCAGACCGAGACAAGATCCCAGACAAGCTGCTGTGCCGCTGGGATAAGCTGGAGGCCGCTCCGAAGGGCAGTCTGCGCAAAGTCGTATGCGAGATGAAGCAAGGCGACATCATATACGTCAAGCAAGGGCCTCAGATTGTGGGCAAAGGCATCGTAACCGGCCGATACACGTTCAACGCCGATTCTCGCATAGCTCGTCGTCCTGATGGCTTCGCGTGGGAGCATCAGGTGCCGGTGGACTGGGATCTCAGTTTTAGGCCGATAAGCGTCTTGCTTGGTTCAGAACTAACAACTGTTCTGTACTTGAAAGGGCAGAGGCTACAGAAGCTCAAAGCAGCTATTCGCAATAGTGGTCAGAAGGCTTGTTAGGCACGATGAATGAAGATGAGATTCAGCGAATATCACGTATCATATGATCTGTACGAGACATGGAAGGAAATCTGTCCAGAAGGGCGTTGGAGGACAGCGGAACCAGCCTTACTGGACGGCCTCATTCCGAGCGATCTGCTGAATAAGACGAATAGTGTATTCGTGATGGGCTCCGCCAGCGCACATGGTTCTGTGTTTCTTGCTAACCTGAATCGGGTAGATATGGCGGGCAGTGCCATTGACCAGCAACCGTTTGTCGTGGCATTCAATCACGCAGGCTCGACCGCAACTGGGGGCTTTGTACATCATGGTGATTGGCCTGGGCGCACTACCAAGCCTGGCGAGGACTTCTTCAAAGCGACAGCCGCCAGTGGCATACAGGCATACTATCCACTCGAAGAAATGCCGACGGCTGCTTCAGGGAAGCTTGAAGATCTGAAGGTAGCTTCCCAAAACGAGGCGTGGTGGAATACGTTGTCGTTGCTCAGGGACAGAAGCGAGTAATGGCGTGTCCATTTTCCGTGCAGGCAACAAACGCCTGCCTAGCCTCTCGCTAGTGTCGACCGCTGTTCGCCCAGCGGCTGCATCCGCTGTCGTTATGCGGCTCGCCGGACCGCCGCGATCAATTCTCAGCCAGTTGCCGCGTGAAACGTGGAAGTGCTGCTGGCTGTACGCGTATCCGGCCTGCCTTGCCCGGGCCGACGTGAAATAGCCACCCTGTGCGGCCGCGATTTGATGGAGCTGGCATGCATTCCGTTGCGGGTCTCGCTGCATCTGCAAAAACCTTATACTGAGTATAACCATTCTACGCGAATGCTGGCCCGGTGGCAAGTTTGTGGGACACAAATCACGCAGCGTAGATGAGGTTCTGCAACTGGCAGGTCGCTTCTTTCAACCTGTTCACCCCACTGATGTAGGGGCAAGGCATTCCCAGCAGAGGTATCTGTCAATAGATGCATCAACGTCAAGTGAGACACATGTGGAGGCCACAGGCTCGCCTAGGAATGCCTTGCCCCTACTCTGCAGACACCACACTGCCGCAGTAGGGGCACTCGGCGGAGCCTCGTCCAACCCAGTTGACTTCATCTGGCTTGATAGGCCCACCGCAGTTAGGGCACTTGCCTGGCAGCTTGCCCCGTGGCCCTGGGCCTGCGCCAGGCCCCGCGCCTGCCCGCGCAGGCAGAGGTCCCAGCAATTGCTCGGCCTTTTCGCGCAGCTCCTGTGCTTCTTTGTGCTTGCCGTGTTTCTCAAGCGCAGCCACCATCTTGGGCAGCAGGCGGCGAACCTTGCGCGGCCGGCGAGCGCGCAAGAACAGGCGCAAGGCTCGCATGCCTTCCTGGTCAGCGCGTTCTATATTGTTCAACTGGATATAACAACGCGCAGCCTGGAGACGGAGGTCGCCTGCGCGATCCAGCATGCCGCGTCCCTGGGCCTCTTGCGCCAGGTTCTCAAAGATACGTGCTGCCTCGTCAAACTTGCCGCCATTGAGGAGCTCTTTTGCTCTGCCCAGCTTCCGTCGTGGGCCAATGCGTCTAGGCCTTAGCCACATGCGTTCAGCCTCCGCGCCGGCACTATTCCATAACCCGCTCGAGCAGGAAACTTATCACGATCGAGACCACACCGGCAATGATCATCTTAAGACCAGCGATAAGTACGTTTTGCTTGGATATCCTGCCTAAGAACGCCCCTAGACCGAACAGGCCGATCATGGCAATAGCAAGCGCAAGGTAATAACTGTACAGGATGTTGCCCCAGAGATGGGTCAGGAAGAATGGCGTCAGCACGAGCGCGGAGGCAAGAAGCGGGGAAATGCAGTCCACGGCTGCGGCGATGACCGCGGCCGCACGTGAGGCGCGTCCAATTCGTGTCTGTGACAGGTCAGTGAGCGTGTAACCCTCAAGGTCGTCGAGGCTGCGTTGGCGTTCTGCCGACTCGGTGAGGTATGCACCCCATAAGCCGGAGACTGCCATGGAGACGCTCGTGGCCATGCCAGTGGTGACGATGATGGCAGGCATACGCACATCAGCCAGGTAATTGCCCACCAACACACCCAGAATAGTCAGGATGCCGTCAAAGGAGTTCATGGCGAAGTAGCGGCGAGCAATCTCGGCAATATCCGCCGTTTCGTCGTAGTCCCTCAAGCGTTGCAGTTCGCGTCGAAGATGGGTCATTTACTGCCAACCGGCAACTGGAAACTGGCGACCGGTAACCGGCAACCGGCAACCGGCACCGACCCCTCAGCCCAGCGGGTCTTGCAGAGTCTCTGCGTCATCTATGATCGCGCGGCCCGCTACTACCTCGTCGATAGAGTGTACCGTGCCCCCGTTATCACCAATAATCTTGAGCATCTCGTCATAGTTGAGATCAGGGCCTTCGATCGTAATCTTGGCGTTCTCAACTCGCCGGTCAATTTCGTAGATGCTGATATTCACGGCCTCTACGCCTGACAGGTCGCTTAACTCTCCAGCCAGTTCGATGATGGAAGGATCATGGGGCTTGAGCACGTCCAACACGATTCTGCGTATCTTACCCATTCGATTCGATTTCACCCCCTTCACCTGCGATTATATCACCTGGCAGGTGAGGTGTCAAACGTTCAACGGCGCCACTATCCTCGGGTCCCGGGGAGTCCTCGGACTCGGTTGTCTCATCTTGCAGCTCCCCGCTCCTGCGTGGCGGCAGCTCCTCCAGTCTGCGAGCGAAGACCAGATAGCCGGTGTGTGCGACCATGCGATCCACAGGGCGCAGGCGTGCAGCAACCGGCTTGTAAGAACGCAGCAGGATCTCACACACTTCGATGTCGCCGAAGCGACACTCATCCAGGCCGGTGATCAGCTCCGAAACCTGGTTGGTGGTTGGCACAATGGCACCCAAGAAGCCCCCTTCGACCAAAGCCTCCCACGCTTGCTTCAGGTACAGCCAGGGCGTGCGCACGTCTAGGAAGAGCGCGTCCACATCCCGCTCGTCAAAGCCCTCAGCGATGTCTCGCTCCTTCAGCTCCACCTGATCTAGGAGGCCTGCATTGGTCAGGTTCCTGGTGGCCACACGCAGCATATCCTCGCGCTGGTCGTAGGAATACACGCGCCCGCTGGGGCGCACAGCGTGGGCCAATGCTATGGTCAGTGCACCGCTGCCAGTGCCACATTCCACGACACGGCTTCCCGGCCCCACGTTCAACTTTAGCAGGATATAGCCGATCTCTTTGGGATAGACGATCTGCGAGATGCGCTTGATGCTCATAATGACATCGTGGAGTGAGGGCCGCAGCACCACGAAAGAACAGCCCAGATGCGTGGTCAGCGCTTTCCCCGGCACCTGACCGATCAGGTCGTCGTGGTGAATCAGCCCACGGTGCGTGTGTTGCACGTCGCCGGCCTGCAAGCGCATCAGGAAACGCTTGCGGTCGCTGAGTATGACCAGTACCACATCGCCTTCAGCAAGGACAGTCATCTCATCCACCACGCACAGTGCCGAACTTGAAAGGGCGTGACCAGTTGATCTTCATCTTGTGCTCAAACAGCTCCTCAGCATCGAGATCCAGCGCTGAGAGCAGGTGCAGGATGCGGATAATAGCGTCAATCAGTTCTTCTCCGATTTTGTCCAGCGGCTGGCCCTTCTTGTACGCATCGGTCGCCTCCGATATCTCGGTATGAATCAGAGCCAGCATCTCCCAAATGCGCGCCGAATCAGCGGAAAAGCCTTTGGCATCGGCCATCTCACGCACCTCACGCATTTTGACGTTCAGCCCTTCGTCTCGCATATGCACCTCTTAACGCAGTTTTACCGCGGAGCACGCAGAGAACGCAGAGAAAACCATAAAGTCTCTGCGAACTCGGCGTTCTCTGCGGTGACAAGCCTTTCAGAAAGCACGGGCGAAGATAGCCTTCTCGTGAGCTTCTTTGCAGCAGCATACGCAGGGGCCCGGCTTTCCGTCCTGCTGCAGCGGAATGCAGCGGATCGTGGCCTTTGTTTCCTCCTTGATCGTGGCCTCGCAGTCGGCGGAGCCACACCAGTAGGCCAGCGCAAAGCCCTTGGATACAGCCTCTTGGAGTTCCTCGTACGTGGCTGGCTGGAAGGTATTCTCCTCACGAAAGCGAAGTGCCTGCGTATACAGGCTGCTCTGTATAGCATCCAACAGATTGCGAACCTCTGGCAGCAATGTGTCAAGGGATGCTGTAGATTTGTTCTGTCTGCGCGGCAGGTCACGTCGTACCAGGACCGCGTGACTCTTCTGCACATCCTTGGGCCCTAACTCGATACGCAGCGGTACTCCGCGCATCTCCCAATCGTTGAACT
Source organism: uncultured Anaerolineales bacterium (assembly GCA_964478075.1). Lineage (GTDB taxonomy): Bacteria > Chloroflexota > Anaerolineae > UBA2200 > UBA2200 > DAOUEX01. The sequence continues at coordinate 3,862 of CAYZGO010000054.1, read as the reverse complement.
TGAAACCGGGTGAGACCTCAGGCCGATCATCGAGATGACAGCGCAAATCCTGACCCAGCTCGCTCATTATGCCTTCAACTACAGCCATCACCTGGGCGCGCTCCTCGTCATTTTTCCAGATAGGTACGACGACGACCTGGATAGGAGCGAGCCTGGGTGGCAACCTGAGTCCTTGATCATCGCCGTGAACCATGACGATGGCCCCGATCATGCGCGTACTGACGCCCCAACTCGTCTGCCACACGTACTCGAGCTGATTGTCCTTGCTAAGGAACTGTATGTCAAAAGCTTTGGCAAAGTTCTGCCCCAAGAAATGTGAAGTGCCAGCTTGCAGAGCCCACTTGTTGCCCATCATCGCTTCAATGGCGTAACTCTCCACCGCACCCGCGAACTTTTCACTCTCGCTCTTTCGACCTGGAATGACCGGAATGGCCGCTTCGTTCTCAGCGAAATCACGATAGATGTCCAGCATGCGATACGTCTCTGCCATGGCCTCTTCGGCACTGGCGTGGGCTGTGTGTCCTTCTTGCCACAGGAACTCTGTCGTGCGCAAGAACAGCCGAGTGCGCAATTCCCAGCGCACTACGTTGCACCACTGGTTGATCAGCAGCGGCAAATCGCGGTAGGATTGGATCCACTGGGCGAACATGGCATTGATGATTGTCTCTGACGTAGGACGCACAATCAACGGCTCTTCTAATCGCTTGCCCCCACCATGGGTCACGACGGCCAGTTCTGGCGAGAAACCCTCAACGTGCTCAGCCTCTTTCTTCATAAAGCTCTCGGGAATGAATAGTGGGAAATAGGCATTCTTGTGCCCCGTGGCCTTGAAGCGCTGATCCAGGGCTTGTTGCACGTTCTCCCACAAGGCATAACCGTAGGGACGAATTACCATACAGCCCTTAACCGGCGCATAGGCTGCCAGCTCTGCCGCCTGTACGATGTCGGTGTACCAGCGCGCATAGTCAACGCTTGGAGGGGTGATCTTTGGGACCATACATTGTCTCCTCAGAAACGAATCAATATGCCGGAAACCTTGCTACCTGGTCTGGAGTTGGGACGGCCCGAAGAAGTCAAGGAGCAAGTCGCGCAAGGTGTAAATCTGGCAATTGCCAGCAACGTCAGCGACCAGGATACGCATATCTGGCCCAAACTCGGCAAGTACCTGACGACAGGCACCACAAGGCGTGCCACCGTTCTCCGTGACCACGGCCATGGCGACAAACTCGCGTTCTCCGTCACAAACGGCTTTGCCCACTGCCGTTCGCTCGCCGCATATAGTAAGACCGTAAGACGCATTCTCGACGTTGCAGCCCGTATACACCTTGCCGGACGCCGTCAAAAGCGCGGCACCCACGGCGTAATGGGAATAGGGGGCATACGCCTTGTCGCGTGCTTTAGAAGCCAGGGCAATCAGGTCTTTATCTTCCAAGGCTTGCTCCTTTGTGCGCATGTGATTATGGGACCTGCCGTCCACGAATATGGTCACGAATACACGAATCCACGGATGTGCTGTCTTGCTTCTATTGTGGTACGCAACTTATAGTGTACACCCCTGTTCGTAGTGCGCACGCCAGTGCGCAATCGGGCACTTGCGCGCCTACTACGAACTTGCGCTGGGCTCACTCTTCTCGTCTTCGTCTTTCTGTTTCACGCGAGCTGGCACGCCATAGGCAGTGCTGTCAGGCGGAACGTCGTGTGTGACAACGGCACCGGCTCCGATCCGTGCCCGTGCCCCGATCCTGACCGGTGCTACCAGCATGGCGTCGCTGCCAATGAAAGCTCCTTCTTCGATCACGGTGGGATGCTTCTTTACACCGTCGTAGTTGCAGGTGACGGTGCCGGCACCAATGTTGACGTTGGCGCCCACCGTAGCATCCCCAACGTAACTGAAGTGACCCACCTTCACACCGGGGCCGAGGTAAGAGTTCTTGACTTCACCAAAGTTGCCAATGTGCACGCCTGCAGCCAGATGTGTACCCTGGCGCAGATGTGAGAAGGGGCCTACCGAGACCTCGTCTTCGATGACAGTGTCCTCGATCACCGATGCCTCCAGGCGACACTTATCACCGATGGTTGAGTTGCGTATGATGGTGTTCGGTCCAATCAGGCAATTCACTCCAATGTGGGTACTGCCCTGCAAATGTGTGTTGGGATATATGGTCGAATCCTGGCCCACATCCACCGCAGCGTCCACGTAAGTCGAAGCAGGATCAATGATCGTTACCCCCGAGCGCATCAATTCCTCGCGAATGCGCTGCCGCACCACGCTTTCTGCCCTTGCCAGGTGCAGCCGGTCATTGATACCCAGGGTCTCCAATGGATCGTCTACAACGATCGCTTCCACCGGGTGACCCTCTGCGATAGCCATGCTGACCAGGTCGGTCAGGTAATACTCGCCTTTGGGGCTGGGTCGCAAGCGAGTCAGATGCTCCCAGAGCCAGGCGGCGTGGAAGCAATAGATGCCGCAGTTAAGCTCTTTGATTGCTAACTGCTCGGGCGTAGCCTGACTTTCTTCGACAATGGCAAGCACATGCCCCTCTATGTCACGAAGAATACGACCGAAGCCCATTGCATCGTCGTGGACACAAGTGAGCATAGTAATAGGTGCCGCATGGGTTTCGTGAGCACGAATGAGGGAACGCAGAGTCGCTGAGGAGAGAAGTGGCATGTCGCCATACAGCACGAGGACGGTATACGCATGGCCTTCCAGCTCCTCGCGTGCCTGGAGTACAGCGTGGCCGGTCCCAAGCTGCTGCTCCTGAAGAACGTAGCTCACGGCGTCGCCCAGCTTCTGGCGTACTAGATCTGCACCGTATCCCACGACCAGCACAGCTTTCCCTTCACAGAACCCTGTCACCGCATTGAGCACGTACTGGATCATTGGCTGACCGGCGATAGTGTGCAGCGCTTTCGGAAGTTTGGACCTCATGCGCGTGCCCTGACCGGCCGCCAGTATCACCACCGCTAGCTTGTTCATGATCCTCCTGAGAAAAAGACCAAGATGCATCCCTCCGGGTTGGAAAGCGGGGATGCACCTCAGCCATGCTCTGAACGAGCTGGGGCGGGAGGGTTCGAACCTCCGTTAACGGATCCAAAGTCCGCTGTGCTACCTCTACACCACGCCCCAACAGATGGATACAAGTTATTGTAACACAATCTACTGACATCTGCAAACATAAGCAGACCCTCCGGAAGGTTGCCAGGTCAGAAGCTGCGGGAGGGTTGGCCCCACCAAAAGGCAGCAGGCCACCCAAAGGTGTCTCTGAGTGGCCTGCTGTGGGTTCTTATGAGCTCGGCGTGACAAAAGAAAACAGGTTCTCCTGGCAATGACCTACTCTCCCGGGGGCCTGCGCCCCAAGTACCATCGGCGCTGGAGGGCTTAACTGCCTGGTTCGGGATGGAACAGGGTGTTTCCCCTCCGCTAGAATCACCAGAAGAACCTGTCTTCGTCTTGTTAAGGACGCCAAACTCGCACCTTAAGAACTGAACAGAATGCTCAAACTCAATTGCCGCTCACATGTGTGTGATTAAGCCCTCGACCATTAGTACGGCTTAGCTGAAGACATTGCTGTCCTTACACTTGCCGCCTATCAACCTGGTAGTCTCCCAGGGGTCTTACCTCCTTGACGGAGTGGGTGACCTAATCTTGGGGCGGGCTTCCCACTTAGATGCTTTCAGCGGTTATCCCTGCCGAGCGTAGCTACCCAGCTATGCACCTGGCGGTACAACTGGCACACTAGAGGCTCGTCCACCCTGGTCCTCTCGTACTGAGGGCAGCTCCCCTCAAGTCACCTGCGCCCACAGCGGATAGAGACCGAACTGTCTCACGACGTTCTGAACCCAGCTCGCGTGCCGCTTT
>CAYZGO010000053.1:0-11854 GCA_964478075.1 uncultured Anaerolineales bacterium | reverse complement strand
GAACGCCCATAAAGGGCTAGGCTACGAAATGGACAACGCGCAATGCCATCGTAGCATAGGGCTTGTGCCCGTCCACATCGCGTGCCCGCATGAACGCCCATAAAGGGCTAGGCTACGAAATGCACAACGGGCAATGTCGTCATAGTATAGGGCCTTGTGCCCGTTCACATCGCGTGCGCGCATGGACGCCCAAAAAGGGCTGGGCTACGAAATGGACAACGGGCAATGCCGTCATAGTATAGGGCCTTGTGCCCGTTCGCATCGCGTGCGCGTATGGACGCCCATAAAGGGCTAGGCTACGAAATGCACAACGGGCAATGCCGTCATAGTATAGGGCCTTGTGCCCGTTCGCATCGCGTGCGCGCATGGACGCCCATGAAGGGCTAGGCTACGTGTGCTGCATTTGCGGCATGGTAGAGAGAGAATCTGGAGGTTGAGGAAGCTGTGGAGGAATTGAAGGCCAGGGTGAACAAGTTGAACGAGCACATCAATCAGATTATGGAGCGTCTTTGACGTAGCCAGCGCTGAGAAAGAGATTGCTAACTTGGCGCGGCGTTCCGCTGCGCCCGATTTTTGGGAGGATGCGGAGCAGGCGCAAAAGGTCATGCAGCAACTGGCGCGTTTGAAGGAAAGCGTGGAGGTTTGGCGTGGCTTGTCCAGGCGCGTCAACGAGTTGCTTGGCCTGCTCGAACTGGCCCAGGATGAGGGTGATCAGACTCTGGGCGAGGAGATAGCAGCGGAAGCAGAGGGGTTGTCCAAGGACCTGGAGAAGCTGGAATTTCGCCTGTTGTTCAGCGGGCCACACGATGTCAAGGATGCCATCCTGGCCATTCACGCTGGTGCGGGGGGTACTGAGTCACAAGACTGGGCGGACATGTTGCTGCGCATGTACTTGCGCTGGGCGGAGCAGCACGGCTACGAGGCAGAGTTGCTCGATAGCATGTGTGGTGAGGAAGCGGGTATTAAGAGTGCTACGATTTCTGTGGCCGGGCCCCATGCTTATGGCTATCTGAAGGGTGAACGAGGAGTGCACCGTCTGGTGAGGCTTTCACCTTTCGATGCTGCACACCGTCGGCACACGTCTTTCGCTCTGGTCGAGGTCATGCCTGACATTGGAGAAGCTATCAAGATCGAAATCAAGCCCCGTGACCTGCGCATAGATGTTTTTCTGGCGGGGGGTGCTGGTGGGCAGAGTGTGCAGAAGAACGCTACTGCTGTGCGCATCACGCACATCCCGACGGGCATTGTCGCCGCCTGCCAGAACGAGCGTTCCCAGTTGCAGAACCGTCAGATGGCTATGAAAGTCCTGCGCGCGCGCCTGTTTGCCCTGGCAGAGGCCAGGAGGGAGGAGGAGCGGGCAAAGCTCAAGGGGAAGCACGTCTCGGCTGGTTGGGGCAACCAGATTCGCTCCTACGTTTTGCACCCCTATCGTATGGTCAAGGACCTGCGCACCGGTTATGAGACAGGAAACGCTGACGCTGTGCTTGATGGTCATTTGGATCATTTCATGAGGGCTTATCTAGAGTCAACAGTAAGCCAGGCTTAAGGAGGTTTCTGCTTGCAACCCTATCTTCTTCTCGATGCTGGAGGCACTCTGGTTTTCCCTGATTGTCCGCTTCTGCGTCAGGTTATGTCGCAGCACGGCTGCGGTATCAGCGAGGAGCGGCTGAGGCGCATGATGGCCGAAGGCATCAGGCAGTACGATGAGGTTCTGAAAAGCGACAGAGATGACTCGAACATGCCGGGATTCCTCCAATGGATCGTTGAGCAGGTAGGGATTGAGCAACAACACAAGGGCGTTGTTCTCAAGCAGTTACGACTCATTGATGCCGGGAAGGGCATATGGGCCTACACACGCCCTTGGGTCCGCGAAGCGTTGGCTCGTCTGTCTGCACAGGGCTATCGCATGTCGGTCATTTCCAATGCAGACGGCAGAGTGCGCGAGCAATTGGAGTATCTGCGTCTTGCGGAGCATTTCGAGGAGATTTTCGATTCGCACGTGGTTGGCTATGCCAAGCCAGATTCCCGTTTATTCGAGCACGCTCTGATAAAGTTGGGGCTGCGGCCTGCGGAGTGTCTCTATGTCGGGGATGTCTATTTCATTGATGTCCTGGGTGCTAATAGGGTCGGTATCGCCGCCGTGCATCTTGATCCCTATGGCCTTTATGGTGGCTGGGAAGGTTGTCACATCCGCACCATCGCCGAGTTGCCTGACTTCCTGGCTTCTGGTGATCTGAATCTACAAGGTGAGGTGTTCTTCCCGCTGGGCCCAGATGGGATAGCAAGGACGTAGTACTCCGTACTAGGCTGATTGGTTTGTAGTGGCGACTTTGGGCGACTGAAGTCGCTACTACCAGGCCTCAATGTAAGCTTGACGCAGCACTGGCCTGGTGCGTGGCTTTGTTTTGTGAGAACTAGAAACAGCGGACGGGGTGCCCATCCGCTGTTTTTTCCTTTCGGTAATTATGCAACTTTCTTAAGGGTCAACATGCGTTGCACAGCATCCGACACGGGTGCATAATGGTCGAACTCCATGGTGAAGGTTCCTCGACCCTGTGTGCGTGAACGCAAGCTGCTGGCGTAACCGAACATTGTCGCCAGAGGCGCGTCCGCTGTGATGCATTGTAATCGACCACGTGGCTCCAGGCTGGTGATTGCTGCCCGTCGCATCTTCAGGTCTGCCACCACATCACCGGTATGAGCGTCCGATGCAACAACCTCCAGGCGCATGATAGGTTCCAAGATGACTGGAGCGGCCTTTGCTGCGCCATCCTGCAGAGCCATGGATGCTGCTGTACGGAAGGCGAGGTCAGAGGAATCCACCTCGTGATACTTGCCATCCACTATGGTGACTTTGACGTCAATGACAGGGTTCTCAGACAGCACACCGCGTTGTAGTGCATCCCGTATGCCCGCTTTGACGGCCGGCAGATACTTGCGCGGGATCGCGGTGCCGCGGAGGGCATCCTCGAATACAAAACCGCTGGCAGCAGGCAAAGGCTGTAGTTCCAGAATGACGTGTGCGAACTGGCCATGTCCACCTGTCTGCCGCTTAAGGCGATACTCTCCACGGCTTGGCCTGGTGATCGTTTCACAGTACGCGACCTGTGGCTCACTTACCTTGGCATGCACATGGAACTCGCGCCTCATGCGCTCGACGAAAACCTCCAGGTGCAGTTCTCCCATGCCCGACACAATGGTCTGTCCAGTTCGTTCGTCCTGGCGCACCTGTATGGTGGGATCCTCGTCCGCGAGTCGCTGCAGGCAAAGCCCAAGCTTGTCCTGGTCAGCCTTGCTCTTTGGTTCCACTGCCAGGGACACGACCGGCGTTGGGAAGGTGATCTTCGCCAGCACTACTGGCCGCTCTGGGTCGCACAGCGTTTCACCCGTAGCTACTGCCTTGAAGCCGAGCACTGCGCCGATATCGCCAGCGCGGATCCCTTCCACTTCCTCGCGATGGTTGGCATGAACGCGCACGAGGCGTCCCACACGCTCCGACTTACCCCTGTTAGCGTTCAGCAACGTCTGTCCGCGTCGAAGCGAGCCAGAATACACGCGGAAATAAGCCATGCGCCCCATGTACGAGTCGGTGACGATCTTGAAGACCAGCGCGGCGGCTGGTTCTGATGGATCAGCGTGGCACACTATTTCTTCGTCTGAGCCAGGGACTGTCCCTCTCATCGCCGCCACGTCGACTGGCGAAGGCAAGTAGGCAACTACAGCGTCCAAGACGCTTTGCACGCCCTTGTTGCGCAGCGATGAGCCGCACAAGAAGGGGACGATGTACCCTGCCACCGTTTCGCGGCGCAAGGCGGCGTGCAGCAACTCGGGCGGCACATCTTTGTTCTTCAGATACAACACCGCTATCTCATCGTCGAAATCGGCCAGTTGCTCAAGCATACGCTCGCGCCACTTCTGAGCTACGGCTTCTATCTCCGCGGGGAGAGCTGTCACGCGAGGCTCTTCATCGCCGTTGAACAGGATTGCTCGCATTTGAACCAGATCCACAAAGCCGCGAAAGTCTGCTTCAGCGCCGATGGGTATTTGCAGCGCCACTGGGTTAGCTGCAAGGCGTTCTCTAGCCATATCCAATGTGCGCTCAAAGTTGGCTCCTGGCCGGTCCATTTTGTTGACGAAGCCGATGCGCGGTACGCCAAAACGGTCAGCCTGGCGCCATACCGTCTCGGACTGGGGTTCGACACCAGCCACGCCATCAAAGATGACCACACCCCCATCGAGCACGCGCAGCGACCGTTGCACCTCAGCGGTAAAGTCTATGTGGCCCGGTGTGTCAATCATGTTGATCTGGTGACCTCGCCACTGACAGGTTACTGCAGCCGAGTGGATGGTGATGCCCCGTTCGCGCTCTTGCGGCATAAAGTCGGTCACCGTCGTGCCGTCGTCCACGTTACCCACGCGGTGCGTCTGTCCGGAATGGAACAGAATGCGCTCGGTTGTGGTCGTCTTGCCCGCGTCAATGTGGGCGATAATGCCAATGTTGCGAATCTTACGGATGTCAGTTCCATCTGTTATGTGATTGTTCATCATAGTTTGTGTTCCAGTTGTTGCAGGATATCCATTTGGGCACAGAAAACGAGGCAGTCACAGCGTTGTACCACTGTGACTGCCTCGTAACAGTGTCACGCCCGAAAGCCTGGGACCTGCGCCCCAGGCAGCATCATTGTACCATAGCCACGCCTGCCTGTCAAATCCAAGCGGGTTGCAGATATGGTATGCTTTTCCCGCCCATCAGATACTGCTGGTTCACCTGCACACGTGTGGGGCAAACAAACCGGTTCCAGCCCGGCTCGCCTTTGCCGCCATCGTTCCTAGCCCCTTCGATCCGACAAGCAGATGTGGCGACGGCCCAGATACAGCCTTGGGGGAAACTGGTTTTCAACGCTCCTGTACCTCCCCAAACAGGCTAAACACAATTAGGGGACGAAGGGAGACAGGGGGCCCCCTTTTATCCCAAAATGACTTCAACCCGATGGGTTTTGCTGTCTCCAAAAACCGCTACAACGTTGCCTTCGATTCTCCTGCCGTCGACTTTGACTGATTTCACTCCTTTGCATACATGGCCAGGGTTTTTGACCTCGATTTCGTAGACGGCATTTCTGAACTCCCTTGTTACTTTGAACCCATCCCATTTTCTGGGAATGCAGGGGCCGATTTGGAGACCTTCATACGTTGGCATAATACCCAAGAGGTACTGCGTTGCCGCTTGGTAGGTCCAGGAAGCCGTACCTGTAAGCCAGCTATTGCGGGCCATCCCGAACTGCGCGTGTTCATCCCCAAGTATGTTCTGTGGATACACGTAAGGCTCGCATTCAAACTCGTCAATCCTGTCGTTCTTAGCTACCGGGTTGATTTGGTCACAGTACTCGAAGGCGCGGTCTCCATTTCCGATAATCGTTTCGGCAATGATGACCCACGGATTGGCGTGTAGAAAGATACCGCCGTTTTCCTTTGCTCCGGGCGGATAGGTGGTAATCCCTCCCTTCGCCGGGTCAAAGCGGTTGTATCCCGGTGTGCTTAGCTTGATGCCGTTGCGGGTGTTGAGCCGCCGATATATAGCATCCAAGGCGGCCTTTGCCCTGTCCGGCGGGGCAAAGCCCGAGATGACGGGCCACGATTGGCCGTTGGCGTAGATCTGTCCTTTGGTGTTTGAGTGGGAGCCCACAGGGCTCCCGTCGACATCAAAATACCTCACGTACCACTTGCCGTCCCAGGCATGTTTATTCACCCTCTGCTTCATCGTTTGGTAGTAGGCGGTATATTGGGCTACCGCTTGCGCGTCGCCAAGATGTCGGGCGAGTTCAATCATCTCTAGCAAAGCCTTGCCGTATAGGTTTGCCACAAATAAGGATTCCGCGCCTGCCGGCAAATTGACAGTATCGTTCCAGTCCGCGAATCCCAGCAGCGGCAGCCCATGGGCCCCCACGTTGTTTTGGGTGAACTCGATAGCCCTGCGTACGTGGTCGAAAACCGTGCCTGATTCGAGGGAATGCCCGTCTTTGTCCTTCTCGTAGTAAGAGATCACTTCATCCAGAAAAGCCAAGTCGCCCGTTTCCTTGAGGTATGCAGTGATGGCGAGGACGATCCAGAGGTGGTCATCCCCGTAGTACTTGGGAGCATCCTGTACTTCTCTGGAGTCGCCCTCATTAGCTATCATGGTCAATGGATTGAACTGATGCATGGCGGAACCATCTCTTTTTTGCACGTGCAGGAGCTTCTTGATCAGCTCTTTGCCCTCTTGGGGCATGCTGACTAGGATGCTCATCACGTCTTGGGAGCTGTCTCTGAAGCCAATGCCCCTTGCGCCAAGGCCGAGTTGGTAGAGCGAAAGGTATCGGGACCAGTTCTTGGTGGTGTGACATTGTCTCGGATTATGGGTGTTGAGCATGATGTTCATGCTGGCATCCGGGGTCTCGACCTGCAACTTGGACAAGTAAGTGTCCCAAAACACAGCCATTTCCTTGAATGCCCGCTCCACCTGTTCTGCGTCTCGATAGCGGTTGATCAAGGGCAGGGCTTTCTCAATGCTCTCATCCTGGCCCAGCTGTGTGATCAGCCTGGTGGTCTCGCCAGGTCGAATGGTCCCGAGGTGGTGGAGCAGCGCGGCTATGTTGTCCCCGCGCAGAGCTTCGCAGTTGCTCAGCTCCTCTTCTTGGAGGCTGAGCGGGTTCGCCCAGGTGCCGTACTGGTTGTCTCCCAGGAATCTCCTGCGGTCTGATTCGAAGGACGAAACACGACGGTTTGACGTAAAGTAGTTGACCCGCGTTTCTTTGTACATGAAAGGGTATTGCGCAAGGATAATCATGCCGGCTTCATCGCGATAGGCCTTGCTCTGCATGGTTTGAGGCACCCAGTCCGCGTTGGTAAACTGCTTGAGCGCATCCGGGTGGGTGTATTCGACCACAGGAATGGCGTCAATGTCCATGGGATGATCGGAGACGTTGGTCATCTGGATATCGCTGATCATTCGGCTGTCCCCCAAGGGGACAAAAATCGTCACCTCGGTTCTGATCCCGTAGAACTCGGAGACAATTCGGGTGTAGCCCAGCCCAACGTGACACTCGTAGAGATCGTAGGGGTCCAGCGTGGGGACAAAGTAGGGAGAAAAGACTTTGTATCTGTGCCCCTGTTTGGATCGGAGATATAGCGTCTCCCCTTTGAATTCCGAACTGGGCAACTGGGGGATGTACTTGGTGATGCGATTGAGGGCCGGGTCGCCTTTGCAAATCAACGCTCCCCCTGTGTGGTCGACAATCCCCCCAAAGGCCAGAGACCCAACGTAGTTGATCCATTTGACGGGTGTTTTCGGGTCGGTGATCACGTATTCGCGGTTTTGGTCATCAAAGTATCCGTACTTCATCCGTAATCCTTCCTTGCTTGGTGTCTGGAGCATGGTTCAGTCTACCACGGCGTTAGCAGCGATGACGCGGCGATACCAGTGTGCGCTGGCTTTCGGTATACGCCGTTGCGTCGGATAATCAACATAGATCAGGCCAAAGCGCTTTGAATATCCATGTGCCCATTCAAAGTTGTCCAAAAGCGACCAGGCGAAGTAGCCTCGCAATGGCACTCCTGCCGCAATGGCCCGTGCGGCTGCAGCCAGGTGTTCCCCCAAGTATACGATCCGCTGTGGATCATCAACATGCCCATCGGGGCCAACCTCATCGGGGTAGGCGGCGCCGTTCTCTGTGATGTACAAGGCTGGGAAACGGTAGTCAAAGTGCAGCCGTCCCAGCAGGTCGTAGAGCCCCTCGGGATACAACTCCCAACCCATCTCGGTGGGGTTCCGGTTGACGAATACCATGCGCGGCTCGTTCTGAGCCTCGGGTACGAGAGTGCTTCGGACCACAGTACGGAAGTAGTAGTTGATGCCGAGAAAGTCGAGGGGGACTGCTATCTCCTCCAAGTCACCCGCCTGCACAAAGTCCATGGGACGTCCGTGGTGCTGGATGATGTCTGGTGGGTAACCGCGCGCAGAAATCGGATCGAGGAACCAGCGGTTGAGGATGCCATCTCCCTGCCAGGCGGCAGCTCGATCGGGTACACTGGGTGAGGCGGGAACGTGCGGGCTCAAGTTGAGGGTGATGCCCACCTGAGCGCCGTTGCTGTTGCCGCGGATTACCGGAACCGACCAACCGTGGGCCAGCAGAAGGTGATGCGCTGCTGACAGCGCCTCATCGAGGTCGGTGTGCCCTGGGGCGTGTCTTCCTTCCAGGTGACCGACAGAAGCGCTGACGTATGGCTCGTTGAGCGTGATCCAGTACGTCACCCTGTCGCCCAGGCTGTGGCTTACCACTTCGGCGTACTCGACAAAGGCCTCTGCAGTGGCCCGCTTGGGCCAGCCTCCCTGATCCTGCAGGGCCTGCGGCAGATCCCAATGGTAGAGTGTGACATAAGGGGTAATCTCGGCCTCCAATAGGGCGTCCACAAGGCGACTATAGAAGTCAACACCGCCGCGGTTGACGCGCCCCCGGCCCTCGGGCAGGAGGCGGGGCCAGGAGATGGAGAACCGGTAAGCGTGCAAGCCCAATTCCTTCATCAGACCCACATCCTCTTTCCAGCGGTGGTAGTGGTCGCAGGCCACGTCGCCGGTGTCGCCATTGGCGATTCTGCCTGGCGTGTGGGAGAAGCGGTCCCAGATGCTCTCCCCCTTGCCGTCCTCATCCCAGGCGCCCTCAATCTGGTAGGAAGCGGTGGCAGCCCCCCAGACGAAACCGGAGGGGAACGAAACAGTGTTGGGTGGGGGCATGTCGTATCTCCTGTTTTATTCTCTGGTGGCTTCGACGTGGCCCGGCAGCCAGGACCAACCCGCTCCGATTGGGAGCGGCTGTGCCAGGTTGGCCCAGGGGGCAGCTGCCAACGAAACTGCCTCTCGGGCACAACCGGCACAACGAAGGAGGAGACCCACCGCCGACGCGCCGGAGCGGCGAGCGCCATCGCCCAACCCCCGGCGACACATTGCTATCGCTAAGCCGATTTGCAGCATCCTCATCGCAGCATGGCCTCGACCAGGACCTCGCTCGTCCCCGGCGGTGGGAGGGGGACGAGGTTGCCGCTGATCGGCTGGCCATCCACTGTGAGCGAGACGCTATTGCCCTCGCCCAGGCGTTGGACAGAGATATGATAGACGACTCCGCGAAAAACGCGCTCCGCCTGGAAGCCGAACCAGGAGCTGGGGATGGCGGGTGCAATCCGCAGGCCGTCGTAGGTGGGCCGGATGCCCAGAATCCATTGCGAAATGGCAACATAATTCCAGGCGGCGGTGCCGGTCAACCAGGAGTTCTTGGCCTCGCCGTAGGTTGTGGCATCAGGTCCCGCGATCATCTGCGCATACACGTACGGCTCACAGCGGTGCACCTCGCTGATGGCCTCCCGAACGGAAGGGTTGATGCGCAGGTAATAGTCGTGCGCCTGGTCGCCGTGCCCGACCATGGTCTCGGCGATCATGATCCATGGGCTGGTGTGGCAGAAGATGCCAGCGTTCTCCTTGTAGCCGGGTGGATAGGACGAGATTTCACCCAGGTGCAGGTAATATCGTGAGTAGGCGGGTTGCTGTAGGATGATGCCGTGCGGCGTAGCCAGGCGTTCCTCAACTGCTGCCAGAGCTTTCTCCGCGCGACCATCGTCGAGTCCGATGCCGGCCATGATGCAAAAACCCTGCGGCTCGACAAAGATCTGCCCCTCATCACATTCATGCGAGCCTACCTTCTGCCCGGAGTCATCGTAGGCGCGAAGGAACCATCCCCCATCCCACCCGTGTTCACGCACGGCGGCTCCCATCTTGGCGGCACAATCGAGGTACTGCCGTGCTTCACCCGCCAAGCCACGCCACTGGGCGATGGCAGCCATCTCTTTGGCCGCCAGCACGAACAGCCCGGCGATAAAGACCGACTCGGCCACCTTGCCGTCTCTGTTACTTGTGGTCTGGAAGGATTCGTCAGGTGTGTCAGAGAAGGTGTTCAAGTTGAGACAGTCGTTCCAGTCCGCACGACCGATGAGCGGCAGACCGTGTGGCCCCAGCCTATCCAGCGTGTAGCGCAAACTGCGTTGCAGATGTTCGTAAAGTGGTTGCTCAGAGCCGGGGAGATTCTCATACGGCACCATCTGGTCCGGGAGGCTCCAGTCGCCCGTTTCCTTGAGATAGGCGGCGGTGCTTAGAACCAGCCAGAGTGCATCGTCGTTGAAGTTGCTGCCAATCTCATTGTTGCCCTCCTTGGTCAGCGGCTGGTATTGGTGGTAGGCGCCGCCCGTTTCTAGCTGAGTCGCGGCAAGATCCAAGATACGCTGACGCGCCCGCTCTGGAATCATGTGCACAAAGCCCAGGAGGTCTTGATTGGAATCGCGAAAGCCCATCCCGCGCCCGGTGCCGGATTCGAAGAACGACGCCGAGCGGGACAGGTTGAAGGTGACCATGCATTGGTAAGGATTCCAGATGTTCACCATGCGGTTAGTATGGATGTCTGGCGTTTCCACCTGGAAGATGCCGAGCAGGTGATCACAATGGGCGCGAAGCGCGTCAAAGGCGGCGCGCACGTTGTCCTTGTCTAGATAGTTGGCGATGACGGGCTCAACCGTTCGCTTGTTGATCCTCTGCGAGCCGGGGGGATCGAACTTTTGGTCGGGAGGATTCTCGTGGTAGCCCAGCAGGAAGATGATCTGACGGGACTCGCCGGGCTGGAGGCTCACTTTAACGTGGTGCGAGCCCATCGGCGCCCAGCCCTGGGCTATAGAATCGAACGAACGACCGCGCTCGACCGCCGCCGGATTATCCCACCCGCGGTATGGTCCCAGAAACGCACTGCGCTGCGTGTCGAATCCGGCCAGTTCTCCGGAGCAGGCGAAGAAGGCGAAGTGATTCCGCCGCTCTCGGTACTCAGTCTTGTGGTAGATCACACCGTCTTCGATCTCCACCTCGCCTGTGCTGAAGTTACGCTGGAAGTTGGTTGCGTCGTCCTGGGCGTCCCACAGGGCAAACTCAATGGCAGAAAAGACCGAGAGGCGCGCGGGCCGGTGTCGGCAGTTGGTCACTGTCAACTGCCAGATCTCGAGACTCTCGCCCAAAGGGACGAAGTACCGGGTCTGGGCCTCGATCCCGTGGCAAGTGGAACGGATGATCGTGTGGCCGAGACCGTGTCGGCACTCGTAGTCTTCTGCTCTGTGTCGCGTGGGCTGCCAGGAAGGGGACCAGAACTCTCCTGTATCGTTGTCCCGTACATAGATATAACGTCCACCAGAATCCAGGGGGACGCCGTTGTAGCGATAGCGCGTCAGACGTCGCAGGCGTGCGTCCCAATAGAACGAGTAGCCCCCTGCGGTGTTGGAGATGATACCGAAGTATTGCTCGCTTCCCAGGTAGTTGATCCAAGGCAAGGGAGTGTCCGGCCGCGTGATGACATACTCGCGGCGGTCATCGTCGAAGTAGCCGTAGCGCATAATCTCTCCTGCTAGTTTGGTAATGGCGTATTTCACAGCATCCTTATATAGACCCTTCTTGTCCACTGCAAAAGCTCTTTTCAGTGAACCCTGGATTGGGTAACCGGCACCGAACTATCACCCTGGTCGTCCTAACGTGCCAGGATGTAGAGCGTGACGTTGTCGCTACTGGCGAAGGGGTGTGCGCCTGCCTTTTCAGCTAAATGATGGGCGTTGATCTGCCAGATCTCGTCCGAACCGGCCAGCACGGATACTTTTTCCTCAAGTGTCATCTGCTTTGGAAGTTCCTCAATTCGATTTCTCATGACGTTCTCCTTATTCTCTGCTATTGATCCCCCCTAACCTCCGAGATTAAAGCTCGTTCTTCTTGGGGCGCAGGAACTACCGCCGTCTCTCCCACCTT
>CAYZGO010000052.1:0-12947 GCA_964478075.1 uncultured Anaerolineales bacterium | reverse complement strand
TTGTCCCTCCCGCCAAATCAACGAATCTCCAACGGACTTTTTCAACACTCTCGTAGGGCTGGCTTGCCATAGATGTGCTCCTGAGTATAATCTAGACGGCCAAGTATTGAGCAAGCAAACCGGGGCTGCGGAGCGTCCCGTCAAGCGGTCGCCCGTCGCCCGTCGCCCGTAGGGCATGCAGAGCGAGCGCATGCAAAGCGAGGGCATGCAGAGCACAAACGGTCTCGCCGCCTTTGGGCGACGCTGCGGAGCGTCCCGTCAAGCGGTCGCCCGCAGGGCATGCAGAGCACGAACGGTCTCGCCGCCTTTGGGCGACGCTGCGGAGCGTCCCGTCAAGCGGTCGCCCGTCGCCCGTAGGGCATGCAGAGCGAGGGCATGCAAAGCCAGGGCATGCAGAGCACGAACGGTCTCGCCGTCTTTAGGCGAGGCTGCGTTTTCTCAAGAGCCATGCTAAACAAGTCAGAGCTCTGCAGTCACTCGGCTTGTATCGAGGACAGCTGTCAGTAGTACACGCAGTATGGGAACAAGAACGGCCGACGCACACGTGCGGCGTCTGTTTCTGCAGATGCGCCAGAACCTGCTGCGCGTGACTGGCGGACAATAGCCAGCCCTGTTGAGTGCGACTCGCAAGCTGCTTGTGGTTCCTGATGGGCCCGGCAGGAGATCCTGGCGGAAGTAATCATTCTCAAGGAAGGTGTAGTGACATCTCTCAGGCTTGTACTCAAGTATGCACGGAAGTACGTTGGCCCACTTGCGGTGACGGTAGTGAGCATGCTCTTGCTCGTGGGTGTACAGTTGTTGGCCCCATGGATTATCAAGTCCATGGTCGCAACGGTCACTGATCCGGCCGCGGGGCCAGAGGCAGTGGATTTCATCAGTCGGTTGGCTTTGCTGGGGCTGGCTGCCTATCTAGCGCGCACAGGCTTGCGGTTTCTCAGAAGCTATATGGCCCACGTCGCAGGGTGGAGCGTCGTCGCGGACGTTCGGTTGGACATCTATGAGCATCTGCAACGTCTGTCGCTTCGTTTCTACGAGGACAGCCAGACAGGCCAGTTGATGTCTCGGATGGTCAATGATTCGGACTTGTTGGAGCATCTGATCGCACATGCGATGCCGGACGTGACGGTGAACGTGCTCATGCTGATCGGCGTTACCGCGATATTGATCCACATGAGCTGGCGACTCGCGCTGCTGAGCATGATTCCGATTCCCTTCATCGTGTTAGGCATGCAGGGCTTTGCCAAGTATGTGCGACCGGCATTTCGCCAGCGTCAGGTCAAGTTAGGTGAACTCAATGCAGCACTTGCCGACAACCTCTCAGGGATCCGTGAAATCAAAGCCTTCACCAGGGAGGTCCTTGAGGCAGCCCGCATCGGCGAACACATCGCCAGGTATCGCGATTCGTTGCTCCGCGCATTGCGTCTGATGGCCACGTTCCACCCATCCGTGGAGTTCGCCTCGTCTGTGGGCACAATCGTACTCATCTACTTTGGCGGGCCGCTGGTATTGCACCAGGCATTGCCTATTGAGGACCTGGTGGCCTTTTTCCTATACCTCGAGATGCTCTACCAACCGGTGCGCGCCTTGAGCCAGGCGTGGGAAAGCGTCCAGCAGGCCTTGGCAGGGGCGGAGCGCGTGGCTGAGCTGTTGGACGAGCATCCCGACGTGGTCGAACGCTCTGATGCCATCGAGTTGGAGGGTCGAGCCAAAGGGGCCATTTCCTTCCGCGACGTAGGCTTTCGGTACACCATGGGAGACACAGTGCTGGAACACATCAATCTCAATATCGCAGCGGGCACCGTCGTCGCACTGGTGGGGCCGACGGGCGTGGGCAAGACCACGTTCGCCAACCTCATCCCACGGTTCTACGACGTGTGCGAGGGTTCGATCAAGCTGGATGGGCGCAACATCCGCGACCTGACGCTCAAGAGCCTGCGCCGGCAGATCAGCATCGTGCTGCAGGATGTCTTCCTCTTTCACGGAACGGCGCGCGAGAACATCCTGTTTGGTCGTGCCGGGGCCACGGAACACGAAATGATCGAGGCGGCCAAGGCCGCCAACGCGCATGAGTTCATCACCCTGTTGCCCAATGGCTACGACACAATGATCGGCGAGCGCGGCGTCAAACTGTCCGGCGGGCAGAGGCAGCGCATGGCGATCGCTCGCGCGGTGCTCAAGGATGCGCCGATCTTGATCCTGGACGAAGCGACCTCCTCCGTGGATACGGAGACTGAGCTGTTGATCCAGCAAGCGCTGCAGCGGCTGATGGTAAGCAGGACGACTATCGTCATCGCGCATCGCCTGTCCACAATCCGCAGTGCAGACGTCATCGTCGTTCTGGAGGGCAGCCGCATCGTGGAGATGGGCACGCACGAGGAATTGATGGCCCTGGATGGGCTCTACAGGCGCTTGAACGAGGTCCAGATCGAAGACGAACCGAGATGGAAAGCGATCCGGCAAGAGCGGCGGCGCACGATGGTAGGTGCGTAGGACGATGCCAATGAATTGGGCGCCTCTGAGTGAGAGCGTCGGGTAGGAAACCCCGACCTACTCTCTGCCTTTGTGCACCGCGTTGCCCGCCGATCATGCGCCCGGCTGTTGGCTGCCCGGCGTGTACAGAGAGTTCACATCATTGACGCAGTCCTCGTAGGCTTGCGCGTAGGCTTTCTTGAAGACTCCCCGCAAGGGCCAGTTCTTCACATGGAGTATGGGGATCACTCTTCTGCCGTCCACGTTGAAGCATTTTCCGCATATGAGCTGGAAAGCCCGGCCTCGCCTCGCTTCGTAGTAGGGAGGCTCGTGCTTCAGCCCTCTTGGGGCGGGTTCAGCGGCGCGTAGGAACTCGGGCACGGGTGGATAGAAGCCCAGCTTCTGCAGCCAGTAGTTCACCTGCAAGGACATCGCAAACACGACCTCCACGCTGCTCTGGTGGAGGATATCGCGGATGGCGCTGATGCCGGCCCTGGCTTCTTGTTGGGGTATCAGGACGGTCTTGCGCTTGGGAGCGTGGGGCAATGCTGTGTTGCAGAGGTTCGTTAGCACCAACTTGTCCGGCGAATACCTACTGCTTATCAGATAGGCCACATAACTGAACACAGCCTGCGCGAGCTTGTACTTCTGCAGTTCGCTTCGCTGCGTCGGTATCGGCCTAAAGTAGTAGTCGGCGAAGAAGGCGTACTGGGATTGCGTGTCCGATCTCTGCAGTCGTGGGTCGTGTCCAATGACGAGCACTCTAGCCTCCCTCAAGTCTCCTGCACAGAAGAACTTGGTTCGCATTGGGCAATCCTCCCCAGAACTGCAGCCTGTAGGCGGCTTTTGTCGCGAAGCATCCCGGTCACCCGGCAGCACTGGGAGCCTGCTACGTGGCGTCCTGACAGTTACCGTTCGGCTGAGCTCACGGCGAAGCCACGGTCGGACTCTCACCGACTAGCAGACGACAGCTTCAGGGCACACCAGCGACGTGTTGGGCCGCCCGGCTTAGAGCTTGCCTCATTGTTTATTCTGGACACCGAAAGGAATGAGGCACAGCGTAAGTTGGACAGTTCAATTCATAGCCGATTTCCGACCAGATGCCAGGCATCTACAGAAAGCGAATGATGAGGGGTACTATGATCGCAGTGAGTGCCAGGGTCACGACCACCCCGGCAAAGAGAAGATATCGAACCCCATAATCCGATAATAAGGAAGGATTGTAGTACTTGTCCACCTTATTATCATGATACATGGCGACTATGCCACTCAGGAGCATACGACGCATCCGCCTACCCAGAATCAACGCTGCCACTGCAATGACGTTGAGCAAGAGTGTCATTGTGATGAAGACGGTCAATATGAGGTCGTTGGTTGCGGAGGTTCCCCCTTCCGCGGCAGCGATTGAAACGCCGGAGTTAATACCAAGGACGATCAAGTTGAACACAACGGCAGTAACGACGAATATGGTATCCGTTCGACTGCTCTGACCAAGTTCGTAAACAATATGATCATGGACTTGCTCTAACATCGCAACCTCCTTGTTTGTTGAGTATAACAAGTGAACTATCCAAGATTTGGACCGGGCGGCCCGACTACTGATTAGGTGACAATTCTCCCGTATACCACCCGAGAATCGAGTATTGTGCGACAACCCTTGCGAGCTTCATTACTGTAGGAGTAGTATACAGAGAACTCCTCAGCGGGTCAATCTCGAGTGCGGGCAGCGGAAAGCTGGCCCACCTACGCGACTGTCCTTACTGCTTCCTGCATCAACCGTTCGTGCCGCCTTGACGGGATGGCTAAACCTCTTTGGTCGGGTTGCTGTATGAGAACAGGTGCTTCAGTTTCGCGATTGACGCAGTACTCTGTAGAACACGTCCCCGGACTCGGGTCCACACAGGCTCTTTCCCTGCGCCTACTGGTTGCGCCGAATTGCTTCACCGACGCGTCATACAGGTTCGAACCCGGATTCGTGCTGACATTATGGCGAGCGTGCGCGCAATCTGCAAGATAGCACCGCACCGTCGTGCCTACCAATGGCGTCAATACCCCTCGTTGCTTGTCTACTTCTCTCGGCGCAAAAGTGAATCGGATCTGAGTCACTGCTATCATAGCAAGCTGCATTTGCCGTTTCTTGCCAGCCTTGATAGAATCTCCAGAAAGGCCCTGCTAGCGGAGGCACTAGAAGACCAACGGAGGAACAGAGCATGAACAAGCCAGGCCCGAGCGTCCATCCCTATATCCCCAATTCTGTGCCTGCAGTAAAGGCACAGATGCTCAGAAAAGCCGGAGCAGAGAGCGTGGAGGATTTCTACGAGGATGTCCCGGTGGAACTGCGGCTCAAGGAGAACATGGATCTGCCCGAACCGCTCCCGTCCGAATACGCTTTGAAGAGGCACGTGGAAGGCATTCTGGCAAGAAACAAGACTGCAGGGGAGTACCTCAGCTTCTTGGGAGCCGGATGCTGGCAGCATTATGTTCCAGCCGTGTGTGATGAGGTGAACCGGCGCGGCGAGTTCTTGACCGCCTACGCAGGCGAACCCTATGACGATCACGGCAGGTTTCAGGCGCTTTTTGAGTACGCCAGTATGATGGGCGAGCTTTTGAATATGGATGTCGTCAACGTGCCAACGTATGACGGGTTCCAGGCCACCGCCACATCGCTACGCATGGCATCGCGCATTACCGGCCGGTATGAGGTGCTGGTAGCCAGAACCATCAGCGGTGATCTGCTGTCCAGAATCAGAGACTACTGCAAGCCCAAGATCAAGATCAAGCTGATTGGCTACGATTCCTGGACGGGACAACTGGACCTGGATGCCCTCAAAACGGAGATTTCCTCAAAGACGGCCGCAATCTACTTTGAGAATCCGTCCTATCTCGGGTTCATTGAGACTCGTGGAGACGAGATCGCCAGGATAGCACACGACCACGGGGCGGTCTGCGTCGTCGGGGTCGATCCGATTTCGTTGGGAATCCTGACTCCGCCTGTCGAATATGGCGCGGACATTGTCTGCGGCGACATACAGCCGCTCGGCATGCACATGCAGTTCGGCGGTGGACACGCTGGATTCATCGCCACCCGGGATGAAAAGACGTATGTAATGGAATATCCTTCCCGCCTATTTGGGATCGCCCCCACGTGCGTGCCAGGGGAGCATGGATTCGGCGACGTGGCCTACGAAAGGACGTCTTTTGCTGTCAGAGAGGAGGGCAAGGAGTGGGTAGGCACGGCTGCCGCATTGTGGGGCATCACGGCCGGTGTGTACCTGGCGCTGATGGGGCCTGAGGGCATGGTGGAGATTGGCGAAGGCATCATGTCAAGATCGCGCTACGCGATGCTGGAGATGAACAGGATTGAGGGCGTCAAAGCGCCTGTTTTTCAGTCGCCCCATTTCAAGGAATTCGTCGTCAATTTCGATGGCACGGGCAAGACAGTGGCTGAGATTAACAAGGCCCTATTGGCGCGGGAGATCTTTGGTGGTAAAGGCCTGACAAGAGAATTCCCTGAACTGGGCAATAGCGCCCTCTACTGTGTGACCGAGGTTCACACCAAGGATGACATTGACCGGCTGGTGAGTGCATTGAAGGAGGTCGTTGAGTAAGATGGCTCAACAAGATATAAGCAAGCACAGGTTCACAGACGGAAAGCTAAACCTGAGACGATTTCACCAGGCCAGGTGGGATGAACCGATCATCTTTGAATTGAGCCGTGAAGGACAGCGCGGCATCCTCGTCCCTGAAGTGGAAGACGGAATAAGGAACGAGGTCGGGGATGTCCTGGCAGCCCTGCCCGCAAAGCTGCGTAGGAAGCAGCCCCCCAAACTGCCTGAACTGTCCCAGCCCCAGGTGCTGAGGCATTATGTAAGGCTGTCACAGGAAACCCTGGGGACAGATTTGAACATTGACGTGGGGCAAGGAACCTGCACGATGAAGTACAGCCCCAAGATCAACGACCAACTGGCGAACCTGCCCAAGCTGGCAGATCTTCACCCGTTGCAAGACGAGGAAACTGTGCAGGGTATCCTGGAGATCATGTACCGGTTTGAGCAAATCCTCAAAGAGATCTCAGGGATGGACCGCTTTTCGCTGCAACCCGCTGCTGGGTCGGCGGCTATATACGCGAATGTGTCGATCATAAGAGCCTATCACGAGTCTCGCGGAGAAGCAGCCCAGCGAGACGAGATGATTACCACCATCTTTTCACATCCCTCCAACGCCGCATGCGCCAAAACGGCTGGCTTCAAGGTCATCACTCTGTATCCTGACCAGGACGGCTATCCTGACCTGGAGGCGTTGAAAGCGGCGGTTTCGGAACGGACTGCCGGGCTGCTGATCACAAACCCGGAAGACACGGGAATCTTTAATCCAAGAATCGAGGAGTTTGTGCAAGTCGTCCACGAAGCAGGAGGCCTTTGCTCCTACGACCAGGCAAATGCCAACGGACTCCTCGGGATCACCAGGGCCAGGGACGCTGGCTTTGACCTGTGCCACTTTAATCTGCACAAGACCTTCTCGTCTCCGCACGGATGTGGTGGACCAGGGGGTGGTGCCAGCGGTGTGACCGAGGAACTTGCCAGGTTCCTGCCGCTGCCCCTGGTCGAGTTCGATGGACACAAGTATTACCTGGACTATGACCGGCCCGACAGCGTTGGCAAGCTCAGGCCGTTCTATGGATACGCCCCTGTCGTTGTGAGGGCGTATGCCTGGGTTATGAGTCTCGGCGCAGAGGGATTGAGAGAAGTCGCCGAAATCGCCGTTCTCAATAACAACTATCTCCTGGCAAAGATGCTGGAAATCCGAGGTGTGACCGCGCCCTATGCCAAGGGCAAGCGCCGAATCGAGCAGGTGCGGTACAGTTGGGAAGCACTGACCAAAGAGACAGGCGTTCATTCTGAGCAACTCGGACTTCGAGCCGCGGACTTTGGCGTCCATTACTGGACCAGCCACCATCCCTTCATCGTTCCGGAGCCCTGTACCCTCGAACCCACCGAGTCATATTCCAAGGAGGAACTCGACGAATACGCGGCCATCCTGGCGCACGTGGCTGACGAGGCGCGCACGGACCCCGACCTGGTCAAGACCGCTCCTCACAACAGCACGATTCACACCATTGACCGCGCACCCCTGGACGACCCATCACAGTGGGCGATGACCTGGCGGGCCTACTTGAGGAAGGTACGAGAAGAGAGAAAGTAGGCCCTCACCTACCCCCGCCGTTCGGCCACGCTCTACCTCTCCCAAATCTGGCAGGGGGACGGAGGAGGGTGAGGACAAGTTGAGGTACTTACAAGCATCGTCAATACCCAACAGAGGACCCCGATGAAAGTGACCGAAAAAGGGCTGGGCTTGATCGTCAATCCTGTTGCCGGGATAGGCGGCAGAGTCGGGCTCAAAGGCAGCGACGGAGTGGAGATACAGAAGAGGGCGTTTGCGTTGGGCGCGGTGCCCGAAGCGCTAGCCCGGGCCAAGCAGGCCTTGGAGAGGGTCAGGCCTATGAAGGAGGATCTTAACGTCATCACCTACCCCGGTGAAATGGGAGAAGACGCGGCCAGAGCATGCGGTTTTGAGCCCACGGTCATTGGCTCAATCAAGCAGGGTGAAACGACCCCGCAGGACACCCGAGATGCCGCCAGAGAAATGCGGCGGCTGAAAGTGAATCTCCTGCTCTTTGCCGGCGGGGATGGCACGGCCAGGGACGTCTGCAATGCCATTGGAGAGACGCTCCCAGTTCTTGGAATCCCTGCCGGGGTCAAGATCCACTCGGCGGTTTTTGCGACAAACCCCGTAAACGCGGGAGAGCTTGCTGCGTTGTATCTACGGGGAAGGGTATCCAGGCTCCGGGAGGCTGAGGTCATGGATATTGACGAGGAAGCCTTTCGGCAGGGCATAGTCTCGGCCAAGCTGTATGGCTACCTCAAGATTCCGTTTCGGACAAGACTGCTCCAGAGTGTAAAGACGCCAAGCGACCCCGGAGAAGAGGCATCCTTAGAAGCGATAGCCTATGACGTTGTGAATGGAATGGAGGGTGACTGTCTCTACATCATCGGGCCTGGAACCACAACCAGAGCTATCACGGCCAAGCTAGGATTGAGCAAGACGTTGATAGGCGTGGACGTAGTAGCTGCAAGCAGACTGGTTGCCACTGATGTGAACGAGTCCCAGCTTCTGAAGCTCCTTGAGGGACGAAAGGCAAAGATAATCGTTACTCCCATCGGTGGCCAAGGCTGCATCTTTGGCAGAGGCAATCAGCAGATAAGTCCACAAGTCATCAAGATAGTGGGCAAAGACAACATCATTGTTGTGAGCACGACCGGAAAGATCAACTCGCTGCGTGGACGGCCTCTTTGGGTTGACACCGGTGAGCGGGCGGTGGATAGGATGCTCAGCGGCTACATCAAGGTAGTAACCGGGTACAACGAGCGGACTATCTACAAGGTATCACGTTAGAGAGGGAGAATCACAATGCGGCTTGCTGACAGAGTTGCTCTCATCACAGGCGGGGCGTCGGGCATTGGGCGGGCGACGGCCTTGCTCTTCGCGCGCGAAAGAGCGGCGGTATCGGTGGTGGATCTGGATGAGCCAGGCGGACAGGCCGTTGCGCAGACCATCGTTGATGGCGGTGGGCGGGCCATCTTTGTGCGCTGTGACGTGACCCAGGCGGCAGATTGCCAGCGCGCTGTGCAGCGAACTGTGGACGAGTTGGGCAGCCTGGACGTCCTCTTCAACAACGCGGGCATTATCCGGCGGGCTACTGTCCCTGAGACAAGCGAGGCAGAATGGGATCGGGTGATGGCGGTCAACGTCAAGTCGGTCTTTTTACTGAGCAAGTACGTCATTCCCGTCATGGCCCAGGCAGGCGCCGGGGTGATCATCAACACAGCTTCGGGTTGGGGGCTGGCCGGTGGGCGCAAAGCGGCGGCCTACTGCGCCTCGAAAGGCGCGGTGGTTCTGCTGACCAAGGCCATGGCGCTCGACCACGGCGAGCAGAACATCCGCGTCAACTGCATCTGCCCCGGCGATACCGACACTCCCATGCTGCGCGATGAAGCACGCCAGCTTGGCCAAGCGGACGAGCGCTTTCTGGCAGAAGCAGCACAGCGGCCACTGCGGCGCATCGGCAAGCCGGACGACATTGCCCAGGCGGCGCTCTATCTCGCCAGCGACGCCTCTTCTTTCGTCACCGGCACGGCCTTGGTTGTGGACGGCGGCGGGTTGGCAGGGTAAGGAGGAGATCATGCGCGGTCTGAAAGACAAACGGGTGCTTATCACCGGCGGGGCGGGCGGCATCGGCACCGCAACAGCGGCGCGCTTCCTGGAGGAGGGCTCGCGCGTCGTCGTGCTGGATCGCGACGATGCGGCGCTCCGTCGCCTCAGAGGCGAACTGCCGCTCCTGAGCGGCACCATCAGTGCGGACGTCTCGGATCCCGACGACATCGCCCGTGGCTTTGAGGAACTGGACGACCTGGTGGGGAGTCTGGATGTTCTGAGCAACAACGCAGGGATCAGCATCCGGCATCGCTTCATGGACATCTCCCCCCAGGAGTGGCGCGAGGTGATGGAAGTCAACCTCAACGGCGTATTCTTTGTGGCGCAACAAGCAGCGCGCCGAATGCTGGCGGGAGAGGGCGGCGTCATTCTGAACATGGGCTCGACCAACGGTTTGATGGGCTACCACTACTACGCCGACTATAACGCGTCAAAAGCAGGCGTCATCGAGTTGACACGCTCTATGGCGCTAGAACTGGCCCCCAAGGTGCGCGTCAACGCCGTCTGTCCGGGCTTTGTTCTGACACCGATGCAGCAAGCGGAATACACGCCGGAAAAGCTGCGCGCCTTTGCGAGCAAACTGCCTCTGAACAGGCTGGGCCGTCCGGAGGACATAGCAGCCCTCTTCGCCTTTCTCGCCTCCGACGATGCGAGCTTTATCACCGGGCAGTTCTTCGTGATTGACGGAGGAGAGATAGCGGGCGGACTGGCTAGCCAGCGGTGAAGCGCCTGACGTCGTTGACCTGTACGTGCTACACAGGTAGTCTTCAGCCACGCACTGGCAGCGTTGACCTCATATCTAGTCCCATTGTGGGGTACTAGGTTCAGACTGTGAGGAAAGTCGCTTACACGGCGTCGTTTCCGAGGTAGTCTCCTCGTGGAGTGTTGCTGCCCTCTTCACCGCAGAGAACGCAGCCTCTTGGCACCTTCGGTAGCCAAGAGACGTGGAGTTCGCAGAGCTTTTCCTGTATTTCTCGGCGGGCTCTCCGGTGTAGGATAGGCACCACCCTCATGAGCAACACCCAGGCGCGAGACCGCCGCCGCCCCACCGTGCAGGTCTATCTGGGACCGGGCTGGAAAGCCAGGTACTGCTGGGTAGCTGCGTTCAGATCCGAGTAGACACCTCTGTAGGCCGGGGGGAGCAGTGCTGCCAGCTGATACATCACTTCGTCAATCATCTGTCGGCGCACCTGGCGGGTCACTTTGACCCCACCAGTATCAAGGTGGAACGGCTTGCCGACGACGATGTGGAAATCAGTGCGTCGCAATCGGCGCAGACTGTCCCCATAGTGCTCACCGCCGTAGAAGACAAGAGGCAGCATGGGCGCGCCGCTGTGCAACGCCAGGAGCACAGCACCCGGGTGGGCCTTCTGCAAGCGGCCGTGCCCGCTGCGGGTTCCCTCAGGGGCAATGACGACAATGTGACCCGCCTCCAGCACTTCCATTGCCCTGCGCATGGCGGTAACATCGGCTTCACCTCTGCGCAGCGGGATAGCTCCACACAGATCTAACAGCCACCCGAGCCAACGGCTCTGCCAACGATGGGCCAACACCAAACCCGTCACTGGACGCGGCAGCAGGTGGGCATAGACCAGGGGGATTTCCAGCAAGTTGACGTGGTTGGTGACAAGGAGCAGCGGCCCCTGATCCGGCACCCGAGCCAGTTGCTCGTCGTCAACACGGCAAAGAAGGCTTGTCAGCCCCTTGAAAAACGCAACTACGATGCGATGGGTGAGCGTCACTGAACGCCCTCTGGAAACTGGCAGATGACCTCAATCTGCCGCGGTAGCAGCTCTATCTCCAGGTGCTGTCCATCAATGCACAGGATCTCTCCGTCGGTTTGAGCGGGCAGCGCGCCTTCAACGGCGGTAATGGATATCTGCGCTGCTTGTCCAGTCGTTACAGGCTCCTGGGTGGCCTGCGTGCCTCGGAGGAAGTGGGCAATGAGTCTGAATATGCGGGCGCGGCTCACCTCGTGAACGATGCACAAATCGAACAGGCCATCGTCGGGTTCAGCATCAGGGGCCATCCAGAAGCCACCACCCAGCCGCCGCCCGTTCATAATCGAGATCATCAACGAAGGCTGGGTGAGCGTGTGGCCGTCGTACGTCACGGTGCTGATTGGAGCCTTGTAATACACAAAGATGGTCTTGAGCACAGCGATGAAGAAACTCAGAAACCCACCCAGCCTGGGCAGTTTGGCGGCTTCTATGGTTCCGATGGCGTCAAAACCGACACCGACGCAGTTGCCAAAGTAGCGTCCCTGGGGATAGAGGCCACCAGCCACCCGTCCGATATCAATCACCCGCCGATGATCCTCAGCCAGCACACGACAGGCATGCTCCAGGTCATAGGGGACACCTATGCCATGAGCAAAGTCATTGCCGCGACCGAGGCTCAGAACACCCATCGCAAACGAATGCTTGCCTGCCTGCTTTGCTTCCATCAGGCCATTTATCACCTCGTTGGAGGTGCCGTCGCCACCCGCTGAGACAATGACGTCACATCCTGCAACAGCGGCCTCTTTGGCAAGCTCTGCGGCATGCCAGGGGCGTTCGGTGCACACGATGTCGAAATCGAGACCGTGCTTGGTCAGCAAGCGCTCGATCTGGGGAACGGCGCGCGCTCCGGCCCCCCGGGCAGTAGCTAGATTGGCGATGATCTTGTGTTGTTTCATTCTCATACCAATTATAGCACAACGGCTCTGAACCAAAAAAATACCAGAACCAGATCCTTGCCATCGCAACCAAGATGAGCTTGCCTTCTCCCCGCAGTCGCAACCGGGTCTGCCCCAAGACGCTACCTTGCCGCTCGACCTGAGATGCTCTGCCCAGCGTCTGTGCCGACCTCACCAAGGCTTCAGCGCCAACGGGCTGAGAAGAGACCAAATCGGCTAATCCGACATCGGAACGTTCTTGACATCTGAGTACTTCACCACCTCATCATCGGATGCTGGTGTCGCGTGAGCGTGAAGGAGCGGGGGCTGGGGTTCTCGTGAGATTCGCACCGCCGTGGAACAGGCGGTGCTGGCACACGTCACCCAGCATGAGGACGCTCTTCCATGCTGCTTGCCTCTCAGTATGTCCCCTGGTGATTGTGGTCCGGCGCTGAGGCCACTACCACAGTACATCTATCACGATGCGCACCGGATCCGTTAGTTCCACTATCTCATACCTCGACGCCTGCATGAGCCCGATGGAGAAGCC
>CAYZGO010000051.1:0-13180 GCA_964478075.1 uncultured Anaerolineales bacterium | reverse complement strand
TGTCCCTGGGGCCAAAGACCCAGGGGAAGACCCAGGGGAAGACCCAGGGCGAGTGTAGCGACCAACGGGAGTCCCCGAAGCGAAGCGGAGTGGGGCCAAGCAATCCCCTCTCAGCCATAGGTGGAGATTGCTCACCTGCACTTGCAGCGCAGGTGCAAGTGTCCTCGCTGCGCTCGTCGCAATGACAGATCGGATGTTCTTACACAATGAGTGGCGCGGATGCGTCATGGAAAACCTCGCAATGACATTTTCATGCTTGGCGGTATCCCATAGTCGGCACTCCGGCTAATTTCAGACACGCTCTTAGAACCTATCTGAAGAACAGCAGGCTGGGCTCCTTGCGTAGCATCCTGAGCATGGCAAGGGGCACGCCCAGTGGTCCGACAGTGTGCCCACTCCACTTCGCTCCGTGGATGCTGCCCTTGGGCTGCGCCAAGGACATGGCGCGAGGAGCTGTCTCTGCTGACTTTCCGGAGAGGCATTCAGTGGCATATTGTACTGGCGAACTCGTCCGCCAGCAAGCCACCTGGAGCATAATGGTGTTCGTTCACTGTTCCCTCGCAGTTGCAGCGTTTGGTGTGAATCAGTGCCTGATGTTCAGCGGCAGTTGCACTGCCGCGGGTCAGCGGCGTCCTATCTTCATTTGCCGTGGTGCACTGCCAGGTGCACCAGGAACTTTGGTATAATGGCGAGCGTAGGCAATGCGCTCAGACAGGAGGGCAAGTGTTCACCACAAGCAGATGGAAGAGCCTCGCCCTGCGAGTTCTACTGGCCACAGCACTTGCTGTGGCCTGGTACTACATCGAGGGCGACTTCTACTGGCAATTGCCGCTGGTCATTGCTGTTCTAACCTTGCTGGTACAGCATCTCCAGGCACGGGTGGCAGAAGGCCTGCAGCAACTGGATCAAGCAACCCCAGAGGAGCAGACAGAGGTACAACCACCAGACGAAAGTTGTGAAAAAGAGAAAACCCTGATATAATGCCAGTCAAGTCAGACAGAAGCCACGGCACCATCTATTGATAAGCAATGAAAGGAGCTATCCTCATGGAACAAAGGTATCGCGTGTTGCGCATCGTAGCCACCCTAATCAAAGTGCTGGCCTGGATCGTGTTGGTTCTCGGACTTCTCGGAGCCATCCTTCTTGTCATCGGTGCAGTAGCGGGAGGTCTTGGAGGTCTAGGAGCACGTGCCTATCGAGACCTGGCAATGAACACCACCATTGGCGCGGTGGTGGGAGCCATAATCATGGGACTGGGCAGTGTCCTATACTTCCTGTTCATATACGCAGCCGGTGAACTGATCCACCTCCTCCTTGACATCGAGCAGAACACGCGCGAGACGGCTTACTACCTCAAGACGAGGTAACGCGCGACCCAGGGGTGGTGATAGGGCACCGCAAATCAATGCGGCAGTTCCTCTGAACTGCACTTCAGAGGAACTGCCAGCCCCAACATGTGGGGCTGGCAGCGCAGACCAGAGGCTTTGCGGTGACTGGTCTTCGCTGCGACTGCGCGCAAACCCAACACAAATCAATGGGAAAGGCGACTAGCATCGCCACTACGAACCAATCAGGTCAACATTGACGGAGCTCCAGCTTTCCTACAATTGCTCGAAGCGGGCTGTGTTCAGGACGAGCACTGCGGCGCCTTCCAGTTCCAGAGGGTGCACCCAGTGTCGGGCAGACGCTGGCTCAGGAAGACGCACCATGGGCAATACAAAGCCGCGTCTGACATGACAGTGTGTACGTGGGATGGTAGGCAGCGCGCCTACCTTCTCATGTTGGACACCCACGAGAATAGCCGCGTTGCCGCGCACCAGAAACTCACCAATGGCTCCGAGGGGATTGCCAAATCCCGCTCCTGGCCTAGATCTGGCAATCCAGGCCGAGAGAATTGGATCTACTGAGACTCCTGGCGTTCACGCTGCAGCCTGGTTTTGTCCACCACGTTGCGCACGCAGTTCACTATACGCTCCCTGCACAAGTCGGAAGTTGAGGAATGAGGCAAAGTGTGCTACTATTTGCCCAACACGCAGAATCAGGAGGCTTTCTATGTCTACTCTGTCCGGGCCAACCCTCGATCCTATGGTCGTCGTTCGCGACCTGGCCGCCCTGCGACACCGGGGCGCAACCACAGCACAAGAACGTCGTGCTGCTGACATTTTGGAAGGTCACCTCCGGCGCCTCGGCGCAGAGGTTGAGCGCCAGGCCTTTAGTACCCCCGTGACGTACATCTGGGAGGTCTGGTGGCTCATCGGTGGCCTCGTTGTCGGCCTGCTGCTCACGCCAGTCGCATCGTGGTTTGCTTTCATCCTGGTCGCTGTCTGCGCAGCGACGGCTTTACTCCACTTCGACTGGCGTGCCTCGCCAGTTTCACTGCTCCCACCCCATGGCAGGTCGCAGAATGTCATTGGCCACGTCCCGCGATCAGTTGCGCGGAATCCTGCCAAAAAGAAACTGGTGCTGATGGGGCATTACGATTCTGCGCCTGTTTCCGTGCTCTACCTGCCCTCTATGGTGAAGAGCTTTCGCCAGTCATTGCTGATGAGCCTCGGTCTGATGGTGGTTGCCGTAGCGGTCGCCTTGTTGGACGTCCTGGGATTTGGGCAGCCAATCGTGACCTGGCTGCGCTGGCTGCTGGTCGTCTATTTCTTGGCACAGGGATTGATAGCAAGCATTGACTACCTGCGCTTCGGCTACACCAATGGCGCAAATGACAACGCCACGGGCGCTGCAATCGCTGTGTCCACTGCTGAGCGCCTGTGGCGCAAGCCCATCCCAGGCTGGCAGGTCGAAGTTGTGCTCACTGGTGCTGAGGAAGTCAGCATGGTGGGCGCCAGAGCCTACTACATGGCGCACCAGGGGGAACTGGACCCGCAGCACACTTACGTGCTCAACTTTGACAACCTGGGCAGTGGCCATGTCAAGGTCATCACGCGCACCGGCAGCATTACTAACGTCGTCTACGACAATCCGCTGGTAGATGCGGCACTGGAGACCGCCGCCAGCGAGCCCCGCTTCAGCGACGTGAAACCGGGCATCTGGCACACTGGCGACTTTGACAGCATCTGGTTCGCACGCGCAGGCATACCAAGCCTCACCCTGTCGGCCCAGGATGAACAGGGGCTGATTGCCAACCTGCACCGCCCTAGCGATACCATTGAGAACGTGGACGAGACGCTGCCAGTGCACGTCGTGGATTTCGCCGAAGCGACGATTCGACGTCTTGCAGAGTTGGACCAGGCGACCTGAGCAGACAAGAAGTTGAGCGTGCATTCTTTGGCGATGAGATGGCAGTCTGCAACGCCGAAGAAAAGCAGCATTTGCCAGCCATCGCCGCTAATACAGTAACGGGGGGTTATTGAGTTGCCTGGGAGGACTACCGCAAGGCCTACCTGGGCTACGGGTTCGATATCTATGCCTATGTACAGCCCTGATGCAGTCCGATCCCAACCCTGCCAATGGCAAGATGCGGGTAATCACCAAAACACGGGGTATGTTAGGAGCAGTTGAAAAGTGAACTCTGAGTTCTTGCAAGGCGCAGCTGACAGAGTGCACCATTTGTCGTTCCACCAGATCCGGAAGTCTATGATCTGCTCTAGGGCGTCCGGGAAGTTAGCTTCTGGATTCCATCCTGAGGGACAGGAGCTACGATCGTCGACACGAATGCCTTGTTTTCCCTACGTTCTCCAGCAGTTGCCGTTTACGCCTTCCGTTTACGCCTCTGGCGCAAAGACCAGAGGTGGCGTAAAGACAAAGGCACTGCGGGTAAGCAAAGCACGGCACTGCACTCGCGACTGGACGTTGCTAACGCGCGGCAGTACCCCGCTCCGGGGACTGCGCAACTACCGCTGAACATTAGATACTCATTCACACTAAGCGTTACGTATTGCTTCCCTATGAGTCCAGGAGAAATCTGCCTTGACGAGTTCAATTTGCAGCTGCAAATGGTTCACTTTTGAATTGCAAATAACACCCGAACACGCGGTATAGACAGACGTGCCTCTTTATGATATAATAGAAGTGGAGGGAAAGGCAATCGTCCATTACAGGCCTTTCAGGTCTGGGAAAGGGCGACTTGCGTCGCCACTACGAGCACTTCAGGCGCGGGAGTGTTTCTCTAGCAAGGTCTTTTCACGGCTTCACTTTCGACCCATTAACAGATCAAAACTAGACAAGGAGGAAGTGCAATGACGAAGAGAACGGAGTTAAGGGCATCCTACGTTAGGGCATGGCTGATGCGGCTACTCGGCCTGGTTCTGGCCATCGCGCTCGTCTTATCGAGCAGCACAGTTGGCGCAGGAGATCCCCCTCCCACGCTGGAGGACGGGGAGCCCACGGGATGGAGCACCATAACCGTGGCGCCCATGGTACCTCCAGAGGACATCGAGAAGCCAGCCAGGGGTAATCCCAAACTGGGCACGTCGCTGAACCAGTTGCTGGAAGCGTACCGTCGTGGCGGCCAGGCCGAGGCACAAACCTTTGCCGAGACGCGAGAGATGGTTCTCCGCGATGAGCGCGTGCAGGTGGAGGTAGTGGCAGACAGGGAAGCGATGGCTGCCATTCGAGAGACCGTCGAGGCCCTTGGCGGCGAGTACCAAGGCGACTACCAGACACTGCTGCAGGCCCTGGTGCCCATTGACGCTTTGGAATCGCTGGCCGGGCGGGCGGATGTATGGCTAGTCCGTGACCCACGGCGAGCGATACCGCTCGAGCCCGTGTCGGTCGGAGCCCGAACAACCGAAGGCGTAGCGGTCTCGAACGCGTCGGCCTGGCATTCGGCTGGCTACAGAGGCAGCGGGGTGAAAGTCGCGGTGGTTGATGGTGGATTCGAAGGATACACCGCACTGCTGGGCACCGATCTGCCAGCCTCTGTAAGCACCCGCGACTACACTGGCTCGGGAATCGGTGGCAGCAAGCATGGCACAGCCTGCGCCGAAATTGTGCACGACGTGGCCCCTCAGGCTGCGATGTACCTCTACAAGGTGGGAACTAACGTAGAGCTGGCCAATGCGGTCAACGACCTCATCAACGAGGGCGTAGACATCATCTCCATGTCTCTGGGCTGGTGCCTCTCCGGCCCGGGTGACGGCACAGGGTATCTGGCCGATATCGTGGCCAATGCCCGGGCGCACGGCATCTTCTATGCCACAGCCGCGGGGAACGACGCGGAGGTGCACTACGACGGGTACTTCGCCAATGACGGCTCTGGCAACCACCTGTGGGCGCCTAATCAAAACATCAACTTCTTCGGACCTGGGAACGGCAACGCCTACGTCATCCCTGCAGGTTACCCGATCAAGGCCTGCTTGCACTGGGACGACTGGTCCGCCGTCAACCAAGACTATGACATGAAGCTATACCGCTGGACAGGCTCCGGTTGGACGTACGTTACCGGGTCCTCCTACTCGCAAAATGGCGGGGGAGGCCAGACGCCTGAGGAGTTCATCTACGTCGCAGCTCCATACGAGGCACCCTACGGGGTGGTGGTCACTAGACACAGCGCTAGCCGCAATGTCTACCTCACTCTGACTGCAGCGAAGATGCCGGGGTTAGACGAGCGCGTGGCAGCGCGTAGTCTGTGCTTCCCGGCTGATTCGCCGAACGCCATCACCGTGGGCGCTGTTGATGTGAGCTCTCCTTATCCATTAGAGTCCTACAGCTCTCAAGGGCCCACCCTCGGCTCCGGCGGCATCCCAACTGGCGGGACTACCAAACCAGACATCGCAGCATACGCTAACGTCTCGACGGTGAGCTATGGAGCAGGGGGGTTCAACGGCACCTCGGCAGCCACGCCGCACGTTGCTGGTGCGGCAGCCCTTGTCAAGAACGCCTATCCGAGCTACAGCGTGAGCCAGTTGCAGGGCTTCCTCGAGGGCCGTGCCATGGATCTGGGCTCGGGAGGCAAGGACAACCAGTACGGATCAGGCCGCCTTCACCTCGGTGGAGTGGAACCACCTGCCGTCGGAGTCCCCTACTACCTGCCCATCTGCCTGAAAAGGCTTGCCACCGCCGCACCAATGCCTACTCCCACCACACGGCCTAGTGGGACAGCCGAGGTAACCGTCCGCAACAACATCTACTGCACCTTGAACCTCGAATTGAGCGGACCCGCTTCCTATAATTGGTCAATACCTGCCCGGGATAACAGAACATATACAGTTCCGGCGGGGACCTATAATTACACAGGGACTACCAGTTGCTGCGGTAGTGCAAGCGGCACAAAGACTTTCAACGCAGGGGGTTCATACAGCTGGACGTTTCGGTGCAATTGACACAGCGGCGCTGCATGAATGTCGGCGCCTGAGCGGTTTCCATTCAGTGTGTACGGCGCCTGTGGCATCCTGTTTGGCATCACCAATGACTGGACCGCGTACCTGCTCTAGGCAACTCTTTGCCAACGACCTGCCGCTTCGTCTCTGGTCACGTCCCACCAACATCGCACCTTGATACCCTAATCTCGCGCCAGGCCCAGCGCGAGAGCGAGTCACGGCTGGCATTGCCTGTTCGGACGTACAAGAACTCGGGAATCGGCCATGGAGCATCCGGGAACCATTCTGGTCGCTATTTCGTCTGACTAATAGAACACAGAAGAGCCAAATGGAGGTGCTCAGATGCTTACAGGAAAAGGGGTAACAATATTGATCCTCGTGTTTCTACTAGCTGTGGGATGCGCTGAGAAGGAATCCTATGGAGGGCTATCAATGCCGCCTACTTTCCCAGTAATGCCAGGCGTCGTCGACGAAAACGTCAAGGTCACACCACTCCCAAGGGAGGGCAATCCAAAACTGGGGACGGCGCTGAACCAGCTGCTAGAAGCGTACCATAGTGGGGGTCTGGCCGAAGCACAAGCCTTTGCCAAAACGCGCGAGCTAGTTCTCCGCGATGACCGCGTACAGGTGGAGGTGGTGGCAGACACTGAAGCGATGAGTAACCTCAAAGAGGCAGTCGAGGCCATGGGCGGAGAGTACCAAGGCCATTACGAGACGCTGCTTCAGGCTTTGGTGCCTATCGCTGCCCTGGAGTCGCTGGCCGAGCGGGCGGATGTGCAGCTCATTCGCGAGCCACGGCGGGCGGTGACACCATAGTGCTTTGCTCTGCCTAACACCCACAATACCGAAGGACTAGGCCGTCAGCGGTACAGCCTTTGAAGAGTCGACGGCACGCCGCTGGGGAACCCCCGTAGGCTGGACGTCGTTGGCGGACGCCAACACAGGCCAGGCGGTGAATCGCTGACTTTGTCTTTGCGCTGGGGAATAGATCTGGGACAGAAGCCGCGCTGCTGTGGCAGCGCGGCTTCCAGTCTACGGCAGGTAGATGCACGGGTTTCTCTTCACACCATTCAGCCTAATCTCAAAATGGACGTGAGGGCCAGTGGACTTGCCCGTACTGCCGCATAGGCCGATGGTTTGTCCCTTGCCCACGGATTGTCCTACCTCGACAAAGATGACGCTGAAATGGGCGTACAAGGTTTGGAAGCCGTTCCCGTGGTCAATCAGCAGATAGCGTCCATACCCCCTGTCGCTCCGTCCGACAAGCGCCACGTAGCCAGAGTCCGCAGCCTTTATGGGCGTACCCTCCGGCCCAGCGATGTCAATAGCCGGATGGTACTCATGATACCCCTGCGAGATCCAGCCGCTCATGGGATAGCCAAATACTCCCGTACCGCGTTTGGCGCCCTCGGGCACCGGGCCTGACCAGGCAATCACGTGACGGATCTTGTACGGCTTGCGACCACCAGGGACGATCAGCTTCTGCCCTACGGTGATGGTGTAAGGTTCCTGCAAGTAGTTGCCTTCGTAG
This sequence comes from uncultured Anaerolineales bacterium, assembly GCA_964478075.1. Lineage (GTDB taxonomy): Bacteria > Chloroflexota > Anaerolineae > UBA2200 > UBA2200 > DAOUEX01. Next base: position 5,377 of record CAYZGO010000051.1, on the reverse strand, counting down.
GCAGTGATGTCTTCCAGGTTAGCCTCGTACTCCTTCGCGATGCTTTCCAGGGTATCGCCTTCAGCTACGGGGTGATACACACCGGAGACGGGCAAAATGGTCAGTACATCTCCGAGGCTCAGATAATCAGGGTTGTCCTCCAGGTTCCCATTGTTCCACAGGATGGTTTCCACGCTGACCCCAAACTTGTCAGCGATGATAGAAACGTTATCGCCAAACTCAGCAGTGTAGGTGATGGGATCAATGCGATAGCGTCTGGGGATTGTCGTATGAGGGACAACGGCGCAGAGCAGAACGTCTGCTTGCTCCCCGCCGATTCCCCCTCGCGGCGCGTCAGAAGGGGACGGCGTCGCGTAAGCTTGTGGTGAGGAAAGCGCAACAGCGCGAGATGCACCTCTGCGCCAAGTAATGGCCTTGCCAACGAGCAGGCCAGCCAATGCTACGAGCAAGAAGCAGAAGTGGAGCGCAAAGCGAGGCAGCAATCCCGTCTCACGAGCGCCATTCCAGAGCGTTTTCAGCTTTGTCCAGGCTTCGCCTGACAGGGCAGCCTCTTGCCCTGAGCTACCCCCTGGTTCGTCGTCAGCAGCCATTATCGATCCTGGTTCATAGTCTCAAGAAACTCTTTATTGCTCTTGGTTTTGGCCATCCGCTCGAGCACCAACTGCACGCCTTCCAACCCGCCAATGGCAGAAAGCATGCGACGCAGTGTCCACACCCTGGCCAGGACATCCGGTGGCAGCAATAGCTCCTCGCGACGTGTGCCAGAGCGTTCTATGTCAAAGGCAGGGAATATGCGGCGCTCGGCAAGCTTGCGATTGAGGTGCAACTCCATGTTGCCCGTGCCCTTGAACTCCTCGTAGATGACCTCGTCCATGCGACTGCCTGTATCAACGAGGCAGGTGGCAATGATGGTCAGGCTGCCAGCCTCTTCCAGCTTGCGCGCCGCCCCGAAAAAGTGCTTGGGCGGGTACAAGGCCGCTGGATCCAGGCCACCTGACAAGCTACGGCCGCTTTGGGGCACGATCAGGTTATAGGCCCGCGACAGACGTGTGATGCTGTCCAGCAGGATAACGACGTCCCGCCCACATTCGACCAGCCGTTTGGCCCGCTCCAGGGCCATCTCCGCCACGCGGGTGTGAGCCTGCACAGGTTCGTCGAAGGTGGAACTGATCACCTCAGCTTCGACCGAGCGGTCCATGTCCGTGACTTCCTCGGGCCGCTCGCCGATGAGGCAGACCATCAGATGCACGTCATTGTAATTATGAGTAATGCCATTGGCAATTTGCTTCAGCACGGTGGTCTTGCCCGCTTTAGGCGGCGAGACGATGAGGCCACGCTGCCCCCGGCCAATGGGCGCCACGAGATTGAGCAGCCGTGTGGTCAGGATCTCAGGCTTGGTCTCCAGATCAAACATCTGATTGGGGAAAATGGGCGTCAGGGTTTCGAAGCGGGGGCGATGTTTAGCAGCCTCCGGATCCAGGCCGTTTACCGCTTCCACGCGCAGCAAACTGAAGTACTTCTCCGTCTCCTTGGGTGGGCGCACCTGCCCAATGACAAAGTCACCAGTGCGCATGCCAAAGCGGCGAATCTGGGACTGTGAGACATAGACGTCCTCACGCCCAGGCAGAAGGCTGTTTGCGCGCAAGAAGCCGATGCCCTCCGGCATGATCTCGAGCACACCGCCGCCGAAGCTGTAACCCTGCCGCTCAGCATTAGCCCGCAGCAAGCGCAAAATCAGGTCCTGCTTCTTCAGCCGGGTGTAGCCTGAGAGGTCGAGTTCCTTGGCCAGCTCCTGTAGCTCAGTCAGGGTTTTGGTTTCCAAATCAACAATGTTCACTTTGGCAAACTCCATTACTGTGATATGGTCAGTGGTAGATTGCAGGACATGCCACGACGAAAGGCACGCACACATTTGGCATGGGCTGTAAGAGATCGGTCAGGCCAAAATGAGATTTAAAGTGGGGGCGGGGCCCCTGCGAAGCTCACCAGACACACTCCGGCTATCTCATTGGGGCAATTATGACATGAAGAATTCGGATCGAACAGCAAAAGGTCGCTGTCATACGAGGTTCACTCCATGGTGGGGAAGTCCAGCGAACACTAGACGGTACTGCACAGATGAAAGAACTCTCAAAATTATATCATTATTCGCACTGAAAGTCAAATAGCGCCACATTCAGTAGATTACCAAGTTCGCAGTGCTGGCCCACTTTGGCGCCGGGCACCAGTGCGAGCAATCCTACAAGCCTCTAGAACCACAGATTTGCCTGAGCAGGAAATGAGTACCCCCTGAAGGTTCGGTGACCTGCTGAGGATTCTGTTGGGCGGGGTCTCGTGTAACCCATCCTCAGAAGCGATAACTGGCCTGAAGTTGAGGCTGGTATTGGCGACACTGCAGGAAAACGCGAGACAGAGTGCGCATCGGAGCGTTGGCCTGAACTTGGCGAAGGTATATGCCCGCGAGAGGACTCGAACCTCCACGCCCAATTGGGCACAGGCCCTCAACCTGCTGTGTATACCAGTTCCACCACGCGGGCAACTTACGGTGCGATTATACCCAGGATGGCACCAATTGTCAACTTGCAACTTTGCACAGGTTTGCGCGTATAGATAGTGGGAGGACTTGCGCAGTTAGAGCTTATTTACGCCCGTCCCATCAAGCGCCGTTCGTCGCCTCAGTCCTGTCGTCCCCGTTTACGCCTTCCGTTTACGCCTCTGGCGTAAAGACAAAGGTGAGACAGGGCGAGCGACGCCGCCGAAGGGCCCCGCAGGGGGGCGACCTCTCGTCTTCCACGTCTTTGTCAGACGTGACAAAGGTGTCGAGAGACAAAGGAGACACCCTGACGGGGAAGATGCTACGCCAGGATGAACGATCAAGCGGGGTGAACCACGCCGAGAGCGCAGCCTCGCGTAAGACACCGCGAGACGCTTCGCAGCCTCGCGTAAAACACCGCGACCGTTCGTGCTCTGCATGCCCTGCGGGCGACCGCCATGACGGGGGACGCTTCGCAGCCTCGCCTAAACGAGGCGAGACAAGGTGCGGTAAAATCCACCCTTGTGAACGGCAACGGCGTGACTCCTGATAGTGAGTGAAAAGCGTAACCAGGATGGAGGATTAGCTAATGGCAAAAAAGAAGGGGAAGCAAGTAAAAGTCCCAGCAGAGCCCGCACCAGAGGTCAGTGAACCGATCAAGAAGTACGCTCCGCGCGAGCGGGCTCTGCACCTGACGGACGAAGAGATGACCATGGCCGCGCTAGTCCACGCCAGCGTCGTGCTGGGCTTCGTCAGCGGAGGGTTGGCAGGGATAGCCACCGCGCTGGTGATCTGGCTCATCTACAAGGACAAATCCAGGTACGTGGCCTTCCAGGCCATGCAGGCGTTGGTTTCCCAACTGGCCCTGACGGCCGTGACCATCGCCGCCGTGCTGTCCATTGTGGTCAGCTTTATCACCATCTGCCTCATCCCGCTAGGCCTGGTTCTGCTGCTGGCAGCCATCGCCTTGCCTTTCGCAGAACTGATCTACGGACTGTACGCGGCCTACGAGACGTACTACGGCGCCGACTTTATGTACTGGCAGATAGGCGAGTTCGTCGAGAGACACAGCATGGCCGACTGGGGCAAGCCAGTTACGCCAGCCAAAGAGGAGCAGGTAGAAGAGGAGGCGGAAGCGGAGCCAGAGAAATAGGCCTGCTTCCAACACAAGGGTGCGGTAGAGGCACAGCGCGCTGCACCCTCGCTGCGGAAGGGTCACTACAACGACCGCACGAATGCCTGCGAACTGTGATGTTCGCGGCAGGGCAACTCTCAGGCGATCCAAGATTGCTCTGAGGGGATTGCCAGATCCCCGCTTTCGGTCCGCATCTGGCGATCCAGGCGGAGCAAGATCGGCTCTACTGGGTGCCCTGTTGCTACCTCAATCGCTGAGGGAATGCCCCTTTAGTGCTGCGTCCTCCGTAGACATCAGCCACTGCCGCACTGTATCCAAAGCAGCGTGCAATGTCCAAGCCGTCGCGTAGTAGTAGCGACCACGGGACGGCCACTGACGCAAATGCAGACCGTCCGCTGCGGCCAGCGCCACGTATAGAGGCGGTTCTTCACCGCTCCCCTCCAGGATAGCGAGTCCCAGGCTCGCGTGGTATTGCTCACGCAAGGCAGCTGCGACAGCGCGTGCCGTGTCCTCACCAACCGCTGCCGACGGCACGGCCATTTCCTCTGCAAGCGTGGCTCCATCGACAGCAATGTGCACGCCAGCCAGAACGCGCGCACCGCCTTCAGCTTCCAGCAGTCGCTGCGCTACACGTCCACCCGTGTTGGTCTCGCCGAGAGCCAGCGTCAGCCCTCGTCGGCGCAGACCAGCCACCACGACGCCAGCGAGCGTTTCACCATCTGTGCCATACACCACTGGGCCGAGCCGCTCGCGCACCCGTAGTTCCATGGCCTCGAGCAGTCTCAGCGCCTCCGCGCGAGTTGCAGCCTTGGCTGTGATGCACACGTCAGTCTGGCCGGGATGCGCCCGTGTGCCAACCGTGGGGTTCTCGCCGTGCATCAAACCGGAGATGGCTTGGTCAATGGCACTTTCACCGATGCCCACGGTATGCACCAGCCGCCAGAGGATCACTGCCCCCTCTCCCATCTTGCGACTCAGGTAGGGCAGCACCTGTTCTTGCAGGAGGTACTGCATCTCGTGTGGAACACCGGGCAGGCAGATGACTGCCTTTTCGCCTACTTCCACAATGAACGCCGGGGCTGTGCCCACAGGGTTCTCGATGACAATGGCCCCACGAGGCACGTAGGCCTGCCGGCGGTTGTTAGGACTCATGGCGTGGCCGCGCTGGCGAAAGTAGGCCTCAATCTGCGCCAGCAACTCTTGATGAAAGCCAAGTCCGCGCTCAGTTGTGCGGGCCACGGCCTGGCGGGTCACGTCGTCAACTGTGGGGCCCAACCCGCCAGTGCTGATGACCACGTCCGAGCGGGCCAGAGCGTCCCGCAGCACGTGCGCGATACGTTCCTCATTGTCGCCAACCGTAGTGGTGTAGTAGTGGTCCACTCCAATGGCCGCCAGTTGGCGCGCGATGTGGGCAGCATTGGCGTCCACGATTTCGCCCAACAGCAATTCTGTGCCAATGGTCACGATTTCTGCTATCAAGCCAGCGCCTCACTTTTTGAACCGCAGAGGTCGCAGAGAAACCGCAAAGAACCCCGTGTCTTCCGCAGTGAGACAAGTTGCCAACACTGAGGAGACTACCTCACACGAGAACTCAGAGAGTGCCTGAGAACTCCTTCGCGCGTGTCATTGCCTTTGGTCCTGGGCCACCTTTGTCCCTGGGGCCACCTTTGTCCCTGGGGCCACCTTTGTCCCTGGGGCCACCTTTGTCC
>CAYZGO010000050.1:0-13238 GCA_964478075.1 uncultured Anaerolineales bacterium | reverse complement strand
CGATGGCATTGCGCGTTGTCCATTTCGTAGGCTAGCCCTTTATGGGCGTCCATGCTGGCACGCGATGCGAACGGGCACAAGCCCTATGCTACGATGGCATTGCGCGTTGTCCATTTCGTAGGCTAGCCCTTTATGGGCGTCCATGCTGGCACGCGATGCGAACGGGCACAAGCCCTATGCTACGATGGCATTGCGCGTTGTCCATTTCGTAGGCTAGCCCTTTATGGGCGTCCATGCGCGCACGCGATGTGAACGGGCACAAGGCCCTACGCTACGATGGCATTGCGCGTTGTCCATTTCGTAGCCTAGCCCTTTATGGGCGTTCATGCGCGCACGCGATGTGGACGGGCACAAGGCCCTATACTACGACGGCATTGCCCGTTGTGCATTGCGCAGCCTAGCCCTTTATGGGCGTCCATGCGGGCACGCGATATGGACGGGCACAAGGCCCTATGCTACGATGCCATTGCCCGTTGCGTATTCCGCAGCCCAGCCCTTTATGGGCGTCCATGCGCGCACGCGATATGGACGGGCACAAGGCCCTATGCTACGATGGCATTGCGCGTTGTGCATTCCGCAGCCTAGCCCTTTATGGGCGTTGCCCGGCCATTCTCCCCAGACAGGCTCTCATTGGAATAAACCCTCCACGAACTCCTCTGCGTCAAATTCAGCGATGTCATCAGCTTGCTCCCCCGTGCCAACAAAAAGGATGGGAATGCCAAGCTCCCGAGCCACGGCAAAGACGATGCCTCCCTTGGCCGTGCCATCCAGCTTGGCCAGGAACAAGCCGGTGACGTCCACAGCTTCGCCGAACGTGCGCGCCTGTGCGAGACCGTTCTGACCAGTGGTGGCGTCCAGGACGAGTATTGTCTCGTGCGGCGCGCCGGGCATTTGTTTGGCCGCTACACGGTAGATCTTCCTGAGCTCTTGCATCAAATTGTGCTTGGTGTGAAGGCGTCCTGCCGTGTCGGCGATCAACACGTTCACCTGGCGCGACTGGGCCGCACTGATGGCATCGTAAAGCACTGCACCAGGGTCAGCACCCGGCTGGTGGGCGATGAGGCCAACACCCAGGCGCTCAGCCCACACAGCCAACTGGTCAATTGCGGCAGCGCGGAAAGTATCCCCTGCTGCCAGCAACACTTTGTCACCGCAGAGCTGGTGGTATCTCGCCAACTTGGCGATACTGGTCGTCTTGCCAGACCCATTGACGCCAACAACCAATACTACGGACAGAGGCCTGCCCTCGCCTTGTAGATACAAATGCCCACTGGTCTTCAGTATGGTGAGCAGTTGCTTCTTGAGCAGTGCCCGCATCTCATCCGCACGGCTGATGTGCTCGCGTGCCACGTGCGCACGCAGGGTATCCACGACTTCGATGGTAGTGTTGACCCCCACATCCGCCTGGATGAGCAGAGCCTCCAACTCCTCCCACGTTTTGTCCGTTATGTCACCTTGAGAGAACAGGCCGGCAATACGCCCAAAAAAAGACTGCCGCGTGCGCGTCAGGCTGTGTTGTAACTTGTTCGAACCCTTAAACATCATACCCTATTATACCCTACTTGTCTCCTGTAGCAAAGAAGCCTGAGCAAAAGGGGGCCATGTCAGATTCGGGGCAAGTTTCCGCTGGATGAGTTCCCATGGCTCGCTCTGCCACCGCCCAGGCAACTCGGTCCACAGCAAGATAACGGCCTGAGCACCTTCGTGGCGGCGTCAAAGACGCGATAGTCCCCGTCTCCAGTCAGAGCGCTTGGTTAGCCACGTGCGTGGCATACGACGCGGACTGTCGTCCGCTCAGAGCCCATTCCTGCCCCCAATCTGTGGTGCGCCCAAGCAAAGGACTCCTCTAAAACGGAGTTGGTCGCACGGTGAGATGCACACTAACACGCGGCACATCTTGCCGGTCACCTGGATGCCTGACAAACTATGCTGCTACCATGCTGGCAATCATTCCTGCGACGCCACCTCAGCACCGCCTGTTCGACGGCAGTACGGCTGGCGTGAGGAAGGCATGTCACAATAAAAGCCATGCTGGGCGCAAATTGTCCAGCATGGCTCACTTTAGTACGGCGAGTCTCGAATTGCCCTCCTACACGAGGCGCTGCCTCCTGTGCAACCACAGCGTGGTCGCCAACAGCAGAGCGACAGCAAGGGCCAGTGCCAACTCTATCCACGGCAGGAACCCGCGCAAGACGTCCAGGAATGCCCACGGCCCCGATGGCAAAGAAGGCGGAAGCTGTCCCCGGTCTTGAACTTCCCCTACCGCTGGCTGCGGCGACGGTACCGGCACTGCTGGCGTAGGCGGCACAGGTGTGCTCGTTGGCCGTGGCGTTGCCGTGGGCGCAGCAGTCGGCGCCACGGGTGAACCTGCGGCCGTGGCAAAAGCCTTCGAGGGCACGGCCCTCACTTCACTGGTCTGAGCATCCAGCGCGTTTTGTGCCGCCTCTGTCTGTTCTGCCTCGCTCGCGCCAAACGACTCCGCGGGCGCTACAATCGTTGACAGTTCTGGCGATGGTTGCATCCAGGCCTCCTGGCCCTTCTCCACTGCAGCTGTCTCGACCAGCATCGTAGTCGCTGCCGGTCTGAGCCGTGACACGCGAGGAGCAGGTCTTGCCGCCTGGTAACGCAATGTGACGTCGCCAGAGACAACCAGCACCAGCAAGACCGTAGCAACTGCCGTGGCTGCCCGCAGATAAGCATAGGCCAGGCGACGGCGTTGCACTTGCCTCTGCCTAATTGCTTCGCCTGCAGATATGAGGAAGGAGCGCGGCAGTTTCATCACCGGCATCGCGTGCAACAAGGCCACCGTCTGGCGCAAAGCTTCCAGATCAGCGCGACAGGCCGCGCACTCTTCCAGGTGCCTCTCCACACGCGAATGCTCTTTTGGCGTCAACCGCCCATCGAGAAATGCGGAGAGGTCTCCCTGGCAGAGTTCGTGTTCAGTTTTCGCCCACCTCTTTAGAAAGTCGAACATACTCCACTCCGCTTCTATCCGTTTCTAAGACGATAGCGCCTGGGCAAAAGTTCCTGCTCGCGTTGCAGATAATCTCTCAGGCGTGCACGGCCTCGACTGAGACGTGACTTGACCGTGCCCAGAGACACGCCCGTGGCCTGCGCAATCTCCTCATAACTGAGCCCTTGGATATCAGCCAGGATCACTGTGGCACGCTGGTCGGGGGGCAGCCTGTCCAGCCCGGTCTGGATGGCCCGGGCAAGATCCTGGCGCACAGCGTGGTCCTCCGGTGACTCAGCATGGTCAGTAAGCACCGTACTGTGATCTGGGTCAACCAGCATGTCATCAATGGAGGAAGTGGGTCGCCGCTGCGCCACCCGCAACTGGTCGTAGCAGGCGTTACTGACAATGCGCAGCAGCCACGCTTTGAAGGAACCACCTCGAAAGCGCCGCATGGCACGAAAGGCGGAAATGAAGGCCTCTTGCGCAGCATCCGCAGCCGCATCCTGGTCATGCAGCATACGATAGGCCACGTTATAGGCCAGCGTCTGGTAGGTCAGTATAAGCCTGTTGAACGCCTGGGCATCGCCACGGCGCGCTGCAGCAACCAGAGCTCGCTCGTCCACCGCTTGCGCTACTCCTACTGCTTCGTGCACAGATCGCTAAGCTGATTTGACCAAATCGCCGGCAGTACCTTCCAATACATCAAGATTATAGCCCCACCCCCATGTTCGGTCAAGCTATCAGCCTGCGAAAGCCAAGGCTGTTCCAAAGTCTGGTTGTATTCATCATGTTCGGCGGCAGCTCGCCTTTACGCCTTCCGTTTACCTTGTCTCCCGTTTACGCCTCTGGCGTAAAGACCAGAGGTACGCGACAAGGCGTAGACGGCGCCTCTGGCGCAAAGACCAGACGTCCCGTAAACCGCAACTGCGGTGGAACGTGCGGAGGTCGGGTGACTTTGGAAAAGCCCTGCTGCGAGAGCTAGGCTGCGTCCACGGAGCAAGGCTGAAAACGCAATGCTATTTGACTAATTGCTTTGATTGACTTATACTAATTACGAGCCGAAGTGGCGGAACGGTATACGCGGCGGTCTCAAAAACCGCTGGGGGTAAACCCTGTGTGGGTTCGAATCCCACCTTCGGCATCTCGGATCAGCGCCAATAACAGGCAACGGTCCCGCCGGGGCTATTCCTATAGCCCCGTGTTTTACGTGACTTTAGAAATCAACCTGCGATTTTCGCCTTCCGATACGTCAGTGGCAATATGGTACAATCACACTGACACCGACGCGCATTTCTCTACTGACAGTACGGTGTGAACCGACAGCGGCTTGGTGCTGCGGTATGTGATAGCTGCCTCGCGCCAAGGCCACAAATCTCGCAACAGGCTATTATCAACAAGCTGGATAATTGTCCAGGTTAGTATTAAGCAAAGGAGCGATATCATGCCTTTGGTAACCAGCAAAGAGATGTTATTGACAGCGTTGGAGAATCACTTCGCCGTGGGTGCCTTCAACGCCAATAACATGGAGCAGATACAGGCCATTATTGAGACTGCACAAGAGGAACACGCACCCGTCATCCTGCAAGTGAGCCAGGGTGCAATACGCTACGCTGGCCTGGAGTTCGCGGCCGGCATGGTGAAAATCGCAGCAAGTCTGGTAGACATCCCAGTCGTGCTGCATCTAGATCATGGCTACGACTTTGACCAGAACGTGCTCTGCCTGCGCGAGGGCTTCACCTCGCTCATGTACGACGGATCCAAGAAGCCCTATGAAGAGAACGTCGCCATGACCAAGAGGATTGTCGAGATCGCCCACATCGTCGGCATCCCAGTTGAGGCCGAGTTGGGCCGGGTCGCGCAGTCAACTGATGCCCTGTCTGAGGAGCAAATCCGCGCCCTGATGACTGATCCCCACCAGGCCAAAGAGTTCATCGAGAGGACGGGTGTAGACTCGCTGGCTGTGGCCGTCGGCTCAGTGCACGCTATGAAGACGCAGGCAGCAGAACTGGATATCGAGCGTCTGAAAGCAATCAACGAGCAGATTCCGAACACACCACTGGTGCTGCACGGCTCATCAGGCGTAAAGACGGAGAGCTTCATCGAAGCCATCCCACACGGCATCTGCAAGATCAACGTGGCCACCTACCTGAACCAGGCTTTCACGCGTGGAATGAAGGAAGGGCTGCTCAAGTATGCCGACTCTGTGGATCCACGCAAGCCCTTATCTCTGAGCCGCGAGTACGTGAAAGAAGCGGTACGCGAGAAGATACGGCTCTTTAAGAGCTCGGGGGTAATCGACTCAAGTGGGAGCTTCCGCAGCCCATCCAAGCAGTTTCGCGGCGGGGAACTCGGGGCAGCGGAATAGCTCAGGCCCAGGTCTAGCATTCCATTGAACAGATGGAAGGAGAAAGCACATGCGCATTGGAGTCTTGACCGGTGGGGGCGACGTGCCTGGCTTGAATGCAGCCATCCGCGCCGTGGCCAGGCGTGCCTTCGACTACGGCTGGGAAGTCTATGGCATCCACGATGGTTGGAAGGGACTACGCGATGGCATAATCAACCCCCTGGACCGCACCGCCGTCTCCGGCATTCTGCACAAGGGCGGAACCGTCTTGGGGTCCTCGCGCACCAACCTGACCAAGAAGCCCGGGGATATGGAGAAAGCCATTGCCAATGCCCGGAAGTTTCGGTTGGACGCCATCGTAGCTATTGGCGGTGACGACACGCTGGGCGTATGCGCCCAGCTGAGTAAACGCGGCGTCCCGGCAGTAGGCATACCTAAGACCATAGACAACGATGTGCCCGGCACTGACTACTGCATCGGGTTCAATACAGCAGTAACGACCGTGGCCGAAGCTCTAGATAAGCTGCACACCACCGCCGAATCACACCACCGCGTGATTGTGGTTGAAGTCATGGGGCGTTACACCGGCTGGGTGGCTGTGATGGGCGGCCTAGCCGGCGGGGCCGACTACATCTTCACACCAGAGAAACCCTCTAGCATTGCTGAAGTGTGTGAGCATGTCAAGCGCCGCCGGGAGATGGGCAAGAAATTCAGCATCGTGGTCGTCGCTGAAGCAGCCAAGATAGCCGAGGTTTACGAGAACGAAGCTGAGGCGGCAAAGCGTAAGGACCAGTTTGGTCACATTCGGCTCGACCTGCGCGGGCTCGGCTCAACCGTAGCCAAAGCTATTGAAGACCGCACAGGCTTTGAGACCCGTTCCGTCAAGCTGGGTCACCTGCAGCGTGGTGGTTCACCCACGGTCTTCGATCGCGTACTCGCCACACGTATGGGCGTGTACGCAGTTGACCTGATCAAGCGAGGCAAGTTCGGACGCATGGTCGCTTTGCAGGGGGACAAGATCACTGACATTCCTCTGGAGGAAATCGCCGGCAAAACAAAAGAAGTAGACAGCGACCTGTGCGACCTAGCCAAGCTCTTCTACTAGGATGATGCGAGGGGCAGGATGCGTGCCTGCCTGTCGCCAATGCTCCGGTGAAAAGCGCTTCGCACGCGCGCTCTATCCTGCGGTGAAATCAGCTACTGCTGGCTGTGCAATCCTCTCAAAGTCAGCGTAACTAATCTGCATGATCTCCCGATGCGACCCTGCGGGGAAAGCAATTCCAGACTGAGTGGTCAGGCTGCGGTCAACGTAGAGGTCAACGTTGTATAGATTACCAAAAGGCGGCATCGCTCCTACTTCGCAATCTGGGAAAATGTCGGTGAACTCTTCCTCCCTGGCTAAGCGCACGTTCCTTGCTTTCAGCGCCTTCTTGACCTTGGCAAAGTTGAGTCTGTAGGGAGCAGGCAGCACCAGCATGACCAGCGCCCCATCCGCCTTGATCATCACAACCTTGGCCAGTTGTCGGCCGGGTATGTGCAAGAGGCTTGCCACGCGTTGCGCACTGTAAGCTTCCGTATGCTTCGATACGCTAAACTTGACTCTCTCCTCCCGGAACAGCTTCTCCAGTCGTTTCCTGCATGTCATAGTTCCACCTCCTTGATGCAGTAAAATACTAATGTCAACTTAAGACTTTGGAAGTTTCCGGTAACCCTTTCGCTGATACAGTTATTCCAAATGTCCCAGTTGATTTACTAGCGAGATTATTCCCCGAAACTTCCAAAGTCTGAGTCCAGCCCCTGTGCTCTCCAGTGAGATAGCAAGACCCACGTCTGTCTAGTCAGCCCAGGCAGGGGACTCATCAGCCGCAGGGTCATTTGTCAGATTGCGCAACCCCCAGCCATTGCGATGGATGACGTAGATTTCGGCATTGCCATCACGCCAGGAGGTAAAGGCCAGCCAGCATCCGTCGCCTGACCAGGAGGGGTAGCGATTGGCTGCATTCGCAGGTACAGTATAGGTCAGGCGCGTTACCCTATTCAGAGTGGCCGCCAAATCAAGCAGGTAGAGTTCCAATTGTCCATCTCGTGCCGAAGTGAAGGCAATCTTGTCGCCAGCGGGGGCCCAGGCAGGGAAAGCGTCTGAAGCCACGTTGTTGGTCAAGCGAGTTTCGGTGTGAGTCTCCAGATCATAGAGGTACAACTCATAGTTGCCATCCCGCTCTGAAGTGAAAACCAGCTTTCTGCTGTCCGGACTCCAGGAAGGATAGCTATCCCATGCCTCATTGCGCGTCAGTTGGACAACTCCAGTGCCATTGGCGTTTATCATAAAGATCTCCCAGTCACCGTCCTGATTGGAGACGTAAGCAATCAGCGCACCGTCCCGTGACCAGGCAGGATGAATCTCGTCCGCAGCACTGAAAGTGATTTGCATCAGACCGCTTCCATCAGCATTCACCAAGAAAATGTCATTGTTGCCGCTGCGATCTGAGACGAAAGCGAGGCGATCGCGCGTCGGTGACCAACTGGCATCGGCGTCCTGCGCAGCATGCCACGTCAGGTTCCGCAGGCCCGTACCATCTGGATTCACCATATACACCTCGCGGTTGCCATTGCGCTCACTGGTAAAGGCAATACGCTGCGCCGTCGGTGGCACAGGCGTGCTCGGCTGACTCGTAGGCGTCGCTGTGACAGCTAATGGCACGAGATAGGCACCGTTGCACCACCCACTGCGATCGGGGCCGACAACCCGCACCTCATACCACGGCAAACCTTCCACCCAGCGTGGCCACTCCAGAATAAGCACCACCGTGCCCCGCGTGAGGCTCCAGGCCACGAGATAATGGCCGCCGGGCCCGGTGTGCAGACCGGCTCCGTGCACAATCACAACTGCCTGACTGCCAGGCGGAATCAGCTCATAGTAGGGCGTGGGGCTGGCCACAGCCGTGGGAGTTGGCGTGCCTGTTGGCTGCGGGGTAGACGTAGCTGTGGGCGACAGGGTCAGCGTAACTGTAGGCAATGGAATAGATGTGGCTGTAGGCAACAGCGTCGGCCAGATCAGGGGACCACGGAACCAACGCCATTCGCCGTCCGCCTTCGCCGCATAACCCAACCAGGCTCGCTGCGTCAGTTGTTCTCCAATACGCACCGTGGCTTGCACAGGCATCTGTGCCACATTGTCATAGTACCTACCAAGCACCATTCCTGACATGAGCATGTCAGCAGTCCCAACTGAAAAGTCAACGATGTCATAGGGTCGATACTGTTCCATGTGCCGGATGAACTCATCACGGCTGAACAGCGCCTGCATATCAGGGTGCAACAGGTCATACTCTCGTCCGAACTCGTGTCGCATCTCGTAGCTGTAGATGATGTGAAGGGTCGTGGGCGCGTCGGGCACGAGATCAACTACCAGGGGAAATCCCAAGCGTGGCCGGATCTGTGCCGCCTCGTAGCCCGGTGCGGTGATGTTGATGCCATCCTCGCCCAACGAGGGTATGGAAAACGTGCCCTCCACATCGCTGAGTGCAGTTACAGTCCCTGCTTGCAGCCGTGCCCCCGCAACCGGCAACTTGGTGATCGCGTCACGGACCTGCCCCAGCGTCACTGTAACTGTCAAAGTCGGAGCGGGAGGCCACAACAGGTCCTTATAGTGCTCTAACCGTGCACAACCACTGAGCATCAGTGTAACCGCCGATAGGACCAAGCCCAATAGCCAGATGCGCTTGTGCATCTGAACACCCTCCTCATCTATGAACAAAGATGGTTATCTCACCGCACAGAGGCTGGCAAATGCGAACACGTGCCAGCAACATGGGCATCAAGCGAACATGCCTATCATCCAGCACAGCTAGGGAACGACGGGAATGAGCCAGTTGCCCGCTACCCAGCCCTCCTGACCATCATCTGTCCGCACTTTCCACCATTCGTAGCCGTCAGCCGCCTCAGACCCTTCCAGTACTGTCAGTCGTGTCCCCTCTTCCAATATGCTGAGCGTCTCTTGTGTCAAGCCAGGGCCAGCACGAAGACGAAGGTTCTGTCCCACAGTACCGCTAACCGTCACCTGTACCCCAGGCATGACCTGCGGTTCAGGGGTGGCGGTAGCCGTGGGCGTGGGCGTCATAGTGAGCGTTACGGTCGGGCGGGGCGTAAAAGTCGGCAACGGCGTGCGCGTCGCAGTCGGTGGCGGCAGTGGTCTCAGTATGTTCGAAAGGCCGCTGATCCAGCACAGGCCAGCAATTGCTACCAGCAGTAGTGCGAGGGCCAAGAGCATCTGCCTCTGAGACACGAATTCCATCCACGACTTGCGCCTTGGCTTCGTCTCCTTCTCATCACGCACTTTGTCAGTTTGCACCGCATCAGGTGACATGAGTTTGTCCTTTCTATGCCGTAGGGCCCCCATTATCAGCACTTTGGGCCTTGTTCCTTGCGCGCCAGTAGATCAAGAAACTGCTTCAGGGGCTGCGTATTAACAATATGTCGCGCCTCAGCCCAACCTCGCCGTGCTGTAGCCACTCCATATCCTATCGCTTCCAGGCCCCTAGTGCTGTGTGCGTCACTATCTATGGATAACGACACGCCTAACTTGATGGCCTGGCGCACGTGCACGTCGTCCAGGTCCAGGCGATTGGGAATGGAATTCACTTCCAGGATAGTGCCGGTCTCTGCTGCCATTTGTAGTACGCAATCAAGGTCCACGTTTGTGGCTTCGCGCTGGCCCAGAATGCGTCCTGAAGGATGTCCAATGATATCCACGTGGGGATTGCGCATGGCACGGACTACACGATCAGTGATCGTTTCTTTGTCCTGTCGCAGGCCTGTGTGCACTGAAGCGATAACCACTTCCATCTCTCGCAGAACCTCGTCTGGATAGTCCAAGGTGCCATCGCCGCGTATCTCCACCTCCGCTCCTCGCAACAAACGGAAGCCGGAGAAGCCCTGGTTTAATTGTTCGATCTCAGCGCGCTGCTGCCGCAGCCTGGTCACATCCAACCCCCTCGCCACACCAAGGCTCTGTGTGTGGTCAGAGATGACCAGGTACTCATAGCCGAGCTTCTGCGCTGCTTCAGCCATCTCGGCCAGGGTTGCCGCCCCATCGCTCCAGTCCGTGTGCACGTGCAGGTCACCGTGAATGTCCTTTCGCTGCACAAGTGTCGGCAGCCTGTCCTGTTGTGCAGCTTGCAGTTCGCCACGATCCTCACGCAACTCCGGAGGAATCCAGGGCAGCCCCAATGTCTGGTAAACATCTTCCTCAGTGGGGCAGAGTATTTCCTGCTCCCCACGCTTGAAGCCATACTCACTGAGGCTGAGCCCCTTGCTGAGCGCCAGCCCACGCAAGGCCACATTGTGATCCTTGCTGCCAGTGAAGTACTGCAGCAGCGAACCGTAGCGTTCTGGCGGCAAGGCACGCAAGTCAACCTGCGGGCCATTGTGCAGAATGACTGTGGAGCGGGTCGGCCCAGATGAGACAACTTCTGCCACCTGTGGCAGCTCGATGAAGGCGGCCGTAACACATGCTGGCTCTTCATGGGCAACAAGCAGGTCAATGTCACCGACAGTAGCCTTCATGCGCCGCAGGCTACCCACCGGTTCCACTGCCTCGATGCCCAATTCGTGGCGCAAGGCTTCCACCAGTTCTCTTGCTACGGGCCAGGCAACACCTAGCGGGATACGTGTAGTGCGGCGGTAGAGCGATTCGATACCTTCGAGGATGCGCTGCTCCGAGCGTACGCCCAGGCCAGGCACGCTGCGTAGCTTGCCTTCGCGCGCCGCATGCTCGACATCGGCCACGCTGAGCGCCCCCAGCTCCTCCCAGAGCAGCCTGGCCGTTTTGGAACCTACGTCAGGGATGGCCAGCAAGCTAACCACGCCAACAGGGATCTCTTCCTGAAGTTCCTCATAGTAGCCCAGACGCCCGGTGGTCAACAACTCGTTGAGTTTCTTTTCCAGTGCCTTTCCGACACCGGGAATCTCGCGCAGCTTGCCTTGCCGCCAGACCTCATGGATGTCACGTCCAAGCGCCTCGATATTATCTGCGGCCTTGCGATAGGCAAGCGATTTGTAGATCACCTCACCCTTGATTTCCAGCATGTCTGCAATGCGCCGCAGCAGAGTAGCGACTTCACGATTAGTCACGGGTGACCTCCAGGGTAATTATAGCCCAACTTGCACACACTTGACAATCTGGCTAACACTGTCCAGGCCACCGGAGCAACAGACGATTAGCCGCACAGAACCCTGGAACCTGCCTTTGACAAAGCATCTGCTTTGCGCTAGAATTGCCCGCGGTGATGCCGCAAGCCCGCGGCACGCTTTTGCGTCGACCCGACGGGAAGCAATACAGAGGACTGGAAATCGAGTGAAGCTATCAGTGCTCATTCCGGTGTTCAACGAAGAGAACGACGTCCAGGAGTTGTTGAATTGCGTCTTGGCTGTTCCTGTTGAGAAGGAAGTCATCGTCGTGGACGACTGCTCCAGCGATAACACCTGGGGTGTGTTGAACACTGTCAAGAACGCAGGCGTACGCATCTACAGGCACCAGGTCAACCAGGGCAAGGGCACAGCCATCTGTACCGCTCTTGCACATGCCACTGGTGACTTGGTAATCATCCAGGATGCTGACCTGGAATACGACCCAAACGACTATCCCACGCTGTTGGAGCCGGTATTGAACGGCAAGGCTCAGGTGGTTTACGGCGTACGAGATCTGGAGAGTCAGAAACTGCTCTTGCGTTTGGGCAACAAGTTTCTGACCTTCTGCACCAACGTCCTCTATGGGTCACGCATATCCGACATGGAGACCTGTTACAAGCTCATGCCGCGCGAGGTGATGTTGAGCCTGGACTTGCAAGCAACCCGTTTCCAGATCGAACCAGAGATCACGGCCAAGCTGTTACGCCGTGGCTACCACATCCACGAGGTTCCCATCTGGTATAGGCCGCGCAAAGCCAAGAAACTGAGCCCCTGGCGAGACGGGCTGCCGGCTCTGTGGACCTTGGCAAAGTATCGCTTCGGCAAAATCTAGGGTTGCAAGCTGCCTGTCCAATCCAGACGATGCTCAAAGACAAATGCTGTTAGTATCTGGTTGCTACTTGTCGCTAGGCGTGCGCTGCCCCTGTGCAGATCGTGCTGTGACATGCTCCCAACAGACACGCACGCAGATGCCGCATACCTCGTCCTGCAGGCCAAGCGCGGCCAGACGCAGGCGACACGCCTCCCGATAGTCGCCTCCCATTCGCAGAATGGGACAGATGTCCAGACAGGCATGGCAGTCAGCGCATCCCCCATACCGTTTGTGCAGCCGTGAGGTGCTGCCAGGAACAAAGAAGGTGGCAAGGCGCAGCGCTGGGCCGACTTCCGGCGTCACAATCAGACCGTGCCTGCCGCGCCAAACCAGCCCTGCTGCCTCGGCGAAGGCGCGGTGCGAAACGCAATGCGGAAAGTAGCGAGCGACATGTTCGAGCTTCTTCGCACAGCCTTCGACAGTGACTTGCTCAGCAATCCCCCGAACTCGGTAGCCAGCGTAGCCACAAAGTGGTTGAGTAAGCGATTCAACGTCTGATAAGCGCGAGCATAGTCATTCCAGCGGTCATCTGGTGAGGGCTTGTTCCTCCACGTTGAAGGCACGGCCAGAACCTCATGCTCATAGTAAAACAAACCGAGAGAGACGGCTGTAACGTCTTCGGTGGGCTCCAGCGTTCTCAGCTTGTATTGAAGGTACTGCGCCTGGGCTGGCAGTAAGCGCACCGCACTCACAGGCGAGAAGCCCACGATACCCCGGCGGCCTACCTCAGCACACAGTTGTTGGAAGCGATGTTCGATTTCTTCCCTCGACGGAGTACTCAACACGACATCTCACCCCGTAGAGCTAGAGAACCACTGACGCACTGAGAACTCCTTCGCGCGTGTCATTGCCTTTGGTCCTGGGGCCACCTTTGTCCC
>CAYZGO010000049.1:0-14477 GCA_964478075.1 uncultured Anaerolineales bacterium | reverse complement strand
TCTATCATGAGGCAACGATTCCCGCAAAGTTAGATTTATCGTGAGGCAATTCGGCCTGTTTCACGGCGGCGCAGCTTGAGGTATAATTGAAAACACAAACACGATTTCACAAGGAGCAGGCAAAATGACAAACCGGCAGAGTGTCGCGAAAGCAGACCCTATCACATGGCTCCTTGAGCCGGATAACCCCTCGGTGCGCTACCTGACGCTGCGCCATTTGCTAGGGCGGCCCGAGGACGACCCTGAGGTCGAGGCTGCCCGGGCTGCCATCCCCCACTCTCGGGTAGCACAACGCGTCTTCGCCCGGCAGGCTTCAGACGGCCATTGGGGCGATGCGGCCACCCCCTACAAACCCAAGTACAAGGCCACCTACTGGACGCTAATGGTGCTGGGTCACCTGGGACTGCGCCGCGATGACCAGCGGGTACAGCGAGCGGTGGAGTACGTCTTTCGCTTCCAACAGCCAAATGGAGGCTTTGCTGAAACCGGCGAAGTGGGGGCACGACGCGAGTATGATTATGTCGTGCAAAGGAGAAAGGCTCGAGGCAAGGAGACACCGGACGAGTCTGTCTTTGTCCCTGACCTCATCCACCAGATGACCCTCTCCTGCCTGACAGGCAACGTTGTCGCTGCCCTGCTGCGCCTGGGGTACGGCGACGACCCACGCCTGTGGCGGGCCGTGGACTGGCTGGTGAGCATCCAGAACGCCGACGGCGGCTGGCTGTGCCCCGATTGGAAAGCGCATATCCGGGATAAGCACTCTTGCTTGTACGGCTCCATCTGCCCCCTCGAGGCTTTCAGCGAGATCCCAGAAGAGAGACGCCCGCCAGCGGTGCAAGAAGCAGCGGCGCGAGCGGCCGAATTCCTGCTGATGCATCGTCTTTACCGCGCCGACCACCACGATTTCCGCGTCATCAATCCCAACTGGCTGAAATTGGCCTTCCCCTGGTTCTACAACTACAACATCCTGCGCGGCCTGTGGGTGCTGACGCGGCTGGGTGTCCACGACGAGCGGAGGGCGGATGCCCTGATGGTATTGCGAGAGAAGCAGACCCCCGAGGGAAAGTGGCTGCTGGAGTCCACCCCCTACGGCCGGATGCAGGCAAACCTGGAGAAGAAAGGCCAGCCCAGCAAATGGGTGACCTTGAAGGCCTTGTGGGTGCTCGGATAACCACCAAGACGCCAAGACACGAAGAAGACAAGAACTATGATCTTTGTGCCTTCCTGGTGGAGTAAACCAGACCAGCGGACGTCGGCTAGAAAAGCCGACCTACATCCATTTCCTGCCACTTGCAACGGACGCCAGCCCAAAAGGCCAACCTACATCTGCCAACTGTCAACTGGTAACCGGTAACCAACAACCCCTCCCCGCTTGCCACTTGCTGCTTGCTGCTGTATACTATACGCACCATGTACCTCAAGCGGCTCGAGCTCCGCGGTTTCAAAACGTTTGCTTCGTATACAGACTTTGTCTTCGACGCTGGAATCACGGCCATCGTTGGCCCGAACGGCAGCGGCAAGTCCAACATCGCTGACGCCGTGCGCTGGGTTCTCGGAGAGCAGAGTTACGCTGCCCTGCGCGGCAAGCGCACCGAGGACATGATCTTTGTGGGCACCAGCCGACGGCCACGGTTGGGCATGGCTGAGGCCGTGATGACCTTTGACAATACCAGCCACTGGCTGCCTCTCGATTTCAGCGAGCTGACAGTATGTCGCCGCGCCTACCGTTCGGGCGAGAATCAGTATTTCCTCAACGGCAGCCGCGTGCGCCTGCGCGACATGCTCGAACTGTTGGGTAAGGCCGGGCTCGGCCGACGGGGCTTTGTGGTCATCGGTCAGGGCCTGGTTGATGCGGCGCTCAGCCTGCGCCCGCAAGAGCGGCGTATCCTCTTCGAGGAAGCTGCTGGCGTGCACATCTACCAGGAAAAGCGCAGCAGTGCCCTCAACAAGCTGGCCGAAACGCAGCAGAACACTGTGCGGCTCAATGACATTCTCAACGAGATTGCTCCGCGTGTGCGCGAACTGGAGCGCCAGGCAAAACGCGCTGAGAAGCGCGAGCTGCTCAGGCGTGACCTGGAGGAACTGCTGCGCGCCTGGTACGGCTACCGTTGGCAGCGTCTGCAGGCCAGGCTGAGCGAGGCGGAAGCTTTGCTGCACAAGCGTCTGCAGGACGTCAATCTGGGGCGGGCCAGACTCCAAGAGGTGGAAGAGTTGATTGCCAGCACGCGGGCGCAGCAGAACGAACTTCGCCGTCAGCTCAGCGCCTGGCACAAAGCCAGCGGCGATTTGCATGGCGAGGCGGAAGTAACTGGACGGGAACTTGCCGTCAGCCGCGAACGGCTGAGGCTGCAGCAGCAGCATGCGACAGAGTTGCAAGCGGAGCTGACGCAACTTCAGGTCAGGCGCTCTGCGCTTCAGGAGAGTGTAGCTGCTGCGGAGCAAGAGCTGCGGCGCCTGCAGGACGAGACACAGGCGCAAGCAACGCGGATGGAGGAGCTGCGCGCACAACTGCAACAGGCCGAGGCACTGCGGGAAGAACTGCAAGGGAATATGGACACAGCGCGCAACCAGGCCTTCCGCCTAGCGACAGCCCTGGCTGACGTGCGCAACCGTCTGAAGCAATTGCAGGAGAGACGCACCCAGGTACTGGTGGAGCGCGAGGAGCAGCAGCTCGAACTAGCCGGCGTCGAAGACCAGTTGTCGTCTCTGCAGAGCGAGATATCGCAGTCACGGAGCCGTCAACAGGACGCGCTCCAATCGTTGCAGGCCCTAACAGCGCGCCAGAACCGTGTGCAGG
The DNA here is from genome assembly GCA_964478075.1 of uncultured Anaerolineales bacterium. Classification (GTDB taxonomy): domain Bacteria; phylum Chloroflexota; class Anaerolineae; order UBA2200; family UBA2200; genus DAOUEX01. The sequence goes on along the minus strand of CAYZGO010000049.1, from coordinate 11,680 downwards.
AGCAATTGACAGCGCTGGAGGAGCCACTGGAGCAACGCCAGCAGGCGCTGGCTGAAGCTTCACGAAAGCGTCAGCGCCTGGAAGACAGGCATGAGCTACTACAAGGCTTGCGACAGAGCATGGCTGGCTTTGCACCTGGCGTCAAGGCCGTACTCAAAGCCAGAGACAGATTGCATGGCATCGTTGGGCCAATAGCCAGTTTACTGCACGTCCCTGCAAAGCTGGAGTGCGCGCTGCAGGCGGCGCTTGGTGCGCACATACAGGCGCTAGTTGTGGAACACTGGAAAGATGCTAGCGCGGCCATTGAGGCGCTCAAAGCCAAAGAGTCCGGACGGGCTACCTTTTTGCCGTTGGACACGCTCACTGCGCCGCCAATAGGGAAGGCGCCCTCTGGGGAGGGTGTGCTGGGCCTGGCGCAGGGTCTGGTCAAATATGATGCGCGCTACGAAGCCGTCGTACAACTGCTGCTGGGGTCCGCGGTCATCGTCGAGGACCTGGCCACAGCGCGCCGCATTCGCTCCCACCTGCAGCCGGGCCAGCGGCTGGTCACACTGGCTGGTGAAGTCGTTGAACCCACGGGTATAATCAGCGGAGGATCGGGAAAGGGACAGGGCAGCCTGCTGGCGCAGGAACGAGAGTGGCGCGAGTTGGCTGGCCGCCTTGCGGCCTTGCAGCAAGAAGAGCAGGCGGCCAGGACAGCATCACAGGAGGCAGAACGAGAGCAGCAGTCCCTCTCCCAAGAGGTTTCTGCCGCTGCCGAAGAATTGGTACAGTTGTCCAAGCAGCGCGACGCCGTGGAGCACAGCCTGGCGGCCCTGCAGCAGAAACAGGAGCGCTTGCAGCAAGAAACAGAGTGGCGGCGCAGGCTGGATGAGCAGCACGGGCACGAGTTGCACGCACTAGACCAAAAGGCAGCCGCCCTGCAGCAAGAGTTAGATGAGCGCGACCTGGAACACAGCACGCTAAAAGCAGGCCTGGATGAGATGCTCGCCAAGCTGGAGGAGGCACGCCAGGCCCAGGAAGCAGCACGGCAGGCAGTAGCGCAAGGCGAGACGGCGCTGGCCGCGGCCCAGCGGCAGGTGGACGTGCAAGAACAGTTGTCCTCCAGCCATGCCACTAACCTGGAACGTCTTGACCAGGAGATAACCGCCAGGTCGGAACGTGCTGCAGAGTTACAGCGCGAATCTGCAGAGCTTGCTGCCAGTGTCCACGTGCTGCAACAGGAAGCCGATGACCTATCAGCCAGGCTCGCTGAACTGGCAGCGTGCATGGATCCTGCCGAGGCAGAGGTGCTCTCCCTCGAGAGCCAGGTCCTGGAGTTGGAGAAAGAGTTCGCGCGCGCCAGGCAGCGCCTTACCGAATTGGAGGCGTTGTACGGCCAGCAGATGCTGGAGAAAGAGCGCCGACACGATGCCCTGGAGTCGCTTGAGCGCAAGATCGAGGAAGAGCTCGGCGATATTGAGTATCCCCACGAGCAGGTACGGCAATTGCGGCTGGAGTTTCTGGGCCAGGGTACGCAGGTACTTGCCCCCATGAGCGCGCTGCCGCAGAATGTGGGCCCTGAGATCAAGGCGCTCAAAGCGCGCCTGCGCCGCCTGAGCGATGTCAACCCTAATGCGCCACAGGAATACGGCGAGGTGCTGCAGCGTTACGAATTCCTGCAAGCTCAGGTGACTGACCTGGAGCAGTCCGCCGCTTCACTGCAGCAGGTGGTCAGAGAACTGGATGAGGTGATGGAGAGGGAATTCCTATCCGTCTTTTCCGCGGCCGCTGAAGAGTTTCCGCGCTATTTCGAGATGCTCTTTGGCGGTGGCAGAGCCAGGCTGGCGCTGACTGACCCTGAGCACCCCACCAGCACCGGCGTAGAAATCATGGCCCGTCCGCCGGGCAGGCGTCAGCAGGCTTTGGCTCTGCTCTCCGGAGGCGAACGAGTACTGACGGCCACGGCGCTGCTCTTCGCCGTCCTGAAGGCCAAGCCGCTGCCCTTTTGCTTCCTGGACGAAGTGGATGCCATGCTCGACGAAGCCAACGTAGGGCGCTTCCGTGAACTACTGGAAGAGTTCGCCAGGCGCACGCAGTTTGTCGTCATCACGCACAACCGACGGACAGTTGAGGCGGCCAAGACTATCTACGGCATCTCCATGACTGGAGAAGGCGTCTCCCAGGTCATTTCGCTGCGGCTGAAAGAGGAGCAGCAGTTGGCGGTTACCAGTTAAAGGCGGCCGGTTACCAGTTGGCGGTTGGCAGTTGACGCTTGGCGGTTGGCCGTGGGTAGCTCCTAACTGCCAGCCCAAGTTGCAAGTCGCTCCAGGCGAGAGTGAACTCGTAGCATTCCCATCTTTGAAGTGCGGGCACTAGGCACGCCGCAAGCTGCATCTAGTGGTAACCGAGAACTGACCATCGTGAGGAGATCTCAATGGCGAGAATTCGCATCATTGCCACCGGCGGCACTATTGCCATGGCTCACGACGAAAAAGCCGGTGGAGCTGTCGTAGCGCTCAGCGGGGCAGATTTCGTGAACAGGCTGCTGAGCCAGCCCGGCCCCGACCTGCCAGAAGTCACCTCTGAGGAATATGGGCCCCTGCCCAGCAGCCACTTTACCGTTGAACACCTGTGGGGTCTGCGCGAGCGCGTGGCTGCAGTGCTGGCTGAGCCGGACGTGGACGGCGTGGTGCTGACCCACGGCACGGATACCATGGAGGAGACTGCCTACCTGCTGGATCTGACAGTGCCTGGGAACAAGCCCATGGTGCTCACGGGGGCCATGCGCGTGGCGTCCGATCCGGGCTACGAAGGCCTGGCTAACCTGCTGTCGGCGGTGCGCGCGGCAGCCAGCGCCGAAGCACGCGGACTGGGTGCGCTGGTAGTGATGAACGACGAGATCCACGCCGCACGCCACGTGACCAAGACGCACAGCCAGAGCACAGACACGTTCAAGTCCTTGTTCTGGGGGCCGCTGGGCCGTGTTGAGGCCGATTGCATAGTCATCGTGCGGAGGATTGAGCGGCACACGATTGTCTGTCCACATCTGGAGCCCAAGGTGTACCTGCTGAAGCTGGCTGTGGGCATGGATGCGGAGCTGCCGTGTCAGGCCGTGGGCCTAGGCGCACGGGGCGTGGTCATCGAGTCTTTTGGCGGCGGCCGCGTGCCGCCGTGGTGGCTGCAGGCCATTGAGGAGGCCCTTGCCCAGGACGTGGCTGTAGTCATCGCTACGCGCTGCCCAGAGGGGCGCGTCTACGACCGCTACGGGTACGTGGGCGCCTACCACGACCTGCTGCGAGTGGGTTGCCTCTTTGCCCAGGGCTTGAACGGCCAGAAAGCGCGCCTGCGCCTGATGGCCGCCTTGGGCACAGCGCACGATCTAGCAGGAGCAAAGAGACTGTTTGCCTCTTTGAACTAGAAACCCGGTTTCCCCTGGCACTGCCCGCCAGGGCACGTGTGACAAAAACCGGGTTTCTGAGAGCACTGCATCACTAGGAGTGCACAAACGACGAAGGACACGGAAGTAGCTCCCGATCTCCGTGTCCTTCGTCGTACTCAATTCTCGCTCACCACCCAGGGACGGGGGGAGTCCCTCAAGCACCATATCACTCGCGGGTGGCGAGGCAAGCAAGGAGGAGCAAAATGCCTGGTAACAGCACGGTAACGCCAATCCACCGCCCTGCTACCTTGCTCACACAACTTGGTGCTTCCAGTCTTAGATATACAGGATCTATATGAATTTCCTATTAAAAGAGCCGTGCGCACGGATGACGATTCTTTCATCCTGGTGCTGTGCTGGTGCAGGGCCTGTACGGCACTTGTACGCTTCCGTCTCATAGGTTCCACGGCAGCCCCAGCAGCTCGGCCGCCTGTGCCATGGTCTCCTCACCAGCATAGTGCAGCGCCTGGAGCCCGGCCGCGCGCGCTCCTTCTACGTTATCGCGCCGGTCGTCTATGAACAATGCCTGCTGAGGAGACACCTCCAGACAGGAGCAAGCAAAATGGTAAATAGCTGAATTGGGCTTGGTCAGGCGCACCACGGAAGAATTCACGACGATCTCGAAAAGGTCCGGCACACCATGCCTAGCCAGTAACCCATCCAGGTCGCCATAGGCGTTGCTGACCAAGCCGATGCGCAGGCCATGCGCCTTGGCTCGCTGTGCCAGAGTCACCGCAGCCTCGTTCAGGCGATCGCCGGCAAAGTAGTCATTCTCCAGGGCATCGCTTTCCTCCGCGGACAGTCCCAGCTCCGCTCCAACAGCACGCCAAAACTGCGTGCCGGATAGTTCACCACGCATCGCAGCATTGGCCGCTGGCGAGTTCCACAACCACTCGGCGAACTCCTTGTCCTTGCGCTCGAGGCGATCAAGCCAGTATTGCCGCCGGGGGCCCTTTTCGGGGATGATCAGCACGCCGCCCAGATCGAGCAGCAGGGCACGCAGCGATGTGACGTTGTTCATAGTTCTCTCTTCCCTCCTGGCCGGGGATTATAACGTACACGGGACACAACTGCAAGGTCGGGGCGAGTCAGTAGCGAGTGGCGAGTAGTGAGTAACGAGTGACTCCTGTTTCAGCAGGCCGAGCTCCCACGCTCGGCTATCCACTGCCAACGGCCAATCGACAAGGCCGCATTTGCCTCAAGCAATCACACGTGGTATACTTTATGTTATGGAGCGAGTCATTGAACTGCACGTAGAGCAGGGCGGCCCGCGCGTGGACAAGTACATCGCACAGGCAGCCGCCGACCTGTCGCGTTCGTTCGTGCGAAAGCTGCTGGATGAAGCGCGCGTGACTGTTGGCGGCAAAGTGCCCAAGGCCAGCTACAAGGTCGAAGCGGGTGACGTGGTCGTGGTTCGTGTGCCCCCGCCCCAGAAGACTGAGCTTCGCGCCGAAGCCATCCCTCTGACCATTGTCTACGAGAATGCCGACATCATCGTGGTGGACAAGCCGGCGGGCATGGTTGTGCACCCAGCCCCCGGGCACAGCAAGGGCACGCTGGTCAACGCATTGCTTGCGCACTGCCCGGACCTGGCCGCCATGGGCGACGAACTCAGGCCCGGCATCGTGCATCGTCTGGACAAAGACACTTCTGGCCTGCTGGTCGTTGCCAAGAACGATGCGGCCAAGCGGCATTTGCAGAGCCAGTTCAAGCAGCGCCTGGTGCACAAGACCTATCTGGCGCTGGTCGAGGGCCTACTGCCGGCCGCACGTGGCGTGATTGAGGCGCCCATCGGCCGTGACCCCAAGCGTCGCAAGCGCATGGCGGTGCTGTCCCAGGGCGGGCGCGAGGCACGCACCGAGTACCGTACACTGGAGTGCTTTGCTCGACATACGCTGGTGGAGGCTGAGCCCATCACCGGCCGCACGCATCAGATTCGCATCCACTTCGCTTCCATCGGCCATCCCATTGCTGGCGACTGCGTGTACGGCTTTCGCAAGCAGCGACTGCCGCTCAGTCGCCAGTTCCTGCACGCAGCGCGCCTCGCCTTCGCCCTGCCCAGCTCTGACCAGCCTACGGAGTTCACATCCGAGTTGCCCGATGATCTGGCAACGGTGCTGGAGCTGCTGCGGCAGACCGTGTGACAGGTCCAGCCATCTTGTCATCGTCCACCTGACGGAGGGTAGATGGACATGGGCTACATACTATTAGGAGCGCTCCTCGTTTTAGGCATCCCCATAGCACTCGTCGTCTGGGTACTGAAGCTTCTGCGCAGGCGACCACCGCTGACGCGGCAGCAAGCACAGGTTTACCCAGGCATGGATGAGCCGGATCCCGGGGTGACAATCTTGAACCAAATCCTGGGAGAAGACGAGGTCAAGAAGCTGGACGAGACGTACGGCAAAGCCTACAAGATGGCGCTCTTGGATGACATACTCTGGGAAGACGTTGACCCAGAGCCGTAGGTAGACCATCTTGGCGTCGAGCGGGCCATGAGCGCATGCTCTTCAGCCACCCCGTACCTTGTGGAAAGGGAGGCAAATGATGCCTTTGACAAGGATCCCCTTCTTACTCGGTGCTGGGGTGTCAATCCCCGCCGGAATGCCCCGACGCGATGCGTAACGGAGCACATTCTCTCTGGAAAGGATGTAGCACGATACTCGGATCGAACGTACCGCCTTGATGACAAGTCACCCTCAACTGGCAGGGTAGGTGAGTACCTAACCTGGTGTCAACCTCTTGGACACCGCACATGGTTGATTTGACAAAACCCGCATTATGTGCGATACTATACGTAGCAAAGGCGATGATGGAAACGAGTAGGTGGGGGTAGTCGCCCAGAGAACCTGGCACAATGGTGGAAGCCGGGCGCGACGAGCTCATCGAAAATCATTCCGGAGCTTCCAACCGAAAGCGGGCTGCAAGTAGACTTGGACGGATTCGCCGGCCGTTACAGCGGCGGGGGTATGAACGTGTACCTCACGGAGCGGGCACACTGTGCCAATGAGGGTGGTACCGCGGGAGTTGAAGAGCTCTCGTCCCTGTGTGGACGAGGGCTTTCCTATTTACCGCAGAGCACGCAGAGAACGCGGAGACTTCCCAGGTTTCCTCTGCGCCCTCTGCGAAGCGTCCCCCGTCATGGCGGTCGCCCGCAGGGCATGCAGAGCACGAACGGTCGCCCTCTTTTCGACGAGGCTGTGTTCTCAGCGTCGTTCACCCTGCTCGACGGGGGTGAACAAGCCTTAACTGCACAAGCTTGTTATTCATGGAAACACCGAGATGGCAGAAGTCACTGTGCGTCGCGCTACGCTGGAAGACCTGGAATCCCTGCTCGATTTATGGCAGGAGATGATGGACTACCATGCCCGGCTGGACAGGCGCTTCCGGCCCGCGGCTGATGGCCGTGCTCATTTCCGCGAGGTCGTACAGGAGTGCATGGCAGATGAATTGTGGCGCGTCTTCGTGGCGGTGGCCGGGGACGAGTTAGTGGGCTACATCATCGGGCACTCGGCGGAGAACCCGCCAGTATTCGAGATGCGTTATTACGGCTTTGTCTCTGACATCTGTGTAGCCCCAGGTTGGCGCTGCACAGGTGTGGGGCGCAAGCTGTTTGCCGTCATACGCGATTGGTTTCGCCGGCATGGCCTGACCGTAGTGCAGCTCAACGTGGCCGCGTTCAATCCCGTCTCACGAGCCTTCTGGCAAGAAATGGGCTTCCAGGACTACCTGAACCGCATGTGGCTGGAGATTTAGTACACGAATGACACGAAAAACTATGAATAAAGGGTCGTGGAATTCGGCTCTCTTCGTGAAATTCGTGTACAACACGAGGAATTATGGAGAGTGCAAAAGGCGAACGGAAGCCGGGACGCATCTTGTATAAAGAATTGGGGTACCAGGTACAGGGCGCGTTGCAAGACGTTTATAATGCGCTGGGACCAGGGTTCCGCGAGCAAACGTACGAGCGAGCGGTGATGAAAGCGCTACAGATGCGAGGCATCCCCGTCGAGACGGAAAAGGTGATTGACATCACTTACGCCGGCAACGTGATTGATCAATACCGGCTGGATCTCGTTGTTGACGGCATGATTATCCTGGAACTCAAGGCCGTGGACGAACTGCACCCACGCCACGAGGCACAGTTACTTTCCTACTTGAGAGCTTCAGGCCTGCATCTTGGCTTGCTGGTCAACTTTGATTCAAGTCGACTGCGGATCGTGCGCAAAATCATGTGAGGATGACGTACACGAATGACACGAAAAACTATGAATAAAGGTTCGTGGAATTCGGCTTTCTTCGTGAAATTCGTGTACAACAGGAGGGAATCATGTTCAGAGATGTTTCCAGCAAAGTGAATTTCCCCAAGATGGAGGAGCGCATCCTGCGCTTCTGGGAAGAGAACGACGTCTTTCGCCAGAGCATGAAACTGCGCGCTGAAGCGCCACGCTTTGTGTTCTACGAGGGGCCGCCCACAGCGAATGGTCTGCCCGGCATCCATCACGCACTGGGCCGCGTGTACAAGGACACCATCCCACGCTACCAGACAATGAAGGGCAAGTACGTGCTGCGCAAGGGCGGCTGGGACACGCACGGGCTGCCCGTCGAGATCGAAGTGGAGAAGGAACTGGGCTTCACGGGCAGGGGCAAGCAGGCCATCGAAGAGTACGGCGTGGCCGAGTTCAACGCCAAGTGCAAGGAAAGCGTCTTCCGTTATGTGAAGGAATGGAAGGCGCTCAGCGACCGCATCGGCTTCTGGATTGACATGGATGACCCCTACGTGACCTTCTCGACCGGCTACATTGAGTCCGTGTGGTGGATTCTGAAACAGCTTTGGGACAAGGACCTCCTGTACAGAGGCTTCAAAGTCGTGCCTTACTGCCCACGCTGCGGTACGCCACTCTCAGACCACGAGGTAGCGCAGGGATATCGGGAAGCCGAGGACCCGTCCACTTACGTCAAGTTCCCACTACGTGATGAGCCGGGGGTCTACTTCCTGGTATGGACTACCACGCCCTGGACGCTGCCCGGCAACGTGGCCCTGGCGGTGCATTCCAAGGTGGAGTACGTGCTGGTAGAACAGGAGAAGGAAAAGCTCATCCTGGCGAAGGATCTACTAGAGAAGGCGATGCAGGGCGAATACACCGTGCTGAAGACCCTCACCGCCAAAGAACTCGTCGGCAAGCACTACAAGCCACTATACACCTTCCTGCCGGTGAACCAGGACTACTGCCGCGTCATCGCCGCTGACTTTGTGACCACCGAGGAAGGGACAGGTATCGTGCACATGGCGCCAGCCTTCGGCGCGGATGACATGGAGATCGGCCAGGAGCACGATCTGCCCATACTACAGACTGTGGACCTGCGCGGCAACTTCATTGAGCAGGTCCGACCGTGGCGTGGATTGTTCGTCAAGGACGCTGATCCGCTGATCATCCGTGACTTGCAGGACCGCGGCCTGTTGTACCACGTAGGGCGCTATACCCACAGCTATCCCTTCTGCTGGCGCTGTGACACGCCGCTGCTGTACTACGCCAAGCCGACCTGGTACATCGCCACGCGGCAGATCAAGGACCGGCTGCTGGCCAATAACCACCTCATCAACTGGTATCCGGCGCATATCCGCGATGGGCGCTTTGGCAACTGGCTGGAGAACAACGTAGACTGGGCGTTGGGGCGCGACCGCTACTGGGGTACGCCGCTGCCCGTCTGGGTCTGCGAAAAGTGCGGGGCGTCGGAGTGCTTTGGCAGCGTGGAGCAACTGCGCGAGCGGGTCATGGGCAGCAAGCGCGTTGGATTGGGGCGCTCCAGCTTTGATCTGCCTGAACTCGACCTACACCGCCCGTACATAGACGAAGTCACGCTCTCCTGCAGATGCGGCGGCACTATGTACCGCACACCTGAGGTAATTGACTGCTGGTTTGATTCGGGGGCCATGCCCGTGGCACAGTGGCACTATCCCTTTGAGAACGAGGAGCTGTTCGACGACCAATTCCCCGCGGACTTTATCTGCGAAGCTATTGACCAGACGCGCGGTTGGTTCTACTCACTGCATGCCATCTCCACGCTGCTCTTCGACAAGCCATGCTACCTAAACTGCCTCTGCTATGGACACGTACTTGATAGCGAAGGCCAGAAGATGAGCAAGTCCAAGGGCAACGTGGTGGATCCATGGGACGTCATCAGGGCTTACGGTGCCGATGCCATGCGCTGGAGTTTCTACACGTCCTCGCCACCTGACTACTCACGTCGCTTCTCGCTGGATCTGGTGGCCGAGAGCACGCGCAAATTCGCGCTGACACTGTGGAATACCTATTCGTTCTTCGTCACCTACGCTAACATTGATGGGTTTGATCCGCGTGAGCAGCACGTGCCTGTAGCGGAGCGTGCGCCGTTGGATCGCTGGGTACTATCCGAGTTGCACAACCTGGTGCGGAGGGTAGATGACGGCCTGGCACATTACGACATGACCAGCACAGCACGTGCTATCCAGGCCTTTGTGGAAGACCTGAGCAACTGGTACGTGCGGCGTTCGCGGCGTCGCTTCTGGAAGAGCGAAGCCGACGTGGACAAGGCCGCCGCGCACCACACGTTGTACGAGTGCCTGGTGACGCTGAGCAAGCTGCTGGCACCGTTCCAGCCCTTCACCGCTGAAGAGATGTATCAGAACCTAGTACGCTCCTGGGAGGGCCAAGCGCCGCACAGTGTCCACCTGTGCGATTACCCTCAGGCAGATGCCGCGCTCATTGATGAGCAACTGATGGCCGAGACCCGCCTGGTGAGGCGCGTGGTAGCCATGGGGCGTGCGGCACGCAATCAGGCCGGCATCAAGGTGCGGCAGCCCCTGGCCCTCGCGCTGGTCAAGACGCGCTCGGCAGCAGAAGCACAGGGCCTGCAACGGCTGGTTGATCAAATCCGCAACGAACTGAATGTGAAACAAGTCCGCCTGGTAAGTGACGAGTCCGAGTTGGCCAGCTACACTGTTAGTGCCGTGCCCAGCCGCGTGGGCCGGAAGCACAAGACGCTGTTCCCTGCGATCAGAGAGGTGCTGGCACAGATGAACGCAGCCGAGGTTGTGGCGCGGCTGCGCGCAGGGGAGACGCAGCAGTTGACGGTGCAAGGGCAGACGGTGACGCTTGAGCCTGAAGACCTGAAGGTGCAGACGGAAGCGAAACCAGACTATGCCCTGGTTGAAGAAGGCGGCTACATGGTGGCCGTGAGCACGGACATCAGCGAAGAACTGCGACTGGAGGGCCTGGCTCGAGAAGTCGTGCGGCGCATTCAAACTATGCGCAAAGATGCTGGCTTTCGCATTGAGGACACCATCACCACGTACTATCAGGCCAGCGAGGGCCTAGCGCCCGTGTTCCGCACCTGGGGCAAGTACATCAGACAGGAGACGCTATCCAAGAGGTTGCTGGCGAAGGCGCCGCATAAGGATGCGTACGTGGAGACACACGACCTGGATGGCGAGTCCTTGACGCTGGGCGTGCGCCGCAGGCGAACGTGAGGCCAGTCTACGGTTGGAGGTTTACAGTTCACAGCACAGGGCCGATGTGCAGTCCGCACGTTGTCTCGCACTCCCAGTGCGAGGCAGGCCTTTGCCAGAAAGTGTCGCTAGACCACATCGCAGACGCAACCAAGAAACCCGGGTTTTTGGTCTGGAAATGTGCCTTTCGTTTATCAGAGAGCCTGCAAACTGATGACTTTATCATTCAGGCACGCGAAAGACCGGGTTTCTCCCTTTCCATCACGATGTCAACCCAACTTCTACAGAGCCGTAACCGAGGGTTAACCTGAGAGCGCTAGCATTGCGCGGAGCCCGGGACACAACGACGAATAGCCGTATCGTTCTTGCCGACATCAAAGTCCGCTGGGGGAGAGACGGCTGGCGACACATGGACTCCCTCCCCCAGCGCCGGTTTGCGCGGCCTGGTTCTTCATCCACAACACAACCTCCATATGCCCGACTTACAACACAGCCCGGAACCAGGCCCAAACCTGGCCGCCTTTGACAGTGCAGAGTCGTGCCAGACATCACCAGTCCTCTCACCCAACCCCCCGCCCGTCACAACTCACTACGCACTAGTCGCTACTCACTACTCGTCCTCCCCACTTCTCCAATTTGACAATTGTGCGGCATTGTGCTACAATCTCACCAGATTAGAACAAATGTTCTATACGCGGAGGTGTAGCATGCAGCGCAAATTGCTCGAGTTTCAGGCCAACCAGATAGAGATGGTGCTGGCGAGCCACAAGATA
>CAYZGO010000048.1:0-15174 GCA_964478075.1 uncultured Anaerolineales bacterium | reverse complement strand
AGGCAACGATTCCCGCAAAGTTAGATTTATCGTGAGGCAATTCGGCGATTTGACATTTCTAGCTCTTTGTGCTATCATATCTTTGCGTCATCTGCTGTGTTCGTGATGCGCACCAAAGTTTTGAGCCAACACCGAATGAATCGGGGACCTGCTTTCTTGCGGGGCTGTAGTAACTCGCAAGGGTGAGGCAAATCCGCGAGACTGGATCCCCACCTGCGAGAGCAGGTTCAAAACGGAATCGCACACGGCACAGCGGAGACGCTTTTTGTGTGGCCTGGCTCCCCTCCGCCGTGTGCTCCCTGGTTGAAGAACCTGCACTTGTGAAGTTCGTGTACCATCATGCGTTTTTGGCCAGGTCCGCACAAATACCTCTTGACTTTTGTTTCCTTCTGTGTTATCCTTTCTACGACAGCAGGCCGGTCAGTCTGACGCACCCACTGCTCATCCGCTCCTCGTCACACGGATTTCAGTGCCACGCTGGGGAACACCGCTATGAGAAGGGATCGAGTTGCCGAGGACATATACGCTTTCACCAGCGATCTCTATGCGCAAGTCACTGCTGGCGTCATTCTGACCTCTGAAGGTACCATCGTCATTGATACCCTCCCCTTTCCCCAAGAGACCCGCGAAATGATAGCCTTCATCAAGGAACGCGGCAAAGGCACGGTTCGCTACGTCATCAACACACACTACCACTCGGACCACACCAATGGCACCTATCTGTTCCCGCACGCCGAAGTGATCGCACATCGTCTATGTCACCAAATTCTCCTGAGATGGGGAGAGCAGAGCCTAGCGGAGGCCAAGGAGGAGACACCTGCCCTGGCCGAAGTTGAGATCCGCGTGCCCAATATTGTGTTTGAACACGACATGCACATCCATCTGGGCGAGCGTTCCCTCTATCTCATCCACCTTCCCGGACACACCAAGGATTCTATTGGAGTCTTTGTCCAGCGCGGCAAAATACTCTTCGCCGGAGACGCCATACTGCCCATACCATACATCGTCTGGGGCGACTCTGAGGACACGATCCGTTCTCTGCGTGTTGTGCAAGCACTCAGGCCTAACAGCGCCGTGCAGGGCCATGGGCAATTGCTACTGAGAGGGGAACTGGCTGAGGAGATAAAGTCAAGCACTCACTACCTGCGATGCATCAATAAGAAAGTGCAACAGCTAGTGGAGAAAGGCGCTCCGGAATCAGCTTTGCTGGACATCGACATCGAGTCCTGCGGCAAATCGCGCGTTCCGTTAGATGGGCTCGTGCGGCGCCTGCACGAAGAAAACCTGATCGCTCTCTATTCCCGTCTCAAGAGTGAGAATGAGCCGCAGGATGAACAAGGGGAACGCACGCTGTAGGGCCACAGCGCACTGCGCCGCTCCCGGCCGGGCCGCATCAAGCCTCACAATCGGAGACCGGCCCTACTCGATGACCTTATCGATCGGATGCGCGAACATAATGCGCGTGGTCAGGCGAAACGACAGCTTTTTCCAGAACTCGAGGTTGTCGCCAGGCACGGTCACTGCGAGATTCGTGGCTCCCCGTTCCTTGAAGCGCTGTGCCGTCTCACGTACTAGAGCCGCCCCAATACCGCGTCGTTGGTGGTCAGGGTGCACAGAGACAATGTGAATCAGGGCCTTGGAGCCATCGTAGACCCCACGGCTGAGGCCCACTGGCTTGCCATCCTCTTCTGCCACTAGAAACACGGCTGCCTGGCATTCATAGACCCGCAGCATGGCGTCCGGCCCTTCTGTAGCCGGATCCCCGTATTGTAAATTTGCCTTCAGAATCTCTACCAGTGCTTCACAATCCTCTGGCCTAAAGTCCCGGATAACCATAGCCACCTCCTGCTACTGTCGTGTCAGCGATTCTACAACGGAGTCTCGGCTTTGTCAACTCGGTTGGCAGTTCTCAGAATGCTCCCAACTGGCAATTCACTATGCGTACGCCCATCCCCTCTGCTGCGTCGCTTACCCTTCGTTTCCCCATACAAAGTTCGTCGGCAATCCGCCATGCCGCAGCACAGGACAGCTTGCCATCTTCGTCCAAAGCAGCCCTGATGGCTTCGGCGAGCTTGGGCGGCACGTCTTTCATGGGCTTTATCCGGTGGTGCTTGCCTTCTGCTTTGGAACCATATCCAAAAAGGCCCAACTGGCACTTGGATAGGCGAACGTTCAAGGCGTCGGCTTCCCTCCCGACCTGCAAAGGCTCCACCCCAAACCGCTGACCAATAGCGAAGGCACAGGCGCAGGGTAGCTGCCCTTTCAACAGTGCTTCTTTGATCGCTTTGGCAATGGTGTCCGTCGTCATCCTCCCGGGCGCCACCTTCCTGCAGATGGCTATGTTTGCTAACCACAAACACACCAAGACCCGAAGTACATACTTGTTGTTCCTTGGTGTCTTCGTGCCTTGGTGGTTGACTTCTTCCCTAGTCCTGTCAACTCACCCTTGGGGAAGCACTACCACCAAAAGTCAGTAGTAGGATGTATGAACGTTCGTCTCCCAGTACGAGCGGTATGCCTGGTCACGACTGCCTCTACAAACCCCGTCGAAGACGCAGACGTTAGGGCAGGAATACGTCGTAGCTTGAATGAACGTGCACTTGCTGCGCTTAAAACAGGCCTTGGCGCTGCGCCCCGGCCCGCAAATGGGCTCGTGATCATAGAAGCAGCAGCTTCGCCCCAGGTGCCAGATAAGCTTGTCGAAAGCAAAGACCGACAGTCCCGACCCCCGCACCACAACGTCACAGGCCGCGCTCACAGCCGCTCGCACCGCCTGATTTAGCTCATCAGAAACTGGCTTCTGCTCCCGCAGGTCGCGCGCCAGAGCTGCATCCCTAACCTCCACCATACCACTGCGCAGCGCAACGCGCATAGCGTGGTAATCTACAGGCACCTTTAGATTCTCAGCATCCTGCAGGGGCCACACCCCGCTTTCGTGCAGCATGCCGGCCAGAAGCACCGACTTTTTCTGGAGCGGATCAGAGTAGGCTGCGAACTCGGGGAGGAGAGCAAGCAGGCTACCTTCCCCGGCCAGGCGTCCAGCACAGCGCTCATAGACACCCATAGCTTCTCCACCATAGTCTTCCAGGAGCCGGCGAGCGCAATCGTGCAGTTGCCCCAGGCGCTCCTCCACACGATCTATGGGCGAGTGGCCCGCATCCAAGTCATCGGACAACAAGCTCATCAAATCCTCAGCCCTGTAAGCCTGCATCCGCTCAGCCGTAAAGTCCTCCACGCGACGTCGACTGGCTTCCACAAGGTAATCCCAGCCGCGCAGCCAGCGACCGTCGATCGTGCCCTCAAACGTCCTGGTGCTTTGACAGATAGCCGTTATGTAGAACCAATAGTTGGCCTCCCGATACCTCTCAACTTGGTTGGCAGGCCTCTTCAAGTATGGATCAGGACGCACCTGCAACACGCGCAAGCATCGGGCCAGATTGCCGCATTGCTCTTCGTTAACACACAGGAGCGAAGCCTCTGCAACCACGTCAGTGCACCTTTCTGTCTTTCGTGGTAATTCGTGTACAGGACAAAGATGGACTACACGAATTCCACGAATCCTCTTTGGAATTCTTCGTGGACATTCGTGCAATTCGTGTACCATTCTTGCTCACTCACTCCACCCGTAGTATAATGCTCACACGCAAAGTTGCAAATTGGAGGAGAGTGCACTATGCGCGTGTTGATGCTATCCTGGGAGTACCCTCCACACGTAGTCGGAGGCCTGGGCCGCCACGTGATGGAACTCGTGCGCGCACTGACACAGGAGGGCGTCGAGGTGCACCTCGTAACCCTGCGCTGGGCAGGCGGCAAAACCAAGGAGAAAAGCAGCGGGCTCACCGTGTATCGCATTGAGCCGCCCAGTGTGTCCATGCCCGATTTCTACACTATGGCCTGGCAGACCAATATCAAGCTGGAGGAGGTGGGCGGAAGTCTATGCAGAGACAAGGGCATGGACCTCATCCACACCCACGACTGGTTGACTGCCTTCAGCGCCTGTGCGCTCAAGCGCAACTCTAAGCTCCCCCTGCTCAGCACCATCCACGCCACAGAGCAAGGCCGCTCGCGGGGGCACCTCGTCAACGACCAGCAGAGAGCTATACACAGCGTTGAGTGGTGGCTGACCTATGAATCATGGCGCATGATCTGCTGCAGCCAGTTCATGGCTCACGAAGTCGCCGGCTTCTTCCAAACGCCGCCCGACAAGATAGACGTCATCCCCAACGGCGTGACAGTGGACCGCTTTGAGCGTTGGGACAAAGTTGACCTAACACGGTTTCGCAGCCTGTATGCTCTACCGGAGGAAAGGATCGTCTTCTACGTGGGACGCATCGTCCAGGAAAAGGGACTGCACGTTCTGATCGAAGCCGTGCCCCATGTCCTGGCCGAACATCCTGCAGCCAAGTTTGTCATAGCCGGCACAGGCGACCTGCTCAATGCCCTGCGTCACCGCACGTGGGAACTCGGCGTCGGCGACAAAGTGCTTTTCACTGGATTCATCCCTGATGATGACCGTGACCGTCTGTACAAGGTAGCTGCTTGCGCTGTGTTCCCCAGTTTGTACGAACCGTTCGGCATTGTCGCCCTCGAAGCTATGGCGGCCAAAGTGCCGGTCGTGGTCTCTCTGGTCGGCGGGCTGCAAGAAGTGATGACACATGCTGAAACGGGCATCACTGTATATCCGGACAACGCTGAATCGTTAGCCTGGGGTATCAATCACACGCTGGCCCGACCAGACTGGGCAGCCCAGCGCGTGCGCAATGCCTACGAACTCGTGGTGAAAGAGTACAATTGGCAGCGCATTGCGCAGCGTACCATTCAGGTCTACGAGCGAATTGTGGCCGAACGCGCCAAGGCAGCCTGGTAAGGTAGAGACGTAGCATGCGCAGTCTCGCCATCTGCACAGTCCCGCCATCCGTTGGGCGAGCTTGGGCGAGGCTACGTCTCTACATCGCTATGCCACATCTGGCGAGTGAAAAAGGAGATGACCATGGGTTTGCTAGATAAACTCTTCGGCCAGTCCAAGGAGAAAGGGGTATTGTGGCTCTACTTGCGCTGCGCCAACTGTGGGGCCAAAGTGCGTGTGCGCATCAACCTGTACAACGACCCCAGCATAGCGGACGAGGGCGGTTACATCCTGCGCAAAGAGATCATGGATGACAAATGCTTCCAACTGATGCACGCAGAACTGCGCTTCGACGATAAGAAGCGCATCGCTTCACGTACCATCAGCGGCGGAGAATTCATCACCGCCGAAGAATACGCAGCCGCCGACTAGCAACCGGCAACTGGTAATCGCCAACTGGTAACCGTACTATGCGGTTTGACCTGCACGTTCATACCTGCTATTCCTACGATTCCCTGCTCTCCTTGAGAAAGCTGGCCGACGTGGTGCGCCGCAGAGGCCTCGACGGCATCGCCGTGCTCGATCACGACGAAATCGGGGGCGCTCTGCGCCTGCGCGAGTGGGCGCCTTTCAGAGTTATCGTCGGCGAAGAAATCGGCACTGCACACGGCGGCATCGCTGCACTGTTCCTTGAGCGGCGCATCCCTCCACACCTCAGCGCTGAGGAGACTGTGGCCCGCGTCCACGGGCAAGGCGGTCTGGTCTTCATTCCCCACCCCCTGGCGCGTGGCACGCCCGGCAAAATCCAGCGAAGCAAACTGCACGAGATCATCGGCCAGGTTGACCTGATCGAGGGTTACAACGCGCGCACGCCATTCGCCTCCGACGACCGCCGCGCCCGCGTGCTCGCCGCGCAACACCGCATCCCCGTCACCGCCGGCTCCGACGCCCACTTCTCCTTCGAGGTTGGCCGTGCCCGGACGGAACTGGATGACTTCCAGACTCCGCAAGAGTTCCTGCGCAACTCGCAGGGTGCCACGCTGCACTACACTACCAAGACGCCCTACTTTGTGCCCGCCCTCACCGTAGCCATGGTCGCCCCGCTGACCGCCTGGCGTCTGCTGCGGAAGGTCATTGGCCGGGCGAGCAGAGAATAGCCCCGCGCATCGCCCAGCGGTCAGGATTTGCGTCGGAGTTTCTCTGCCTCGTTGGGTGGCGTGAACACAAAGGTGAGACAGGGAAGGCAATCCATTGACAGCACTTTGCCCCGACAGCAACCTGTGCTAAAATGCTCAACCAATGGCCTTGGCTAACGCGGCAAATCACAGCGAAGGAACACAGCTATGACCAACGTCGTCGCCTACTTTGACATGGATCGCACCATCCTGCGCGACAGCTCTGGCATGCTCTACATGCGCTACCTGTGGCGTCAGAGAGAGGTGGACTGGCGGGCAATACTGCGCGCCTACGGGTATGCAGCACTATACAAGTTGGGCCTGTTCAACTACCCCGCTGTGATGGCCAAGCTGGCTTCCACTGTATCTGCCGACAGTGAAGTAGAGATGCGCGCCTTCTGCGAGCGCTGGTTCGAGCAGATGGTGGTGGACTATGTCGCGGAGAATTCGGTGCAGCGCATGAACGAGCACCGCGCACAGGGTCACCTGGTAACCATCATCTCGGCCGCCACGGCCTACGCAGTTGGCCCTGTGGCCAGGCATCTGGGAGTGAATGACTATCTGTGCACGCTGCTGGAGGTGGTAGACGGACACTTTACGGGGAGCATCATCCAGCCACCTTGCTACGGGCCTGGTAAGGTCTACTGGGCCCAGGACTACGCCAGCAGGTACGACGCAGACCTGGCACAATCCTACTTCTACACGGACAGCCACTCGGACCTGATGCTGCTGGAGCGAGTGGGACACCCGGTAGCCGTGAACCCTGACTCGCGTCTGAAAGCCATCGCCGCACGCCGTGGCTGGCCCGTTGAGTACTTCTACTGACAGTTTCCAGTGACTCACAACCGATAACCGTTGACTGGCAACTGGTAACCGCTTACCCTTCCTTGACTGCCTCCGCAAATGCGCTATAATTGCCGCAACAATCAGCAGGATAGATGACAACATGCTTGGTGAATTCAAGCCTGGACAGGCCTACCAACACATAGAGAGAGGACAGCACCTGGAACGACAGGGGCACTTGGACGAAGCTATGCTCGAGTTCAAGCATGCCGTTGAGGCTGACCCGAGTATAGCTGCCGCACACAACGCGCTGGGGCATCACTATCAACGCAAAGGCCTATTGACCAAGGCCGCTGACGAATTTCGCAGCGCCGCCCTGCTGAGCAGCGACTACAAGAGCCACTTCAACCTGGGGCGGGTGCTCACCGAGCTAGAACAACATGAGGAGGCGGCGGACGCTTTCCGCCACTGCCTTTCCACCAACGAGCACGACCCCTCGGCGCGCTACGAGCTGGCCTATGTGCAGTGTGCGCAAGGCGAGTTTTCCGATGCCTTGGCCCAATTTCAATCGCTCATGGCAGAGTACCCCGAAGATTGGGAACTCGGGTTTGCGATGGCCAACTGCCACATGGGATTGCGGGACTGTGCAGCAGCAGAACAGACACTGCGGCAGGCCCTGCGCCGTGCACCGCCCAGTGCGGACACCTCTGCCGCACACGAAGCATTGCTGGTCGCCATACGCCACCAGGAATTCCCGTCGCAAGGACAACTTGGCCTTAAAGCCCCCCTGTATGCAGAGTACGGGGTCATTTGCCTGGGCAGCAGCCACGATGACGGCCTTGACGTGCCCATCTACCAGAACCACACTTTCACCTACCGTGACGTGGCCGTGACCCTGAGCCGCCTGCTGGCGCTGCTCAAGGAATATGGCTGGCAATTCACCGCGTTGGTCGGCGTGGACAAGGCGTCAATGCCCCTGGCCATCGCCGCGTCCCTGTTGGTCGACGTGCCTGTACTGAGCATCGAGCAACTGCGCAAGCATGACTTTGCGCTCGTCGTGCTTGCCCTGGGCACGCAGCCGGAATTGCTGGAAGTGACACTGGAACACCTCCCATCGCGCATGCTGTCCTTTGCCCTGTGCCTGAACTGGATGCCCGACCAGGGATTGCCGACCGACATTGTCGGCGTCCATTCCAGTGGTGAGTGCGTACTGCCCTGGCAGCGACTGCGCAAACGCTCCGCAGAGGCTGCTGCTACCTCCATACTCCGCGCCCTGACTACTGTGCCGGAAGAGGACAACCTTTCACAGCAGATAGCCTACTACACGCAAGAGCACAAGCTCCTGCGCTTCCTCAACCTGCCACCAGGGCTGCACCAAGCTCGCCCCGCCACTTGATACTTGAGTGACTGGCCGTTTTTGAGTGCCGGTCACTTGGCCTCCCGTGTTCGGCAGCACTTGCGTGCTCCCACGCCTCGTTGACTAATCTTCCTGTTCAGTGTTATAATAGCCCCATCAAATGGACATTCTTCGCTTGCCAGTAGGCGAGTACCAGACCAGCTGTTATGTCCTCTTCTGTGGCGAGACAGGTACGCTGCTCGTGGATCCAGGGGCGGACGCCGGCACGTTGCTGAGTGCCATCGCGGGCACGCGCCTCGCGGCCATTCTGCTCACGCACGGCCATCCCGATCACAGCGCCGCGCTGGCCGAAGTGCGTCAAGCCACGGGCGCGCCCATTGGCGTGCATAATGCCGACGCCGGGCTGCTGCCCGTGCCACCGGACTTTGAGCTGCGTGACGGCCAGGTCGTGCGCTTCGGCCGCTGTCGTGTACGCGTACATCACTTGCCCGGTCATACGCCCGGCAGCGTAGGCCTGGAACTCGATGGTCAGCGCTGGCTGGTAGGTGACGCCATTTTCCCTGGTGGTCCAGGCCACACTGATTCCCCGGCGGACTTGCAGCAACTAATGCGGACGCTCAGGGAGCGCATCTTTGTCCTGGCAGACGAGACGCAACTGCTCCCCGGCCATGGCGATGCCACTACGGTAGGCCGTGAGCGCGAGCCTTTTCACGCTTTTCTCAGGCAGGGATGGGCTGAGGGCGCATGCGGCGACGTGCGCTGGGACACCAAGCCCAACCCGCCGAGGACTTGACCACACAGGCTGGCACGTGTTGAACACACTCTTGACATCAGGAAAACACAGGATGAAGGTGAGAACAAAGGCCAAGGCGAAGAGCACGAGTGCAAGAGTGCGTCTTGAGGGCACGCGCATTATCGTCCGTGACATCCGACGTGAAGACTCCCAACAAATGCGCGCCTGGCGGCCCTTCAGCGACCCGCTACACATCTTAGCGAATATCGCGCGCACCGCGCCAGTGAGCAGAGGGATGTGGCTCGCGCTGCACGGTGCAGATCGCACGAGTTTGCTGTACGTCATTGAGAGACGATCTGACGGCAAGGTCGTTGGCCGCGTGAGCCTGCGTGAGATCGTGGGGCACAGCTCGGCGCGGCTGGGTATTGCCTGTGGTGCCGACTTTGTGAACCAGGGCTACGGCAGCGAAGCTCTGCGCGTCTTCCTGCCTTACTACTTCCGCACCCTTGGCTTCCAGCGGCTCTGTCTGGACGTAGCTGCGACCAACAAACGCGCCATACACGTCTATGACAAGCTAAGGTTCCGGCACGCCGGCAGCCATTACCGCGACGTCCCTGCGCACCATGATCTGAGCTTTCTCAAACAAGAAGAGTATCGCAGCCTGCGCATGTACTTTCGCCGTCACTTTGGCCGCATGCAACTCCTCTTCCACGATATGGCGCTGAAACGCGATGAGTGGGAGAAGCAGGTTTCGGAAAGTCGCTAGGCATGCTTCCCGCATTCCGTAGCCTGGCCCTTTACCGTTCGTGCTCTGCATGCCCTTTGTATGCCCTGAGGGCGACGGGCGACCGCCCGACGGGATGGGTGTTATTGTGAGTGCTTGGTGCACAAACGAGATGGACACAAAAGCCCTTGGGCACGACGTATGGAGGACAACTTGCCTCACCAAATAGATTTCGAACCTGTGGGTCGGCGAGGCTCTTGCCCCGCCGACCAGTCCCTTTTGCAAGCGGCACGCCGACTCGGCGTGGACCTGATCAGCCTCTGCGGGGGCGAGGGAATATGTGGCCACTGCAAGGTGCAGGTCCTAGCTGGGCACGTCTCGCCCCCAACGTCCGCCGAACGAGACGCTCTCACTTCGCAGGAACTACAGGAAGGCTATCGCCTCGCCTGCCAGACCTACGCACGCGACGATGTCAAAGTAGGCGTACCCCCGGAATCTCTCAGCACCCCGCAACGGACCCAGGTGGAAGGCCTAGAGGTCCCCGTTACCCCGGAGCCCCCCGTACGCGCCTATGAGCTGCAATTGTCACCGCCGTCCTTATCAGATCTGAGAGCCGATGCCGACCGTGTGCTGGAGACCCTGAAGCAGCAGCATGGCCTGGCTTGCCACAGCATAGACACTGAGGTCCTGCGCGACCTCTCGCCCCGACTGCGGTCATGGAACTGGCGCGCCCAGGCTTCGCTGCGCGGCGATGAACTGATAGCCCTCGCTCCCTGGCCCAGCCGCCAACTAGGGCTAGCGGTAGACCTGGGCACCACCAAGGTCGCCGGCTATCTGCTCGACCTGGAAAGCGGCCGCACGCTGGCCAGCAAGGGCCTTATGAACCCCCAGATCGCCTACGGAGAGGATGTCGTCACGCGCATCAGCCGCACGCAAGGAGCACCGGCCGAAGCAACACGGATGCAGGAATTGGCTGTGGAGGCGCTCAACCAATTGGCCATTGATCTGTGTGCTGAGATTGATGCCAGGCCGCAGCAAATCGTGGAGGCAGTGGTGGTGGGCAACACGGCCATGCACCACCTGCTGCTGCGCTTGCCAGTGGAGCAACTTGCGCTTTCCCCCTACGTCCCTGCAGTATGCAGTGCCCTGAACGTCAAGGCCCGCGACGTAGGGCTGCACATCGCAGCAGGAGCCTACGTACACCTGCTGCCTAACATCGCCGGATTTGTCGGCGGCGACCACGTAGCCATGCTGCTGGCCACTGAAGTCTGGAAGGCCGAAGGGCTAGTACTGGCTCTCGACATCGGCACCAACACCGAGGTCTGCCTGGTGAGCGATGGTGAGATGAGCAGCGTTTCCTGTGCCTCCGGGCCTGCCTTCGAGGGCGCTCACATCAAACACGGTATGCGCGCTGCTGCCGGAGCCATAGAACGCTTGCGCCTGGTGGATAACCGGGTGGAATACCACACCATCGCTGCAGCGCCAGCGGTTGGCCTTTGCGGCTCTGGCATCGTGGATGCCCTGGCTCAGCTTTACCTGAGCGGCGTGCTGGATCGCGGGGGAAGGATGGGCGAACACCCGCGGGTGCGCACTTGCGAGACCGGAGGGCGCGAATTCGTGCTGATCAGCGAGCAGGAGCGCAATGGAGCTCCGGCGATTACTATCACCCAGCACGACGTGCGCGAGTTGCAACTCGCCAAAGGGGCCATACGCACGGGTATTGAGGCACTCCTAGAAGTGAAGGGACGCTCCGAGGATGAGATCAACCAAGTGATCATCGCTGGGGCCTTTGGCAGCTACATTGACCTGTCCAGCGCGGTGACTATCGGCATGTTGCCACCACTGCCGTTGCACCGCTTCCGCCAGGTGGGAAACGCCGCCGGTACTGGCGCTAGGCTGGCCCTGATCTCTCGCAGCAAGCGGGCCGCAGCACAAGACATAGCCCGCCGAGTCCGCTACGTCGAGTTGGCCAGCGTTCCCAACTTTCAGCAGATATTCGCCCAGTCAATGTATCTTGGACAATAGGCCATTCTTAGCACACCAGGGACGTAGTCTAGCGCCTTGCTGTTCGTGCTCTGCATGCCCTTGCTTTGCATGCCCTGAGGGCGACGGGCGACCGCTTGACGGGGTGGGCGTGTTGGGACACACAAACAACGGCCATAAAGGCCTATGCTACGTCGCTACAGCCAGAATCTGCCCGATTTCTAGAATGCACCCCGAACAATACAACATGATTGGCAAGGAGGACATGAATTGATGAAGACCACTATATCAAGCACTACGAAAGAAGTAGACCTCGGTGATGACCAGCCGACTGTGCTGATCGGCGAGCGCATCAACCCCACCGGAAAGAAGAAACTGGCTGCTGCACTGCAGGCTGGCGACATGGAGTTCGTGCGCAAGGAGGCCCTAGCTCAGGTACGGGCTGGGGCGGACATCCTGGACGTCAACGTGGGCATGGCAGGCGTGGACGAAATCGCTCTGCTCCCTCAGACTGTACAGGCCGTGATGGAGGTCGTAGACGTCCCTCTCAGCCTAGACAGCGACAACCCCAAGGCCCTGGAGGCAGCTCTCAAAGTGTACCAGGGCAAGCCAATCATCAATTCGGTTACCGGCCAGGAGCTCTCCTTGAATTCGATTCTACCCCTGGTCAAAGAATATGGGGCAGCGGTCATCGGCCTGACCATGGATGACAAAGGCATCCCCCAGAACGCTGACCAGCGGGTGGCGATCGCTCACAGAATCATAGACCGGGCTGAGTCGCTTGGCATTCCCCGTGAACACGTCATCATCGATTGTCTTTGCCTGACAATAGCCACAGATAACCAAGCTGGACTGGTGACACTGCAGGCCATCCGCAAAGTGAGGGCCGAATTGGGTGTCAATCAGACCCTGGGAGCCAGCAACATCTCCTTCGGCCTGCCTGACCGTGGCGTGCTCAACAGTGCGTTTCTGGCCCTGGCTATCGCTGCGGGAGTGACCTGCCCCGTCGTAGATGCCGCCAAAGTGCGCCAGGCAGTGCTAGCTACTGACCTGCTCCTGGGCCGTGACTCCTACGCCATGCGCTACATCAAAGCCTACCGTCAACACACGGGACAGAAAAGCGCCTAGAAAGTCGCCAAATCAATTTCGCCGTCTGAAACCAAAAAGCCTCTACACGGGCTGAACCCTAGCGGCTGAGGCCGCTTCTCACTTTCAGCCAGCGATTTCCAATCCTTGGCTCCCTTGCAACAAATGCGTCAAGCGCCCTATAATACGCGCAAGTCACGGATGAGGAGGCTTTTCTGAAGCTTAAGCTGCCGAATCAAATTCGCCGTCTCAAAGAAGAAAGCCCCTCTGGAGCCTCAACTAGAGCGGCTGAGGCCGCTTCTCAGCCGCCGCCAGGGATTTCCAATCCTTGGCCCCTGCTGGCATCGTGTACATGGCTGGCACTGGCGTTGTGTATCTGCCTGACACTGGCTGGTAGCGCGCAAGCCGATGCGCGGCCGTACACCTTCGTTGCCCAATGGGGGCTGCAGACTGGACCGCTGGGCACACTGCTGTACCCCTCCGGCGTCACTGTGGACACCACCGCCGGGCGCGTCTACGTGGTCGACTCGCACAGTCACCGCGTGCAGGTGTTTGACCTGGATGGCAATCCCGTGTACGCCTGGGGCACGTTCGGTGCGGCAGTAGGACAGCTCTGGGACCCCGGCGGCGCCGCTCTGGACGCACAAGGCCAGATCTATGTGGCGGACACGGCCAACGACCGCGTGCAGATACTCGACCCAGCGGGCACCGTAGTGACCGCATGGGGCGCATACGGCAGCTACCCCGGCCAGTTGCAGCGCCCCGCGGACCTGACCATCGCGCCCTGGGATGGTTATGTCTACGTGGCCGACACGGTCAACGACCGCGTGCAGGTCTTTGATGCGCTGGGCAACCCTTTGAGATACTGGGGCTCGAAAGGCTCCAGCAACCGCCAGTTTCGTTCGCCGCACGGCATCGCCGCCGGGCCTGACGGACTGATCTATGTAGCGGATTCCGGCAACCACCGTGTACAGGTCTTTGACCCTTGGGGCAACATCGTGAATGCCTGGGGCGGCCAGGGCTCTGGCGACAGGCAGTTCGATTGGCCAAGTGACGTGACCGTGGCCACGGACGGCACTATCTACGTAGCCGATACGTGCAACAACCGAGTGCAGGTACTCGACGCGACAGGGGGCTTCCTGTGCCACATCGGTGAAGGCGAACTGCACTGGCCAGGCGCGCTGGCCGTGACCAGTGACCGCCTCTACGTGGCTGACACGCTGAACCACCGCCTGGCGGTCTTTGACCTGCAGGGCCAACTTGTTGACACATGGGGGCATAAAGACCTACGCGCTGGCCGCTTCGATCAGCCCCACAGCGTGGCTGTAAGCCCTGACGGGGCACGGATCTACGTGGCGGACACGTTCAACGACCGCATCCAGGTCTTTGCTGCTGATGGCACCTTCATTGCCGACTGGGGCAGCTCAGGCGCGGAGGCGGGCCAATTCAATCAACCACAAGGGCTGGCTGCCTCGCCGGTCAACGGCCATATCTACGTAGCGGACACGGGCAACGACCGCTTGCAGGTCCTTGATACAGCAGGCAGCGTTGTGCGCGCCTGGGGCAGTAGCGGGCCTGGCCTTGGAGAGTTCACTGCACCGCAAAACATAGCCCTGAGCCCAGACGGCTCACGAGTATACGTCACTGACAGCGGCAACCACCGTGTGCAGTCCTTCGACGCGGCTGGCCACAATCCGCAAGAATGGGGGCAGTTTGGCACGGGCGACGGGCAGTTTGACACGCCGTACGGCGTGGCCGTGGATGCCGAGGGGCATGTGCTGGTCTCCGACCTGGGCAACCACCGCGTGCAGATGTTCGACACAGAGGGCCACTACCTGTGGCAGTGGGGGGAGTTGGGGCTCGATCCACGGCAGTTCCACCGGCCCACCGGGGTGGCCTTCTCGCCCTTGGACGGCCAATGGTTCATCGCGGATTACAGCAGCAATCGCCTGCAGGCCTTTGATGCCTTCGGCGGATTCAGGGCAAGCATCGGTGCACGCGGCCCAGGTGCAGGTCACTTCCAATTACCGCGCAGCGTCGCCATCGGCCCAGATGGGCGTCTCTACGTAGCCGACACCGGCAACAACCTGCTGCAAGTTTTCGAGCGGCGTTACCCGCTGTGGCTGCCAGTGGTGCGACGGCGGTAGAGGCCATGGCAGGCCTCGATGCTGCTACAGCCCGATTGGCCCCGCCCAGCTGCTGCGCAAGCCGCCAAGGCTAGCGGCTCAGCGCACAGATCTCGCCACATCGTCTCTGGGCCCCCAAGACCCGGAGGCGATACCCAGAGGAAGGCGAGGGGGCGCTGCTCTGTGGCCCGCCGACTTGGCAGGGGCGGTGATACTTGACGCTGCTAAACCGCGATAGTGCGACCGAAGGCGCAGAGTCCCTCGTCAAGCGAGGCGAGCGACGCCGCCGAAGGGCCCCGCAGGGGAGCGACCTCTCGTCTTCCACGTCTTTGTCAGACGTGACAAAGGTGTCGAGAGACAA
>CAYZGO010000047.1:0-15195 GCA_964478075.1 uncultured Anaerolineales bacterium | reverse complement strand
AGCGTTTTCGAGGCGGTCAACAACATTCAGCCTTCCTGGCGCAACGAGCTGGAGATTACGGATGCTATCCAATACCTGGTGGATCATGGCTACAAGGTCTATCCATATATCCACGAAGGCTGGTGGATTGACACGGGGGCGCCAGGTGACATGCTGGACGCCAACCGGTTGATACTGGATGAGCTTGAACCAAAGGTGGAAGGCTACGTAGACCGTGACTCTAAACTGATTGGCAAGGTCACTTTGGAAAAGGGCGCCGAAGTGATTGGCAGTGTCATCCGTGGGCCGGCTATCATTGGTGAGGAGACGCGCATCGTCAATTCCTACATCGGCCCCTTCACCTCTGTGTACCACCACGTGCTTGTGGAAAAGAGCGAAATCGAGCACTCTATCATCTTGGAGCATAGCCGTATTGTGGACATTCCGCAGCGCATCGAGGACAGCCTGATTGGCCGCAGTGTGGAGATTCTCCGCTCACCATTGTTGCCCAGGGCGTACAAAATGACCCTGGGAGACAACAGCCGGATTGGACTGCTGTGAAGACGACTCTGGTGCACCCCGGCATCACGGGCAAACGGTTCGACAGCCTGGGCCAGGGTATGGACTCTGGTTGGGTCAGCTATGGGCTGGCGATTCTGGCCGCCTGCGGCAGATGCTGAGCATAGGAGGGTAGTGCAATTGCGCAACTTGTTGATTGCTGGCGCCGCCGGCTTTATCGGCAGCAACTTTGTACACTATATGCTGGAGAAGCACCCGCATTGCCGCGTGGTCGTCTACGACAAGCTGACCTACGCTGGCAATCTGGACAACCTCAAGAGCCTGGAAGGCGATCCTCGCTACGCTTTTGTGCGTGGCGACGTCTGCGATGCAGCCGAAGTCGAAGAGACGATGCGCCAGCACAAGATCGACACCATCGTCAACTTTGCTGCGGAGACGCACGTGGACCGCTCGTTGATGGCTCCTGGCAGCTTTATCCAGACGGATGTCTTTGGCACGTACGTGCTGCTGGAAGCGGCCAAGAAGTTCGGCGTCGAGCGCTATCATCAAGTCTCGACGGATGAAGTCTACGGCGAGGTGCTGGAGGGCTCTTCACTGGAGGCTGACCGCCTGGTGGCGCGCAGCCCGTACTCAGCCAGCAAGGGCGGCGCCGACCTCATGGTTTACGCCTACTTCATCAGCTTTGGCGTGCCGGCGACGGTGACCCGCGGCGCCAACAACATCGGGCCATATCAATACCCCGAGAAGGTCGTACCGTTATTCATCACCAACGCTATTGACGACCTGCCCCTGCCTCTTTATGGCGATGGCCGACAGATGCGCGACTACCAGTACGTGCTGGACCACTGCGAAGGGATTGACGTCGTACTCCATAAAGGACATGCTGGCGAGACTTACAACGTGGGTTCCGGCGTGGAGACTTACAACGTTGACATGACGCGCCTGATACTCCAGTTGCTGGGCAAGCCAGAGAGCCTCATCCAGCACGTCACCGATCGCCCTGGCCACGACCGACGCTACTCACTGAACTGTGACAAGCTAAAGGCCCTGGGCTGGCGCTCCGCACACACCTTTGAGCAGGCTCTGGGAAAGACCGTCAAGTGGTACCTGGACAACGAGTCGTGGTGGCGCAAGATCAAGTCCGGCGAGCACTACCGCGAGTACTACCAGCGTAACTATGGACAGCGGGAGGTACTTGCACTCAAGTAGTTCTGCGTAAACAGGAAGGCTTTGTCGTGGTGCGTGTAGGCAGCCTAGACTCTCTCGCGCAGGTGCATCACTTCCCCAGTTGATTTTGCTCTAGAATGCAAAGTGTTGCACAATTGTAAGCGAGGGTAAGTTGACTCTATGCTTGAGGGAGCTATGCTCGCCTCTTACTTCGCTTTGGGACGATCTTCCCTCATCTGTTTCTTCTCGGCCCGGCGATCAGCCCCCTGACACCGCGTGCGGCTCCTACGCTGCCGGATTCCGTCAGACGGTCGGCCGTCGCCCGTCGCCCATAAGGCATGCAAAGCCAGGGCATGCAAAGCGAGGGCATGCAAGACGAGGCCATGCAAGGCGAGGCCACGCAGAGCACGAACGGCATAGGAATCGGGCCCGCTATTCTCCAAAGTTGCAGAAAGTGCTAGTCTCCCCCAATTGCGTTGATATGAAAGCTGGCTCACTTTCTCACCGCAGAGACCGCCGACAACCCTGAGAAACCTTGAGAAACTCTGCGCACTCTGCGTGCTCTGCGGTGAAGAAAAGGTATCAACACTAAAGAGGGACACTACCCAGAAAGTGAGGAGGCTAAATGGACACCAAGGGATATCGCCCTCGCGGCCTTTACTTTGAAGAGCTGGAGATTGGGTACAGTATGGTCACTCCCGGCCGCACCATCACCGAGAGCGACATAGTTGCATTCTGTGGAGTGTCTGGCGACTACAACGAACTGCACAGCAATGCAGAGTATGCCAAGAAGACCGTGTTTGGCAAGCGCATAGCCCATGGGCTGCTTGGGCTGGCCATAGCACAAGGGCTGGCGGGTCGCCTGGGAGTCATGGAGGGAACCGCCCAGGCTTTCATGAAGCTGGAATGGAAATTCAAAGGCCCTATCTTTATCGGGGACACCGTTCACGTCCGCTCCAGCGTAGCGAAGAAGAAGGAGGTTAAGAGGCTCGGGGGTGGGCTGGTCATCTTCAAAGTTGCCTTGTTGAATCAAGACGACAAAGTTGTGCAAGAGGGGCAGTGGACACTCTTGGTAAAGAGTCGGCCGGCCGCAAGGCAAGAAAAGGGGTAGGCGAAGTTCGGTCAAGGTTTTCGGAGTTTGCGAAGTACCGTAGGCATCAAGTGAGTCAGGCAAACCGCAAAACGGCTGTTAGGCGCACATATTTCGCCGTCTTGCCAATCGCTTAACACCCTGTCCACCAAAGTGGGGGACGGTCTGTTGTCGCAGTGAACGAAGTAAAGAGGGTTCATGGTTCTCCTCTATATTCATTGCGAGTTTTTTCGCGATACTCGATTATCTTTCTTAGGTGCTTTTGAACCTCTTGGTTTTCAAGTGACGCCTCGTATGAATAGTATAGCGGCATCTGCTCAATGATGCGAACGATATCTTCCACATAGGCAGATTCATCTGGTGCAGTACGGGCCTTGGAGAATTGAACCACTGAACTCAGCATTTTTCGTAAATCTCTATTCTGGTAAATGTAGATGCCCTTGTGTTCACCATTCCATCCTTTGCTTCTTGCTGCCGACAGCACGATAGATTTTGCAAAGCCAAGGGCCGTTCTTTTGTTCTCATCAATCTCATCATAAGCAATTGTGCTAACTGACGATAGTAAAGCACTACGTATCTTGGGATATGTAGAAACATTGAATTCAAAGTCACCTCTGAATCGGAATTGAAAGTCAGAGTGAATGTGCGTAATCGGTGTAGTTAGAAAGAGCAAAAATGCATTGATAGATTCCTGTAATTCAAAGATCTTTTCGAAGGATTGATACAAGAGTTTGTTTGCTTCATCGTCTGGATTAAGAAGATTTCCATAAGCATCAAAGTTGATGATATCAAATGGGAAGTAGCTCTTTAATCGTTGAAACTGGCCCTTAACGTGTAGCATTCTGCGGATGCGGCGATCAGGCTCGTCTTCGTCGGGCGAACGTCCCAGAGTATGTTCGTTGTCTTGAAATGTCAATATCTGTTCAAGCGGTCCAATAATCATCGCCTCCTGAAGCGGAGGACGAACAAGCGCGAGGATGCGTCGTGCCACATCTTCATTACACTCGCAAATAAAAACATTCGGGAGTCTTTTGGTCTTGTCTCTTGAAAGCGCACTCTCCAGTTCAAGCATAAAAACATCAATTGCTTCTTCACCGCAAAGCGTAAAGTACTTCAGAGGCTTTTTCTTGATTTGCTTTTGATACGCTTTAGTCGCGGGCAGCCACCCGTAATAACGAGCGCAGTGCTTTGCGTAATACTTATCGTAGTCTATATCTCTCATATAAGTTCAGCGAAAATCTCTTTGATGAGTTGAGAAAACAGCTTGTCGCGCTCTTCGTCCGTTGTCGCTATGTGCTTTGCGATTTGGTAAGCAAGCTCAACGGCTCCAATAATCATGTCAGCTTTTTTCTTTTTCAACGGACGCGAAGCAGTATTCAGAACAATTTCTCCTTTGTCCTCATTGACAGCAACAATTGGGGCGTCCTTCTCTAAGTCGCGCTGCACAAGTTTGAATTTTCCCTTTGACTCTTCAGCAACGATTGTTTGCATACTCCTCTTGATTTTCTCGTCTCTTTTGCCGCGTCTTTCCTCGGAACGTTCTCGCGCAATTGCGTTTATCTCATTGAAAACGGCATCAAGCTTGTCGTGAAGAAGCAATTGCAGTTTCTTGAAGTGTTCATCGTGTTCATTAAAACTATCGCGGTCTATGTTCAACGCTGATTCAAGTCCCTCATCAACGAAGATTTCTCCAGAGACCCATCTGCTGCGTATGGTTTCAATTTCTCTGTAGTATCTCAAAAACGTGCTGTCGTACCCCCCGATCCCAACACCGCGCAAGCGGATTTGGACACCATTCAATTCAAGTGGCTTAATGGCGTTTGGAACTTGCGCAAATAAGTAGCCAGAGAATTTCAAACGTGAACCGAACACGTCGTCACCGAATTCAATAAAATACAGTTTGGGAATTGCGGCCTTTTCCGTTGGCAGTTGAACATGACGCCTTAACTCAATTCCATCGAAAACAACACGAAACTTGTCATTCAAGAACTGCTGTTGACGATGTCGTATGAATTGAATCGCCTGCTCGAACTCACCAGACTTGCTTTCCTTTGATGTAAAACACGTCGAGTTAATAGGATACTCCCCTTTGTTCCCGTAGTAGGGTAGAGGGCAGAGGATTGCCAATTCCCATATTGTTTCTAGATACGGTTTGCAATCGCGGATCGACTTTTTCGATTTGTCATAAAATTCGGAATGTAAATCTGAGAGACTGAACGATATTCTCTGAAGTTCTTTTTTGCCGATGCTTGATTTCATTTCTCGCTTAAACGTATTGCGCACATCCGAAGAATATATATGGAACCCCCTTTGTGTTTCATCGTAATCAATGGGTTCATAGACCCAGGTGCCAACCTCGATCTCTTTAGTTTCCGTGTCGTCGTTGCGTATAATCTCCTCTCTATCAGGAATTGATACATCTGAGAGAACAATCTCAGCGCGATATGCTTTCCCTTCTCCGTTTTCGTCTTTGTAGTGGGATTCAATTCTAAAACTCGGGCATAATTGCCCGATTGCGAGCATTCCGATGCCCAGTCTTCCAATGATGGGACGCTTGTAAGTATCCGTTGTGTCCTTTCCGTGTTTGCGTTTGATACAGCTCCCAATGCCTTCTTTGCTGAAAAACCTTAGAAATTGTTCGAGTGACATACCAATTCCATTGTCAGCGCAAGAGATAAAATCAAACACCGGATAGTTCGTGTCAATACGCACTACCGTTGCGTCGGCATCATAGGCATTGCTGACAAGTTCTTTGAAGGCAGTTGCGGTGCTTCGGTAGAGTCCCTGACTCAATTGAGCATGAGTAATATCGGCAACGCGGATTATGCCTTTATCCTGGGGTTTGATATTGTTCATTTAGACACCTGATAATACATTACCCGTGTTGACTGCAAGTAGTTCGAAGATACCCTTCGGGTTCCCATGAGTTCTGCTTGCTTCAAATGCATTGGGCCAAGTCGCTTACGCGGGGTGAGAAGTATGTTAAAATCAGATATCGCGGCCACGCGCTTGTCGTTGGGCAACTCGAACACGAACTTTCTCAGTCCTCGTTCTACTTTCCCTTCAGATTCCTTTTCAAGAAGCCCATAGATATAATCCAGTTCATCAGTGGTTATCAGCTCTACAGCTAAACGCTCTTGCATATCTAACAGCTTGTCCAAGATCTCGCGCCGTGTTCTGAGCAGAAACGGACCGAATTTCACGTTTGAATCAAGGTACTTGGGGACGTACTGACTCGTCTGTTGCCGGATGTTGTAAAGCCAATTCCGAAAACCCAGCAGTTCTTCCATCCATTCCTCGCCGTTGTCGATCAAATTCTCCATTGATTTGTCTCTATCGACAACCGTACATACCCAGCATCCAAAGCGTGATTTCCCACAACTTTGCGTCCCTGTTTCGATCATAAATGGACATTCACCTCCGCTACAAGCATTGCCGTATAGTGCAAGCAAACTTCTGTTATTGCTGCCCCATGGGTTTGCAGCTTGTAAGAGGTAAGCCCACACTTCGTGATTGGACAACTCGGCGATAGGAGCGTAGACAAAAGCATTGCGCAGAGTGTGTTTGCGGAGGCGGGTGCCGTTGTTATAGCTATTCATTGCTGCAGCACGGTTTCCGGATTCCGCTTTTCGACTTCCAAGAACGATGATTGCGTGTCCACTTTTATTCACAGTGTTCAAAATGTAATTGCTCGTCGGGTTGATTTTCAGTCGCTCTGTGCACCAACGAAACCAACGATTGGGTGAAGGATAACCTTTACCGATGAGGTTCACCCAAAAGGTATCTTCAAGCTTGGGCGTAACCTTTACCACGCTGAATAACTCTGGATTGTGTTTGAATAATTCTGCTTTCCCCGCTGCTTCAATCTTTTCCAACTGTTCATCCACGTGCTTTACGATTGCAGGATTCTCAACAAGCGTATCATTGGAAAGCACATGGATTTCTTTGGATAGCTTTTCTCTGGGTAAGGCCGAAAGCGCATAAAACACCATTTGCAATACCGTGGTACTGTCTTTACCCCCCGAAAAACCAATAACCCAAGGAATGGTGTCTGTGAGATATACTTCTCGGATCTGAGATAAGATGGCCTCGTAATCCAGCATGTGGCCTCCTCATGCATAGATCTCGGTGTTGGCTAGCTTCACGGGCAAGGTATTGTGGTTAACTCCTTGTTTGACGACACAAGAGCAGCGCCCCTGACGCTATTGTGCCATCAGGTACGTAACGCCTGTGCCGTTTCTGACGGGTGGGGAGAATGAGCCCCTACAATCGGTTCACTCGGCTCTTCTTGCGGATGGGAGAGAAGGCGCGTACACGCTTTCCCGACAGGCCTACAGAAGCTCACGAAACTCGTCAGTGCTGATGCCTGCATCGCGAAGACTCGAATCAACTACTGGCAAGTCAACTTGTGGGAGTTTGTCGCTCATGTTGCCACTGGCACTGATAGGCGCGTGATAACCAGCGGCTCAGCTTCAACGCGGACAGGTTCCCCGTCTTGTTGCATGCTTTCAATGTGGAGTTTTATTGCCTCAGCTAAACTGGCGCGAGCCTCATCTATAGTGGCTCCGAAAGTATGACAGCCTGGCAAGGCCGGGGCATACGCGTGAAACCCCTCCTCGTCAGGCTCTATCACTACCGTGAACTGGTAGACTGTCATTGGAAAACCTTTCAGTAAACCTGTCCCAGGGAGTAGCGATTCAATTGTAGTCCGATTATTCTCTACGAGCGCGTAATCTCACACTGGTCAGGCTTTGGCCTTTCCGCTCTCCTTCTCGAGCTTCTCCAGGAGCTCTTTCTTCTTCTTCGTGGCGGCCTTTTTGCCCTCCTCAACGGCCTCTTCAAGGTGTGCTTTCTGTTTCTCGATAACGGCAAGGCCCTCTTCCTGCCATTGTTCCGCTTTCTTGCGCGCTTCCTCGGAAAGCTCAATGGCACGTTCTTTCAGCTCGATGCCCTTGTCGCGGAGCTGAGCACGAGTTTCCTCACCTGGCTGTGGAGCCATCAAGAGACCAACAGCAGCTCCAATCAGACCGCCGATAATCAAACCGGCCAGGAATTCTTCTCCTCTGCTTTCATTACTCATCAGTTCATTCCTCCTTTGCTCGCTCATCCTTTTGCGGCTTTTTTCTTGTCAATATGACTTCCAGGACTCGGCGCAGGCCAGCGGCCAACCCGCTTATCTTGACCGCTGGTGAGACAATCGTCTCACTGACCAGGGAAGTTGTGCCCCGTACAGTGCCAATGGTCTCGCGCGCTGAATCCAGTATAGGCTTAATCTCGTCTTGCAAGAGGCGGGTCAGAATGCGTAGCTGCCAGAGCAGCAGAATGAGCACAACGCCAATCACAATTGATTCTAGCGCTAGCGTAATAATAGCGATGTCGCGCACGGCTGCAAGTTCCATATCCAACTCCTGTGGCAATTATATCATAACCTGAGTCGCCTGGCAAAAGCCATGAAGAGCCAGCAGGCAGCTGACGCAACCAACAAGTGGAGTTCACCAATCAGCACATCGCCCCAGGAAAAGGCAGAGGCCAACAACTGGCCAGTACCAAAACCCAGCAGCGCTGCTATCCAATAGATGAGCAAGTCCTTCAGCGTTCTGCCCCACAGGAGATGGAAAAGGGCTCCGTACAAAGTGGCAATAACCAGAGACAGGATGAGCAAAGGAAAATTGAGCGTCATCTTACACCTCGACTGGCCCGACAGATGCAATGATCCCACCGCCGAGCACTACGTCACCCTGATAGAAAACGACACCTTGCCCCGGCGTAATAGCGGGCTGAGGATCAGAGAAGATCACTTTGGCCATTCGCCCTGGCAGTAGAATCAGTGTAGCAGGCGCCTCCTTAGCTTTGTATCTGATCTTGGCCGTGATCGAAATAGGGTGCGGTGGCGGATTTGCGGCGACAAAACTGACCTGCTCTGCCAGTAGTGCACAGCGCAATAGGGCTGCCTTCGGTCCCACAACCAGCGCATTGCGGGTGCTGTCAATCTCCAGCACGTAGAGCGGATGCGCGGCAGCGATTCCCAGTCCCTGGCGCTGGCCTACTGTGTAGAAAGCCACACCGCGGTGTTCCCCCAGCACGTGCCCCTGCAAGTCGACAATTGGCCCGGGGCGCACTGTTTCTGGCCGTTGCTGAGCGACAAAGCCGCGATAGTCACCATCGTGCACGAAACACACGTCCTGGCTTTCCCCTGTGTCTGCCGTAGGGAGGTTGTAGTTCGCGGCCATGGCACGTACCTGACGTTTGGTGAAATGCCCAACCGGGAACAGCAGATGTGGCAGCTCTTCCTGCCCCAGCATATAGAGCACGTAGGACTGATCCTTCTCCTCGTCTATGCCCCTGAGCAACTGATACTCGCCCTTGCGCGAGCGAATGCGCCCGTAGTGGCCTGTAGCCAGGTACTCAGCGCCCAGGCCGAAGGCCAGGCGGAGCAATGCTTTGAACTTGATCTCGCGATTGCAAGCCAGGCAGGGGTTAGGTGTGCGGCCAAGAGCGTAGCTATCGCAGAAATAGTCCACGACCTGTGCTTTGAACTCTTCTTCGAGGTTCACCAGATGGAAGGGGATACCCAGCAGGGCGCAGACCTGGCGAGCGTCTGCTATGGCGGAAGGCGAACAGCAGCGGTTCGCTGGGAACTCTCCCTGGTAATGGGTGGCCCACAAGCGCATCATCACACCGCTGACCTCGTAGCCCTGCTGCACCAGGAGAGCCGCTGCCGTTGAACTATCAACTCCTCCACTGAGGGCCACTACGACCCGATGTAGCTTTGCCCCTTGCCTTTCACTAACGCTCTTTCCCCGGTACTTCATCGTCTATGCTGTAAACGCTTGATCAAACAAACCCTCATTCCTGTGGACGTTTGTCCGGGTGTTTCTGGTAATAGTCTTCAATGGCCTCGTGCAGTGCATCCGCAGCAAGGTTGGAGCAGTGCATTTTTATGCTGGGCAGTCCGCCAAGCGCCTTAGCCACGGCCTTGTTCGTTAATTCCGTGGCCTCCTCTAGCGTCTTGCCCTTTACCATCTCAGTCGTGATAGAGCTCGTGGCTATGGCTGCTCCACATCCAAAAGTGAGGAACTTGATGTCCACAATGCGGTCATCCTCGACCTTGATGAACATCTCCATCAAATCCCCGCACACCGGATTGCCCGCTTTGCCGACGCCATCGGCGTCGGCAATCGTACCCACGTTGCGTGGATTCTGGAAATGTTCCATGACCAGTTCACTATACATAGAAGCCCCCAGGTTGTGATTGAAAAGGGTTAATGAAAGCCAAGAATAGCGGTGCCATGAGTACCAACACCGACGCAATAGAGGTAGTGTGCGCCTATCATACTCCCTCTTTATACACGGGCGACATGGCGCGCAATTTGCTCACAATGCCCGGCAGAATAGAGAGCACGTAATCTACGTCTTCTTCGGTGTTCTCGTTCCCCAACGTCAGGCGCAAGCTGCCGTGACAGATTTCCACCGGCAGGCCCAGTGCCAAGAGCACGTGCGAAGGCTCCAAAGAGGCCGAAGTACACGCCGACCCGCTGCTGGCGGCTACTCCCATCATATCCAGGTTGAGCAAGATGGACTCGCCCTCGATGCCCTTGAAGACAAAGCTGGCATTGTTGGAGAGGCGGTCCGTAGGATGGCCTGTAAGATAGGCATCCGGAATGGTGTCCAGCACGCCTTTGATAAGCCGATCGCGCAGGGCAGCAATGCGCGCATTATTCTCGTCGCGATGCTCTTGGGCCAGTTTCAGCGCTGTGGCCAGCCCTACGATGTAAGGGACGTTTTCCGTGCCAGCGCGCCGACCGCGTTCGTGCGCCCCGCCAGTCTGCATGGGCAGAAGTGGCGTGAAGCGCCGCTGGTAGAGCACGCCTATCCCTTTTGGCCCATAGAACTTGTGCGCTGACAATGAAAGCAGATCAACGTTCAATTCGTTCACATCCAGGTCTAATGCTCCACCAGCTTGGACGGCATCAGTATGGAATGGGATCTTCCTGGCCCGCGCGATCTTGCCAATCTCAGCAATGGGCTGGATGGTGCCTACCTCGTTATTTGCGTACATGATGCTGATTAAGATCGTCTTGTCAGTGATCGCTCGACCCACGTCATCAGGACTAACGTGACCGTACTTATCAACGGGCAGATAAGTAACTTCGAAACCGAGTTTTTTCTCTAGTTGTTTACAAGTGCGGTCGATGGCGTAGTGTTCAATGGAAGAAGTGATAATGTGATTACCCTTTTCGCGTCTGGCAAAGGCCACCCCACGAATAGCTAGATTGTCACTCTCTGACCCGCAACTTGTAAAAATGATCTCCCTGGGGCCAGCGCCCAGGATATCCGCCACTGTCTGCCGCGCGTTGTCCATGGCCTGATGTGCTTCACGTCCCAAGGCATATATGCTTGACGGGTTCCCGTGCTTTTCGCTGAAATAGGGCAACATGGCTTCTACCACACTCGGATCCACCGCAGTTGTGGCAGCGTGATCCATGTAAATTAATTTTGCAGGTTTCCGCATGTTTCGCTCCTCTACTGTTGTTTGTCCTCAGCCCTTCGGGGAGGCGAGTTGGCATAGGTCAGCCAGCGTGGTGGAGTCAAGTGCCTCTGTGAGCTTCTCGTGCACCCGCTCCCAGACTTTGCGTGCAGCGCAGGTGCCCTCGCCACGCATGCATGGAAGATTCGAAGCATCACTCACACAGGCGAAGGACACGACAGTCCCCCCTAGAGCACGGATAACATCCCCTACGGTCACGGACTGCGGGCTGCCGGCCAGCGCGTAGCCGCCATAGGCTCCTCGCGTGCTGTCCAACAGTCCTGCTGCGCGCAGCGGTACGACAACGTGCTCCAGGTAGGCCAGGGAGATGGCCTGCGCCTGGGCCACAGCACTCAGCGGAACGGGCCCCTCGCCGTAGCGCCGAGCGAGTTCAACCATAGCGTGCAGTCCATACTGCTCTTTCGCTGAGAGTTTCATAGGTGTTCTTGCAATTCCTAGTAAAAAGTTGGAATTATCCTAGCACTCTTGGGCTTTTTTGTCAAGCATCGGCGCATTGCTGACGCAAGCCTGGCGGGCAGCATTCCTACTGGTGATCCAGAACAGCCACGCACTCAATATGATATGTCTGTGGAAACATGTCTACCGGCTGCACTTCGCGTAAGTGATAACCGGACGCAAGCAGCCTCTTGATGTCTCGAGCCAGCGTGGCAGGGTCGCATGAGACGTAGACGATGCGTGGCGGGGCCAGGCTGACCAGAGCAGACAACGCCTCCTTATCCAGGCCAGTTCGGGGAGGGTCTAGGACCACAAGCGGAGCTGCTATGTCCAGAGTTGGTGCGATTTCCTCTGGTGTGCCATGGATGAAAGCCACGTTGTCCGTGTCAGCCGCGTTAGCCTCGGCATCAGCGATGGCGGCAGCGTTGCTTTCGATGCCTATCACCTGCTTTGCATCCGCAGCCAGACTCAAAGCAAAAGTGCCCACACCGCAGTAGGCGTCAAGGACGACGCTGTCTGGCCCTGGGCTCAGATGCGTGGAGACCAGTGAGACGAGCTCTTCAGTCTGCCACGTATTCACCTGGAAAAAGCTGGGTGCAGAGAGACGGTACACCCTGCCCGCTACCTGCTCGTAGATGTAGGGGCTGCCCAGCAAGGTGATGGGTGTGCCATTGGACAACAGCAGGACACAGGAGACAGGCAGGCCCACCTCCAGGTCGGGCGGCCGGTCAGATTCCATCTCAAAGATGATCATCTGGTCACCTGTGTTGATGCCAGCACGCAGCGAGAGCCGCTGCAGGCCAGGCAACTCGATGTCCAGGGAGTCAAACAGTTCCTCAAGAAGTGGATTCATCAACAAGCAACGCTCTATAGGCACTACCTGGTGGCTGCCAACAGCCATAAAGCCCAATTGCCCATCATGGCTTACGCTGAGCTGCACGTGATTGCGGTAGTGCCACGGGTCTGCCATACCCAGCGTCGGATGCACAATGGCATCTGGCAGACCTGCTATGCGCTGCAGTTGCATACGGACGATAGAGCGCTTGTACTCCAACTGCCCCTCATATGCTATGTGCTGCCACTGGCAACCTCCGCACATACCAAAGTAGGGGCATGGCGGCTGGACACGTTGCGGAGATGCCGATAATACCTCCAGCAGCCGGGCGCGAGCAAAGCGGGCTTTGTCTTGCACGATCTCTACACGTACCGACTCGCCAGGGATGCCGTAGGGTACGAAAACGGCCTTCCCCCCGCTAGCGTGCCGTCCAACAGCATCTCCACCGTAGGCCATATTCGCCAATTGCACGTTCACTTGTTCACCCATTCGTTTTACTCCAAAAAGGGTAGAGTCTCGGCCGCACCGAGCGAACTCCACCCCTTTGAGAAAGACAAACCACTTTGGGAGCACACGTTCCCGACTGATGCGTTGTCTATGTTCAACCGCGCAGCTTGATAGCTCTTACAAATCAACCGCTCAGCTTCTGTTTCAACAAATTAGCGGCCAGATTAGGCTCAGCTTTGCCTCTCGTAGCT
The DNA here is from genome assembly GCA_964478075.1 of uncultured Anaerolineales bacterium. Classification (GTDB taxonomy): domain Bacteria; phylum Chloroflexota; class Anaerolineae; order UBA2200; family UBA2200; genus DAOUEX01. The sequence continues at coordinate 1,924 of CAYZGO010000047.1, read as the reverse complement.
CTCATGACCTGACCTACGAAAAAGCGCAGCACGGCGTCCTTGCCAGCTTTGTACTGGGCTACCGCATCCGGATTTGCAGAGATGACCTCGTCTACAATTGGCGATAGCCTGTCCGCGTCAACTATCTGGCCAAGTCCCTCCTCCGCCACTATGTCGCTGGCAGCTTTGCCGGTGTCGAACATGATCTCTAGAATCTGCTTGCCGGTGTTCATGGTAACGGCCTTCTCTTTGACCAGGGCAATGAGTTCGACGAATTGCGCAGGAGATACCTTGATGGCTGTGATCTCCACGTTGGCGGCGTGAAGCAAACGGAACAGCTCGCCCGTAATCCAGTTGGCGATGGCTTTGGCTTCAACACCTACGGGTCTACCCGTGGCGACGGCTTGTTCAAAGTAGTCAGCCACAGGACGGGCGTCTGTTAGCAGGCTGACATCATACGTGGGAAGCCTGTACTCCGACACGAACCGACGGCGGCGCGCATCGGGCAATTCTGGGATTCTTGCGCGAATCCGCTCTACCCACTCTCGCTCAATCTCCAGCGGCGGCAGGTCGGGTTCGTGAAAGTACCTGTAGTCCTCCGCAAGCTCCTTACTGCGCTGCACAAAGGTAATGCCGCGTGCCTCATTCCAGCCCATGGTCTCGCAACGGACGGTTCCACCCTCACGAAGCACTTTCTCCTGACGCTCGATTTCGTACTCCAGCGACCGCAGTAACGCTTTGAAGCTGTTCAGATTCTTAATCTCAACGCGGGTGCCCATCTCGACCGTGTGGGCGGGATGCAGCGAGACATTGGCCTCGAAACGCATGGCACCCTCTTCCATGTTGCCCGAATTGACGCTGAGGTAACGGAGTATCCTTCGAAGCTCGAGGGCATATTCGTTCACCTCTTCTACAGAAACAAAGTCAGGTTCGGTGACGATCTCCATCAAGGGTATGCCCGAACGGTTAAAGTCAATGAAGCTTTGGCCCCTGACGTGAATGAGCTTTCCTGTGTCTTCCTCCAGGTGAACACGCTGAATGCCTATGCGCCTGGTCTGCTCTCCGACCTGGATCTCTATCCAACCATTGCGACAGATGGGTAGATCGTACTGCGAGATTTGGTAGCCCTTGACCAGATCAGGATAGTTGTAGTTCTTGCGGTCGAATTTAGAGAACTCGGCAATGTGGCAGTTTAGGGCCAGGCCGGTCATGATGACGTACTCGACCGCACGCTGATTGATGACTGGCAGCGAGCCAGGCATGCCCAGGCAGACAGGACAAACAAAGCTGTTGGGAGGCGCTGATGTGCAGTCAGTGCTGCCCCGCCCAGCAGATGCGGAGTCCCGCCATTTCTTAGACGGGGGCGGGACTGCGCAGGAGCAGAACATCTTGGAAGCAGTGAGCAGTTGGGCGTGCGTCTCAAGGCCAATTGTGGGTTCGTACTTCATACAAAGTCCTCGGGTGTGGTTCCTGACCGCTGGCTTATTATACCACAGCAGAAGCATGGAATCCAACCCGCCGACGGACGATTTGCCCGGGTTGCGGGTGTCCACGGCTTGCGCAAAGGGGAGGTGGGATTGCCGTGGGAAGAGCGAGCAGGCTGCTGCGCCAAAAAGCCCAATCTGTTGTAACAGTCGCTCCTACACCAGAAGAGGCCTCGGCGATCTCGGGATCGTCAAGGCCTCTAGCAGACAGGTACTCCTGGTTCAGATCAACTCGGCGAGGGGGTGGTACTCACGGCCAAAAGCCTCGGCGACAGCTTTGTACGTGATATAGCCGCCATACGTATTGACACCCTTGGCCAAGGCCGTGTCTTCTTTGACCGCCTTGAGGAAGCCCTTGTTGGCCAACTTGAGCGCGAAGGGCAGCGTGGCATTGGACAAGCCGTAGGTTGATGTACGCGGTACCGCTCCAGGGATATTGGGCACACAGTAATGCATGACGC
>CAYZGO010000046.1:0-15337 GCA_964478075.1 uncultured Anaerolineales bacterium | reverse complement strand
GTCACCGTCGGCGTGTGCGTCTTCGTCGGCGTTGGCGTCTTCGTCTTACACCAGCTCGTCTTCGTCACCGTCGGCGTGTGCGTCTTCGTCGGCGTTGGCGTCTTCGTCTTACACCAGCCCGTCTTCGTCACCGTCGGTGTGTTCGTCTTCGTCGGCGTTGGAGTCTTCGTCTTACACCAGCCCGTCTTCGTCACCGTCGGTGTGTTCGTCTTCGTCGGGCAGCAATGAGGGCCACCAAAGGAGTCTGACTGAAAACCACTGAACTCGGACTTGAGTGTGTGGCAGGTACACACGTCAATTCCCTGCGCAATCCAATCAAACCACCACTCGCCCGTGCCACAGTAGTGGCTATCGTGGACGAGGACTATGTGGCCTGGGTCCACCCAGATGGTCAATTCGTAACAGCCCCAGTTAGACGGGATCCACGCATGACCGGTGTAGCAATCGGCACTCACGTTGCAGTGACACAGGAGATGAACATCACCGCTCTTTCCCATGCCCGGTTCCAGCCGTGCTTCCACCTTCGGCACGAAGAGTAAGTCCGAGAAGAGAATGGCTGACAACACAAACAAGCATAAGAACAGTGCCGCAGTCCAAGTCTTATTCCTACTGTCTATCCATTGTGGCATCTGAGCCTCTCCCTTCACAGGTTGCCAAATCGCGGCGACGCCGCATTCCTCCAAGCCTTTTCGGACACCTAGTCCAGAAAACGGCAACGAAATGTCAAGACAAAGTCACGAAATCCCACACTAGTTTAGAACATAAAGGTAGCTGGAAAGTCGCTTCCCGGTGCATGGACAGTATAACTCCTCAACTTCTGGATTCGAGAGCCCAGAGATACAAAAAAGCCCGAAGGATTCAATCCTTCAGGCCCTTTCTTGACAGAGAATCTTGAAACGGTTACGCCTGATTCAACGGCCGCCAGCTGGCCTACTGCAGTCCACTACGAAGCCAAGCTGAGAGTTGTACCAGAAACTGAGGCATGGGCTTAAGCAAGCGCATTCACAAACCGATAGCCAATTCCCCGCTCTGAGAGAATGTATTTCGGGTGCTTTGGCTCGGGTTCAATCTTGCGGCGCAGCCGGTAGATGAAGAGCTTGACGTAGTCCACGTCATCCGTATACTCAGCTCCCCACACCTTCCCGAGTATCTGGCGATGCGTCAGCACACGGTCCCTGTGCTCCGCCAGAAACAGCAATAGCCGCAGTTCCGTGGGCGTCAAGTCAACGTGCTTGCCGTCACGAGTCACTGTGAGTCGGTTCGCATCTATCACAAGTTCCTCATTGGCAAAAAGTATGCCTTCCTTTTGCGGTTTTGCCGCTCGCGCCCGGCGCAGTACAGCTTCCAGGCGAGCCTCCAGTTCCTTAAGACTGAACGGCTTGACGACATAGTCGTCGGCGCCCAGCTTCAGGCCTTTTACCCGTTCATTCTCCTGCACACGTGCAGTAAGGATCACAATAGGCACATCTGACAACTCGCGGATACGATGACAGACCTCCCAACCATCCATCCTGGGCAGCGCTATGTCCAGGATCACAATGTTGGGGCGCTCGCTATACAATTCCTGCAGGCCCTCCAGGCCGTTCTCAGCTATGATGACCTCGTAGCCCGCTCGAGAGAAGTATAGCTCCAGCGCTTTTACCAGGTCGGTATCATCCTCGATTATCAGCAGCTTGCCCCTATTGCTCATGGCTCGGCCTCCCTCATGGTCTTTACCTTGTCCTACTAGACCGTGTTACAACCGATATTATACCACTATGTAACGCTTTTGTCTAGCCAGGGCTCGCCTGTTTCGGGAATGGTCACCCTAAACCGAGATCCCTTACCCAGCGTGCTCTCCACCTCAATGTGCCCTCCGTGCGCAACCACAGCCTCTTTCGCCAGCGCCAGGCCCAGGCCAGTCCCCCGCACACCAGCAGCGGCTGCTGACGGCACCCTGAAGAACTTGGTGAACAGACGAGGAATAGCATCCTGTGGAATACCAATCCCCTCATCTTCTACATAGAACTCTAGACTGCCGTCATCCTTCCAAACTGAGATGTAAACGTTGCCGCCCTCGTGACTGAACTTGATGGCATTGCTGACGAGGTTCTTGACCACAATCCTGATCAAGCCTTCATCAGCTAGCAACCGGGGTAACCCGGGCTGCGCCTTGAGTTCGATGGTTACTCGCCGACGTTCTGCCTGAACCTTCAGCAAGGCAACCACATCGGTAATGACCTCCTCCAGACGAAGCCACACCTTTTCCAACTCGAAGTATCCCGATTCCAGGCGCGACAGATTCAAGAAATCGTTGATCAGAGCCGTCAGACGATCTGTCTCCCGATCGATTACTGACAGCCATTCTCGGCACAGTTCCACATTCGCCTCTTCAATAGCTCCAAGCAGCAGCTCTGTATACGCTTTTATGGAAGCCAGCGGCGCCCGCAGTTCGTGCGACACGTTAGTCACGATACTGGACTTGAGACGGTCAACCTCCTTGAGCTTGCTGATGTCAGCGAAGCTCAGCAAGTAGTGCGAGACGGCTTGCTCCGCACTCAGCAGCGGCGTCACGCCAAGCAAGACATCCCTGCCCCCCTGCCTCGCAGATAACATAGTCTCCGCAGGCGGCACCCTCTCGCCAGTCTCAATCGCCCTGGCCAGGGGACTGCCGGGAGCGGCGATCCCCGCTCCGAACACGTCGCTGAGCCGCTCGCCCAACACTTCCTCAGCAGAGTATCCAGTGATCACCTCAGCGCCTGGGTTCAGAGAGACAATGCGCAGGCTGTCATCTATCACCACTATGCCACTAAACGTCTGCCGCAGAATAATCTCCGTTTTGGCCTTCTCCTCGACGGTCTGTTGATACAGGCGGGCGTTGTCAATGGCCACTGAGATCTGGCTGCCTATGGTCATAGCCAGGTTGATCTGTTCCTGTCCAAAACGCTTTCCAGGCTCCACGTGGTCAAGAGCCATCCCGCCAATGACACGATCCCTGGAAATCAGAGGTACTACTAACAGGCTGCAGATATCGAAAGGCGTAACCCATGCCTCGGGAAGCAAAGCAATCGTGTCGGCATCCAAGACAAGCGGCTGACGATTCTGAATGACCTGGGCCAGAACAGGCACGTCATCAATTCCCTGCACATAGGTCTTGTGCCTGAATCGCTCCCAGAGTTGCTCATCCATTTCTCCCGAAGCATATTGTGACATTAGTGGCAACACACTCTGCCGCTGCTCATCTAACAGAAAGATGCTGCAACGGTGCACTCCGCAAGCTTCGGCTGTGCGCTGTGCGATGAGCCTCAACACTTGCGTCAGGTCCAGTGTCGAACCCACTGCTGCTGCAATGTCAAGCAGGACGAGCGACTCTTTGAGACGGCGTTGCTCCGTGGCGTACAGCCGCGCGTTCTCAACGGCCACTGCTGTCTGGTTAGCCAGTGTGGCCAAAGCGATTTTGTCATCAGCAGTGTAGGGAACACGCGAAGACTTGGGGCCAATTGCAAACACACCAACCAGATTGTCTTTTGCGCGCAGAGGGATGAACAACTCGGCAGCTAGCCTGTCAAGGTCTGCCCGTTCCTGGCCCCACAGACTACGGAATTCTGGCTTGAGATCCACCTCTGCTCGCGTCAAGACCTCCTGCTCTCTGCCCAGCCAGTGCAAGATAGGATGGTCGGGCCGCCAACGGCTCTCCACAGCAGCCTCGTCAATGCCTTCGGCTGCCGTTATGGAGAACTCTCCCGAAGGCACATCGCGCAAAAAGATGCAGGCACTGTCAATCTTCATAGTCGTCGTGACTTCGTCGAGAATCAGTTGCGTAAGAGCTCGCAGGTCGATGATCGCTGCTGCCCTCCAACTGAGCCGCTGCAGCATGCGCTGCACAGCATACCGACGACGGAAGAGGAGTCGGTCCACCAGCAACTGAACCCTGTTTCGAAGCGGGGGAAAGGCCAGAGCAAGCAGTACCACAACCAGGAAAGCCAGCAGCAGAACCACCGCGCCGAATTGCTGCGTCAACGAATTCAGGACTAAGACACTGAGTAGGTACCCCCCACCTAGTAGGGTCGTCAACAGAAAATAAGTCACGCCCTGCCTCAGCATGGGGGTCAGGTCGATCAATTGATAGCGCAGGATGCAGTGGGCCAGGATAATGGCATTGACGGCGTTAGCTGCGATATCCAGGGGGTACACACTTAGCGCAGGAATCTGATTGGACATACTGCCCACAACGATGAAGGCCACACCAATCAACGGATAACGAATTCTGTTACGATAGTCTCGATCCCTGGTCTCGGCATAGCGTTGCACAAGCTGGTAAATGGCCAGAACCATGTAAATGGCCCCCCATACAGTATAAAAGGCCATCGCCGGGCCCTGCTCAAGGTAGTATTTTGGCCCGTCTACACGCGCGCCTGTTACTGCCCAACCAGTCAGGAAGGTGATCAGTATGGAGATAACATAAAGGACGTAACCTGTGTACAGACGCCAGACGTGCCTCTTGAGCCCAAGGAAGGCACGCACGAAGTGATAGAAAGATATGGGCAAGCCAATGGAAGCGGAGGTGAGGATTCTGCTCCAAAGGAGAGGGTCATCAACCAGCAAACCGACCCGCACGGCAAAAGAGCTAAAGCTCCAGACTATCATACAGAGCAGATAGATGGCAAACGTACGGTTAATGCGGCTCTGACGACCTGCCGCCAGGGTGACGACCGATAGGCCCAGATAGAATACGAAGGCGGCCAGAGGTATGATCACGAGCACAGAAAACATCTCTCACTTCCTCAAACAGCAAGAACCTATCCCTGCCTGCTGGCTTCCAGCAATTGGCGAATGCTCTCTGGCGAGGGATTGACGTGCGGCGGCTTCAGGTGAGCCAGCTCAGCCCCGGCCTCCTTCTTCAACACATAGTAGCGGTCAAAACTGCCGGGAGACAGCCGTGTGAGCCGCAGCGGATCCAGATGCAGCATCCTACCCAGATCACGATAGTCTTCGTCCAACTCGGTGAGATTGCTGTGGATCTCCGCACGCAGTTCGGCCAGGTTCTCCTCATCCTTGAGCTCAACATACAGGCGCAGCACCGGTTTCTCTTCTTCAACTTCCTTGCGTACTGTCCAATCGGTGTATGCCACGCCAGTGGCATGAATGGCCTTCCAGATCGTCTTCTCCGTCAGACGGGTAAAACCGGCAATGTCAATGATCTCATCAGCCCGCGAATGGAAAACCATCTGCGGGATGTCCACGTCAATCTCCTCGTCTCGACGGGTGGTGATCTCAATGAGGTCGCCGGGACGATAACGTACAAAGACGCCCCCGTGGAAATTGGTTACAACTAATTCGTACTTCTGGCCAGCCTGCACCTCATCCAGCAGCACCGTCTGGGGCCCATAGTTTGGGTCTTGCTTGCCCTTGATGTGCTCGCTTTCAGGGATGAATTCCAAAAAACTCGCGCCCGGGTAAAAGGTCATCCCCTTGTGGTTCCATAGCTGGCATGCCACCACCATGATCTCCGAACCAGCGTAACCCTCGTTCGGCTCCTTGCCCCAGTAGTGGTAAATCCTGTCACGGAAGATGGAGACATCCATGCCGCCGACGCCAATGGCCTTGAGTGTCCAGATGTCTTTGGGCAGCATGTTCCGACCGGCAAGCCGCGCCTTGAGCATGCCCCGACTCAGGTGCGAGAGCACGGCAGGATGCAGATAGAATGAAGAGAACTGGAAGCTTCGCCCCCCCGATTCGAACTGCTCACCAACCCGCACGAGAATACTGGCCATACCGTAGATGATGTCAACGCCCGTCTTCATAGCCAGTTTGAATCCCGTCTGGATCCTCTCGCCGAACTCCATCTTGGCGGACTCGGCCAACGGCGGAATGAAGTGAAAAGGAAACTGTGTCAAGAGTCCCTTGGTATAGACTGCCCCAGAAATGAACGGCTCTGGAGCCAAGGTGTTGAAAACGACGTCATCCTCTTCCAACAGCACCTCGCCACGCCTGGTGGCGGCGGCCAGGATAAGGCCACCAAAGGCCTGCCGGTTAGCGGCCTCGTACATCTGTGCTGAGTATGGCACCCATTTGCAGCCGTATTCCCCTGAGCGGCCAGACGTTCGCACCCAAGTAACCGGCTTTTCGAGCAGCATAGACTCATCCCGCTCCAGAAGATATGGCGTGTAATCCTTGTACGTAGTCAATGGAATCGTGCGCCGAAACTCTTCTACGCTGGTAGGAATCTTGCCCCTCATAATCTTGCGCCCTAATGGCATCTCCTTCAGGAGTTTGAGCTGCTCCAAGAGAAGCCGCTTCTGGATGTGCATGAACTGTTCCAGACTCAAGTCTACGAATCCACAATACTTGTGCCATAGTTCTTCAGTCCTGCCTTGACGGAGCAACTCGACTGCAGTAGCCATTTTCCCCCCCGAAATGTCTTTTATTCATCATCCCTCGTAGTCCTCAGGCAACGCCTGATGCTGCGTAGCGTGGGCAAGAGCATGGGTGTTTCCTGCTGATACTCCTTGTAGTGAGTAAACACTTTCTCCAGATAGAACTTTTCCTCAGCCCAAACGTACAGCACATCTGCTGCCAGCCAGGTCGGTGCGGCCAGCAGCAGTAACCTGGAGCGCGTCGCCAGCAGCAAACCCAACAGAAAGAGCGCAAACCATACTACCCCAGGATGCCGGCACAAAGCATAAGTACCACTGGTGATCAACTGGTCGCCGTAACCCGAGTGCACGTACGTTTTGGCAAAAGGAATCTCGCAAAAGATCGAGTAGACCAGCATAAACCCAAAGACCCCGACTACAACCCAGCCCGCCCAGGAGAGATACCTCGGCAGAGCGAACTTTCTGGAGTCCAGGCACACGACTGCTAAAGAAAAGCCAAGCAGAGCGAAAGCCAGCACCCCCATGACCTGCTTGAGGACAGCTATCTTCTTCAGCGAAGCGTACTCAAACAAGGCAAGCGCCGGGAATGCGCACAATCCAAGCACAATATATGTCATCATCGGCTCCAGGAGCTATCGCGAACAGCCCATCCTTGCGCGAGTGAGCGATTTTGACATCTATGCAGTGTTCCTGCAGAAAACTTCCAACACTGACAACCTAAAGGTCGGCATAGAAAAGCCGAAGGGCTTATGTTCCGCCCGTTCGGTGAGGCGCGGCAGAGGCTTCAAGAAGATGCCCATGCCCTCCAACCTGGTGTGTTTGCATGGTACCGAAACTGATGACGACTAGAACCTCGTCCGGATACGCCCGACCGGGCCGGTTTTCCGCAGCAGATGGTCGCTGTTTGCAGCCAATTATATCACAACTGACACACAACCGCAAGTGCATGGTTACGAATGTGTTGAAAAAAACCCGGCCTCGTTAACCTAGACCACAATATATTGTGGCCACTATCATCAGTGCTGCTATATCTTGTAGTTAGGGTTAACAAGGTTCGACTTCTTCAGTGGTCTATAGTTACTGGACTGGCACATGCTTATGCGGAGCGTTATCACCCCTAGTCGAACTTGGGAGAAGCCGCAGTACTATCCCACCCGTCGAGACAGCCAGCAACTTTCGGCGGCAGAAGCAAAAGTTGTCACAGCAGTTGGCCCGTGATACAATTGCTGTGGGCAACGTGGGTCAACAGGAAGAGCATGTATGGCTGGCAATACTGTGAAACCGGTCTGTCACATAGGCACTTCGGGGTGGGTCTACCCTCATTGGCGGGGGATATTGTATCCCTGGGACCTGCCCAGCAAGCACTGGCTGAAGCACTATGTCACTCGTTTTGACACTGTGGAAATCAACAATACCTTCTACCGGTTGCCCTCAGAGCAGGCTGTCAGAAAGTGGAAAGAAGACACGCCAGAAGGTTTCAAGTATGCAGTGAAGGCGAGTCGCTATATCACGCACATGAAGAAACTTGGCGGCGTGGAAGAAGCTTTGCCACGCTTTTTGCAGCGAAGCCGCCTGCTTGGGGAGCGACTGGGCCCTATTCTGTACCAACTACCACCCTACTGGAAGTGCAATCCAGACAGGCTGCGGGATTTCTTGAGCATGCTTCCTGCCGACTTGAGACATGCTTTTGAGTTTCGCCACGCTTCGTGGCTTAGCGAGGCAGTGCTCACCATGCTGGCAGAACACCGCGCAGCATTGTGCATTGTCAGCCTGCCCGACTTTCCGTGCCTCTTGCGCACCACGGCACCTTTTGTCTACATCCGTCTGCACGGAGCGCAAGCCGCGTATGGCAGCTGCTACAGCGAACGCGAGTTGCAGTGGTGGGCCGAGCAAATTCTCGGCTTCCTGGGGGATGGAAGAGATGTGTACGCCTACTTCAACAACGATGCTCATGGCTATGCAGTGCAGAACGCGCTACGACTGAAGGAAATCCTGTCAGCTTACCCTTAGATCCGGAAAGTCAGCAGAGGCGGCTCCTCGCGCCATGTCCTTGGCGCAGCCCAAGGGCAGCACCCACGAAACAAAGCGGAGTGGGCAGACGGCCGGACAGCCGGTCGCCCGTCGCCCGTCGCCCGTAGGGCATGCAAAGCGAGGGCATGCAGAGCATGAACGGCGTGGAAGCTCAGCCTGCTATTCGCGGCTGAGCTCTTAGATGTCTCGCCGCCCTTCCAGGGCCTGGGTAAGCGTCACCACATCAGCGTATTCCAGGTCACCTCCTACGGGTAACCCCCGCGCCAGCCGTGTCACCCGAATGCCCAGAGGGAGAATCTGTCGGGCGATGTACATGGCCGTGGCCTCTCCTTCGAGGTTAGGATTCGTGGCCAGGAGAACTTCATGCACCGTGCTGTTCTTGGCGCGTAGCAGCAACTCCCGTATCTTGAGTTCCTCGGGGCCAATGCCCTCTACTGGCGAAATGGCTCCGTGCAGGACGTGATACAGCCCATGATACTGACGCGTCCGCTCAATAGCCAGCACGTCCAGAGGCTCCTCCACCACGCAAATCTGCGTATGATCGCGAGTCTGATCACTGCAAATGAAACAAGGGCTGGTTTCGGCTATGTTGAAGCAAACGCTACACAGGACAGTGCGCTCCTTGACTTGCCGGATAGCCTCGGACAGAGACAGAACCTGCTCTGCGGGTGAACGCAGGAGAAAATAGGTCAGGCGAGAAGCCGTCTTGGGACCGACGCCCGGCAGACGACTGAGTTCTTCAATCAGTCGCATTACAGGTTTGGGCGTTGCAGACATCACATTAGTCCTGGCATGCTTAGCGCTCCTGTTATGGGCGCCAGCTTCTTCTCTGCCAACTCACGGGACTTTCTCAAAGCCTCATTCATGGCCGCTATGATCAGGTCTTGCAACATATCCACCTCTTCGGGATTCACAGCGTCAGGATCAATGGCCACTGAACGCACTTCCTGCTGACCATTCATGACTACCGTCACTACTTCGCCCCCCACAGAGACCGTGACGGTTTCTCCAGCAAGTTCCTCCTGGGCCTGCAGCATGCGAGCTTGCAATTGCTGTACCTGCTTCATCATGGCACTGGCGCCGGGCTGAAAGCGCGTCCGCCCTCCCTTGCCCTTGCTGCCCATGGCCTACCCTCCTCTACACCCCTACTGTACGTCTACGATTCTGGCCCCGTAGCGCTTGACAGCTTCACTAACCATAGGATTGTCGAGCAGCTTCTCGCGACGACGCGCCTCATTCTTCGGCTCTTTGGGCTCGCGGTCCCCCTTATAGAGAGCGCATTTCACTCGACAGGCTCGCCCTGCAACCTCAGCCAATGCCTCTTCGACTATACTTCTATGCTTCTCTTCGTCCGCCCTCTCTTTGTGGAAGCTATGGTAGAAGCCTAGTGTCACCAGATCGCCCTGCACTGACAAGGGCTCACAGGACTTGAGAAGAGCCTCGACGCCACGGCTGCGGGGCCTGATCGCTTGCAGCACCCTGCCCCAATTCTCATTCAGCCAGGCCAGAGTCATTCCTGGTACGCCAGCGGACGACGAATCGGACTCAGTGCTCACATCGGAAGGAGCCACAGCCGGCCTCGGCGGCTCCTCCCTCACAGGTTCTGGCCCTGGAACCGGGAGGGAAAGCGAAGGGGGGCGCGGCCCGCTTCCGGCCGCTCCTTTCGGACCCCTTCCTTCAGCAGCAGATTGTGGTTGTGCTGATGGTGTAGGCCGCGCTCGGCTTGCCTCTCCTCGCTTTTCGCCTGAGAGAACCATTTGCTCACCCCACAGGGTGGCTTCAACAAGGGCCAGTTCCAGCGGTAGCTGGCCATGTATGCCAGTCCTCAAACTGTTGGCTGCCTGATTGAAGAGCTTGGCCGTCTGCAGCAAGCGGCGCAAAGGAAAGCCTTCGGCCTGCGCTGTCATCTCCTTCAGCATCTCAGGGGTCACGCTGAGCAACGACGCACCGCCATTCTTCACCAGAAGCAGCCCCCGTAGATACTCCAATACCTCACGTGTGAGCTGACGTGGATCAACCCCGCTATTCAAGGCCTCGTTGATAAGCCTCAACCCCGAGCCTGCATCACGTCCAGCGAGCGCCGTGACGATACCGGACATGACCTCCTCTGGAGCCGCACCAAGCACCCGACGCACATCGTCCAGTGTAATTTCTTCCGCACCGAAGGAGATCAACTGATCCAGCAGGCTCTCCGCATCACGGAAGCTGCCAGTAGCATAGCGCGCAATAGCGTCCAGCGCTGCTGGCTCGATTCGAATGCTTTCTTGTGCACAGATAAGCTCTAGCTTTTGCTTGAGATGGCGCAACGAGACGCGCCGGAAATCAAAGCGCTGGCAACGCGAGAGCACGGTGAGCGGGATTTTGTGAGGTGCTGTAGTGGCCAACACAAAGATGGCGTGTGGTGGCGGTTCCTCTAGGGTCTTCAGGAGCGCATTGAAGGCTGGATCGGTCAGCATGTGCACTTCGTCTACTACGTAGACCTTGTAGCGGCACTCGCTAGGGGAGAAAGCAATCTTTTCACGAAGATCACGAATCTCATCTATACCACGGTTGGAGGCGGCATCAATCTCGATCAAATCCAGAGAGCGCCCCTCATTCATGCTACGGCAGATGGCGCAGCGGTTGCATGGCTCCCCATCTTGTGGATCGAGGCAGTTGACCGCTTTGGCCAGCACGCGTGCCGTGGTGGTCTTCCCCGTGCCCCGAGGCCCGGAGAACAGGTAAGCATGACCAATACGGCCTGCACGCAAGGCGTTGAGCAAGGTATGTGTTACGTGATCCTGCCCGATGATCTCCGCAAAAGTCTGTGAGCGCCATCTGCGGTATAATGCCTGCGTTGCCATCATCCACCCCCTTCCGTACTGACCATAGTTTAGCACTGATGCGCGATTAATGCAAGCCAATCTGAGACAACGATGCAATTCACTTTTTGCGGACTCTCCCGGAGGTCCCAATAGGATTCGGCAACCCCGGGGAGGGTCTGCTTGCCCAGAACCAACGCGTGCCCGGAGACAACCAGTCTTTGGTGCCTCGCCTGATGTATGCTATACTATCAAGTGATCTGAGCTGCATTCCCAGGGAGGGAACATGTTACGCAATATCGGCCCGCTCGAATTGCTCATCCTGTTGGTCATCGTCCTCGTGATTTTCGGCATAGGACGGCTAGGCGAACTGGGCGGAGCATTGGGCAAAGCCATTCGTGACTTCCGCAAGGAACTGTCCAGACCGGACGAAGAAACAGAGAAAAAGAAAAAGAGCGAAGAGTAGAAAAGCCAGGGCTAGAAGCGAGACACCCATTCTACAAAGCCTCTGAGAGAAAGGCCTCGACCTCGGTCACTAGCGCGCCACGACGGCGGATGATGGGGGGAACCGTCGTAACATCCACCACAGTGGAGGGCACTCCGCCCGGACAGCGCCCCCCATCGAGTATCAGTTCCACACGTTTCCCCAACACCTCTCGCACTTCCTCCGCTGTCACCGCCTCTGGCTGTCCTGAGAGATTCGCACTAGTCGCCGCTAACGGCACGCCGAGTGCCGAGATGAGCCTCAAGGCTGTGGCATGTGCCGGAACCCGCACAGCCACAGAATTCGCGCCACCAGTAAGCACGTCCAAAACCGCGTCTGCCTGGGGCAGCACAAGCGTCACTGGCCCAGGCCAGAAATGCTCGGCCAAGCGCCACGCCATCTCAGGCACCTGAACAGCGACCGTCACCACGTCCTCAATGCGCGCTATCAGCAAAGGAATGGCCTTCTGACGCCCGCGCCCCTTGACCTCGTAGAGCTTCTCGATCGCTGAGGCGATGAAGCTATGTGCGCCCAGGCCATAAACCGTATCCGTGGGAAACGCCACCACCCCACCTCCACGCAGCACAACCACAGCTCGTTCTATGCTGCCTGATCGAGAAGCAGGCAAGATACAGACATCAGCCATGGCACCGCTCCAGAATGAAACGCTCAATAGCCTCAGCAGCTCCATCTTCTTCGACGGACTGCGCAACATAGTCCGCAGCAGCCTTGACCGCAGCGCTGGCGTTGCCCATCGCCACACCCAGGCCCGCCCAGGCGACCATGTCAGCGTCATTGTCATTGTCACCGATAGCCATCGTCTCGGCCTGTGACACACCCAGCCTCCGTGCCAGGAAGGAGAGCGCCTGCCCCTTCGAGGCTGCTAGACTCGTGCCCTCCACAAACTGGGAGAAAGAACGCACAATGCGCAAACGTCCGGCAAAACGCTCTCGCAGCAAGTGATTTACCACTGTCGCCTGGTCAGCCTCGGTAACAACGACTACTTTCGTGGGTTCACGGCACAGAAAGGATTTTAGATCGTCAACCGGATACAGCCCTTCCTCAATCGGCGAGTACTCCGCGTAAAAGCGCACAAACGGCGTGATGCGGTCCGCGTAGAGTCGGTCGTCAAGGAAGAGGCATAGATCCCAGCCATGGGCACGCACGAAATCAATGAACTCCTGTGCCAGATGGAGTGGCACGCCAGAATGAAAGTAGACTTCAGCGCTAGCGGGATCTTGGACTATGGCTCCCTGACAGCATATCAGAGGCTCGTGGATGCCCAGGTCATTGGCGAAGAGGCGCGCGTGGTGAAAGGGGCGGCCTGAGGCCAATGTAACGTGAACACCGGCATCCACAGCGGCGCGCACTGCGCGTCGCACACGTGGCGACACCTGCATCCGGGTATCAACAATGGTATCGTCAAGATCGAGAGCCAGCAATCGAAAAGGCAAGATTCCCCTCCGCTGTTTCATCAGGCAACCATCTGCCTATGACAGGACAACGCAGAAGCCAATCTTACGTGCTGACCCGCACAACACGGTCCAGACCAGCATAGTCCTGGAATAGCTCAGCCTTCGCCGTCGGATAATGCTGCGCTGAGAGCGTCAGAACCTCCTGCCCCTGACCTGCACCTATCTCCAGCAGCATAATCCCCCCTGGCAAGAGCCAGTGTCTGGCTTGAGCCAGCAGGCGCCGGATGTGCATCAAGCCATCCACTCCCCCGTCCAGAGCAGCCAGTGGTTCATAGGCAACAACATCTGGTGCTGAGTAAGCGAGATGCTCCGTTGGCACGTATGGCAAGTTAGCAACGATTATGTGCACTGGCTCGTGCAAAGGGTCGAGCAGGTCTCCGGACAGCAGATGCATACGGCTGGACACACCATGGCGCGCAGCGTTCAACGCTGCGACTTCCAGTGCCACAGCAGAAGCTTCCGTCGCATAAACAGCAGCACCTGGCAGATTCGCGGCAAGACTGATGGCCACTACGCCGCTGCCAGTGCCGACGTCGGCCAGGATCAGCCTCTGAACTCTTGCTCTGAAGTGCGCGGTACTTTCTAGAGCCAGCTCCACTAACAACTCGGTTTCAGGACGAGGAATCAAGACCCTGCGATCCACTACGAAATCGAGGCCGTAGAATTCCCGATGTCCAACGATGTATGGCACTGGCTCACGACGACGCCGACGCTCGACGCTTGCCTGGAACGCCTGCCGCTGCAAGTCCGTCAGTTTAGACTCTGGTCTGGCGTACAGTCTGGCCCGTTTCCAGTCCAACACGTGGCCCAGCAGTACCTCTGCATCGAGGCGTGGGGAAGGTACACCAGCAGCGGATAGAACGCCGTTTGCCCAAGCGAGAGCTTCTCGCACTGTAGCAAAATGAGGCAGGGTACTGGCGTCAGAAGCGTTCACAGGGTACTCAACTGACGCCAGCAGCACGCAGTTTCTCCGTCTGTTCTGCCGTGATTAGCTGCTCAATGAACTGGTCAAGGTCACCTGCCAGCACTGCCTCGAGACGATGGCTGGAGAAGCTGATGCGATGGTCTGTGACTCTGTTCTGGGGAAAGTTGTAGGTACGCACCTTCTCGCTGCGTTCGCCCGTACCCACCTGGGAACGGCGTGCAGCATCCACTTTTTCAGTGAGCTTGCGCTGCTCCATGTCATACAGACGTGCACGAAGGATAGACAGGGCACGCATTTTGTTCTGTAGCTGAGACCGCTCATCCTGGCAAGACACAGTGAGACCTGCCGGTAGATGTGTTATGCGCACGGCAGAGTCTGTGGTATTTACGCTCTGACCGCCATGTCCACTGGAACGAAAAACCTCAATCCGCAAGTCTTCAGGCTTGATTTCGACCTCGATCTCGTCAACCTCTGGCAGAACGGCTACAGTTGCTGTTGAGGTGTGAATGCGACCGCTGGCCTCAGTGGCGGGCACGCGCTGCACGCGATGAACGCCACTTTCGTGCTTCAGCCGAGAGTACGCTCCCTTTCCGCGCACTTCGAGGATCACCTCTTTGAAGCCCCCTATGCCCGTCACATTCGAGCTAAGCAGTTCCGTCTTCCAGCCCTGTGCTTCCGCATAGCGAGCATACATGCGGTACAGGTCAGCAGCAAATAGCGCTGCCTCTTCACCTCCCGTGCCCGCACGGATCTCCATGATTACGTTCCTGTCGTCGTTAGGATCCTTCGGTAGGACCAGCAATCGCAGCTTCTGTCTCAGTTCATTTTCCCGCGTCTCAAGCCGTTTGATCTCTTGGTTGACGAGAGCGCGCATTTCGTCATCCAGTTCATGATCCAGCATGCTTCTGGTCTCGACCAGTTCCTTGCTAGCCGACCTGGACTGGCGGTATGTTTCCACCAACTCGGCGATGTTGGCGCGCTCCTGCGCATACTCACGCACACGATTATGGTCGGCAACCACCTCTGGATCGGCCAACAGACGTCCGAGCTGCTCGTACCGCTCTTCAATTTGCGACAGTTTGTCTACTAGTGATGCGTTATCCATAGGACTCTCAAAGCCAAGAAAGAGCCCCTTGCTTTTGAGGGGCTCGATGGCCAATCGTGATACTGATTATACACTCTACAATCGCCTTCGGCAAATACACAAACGGAGAGTGTTGAAAAAGTCCGTTGGAGATTCGTTGATTTGGCGGGAGGGACAAAGG
>CAYZGO010000045.1:0-15451 GCA_964478075.1 uncultured Anaerolineales bacterium | reverse complement strand
GCGTCATGCATTACTGTGTGCCCAATATCCCTGGAGCGGTACCGCGTACATCAACGTACGGCTTGTCCAACGCCACGCTGCCCTTCGCGCTCAAGTTGGCCAACAGAGGCTTCCTCAAGGCGGTCAAAGAAGACACGGCCTTGGCTAAGGGTGTCAATACGTATGGCGGCTATATCACGTACAAAGCTGTCGCCGAAGCTTTTGGCATGGAGTACCGCCCCCTTGGTGAGTTGATCTGAAGGAGGAGTACCTGTCTGCTAGGGGCCTTGACGATCTCCCGATCGCCGAGGCCTCTTCTGCTGTAAGACCAACTGCTACCCCGACAACAAGCACAGGGTTGACCAAAGAGAGAACACTTTCCACACCTATACTGGGTATCTTGATTCCCTCGAAGATAGCAGGCTGTCCCCACCCCGGTACCTGCTTCGCCGCCGACTGAACTGCATCGTACACGTTGCTCTTTCACATACATACCCCGAGAGCCTCCAAACTCAATGTCGCCTCAGCCTTGCACCAATCCCCACCATTTGCCGAACAATCACACGAAAATTGCTGGAGTTTGCCCAAATCTTGAGTAGTGAGAGAACTTGTACACGAATTTCACGAAAGGAGCCAATTTGCACGAATCTCTCTAGTAGTTTTTCGTGTCATTCGGTTCTGTTCGTGACATTCGTGTACCGATTACGTACTTCTAGTTAAACTCCGGAAATTGAACTTGACAAATATGGATTTTGTGGTATAATATTGTCAGTTGTCAGACATATGCTGGCTGACAACTATGCGTTGCTTTTCCTCGATTTCAATGATTGAAGGGAGGTTCCCTTGCAAGAGGTGAGAGGTGATCTCTCAGAATACCTAAATCCTCTTCCAGAACGTCCGAAAGTCATTGAGGCACTCATTCAGCAAATCCTCTCGCTTATCGCTCAGGCTGGCCTGAAACCAGGAGACAGGCTTCCCTCGGAGAAAGAAATCATCGCTGGCACCAATGCGAGCCGTTCCTCTGTCAGAGAAGCACTCCGCGCCCTCAAGACCATGGGCATCATTGAGGCTCGCCCAGGGGCGGGCTCGTTCGTCAAGAATGTCCAGCCCAATTTGCTCCTCGATCCTAGGCATTTGCGTCATTTCGTCAACCACAATATCCTAATAGAGCTGTTGGAGTTGCGAAAACTCATCGAGGTGGAGAGCGCAGCCCTGGCAGCTCAGCGTGCTACGCCAGAGGAGATTCAGATCCTGCAAGATGACGTGAAGGCATTGGAGAGAGGGGTAGCCGAGCATCGCCGCCCTGATGAAGACCTGGGTTTCCATCTCAATATCGCTCGGGCGACCCACAATCATTACATCGCAGAGGTGTCAGTCTGGATTGCGACATTTTACCAGTGGGACCCTGATATCCCCAATGAGAAGGATGTTATGGCTCATCGCCGCATTTACGAGGCTATTTCCAGTGGCGATGCTGACGGCGGCGCGCAGGCTATGCGCGAACACCTTGAGGAAGTCGAGAATCGTTTCAAAAACTCGTCTGAGAACAACAATAGCGCGATTTAGTGAAATGGTGCGCGTGAGGCAATGCAGGCTATCGTGGACGATCTATCGCAAGCCTGGATCTGCATAGCGTCCTGTCGAGGTTCCCTACTGTGGCGAAGGCCGTCCACAATGAGGTCCTTTGCATGTTTGTGGATTCGATTCTGCTCCTGCTGGTTGAACGAGGCTGACTCCTAGAGAAGAAACCGGGTTTGGTGGAATGGGAGTCCCACGGACGAGTTTCTGAGTGTATCGCCTAGAGAGATAGGCGTAGAGCTAAGATCGCCATGACAAAACATATAGAGGAGTCTACTGCGGCGCTTCTCGAAATGCTACCATTTTACGGTCTTCAGCCTCCTCGCCATATTTCAGAAGTACTTGCTTGAAGGGTTCTCGGTAGCTTTCGTTAAATAAACCCCTGTCGAACTAGAAAGGAAAGGGAGGTGATGGGAGGGTATAGCTATATTGGATAGGCCTATTGGAAGCAGGCAGCAAATGTTGAGAAAAGGAGGAAATGAAATGTTTTGTAAAAGGAATGGTGCAAGGATACTTGCTCTAGGGGTCACCGTCGCCTTGCTCGTGACGGCGACCTCCGCGTGTGCCCCGACGCCGACCCCTACGCCACTTGCAGAGAAGCCAAAGCCCGAAGTGTACAAAATCGGGTTCATCGAGGATTTCACAGGGCCGGGGGCTTTCTGGGGCTACAGCCACCTAAAGGGCGCCACGATAGCCCTGGAGGAGATCAATGCGGCGGGAGGAATTAACGGGGTTCCCATAGAACTGGTCGTTGAGGACAACCGTTACCAAGCGGCCGACACCATTACGGCTTTTAAGAAGCTGGCTGAGGTCGATAAGGTCCCTTGTATAGCGGGGTTCCCTGGGAGTACTCTCTGCTTTGCCGTATGCCCTGAGACCGCGAAATATAAGGTAGTCGGGCTTACCTGCACCGCGAGTAACCCGAATCTGGGCGCCCAATGCCCCGATTACTTCTTCCGCTTGGGTCCTTCGGACAAGGCAACGGCCCCAGTGTGGGTAGACATGCTTGAGCACCTCCACGAGAAGGGCGTCACCGACAAGCTGGAAGCGTCCGTCATGTATATCAACAACGACTACGGCATTGGTTTGAAGGACGCCTTCGTGGAGGACATGGAAAAACGCGGCTACAAGGTGATCCACGTGCAACCTTTCACTGAGGCTGCTCAGGATTTCCGCACAGGGATTATGAAGGTCGCAGAAACTGAGCCCAAAGTCACCTTCCTGGGTGGCTACCTAAAGGAGCAGGGCTTAATCCTTAAGCAAGCTACGGAGCTTGGCTTCGAGACGCAGTGGGTAACGGATGCATGCGCCGTAGCCAAGGAGGTTTGCGACATTGCCGGCGAGGCCGCCGAGGGCGTGATCGCCCCATACCCTGGCTCGAAAGCGTCTCCTGAATGGAAGGAATATACAGCAAGATTCGGCAAGAGGTATGGGGAGGCTCCAACTGCCTGGTCTGAGTTCTCCTACGATGCCATAAAGGTGCTGGCTATGGCTATCGAAAAAGGGGGATACGATGGCACAGGCATCAGGGATGCCCTTCGCGACGTAGCTAATGACTACGTTGGGCCATCTGGCGCCAAGGAGTTCATGCCGGGCGACAATGTTGTCAGGGGTACCTTTGATTGGATGACCGTGAAAGAGGGCGAGTGGGTGATATACGAACGCTGATGATCCCACTGCAAGGAAAGGCAAGCGCCATTCACAGAAGCCGGCCACTAACGTGATGGGGAAGAGGAAAGCCGTAAGCCAGAACTCAGGCCTCCGTTGAGGAATGGGAGCAGGCCCGACTTTCCTCTTGTCCTGAGGTGAAATAAGCTTTTCAGGGGTAGATAAATATGAAAATGCTTCCGCAGTTACTGGTCAATGGCCTCATTGCGGGGAGCACGTACGCCTTAGCAGCCATTGGCTACGCCATGGTATACAGCATCTTGAAATTCTCCAATTTTACCAATGGCTCCGTGGCCATGATTGGGGCCTATTTAACCTTTGTACTCTGTACTCGGCTAGGGATTAATGTGGCCCTTGCTTTTGTCCTTAGCATGCTGATATCAGCCCTTCTTGGTGTGACCATAGATAAGATCGCTTATAGACCTTTGCGACGGGCACCGAAAATCAGCGTTCTAATCACGGCCCTGGCTTTGTCGTTCGTTTTGGACGCCATGGTTTTACTTACCACGGGAGCAGCGTATGAGAGATTTCCGTTTCCCGTTGTCGAGGGATTGCGGCTAGGGATGGTCTTCATCACCCCTGTGCAGGTGGTCTGCATCGCCGCAAGTTTGTTTTTCATGCTCTCCCTGCACTTCCTATTAAGCAAGTCTCGGATAGGCAAGACCATTCGGGCCGTGGCTGATAATCCAGAACTGGCCGCGATCACTGGCTCGAACACGGAGAATGTGATCTCTGTTGTTTTCGCTATCGGATCGGCCCTGGCTGCAGCGGCTGGCACGTTAATCGGCATGGATACCGTCATCACCCCTTCCATGGGCTTTGCGATAACTGTAAAGGGCTTTGCAGGTTGCGTGTTGGGAGGAATGGGGCACATCAATGGAGCCATACTCGGCGGCCTCATCCTAGGGATGGTGGAAAACTTGGGCACTTGGTTTTTGGCGGGTGGCGATGCTCGTTGGAAGACCACCTTTGCCTATATAGTCCTGATGCTGATCCTCTTGATTAAGCCCGCTGGCATTTTGGGTAGAAAAGGGGAAGCGAAGTTATTCTGATATCCGTGGGCAATCGTGCTGGTGGGTAGGAAGTGGGAGATTACTTATGCTGCCAAGCGGTGTAATTATCCATGTATTAATCATCATCTGTATCTATGCCATCTTGGCTATAGGGTTGAACATTATTATGGGGTGTGCTGGGCTCTTCACCATAGCTAATGCTGCCCTCTTTGGTGTTGGGGCATACACTTCTGCCCTGCTTGCCCTAGCCGGCTTTCCTTTTTGGGTAGACATACTGGCGGCCATCTTCATGGCCGGGTTAGTTTCGTTACTGATAGGGTTGCCCACTCTTAATCTATCTGGCGATTATCTGGCTGTGGCTACTATGGGGCTAGGAGAGGTACTCGTTGCTATTCTTAGAAACTGGGACTCCGTCACTAGAGGACCTATGGGCTTGCCTGGTATCCCTGCAGCCAGTTTATTTGGTTTCACCTTTGATTCTCCCATCAAGTTTCTGGGGCTGAGCGCGGTTTCCCTGTCAGTGACATACCTTGTGGCAGAACGATTGACATATTCTCCGCTTGGTCGGATACTAAAGGGGATACGAGAGGACGAGATTGCAGTGCAGGTTTTAGGCAAGAATACCTTCTGGGTCAAAATGTGGGCCTTTGTAGCGGGCGGCGCTCTTATGGGGGCAGCGGGTAGTCTATATGCCCATTACCTTGGCTACATCGACCCCTCAAGCTTCACCCTCTGGATTGCCTTTTTTATGTGGGCAATCATCATCCTCGGGGGGCTGGGCAATAACTCGGGCACCGTAGTAGCCTCTTTTGCTTTTGTGGCGATACGAGAAGGCTTACGTTTTTTAGGTTTGCCCGGCAATGTCACCGCTGCTATTCAACAAATCCTTTTCGGCATCATTCTGATCATCATGATGAATGTTGCCCCCCGGGGGCTGATCCCGGAGAGGAAATACATCACGAGGTACAAGGGTGATACTGAACGTCAGCAATCTGACTAAGAACTTTGGTGGTCTAAGGGCAGTGGATCATTGCTCCTTTGACGTGTCACGAGGCGTTATCTTCGGACTGATTGGCCCCAATGGTTCGGGCAAGACCACGATCTTCAACCTGATCACTGGCCTCTTAGAGCCTGATGAGGGTCAGATCATCTTTGATGGCGAGGCTATCACTGGCTGCAAGCCTTATCGAATCGCACGGCGAGGGATAGGCAGGACTTTCCAGATCCTTCGCGTCTTCCATAGCATGACCGTCATGGAGAACATGTTATTGGGCCCCAGGGACCAATATGGCGAGCACTTGCTTCTCGCTCTAGTGGGTGCGAAAGAGGCGTTGAGGCAGCAACTGGAGAATGAGAAACAGGCGGTAGAACTTCTGGATGTGTTGAAGCTGAGCCGCTTTCGAGACGAGTACGTTGGCAATCTGGGTTACGCAGAGCAGAAACTCGTGGAGCTGGGCAGGACTTTGATGACGGATCCCGACCTAATCCTGTTGGATGAACCAACGGCAGGCATCAACCCTACCTTCATCAATACGATCCTCGATCACATCCGGGAGTTGCGCGACAGCCAGGGGAAGACCTTCCTTGTTGTGGAGCACGACATGCGGGTGGTCATGAACCTGTGCGAGCGGATCATCGTTCTGAACTATGGACGCAAGATCGCTGAGGGAACACCAGCGCAGGTCTCCAACAACCCAGAGGTGATTGAGGCTTACTTGGGGGTTTGAACGATGGCTTCGGCAATACTGGAGTTGCGGAACCTGATCGCTGGGTATGGAAAAGTCGAGGTTCTGCACGGGATCTCGCTGCAGGTGCATCCAGGCGAGATAGCTTGCGTCATTGGCCCCAATGGGGCTGGGAAGACCACACTCTTAAGGAGCATCTTTGGGCTGACAGACATCAAGAGCGGCGAGATCATCCTTGCTGGCGAGGAGTTCGGCGGCCTGAAGATCCATCAGCGGGTACGGAAGGGCATCGCTCTGGTGCCTCAGGAGAGGAACATCTTTCCATCGCTAACGGTGCAGGAGAACCTGGAATTGGGTGTCCATGGGGTGGGCAGTGGTCTGCTGAATGAGAACCTGGAGACGGTTCTTCAGCGATTCCCTGTCCTCAAGGAGAGAAGCACTCAGCAGGCCGGCACTCTGAGCGGAGGCGAGCGAAGGATGTTGGCCATCGGCTTAGGGCTGATGTCCAATCCCAAGATTATGCTGTTGGATGAGCCCTCATTGGGCTTGGCTCCTAAGATAGTTGAATCGCTTTTCACTCACATCGAAGAGATCAATAGAGCTGGAACCACCATCCTGATAGTAGAGCAAAACGCGCGGCGGGCCTTGGCGATAGCGGATAGCGGATATGTGTTGGACCTGGGGGAGATTAGGTTCAGGGGAAGCGGTCGAGAGCTGTCTACTGATGAGCGGGTAAAGAGGGCCTATTTGGGAGGCTAAAGGGAATCGAGATGGACCGTTCGATTGTCATCCGGCATTGCCGTATAATTGATGCCACGGGACGCTCTCCCATTGATGATGGCGTCGTCGTTGTGCGTGGGGAGAAAATCGCGGCCGTGGGCGGTGTGAGCGAAGTTGCCTGCCCCGAAGGGCCTGATGTACCTGCGATCGACGCCGGGGGGGGGACACTCTTGCCCGGTCTTATTGACATGCATGTCCATCTGGCTCTGTCGTGCCTAGAACGTCGGGCAAGCCTGAGCCTAACCGCGCGCCATTTAGCCGATGATGTCCTGTGCACCCTTGTTCTCCTGAGGCGAGTGGTACGGGAGGGAATCACCACTTTGCGAGATTGTGGCTATCCCCACCACGGCATTTTCGCCCTGCGTGAGGCTATCAAGGCTGGTGATTTCATGGGTCCGCGCTTGATCCTGTGTGGGCGAGCTATCTGTACCACTGGCGGTCACGGTGACAGCATCAGTGTGCAGGCCGATGGCCCGGATGCAGTGCGCGCGGCTGTGCGAGGTGAAATCAGGGCTGGCGCTGACTGGATCAAGCTCATGGCCACCGGGGGGACCGCTACCCCGGGGGAACGTACCTTGGATGTGCAGTTTACCCCGGAGGAAATGACTGCTGCTGTGGATGAGGCCACTCGTCGCGGAAAGAAAGTCTGTGCCCATTGCTCATGTCTGGCTGGGGCACGTGCAGTTCTCGAGGCGGGCGTCCATACTATCGAACATGGTATCGATTTGAATGATGAGACAGTCGCCTTTATGCGTGAACGAGGGGTCGCACTCATACCTACTCTGGCCTGCACACGCATCGAGGCCGAGGCCGGGCCCGATAGTGGCATTGCCGAGTTCACGAGAGTTCGCGCCAAGCCAGCTGCGGACAGTCAGGCACAATCCTTTCAGCGTGCCCTCTCCGCACCTGTGACCATCGCCACTGGCACCGACGCAGGCCTCTTCTATCTACCCATCGCAATAGCCAGTCTGATACGCGAACTACAAATGATGGTCTCCCTGGGTATGTCGCCTATGAAGGCACTGGAGGCCACGACTCGCGTATCTGCTGAAGTGCTAGGCCTTGGGCACGAACTGGGCACTGTGGAGGCCGGCAAGATCGCCGATCTACTGCTGGTGAATGGAGATCCCCTGGCCAACCTCAATGCGCTCGCACAGGTTCAAGCCGTATTCAAGAGCGGGAACTTGGTCTACGCGCAGACACCACACCAGCCCCATTAGATCGCCATTCTGTTTCGGCGCATGCCCCTCCAGATCAACTGTGCGCCACCAAGGGCAGATTACACCTCTGCCTGAACTAATCTGGGCCGAGCTTCTGGGTGCGGCAACAAGATGGGAGGTCGGCGCTGACTGCTCTGGCTTGATTCCCGAGTCCATCTGCGATCTAACGCACTTCTAGAACCTGCGTGAGTTATTCACCCGTGCTGACGACGCGTTGTCAGTGCCGCCGAAAGAGGAGAGCTTGCTGACGTGCTGGGTGAAGGGCCGCGGGTGCTCCGCCAAAACTTGAACCGCATGTTTGATGGTGTTACCAGTTGCCAGGATGGCACGAATAGGTCGTGCTCACCGACACGTGACTGACGTCCCTTGAGTTAGAGGCCTGACTGCCAACGCAGAACAGCCTATACGGAGACGAATGGGAGGTGAACGAATGAGAAAGGAACTGAGCTTTCCGGAAGAGGAATATCGTCAACGAGTCGCTCGAGCAAGGCGGCTAATGGGGGGGGAGGAACTGGACTCTCTGTTGATCGCTGCTGGTCCCAATCTCACCTACCTAAGTGGCTACCCTTCGCCCGAACGTAGTGGGGCGCGACCATTCATTTTCATTCTGCCCTCTACAGGCGAGCCGGTTCTCATCGTTCAGAATGGCCGACAGTTCGAGGGACATCGCTACAGTTGGGTCGAAGATGTGTACACGTACGCAGAACTTTCACGGGCTCCTTTAGCGGTGATCCACGCCACCTTGCGTGAAATGGGCTTGGCCGAGGCTAGGATTGGCATGGAACTAGGGTTTGAGCAGTGCTTGGATATCCCTGTGCTCGACTTCCTCCAACTGCGGCATGATTTGCCAGCGGCCCGTTTTGTGGACGCGGCCGACATCCTCTGGCAGTTACGGATGGTGAAGTCACAAGCCGAGATTGCCTGTCTCAGCAAAGCGTGCGAGATAACCAGCCGTTGCTACGAAGAGTGCCTTCCGCAAATCCGGGCTGGGATGACTGAGCTGGATGTCTTCCATCTGCTTGCTGGCAAGACTTATGAACTCGGAGGCGAGAGTCCGTGGGCAGTGATCCTGTCAGGTGAAGGGAACTACGACTTCGTCAGCAAGGCTCCTACGAGTCGGGTACTGCAGCAGGGCGACATGGTCTGGATCGATTCCGGATGTTCGGTAAGCGGATATTGGTCTGATTTCGGGCGGGCCGCTGTCTTGGGGGGACCTACACCACAGCAACGACATGCGCAACAGGCGATCCATGAGATTACTATACTGGGCGTCGAGATGGTACGGCCGGGCATTCGAGCCTCAGAGATCGCCAAAGCCTGTAATACAGAGCTGGAGAAGCTGGATTTCGCCTATACTTCGTGCATATCAGGGTTGGCATCGCGCGTTGGGCATGGCATAGGGCTGGCGGTCACGGAATTACCCCACGTCTCTGAGTGCAATGATACAATTCTGGAACCGGGCATGGTCATTACTGTCGAGCCAGGAGTGGCTACCAAGTATGGTACGTTTCACGTGGAGGAGGATGTACTGGTCACTGAGCGGGGATACGAACTGCTCTCACTCGCCAGTCGAGAGCTGTGGTCAGTATGACGCAAGCCGGCAACCGGATGGATGTACGGCAGCAGAGGAACCAACAAGAACCGCTGGTCGAGCAACATGAGCGGTGGTGACGTAGATGTCTGAATCTCGCTGCCGCAGAGAATGCCGTGAGCGCACAGATCACGCGATTCCTCAGCTCCGACTTGGACCAGAGGTACGCAGAAAACGGGGGTTGCCTGCGCTCGCTGGCCTAGTCCCGAGTGTGACGCAATGCGGTCTCCTCTGAGATCGGGACGTACAGACCTATGCCTCGGGGCGGCATCCTCTTGAAGCCAGTGTGCGTGCATGGCCGGTTCAAGAGGGGGCGATGCTGGTGATTGTCAGTGGCCAGCAGGCCTATCAGATTCATGTGACCAGACTTCAGGAGGGGAGAACGTGAAACCAATTCAACTGAGTGTGCTCACTGAAGACGAGAAGCGGGTAATTCATGAGGCGTCGCTTGAGATCCTAGAGACTGTTGGCGTGCGTGTCTTTGACGATGGCCTGCGAGCACTGATGCGCGATCGAGGTGCCGAGGTAGATGATACTACTGGCGATGTCAAACTCTCGCCCGATCTGGTTATGGAATCGTTATCCACTGCTCCTAAGGCGTTCCATTTGGCGAACCGGACAGGTGACAGGCTGCCTATCCCAACGGAAGAGGTATATATCGGCTCCCGGGTGCTCTTGCCCAAGATCTTGGACTATGGCGCCGAGCAGCCGCGCGATCCCGTCACTGATGACATCATCAAGGCGTGCCAGATTGCCAATGCACTGGACGAGGTCGACTTGGTTCTGAGGACTGACACGCCGGTGAGCGACATCCACGCCCCGCCTGAATTCAACGGCCTGCTCTCGATTCAGACTGCCCTGACCTATACGGCTAAGCACTTCTTGTGC
The DNA here is from genome assembly GCA_964478075.1 of uncultured Anaerolineales bacterium. Classification (GTDB taxonomy): domain Bacteria; phylum Chloroflexota; class Anaerolineae; order UBA2200; family UBA2200; genus DAOUEX01. The sequence continues at coordinate 5,049 of CAYZGO010000045.1, read as the reverse complement.
CTTCCCATTAATTACAAAGCGATGAAGGACTGGGTTGCGCTGGCAGAGGCTGCAACTGAAAGCGGCGATCTGAGTAGAGAACCGATTATCACCGTGGAGGTAACGATAACCTCGCCTCTGCAAATGGACCGGGATAGCTGCCAGATCCTCAAGCAAGCCGCTGAGAAGGGCCTACCGATTTGGCCGGAGCCCATGCCCGCCGGCGGCGGGACAGCTCCAGTTACTACAGCAGGCGAGATGGTCCAGCTTAACGCCGAAACGTTGTTCACGATCGTCGCTACACAGATAGTCAATCCTGGTTGCCCCGTGTTCTATAGCGGCATTCCCTGTACGTTTGACTTGCGTACGGGTCTCATATCTGAGGGCAGCCCTGAGTGTCCACCGATGGTCAGCGCCAGTCTAGAGATGGGCCGATTCTATGGCTTGCCCCTAATGAGCCCGTCCAAATATACTGATTCGGTGACGTTGGATGAGCAGTGTGCTGCGGAAAAGATCATGGCGGCGTTTGCCTCCCTGGTCAGCGGCGCGGACATTATCTACGGCTGTGGGGACCTCGACAATGCTATGAGCCTGTCGCTGGAGCAGATCGTGATCGATCTCGACCTGGTCCTGGCCGCCCGGCGATTTGTCCAGGGCATTATCGTGGATCAGGACCGACTGGCCGTGGAAGCCATCAAACGAGTGGGCCCGGGAGGGCACTATCTGGGGGACGAGCACACCATACGATTTATGCGGAGTGCGGAACGACTGGTACCTAGATCGTACAACCGCCTTGGCCATCGTAGCAGAGCCAAAGCACAACTGGAGAAGGCACACGAAATTGTCGAAGAGATCGTCTCTCGTCCGGCGGAGCCAGCCATCACAGCAGCGGCAATGGCTCGCATTCAGTCGCGCGTCGAAGACCGCAAGCGAGAGATCATGGCAGGCAGCTAGGCTCGAACAAATCGTACCGCTGGAATACGTGCCAAGATTCCGGAGCACGCCGACAGCGCAAAGGGATGACGAGTATCTCTGCGCACTTTGGCGCGTTTCTAGGTGCTCCGGGTTTCTTGACTCAGTTGCCAGAGCATGAAGGAGAGTACAGTGAACTTGGGCTTGTTTCGCGAGAAGATCTTGGTTGGTGATGCCGCGGGCGTGGAAGCCTTGACCCATGAGGCCATCACCGAGAGTATCCCAATCAGCACACTTATCAATGGGTACCTTATGCCCGCTATGGAAGAGGTAGGTCGTCGCTATGAGGAGGGTGAGTTCTTTATCCCTGAGATGTTTATATCTGCGCGCGCCATGCAGGCTGGCATGGCTATTCTGAAACCCTTGATAGTCGGATCGCACATAAGGACCGCAGGGCGCGTCGTGATTGGCACCGTCGAGGGCGATTTGCACGACATTGGGAAGAACCTTGTAAGCATGATGCTGGAAGGTGCCGGCTTTGAGGTACACGACCTAGGCGTGGATGTCAAGCCCGAGAAGTTCGTCGAAGCTGCCCGTAACCTGAAGCCGGCCATCATTGGCATGTCCGCGATGTTGACCACTACTATGCTTGCCATGAAGAAGACCATCGGCGCCTTGGAAGAGGCTGGGCTAAGGAATGCTCTGATGATTATGGTCGGCGGCGCGCCGCTGACACAGCGATTTGCCGACTCTATTGGCGCTGACGGCTATGCTGAAGACGCCTCAGCCGCTGTGCGAAAAGCCAAGGAGCTTGTCGACATCAGTTAATGCTCTTCGCAGTGGACATTCGTCCACTGTATGATTCTCGTACTAATGCTATACCGTCTGGTATGAACCGTTTCCGAGCTTAGCTGGCACCTTCACACTCGCGGCATGAACCTGCTAGCGGGCTCATTGCAGGGCACGTTTAGGGGGGAGTGCGCTGAACGTCACAAAACCTCCTTGAACTCCACATGTGATGAGAGAAAAACAGGAGATTGGCATGGACACAGATGAGACCAGAGAACTGCTGTTCAGTTTAGTACGCGAGCACGAGAATTGGCGATGTGACTGTATTAACCTTATTGCTGCCGAGAACGTCATGAGCCCTGCAGCCAGGCACTTCCTGTCCTGCGACCTTGCGCAGCGCTATGGGGACTACCTGGGGCGGGACTTGCATGCGAGGAAGTACTTTGGCAATCGATTCTTGGTGCAGATAGAGGAGTTGGTTGTCAACCTCACGAAGGACTTGTTCGGAGCCTCCTACGTTGAGGCCCGTCTGCTATCAGGCCATATGGCTGGAGATGCCGTCATTCTAAGCCTCGTGAGACCCGGTGACACGGTTTTGGAAGTGGGGCGGGATGGGGGTGGACATCGGCTGGCGACAAAGTTGAAGGCTAGCCCCCTGGCTCAGCAGATAGACGTGGAGTTTCTGCCTTTTGACGCCAGTACATACAACATTGACTTAGATCGCAGCATCTCTCTGATAAAGCGCACCAAGCCCCGTCTCATCATTCTGGGCTCGAGCAATTTCCTGTTTCCCCATCCTGTCCGTGAAATCGCTGAAGTTGTGCAGGAGTTGGATGGCACTATCCTGGCCTATGATGGGGCACATGTTTTGGGTCTCATCTCTGCCGGGAGGTTCCAAGATCCGTTGAGAGAAGGGGCTGACATCCTGTTTGGCAGTACCCACAAGACTTTTCCTGGACCTCAGGGAGGAATGCTCCTCTCCAATTCAGAGGATTTGATTGAGTTGATTAGCGATGTTGTCTACGCCGGCTTGGTCACGAACCATCATCTAGCGCGACTGCCTGCCTTGGCCATGTCTCTCCTGGAAATGCAGACGTGGGGGCAAGCCTACGCTTCACAGATCATAGGCAATGCGCAGCGTTTGGCTGGAGAGATCCATTTGCGTGGGATTGACGTGGTAGGGGCAGCGCATGGTTACACGCAGTCCCACACAGTCCTTCTCCAAACGATGCCTTTCGGCTCGAGCAGAGAACTGGGCCTTCTTCTAGAGGAGGCTGGAATCATCACTAATCCTGTCGCTTTGCCGGATACGCTTGGCCGGGAGGGCATAAGATTGGGCGTGCAAGAAATCACACGTCGAGGCGCAAGGGAGGAAGATATGCCAACTGTGGCGGACCTAGTAGCTGATGTCATTATTAGAAAGAAGGAGCCGGAGGCTGTCCGCAGTCTGGTGATGGAGTTTGCACGACAGTTTCAAGATGTTACGTTTTGTTTTGAAGCATCGCAGTAACGCATTGCTACTACAGTGAGGAGCGGGTTCATGTCAATCCAGGGGCAGAGGATACTCGTCGTCGACTTGGGAAGTACCAATTGCAAGTCATACGTTTTTCGTCTTGGTGGTCAGATTGAGCATCAAGTGAGTGCCGCAATTCGGACCTATCGTCCTGCACCAGGCTGGTCGGAGCAGGATCCTCAGGACTGGTGGAGCGCGGTGGTAAAGACAGTGAGACGACTGGTTGCTCGCCAAGAGTTCAACATGACTCATCTTGCAGCCATTGCTGTCACGGGTCAGATGCATGCCGTGGTTGCTGTTGGAGAGGATGGCGAACCTCTTGGTCGGAGTGCAACGTCGGCAGATCGGCGGAGCGTAAAGGAGGTCCAGGAGATCCTGAGGTTTCTATCGCTGGAGGAGAGTCATGCCTTGACCGGAGCAAGGCTTGATGCTTTTGCGCCCGCGGCCAAGATAGCTTGGCTCCGACATAATGAGCCAACACTATATCACCGAACAAGGGTCTTCTTGCCACCGAAGGACTTTATCAGATATCGGCTCACAGGCACAATAGCGACGGATCCTATCGATGCGGCTGGCACGTTACTGTTCGACATTCGACAGCGTACTTGGGCAGACTCCCTGCTAGAAGCGGCCAAGATAGAGCCGTCAAAGCTGCCCCCCATAAGGGAACCAACCGAGATTGCAGGGTGCCTAACTACCTCGGCGGCTGCCCAACTGAATCTGCCATCAGGCATACCTGTCGCAATCGGTGCGGGTGACGACATAGAGTTCCTGGGTGCTGGGGTGATAGAGCCGGGGATGGCTTTGGAACACCTGGGGACTACTGGCTCGATCAACGTGTGCCTAGATCATATCCCGGCGCAGCCGTCACTCACATTGGATGTTTATCCTGGTGTTGGACCCGACCTTTGGTTCATTGGCGGTTCCACCAGCAACGCTGGTTCTGCTTTGTTGTGGGGGCAAAAGCTTCTCTATGGACAACCGACGCAATCCGGGGTTTGGGGGCGTCTCTGGACCGCCTGGCGTCCCAGTCTGGCTCAACCTCTGCTTTTTCTCCCCTACTTGGAGGGAGAGCGCTGTCCGATCTGGGACCCACACGCAGTCGGGATCCTTCTTGGTCTTACTGGGCAACACACACGCGATGATGTAATGCGGTCGATCTTCGTAGGTGTAGCTTTTGCCCTTAGACATATCTTGGAGGCCATAGAAGGCACCGGGGTATCGGTCAGGGCGATCACTGTGATGGATGGAAGTGGGTTTGATTGGGCCCACATCCGGGGTAGTGTCTACAACAAGACAATGTTGCTGGTGAATGTGCAAGACCCAACTGCGCTGGGCTCCATGCTGCTTGCGGGTGTCGCAATTGGCGCTTTTGAGGACCCCTTCAAGGCGGTGAAAGAAATCGTTTCGATGGCGAGGGTTGTCGAGCCAGTGGAAGAGTTTGCCGAGCCGTTCTCTCAGCTGTACGAAATGTACAAACGGACGTATATACTGGCGCAATCGGCCTTAGCTCGCGAGTGGAAAGGAGTTTCTCCATAGATGTTTCCCCAATCTGCGGATGGTGATGCAGCGAGGCCCAGTCACTTCGTCGAGAGGAGCCCGAGGCACCCTTGTGGTTGACTGTTGCTCATGACTGCTTGAGAGAAAGCAAGTCCACAGCGCCAATCTGAGCAGATAGGTGCGTTTGGCCCTTCATTGCCCCGTGGTGCTAACGGAGCAAACTGAGTCCTGGACAGCTTGCTGCGCGAGCGCCTGAGTATGCACGAAAGCGGTAGAGAACAAAAGAGTTCCAGACCTTGGAGTCCACGATAGGAGGAGGGAAGCTACCAGTCCTGTTGGTGGAGGTATTCAAGGGT
>CAYZGO010000044.1:0-15991 GCA_964478075.1 uncultured Anaerolineales bacterium | reverse complement strand
GTTGGGCCTACCTGGTCGCCGGATGGAGAATGGATAGTCTTCCAAGCGAAGAGCGTTCGTGGTGACTGGGACCTCTGGATCATGGACGAGAATGGTGGCAATCTCAGGCAGCTCACAGACAGCTATCCCGAGGAGCTGTCGCCGGTGTGGTGGCCTTCGTGTGAATGGATATACTTCCAGACTGACCGTGACTTCAACTGGGAGATCTACCGCATCAACAAGGCTGGCACTGTTGTCGAACGAGTAACCGATATTGATGCTCAGGACTTGATTGACAGCCAAGTGTTTCCGCCAGAGCCTGGCCCGCCGGTGCCAACGCCAACGAATACACCGACGCCAACACTGGCGCCTAGGCCAACGCCGACGAGCACACCGACGCTGACGCCGAGGCCCACACCGACGCCGACAGGTGTACCGACGCCTGGTCTGCCGGTCTGTCCGGACTGCATCAGGAGAGTGCTATTCCAGTCCGATCGCGATGGCAACTGGGAGATTTACCGGGCGAACGAGGATGGCACTGATCAGAGGAGACTCACGAACAATGACGCAGCGGACATTGCTCCTCACTGGATGCCAGAAGGGTTATTAGCGGTGTTCCAGAGTGACCGCGATGGCAACTGGGAGATATACCGCATGAACGGGGGTGGCAGCGGGCAGGAGAACCTCAGCCGGAATCCTGCTGCAGATACAGCTCCGTTCATGTCCTGCCGCTGGATCTACTTCCAGAGCGACCGCGATGGCAACTGGGAGATTTACCGCATGAATTTCGATGGCAGCGAGCAGACAAGGCTCACGGATCATCCTGGTGTGGATGCTCAGCCGTCCGCTTCATGTACCGAAAAGGTCGTGTTCCAGAGCAATCGCGATGGCAACTGGGAGATTTACAGCGTAAATTACGATGGGACTGACCTCCACCGGCTGACCTACACAAGCTTGGACGAGGTTGGGCCTACCTGGTCGCCGGATGGAGAATGGATAGTCTTCCAAGCGAAGAGCGGTCGTGGTGATTGGGACCTCTGGATCATGGACAAGGATGGTGGCAATCTCAGGCAGCTCACACACAGCTGGCGTGAGGAGCTGTCGGCGGTGTGGTGGCCTTCCTGCGAATGGATATACTTCCAAACTGACCGTGATTCCTACTGGGAGATCCACGGCGCAGGCGGCTATGGCACTGTAGTCGAGCGGTTGAACTGGGAGATCTACCGCACGAACCAACTCGGCACTGTTATCGTGCGGGTAACCGATCGTGATGCTCAGGATCTGATTGACAGCCAGATGTTTCCACCGCCGGTGTCGGCTACGCACTAACGCCGAGAAGGCCGAGAGCTGGTACCCCTAGGGGTACCAGCTCTTTCTTTTTCCCCGCATGCGGGAGGGTTGCCGGACTCGGCTCTTTGTCTCGGGTGCGCTTTGGAGTATAATGCGCCCAAGCCGTTTTGTGGAGGGGTCTAGATGCCCAAAGGAATTACGATCGTTGGACTGGGGCCAGGTGACCCTGGCCTTCTTACTATAGAGGCCCAGCAAGTGCTGCAGACTGCGAGTGAAATCTACCTGCGCACGCGGCGACACCCGACTGTGGAGGCTCTGCCGTTGTCAGCCGACATCCACTCCTTTGATGATGTCTATGAGCGTGCTGATACATTTGAAGAGGTCTATGCCGAGATTGCCTCGCGCATCGTAGAGTTGGGCAATCGTGCAGAAGGCATCATCTACGCCGTGCCCGGTCATCCCCTCGTGGGGGAAGCCTCGGTGCAGCGCATTCTGGCCCTCGCTGAGCACGGTGGTCTCGCGGTGCGCATCGTGGAAGGGCTTAGCTTCGTGGAGCCTGTCTGCACCAGGCTGGAGCTCGATCCGCTTGACGGCTTGCAGATTGCAGATGCCACGACCCTGGCGATGCGTCACTACCCCGAGTTCAATCCCGATTTGCCCCTGCTCGTCAGCCAGCTCTACAGCCGTGATCTCGCCGCAGATGTCAAGCTCGTGCTCATGATGGCCTACCCTGATGACCATGCATTGACGCTTGTCAGGGCCGTAGGTACACAGGGTGAGTTGCTTCGTGTTATTCCGCTGTACGAGTTGGATCGTTGCGAGGAGATTGATCATCTGACTTCGTTATACGTGCCGCCCCTGTCGGAACCAGGCTCGCTAGCGGCATTTCAAGAGATCGTGGCCCGCTTGCGTGCCCCTGGTGGTTGTCCCTGGGATCGGGAGCAGACGCATCGTTCTCTGCGTCCGTTTCTCCTGGAGGAGACATTTGAAGTGTTACATGCTCTGGACAGCGATGACGTGCCTTCCTTGACAGAGGAATTGGGTGACCTCTTGCTGCAGATTCTGCTGCACACGCAGATTGCCATCGAGCTAGGGGAGTTCAAGATGGCAGACGTTGTTTCGCACATCGTGGCCAAGCTGAAGCGTCGGCACCCCCACGTCTTCGGGGAGGTTCAGGTTTCCAATGCGCAAGAGGTGCTGGTCAACTGGGAACGGATAAAACGCGAGGAGAAGGGTCATGAGCACGCAGAAGGAATCCTGGCCGGCGTTCCGGATACCATGCCTGCACTGGCGCGTGCGCAGACGCTGCAGCGTCGAGCGGCTCGCGTGGGTTTCGATTGGCCTGACATAGATAGCGTGTGGGCCAAGGTTGAAGAGGAATGGAAGGAACTGCGCGGAGCTGCGGCGGGGGGTGCTCAGGCGGCCGAACTGGGCGATGTCATGCTCTCTTTGGTTAACCTGGCGCGTTGGCTGAGTATTGATGCAGAGTGCACACTGCGTGAGGCGACCGAACGTTTCAAGAAGCGCTTCCAGGGCATGGAACGGGAAGTTGCTGCCCCCGGGCAGCAACTTGCAGACCTGGCGCTGTCAGAACTGGATGAGCTGTGGGAGCAGGCCAAGAAACGAAACGGCTGAGCACTCTTCAGCGGTGCTCAGCCGTGCTTTCAGTCGGGGCGAGAGGATTTGAACCTCCGACCCCAGCGTCCCGATCGCTGTGCGCTACCGGACTGCGCTACGCCCCGACAGCAGCAGCTATTATACACGATTTTGGTGATAACAACAAACGGGCTGCACTGAGGGTGATCAAGTAGATCCTCCCGCAGGTTATCCGTACTCTTTCCAACTCTTTGCTGGTCTGTCGAACGCCCTGGAAAGGTCGAACACGCGTTTAGAAACTGCGGGAGGGTTCACCCCCGAGGTGAGGTCATGAGTCGGCCATACAGACTGATACTGATGATTGATATATTGGGCATGCTCTTGATCAGCTTACCTGGTACGGGTTGCCAGCGCGTGGCGGATTTTGACCATCGCCTGAGCTCTATCGTTGAGCCTTACCGGTTTAGTATCCTTCGCTGGGAGTTGAGTCATATACTGGATAAGGCTGAACCGCTGACAGATCACGGTGAGTCTGGGGCAGGAGATAAGGATGGCGTAGAGCTGGTATTAGAGTACTTTTCACTGACTGATGAGATAAGAACCCTGGAGCGAGGGATAAATGCTATTGCTGCTGGAAACCGCCAGGGGGATTTGACCGGCCTGAAAGAAGAGCTGGAGAGGCTGCAACAGAGAAAAGGGGCTCTAAGAGATGCCGTTGAGTTGGTCATCGCACGTCAGGTGAGAGAAACGCTGAATAAGCAAGGCATCTTCAATCCGGCAGATCGGTACGTGCGCCTGAAGATTGCTTTCCCGCCCGTCAATTTCAGACTGGATCAGCCGCCCAATTCATTGGTCGTTTCACCCAGGGACAGGATAGAGAGTATGCGGGAAACAATGCTGGTTCAGGACATTCACCTTGAGGCAATTGAGGACATTGAAACCAGGGTGGACGCGCTGGGGGTTTCTGCACTGGTGGTGGAGCTGGGTGGCTTCGGTGCCACCTATCCCACGTTTGTCGCCGATGATGCTTCGCTGCAGTTCACTGTTGCAACGGCGACCGAGGAATGGCTGCACCAGTATCTAGCCTTCACTCCCCTCGGGTTTATGTACCTGCTGGATCTAACCGGTGTATCCCGCAACTATGACATTGCCACTATGAATGAGACGCTGGCTGGCATTGTTAGTGAAGAGATCGCCGAGATGGTCTTGGAGATCTATTATCCCCAGTCTGAAACTCGAAAAACGGGAGGAGAGACTGCTGAAGCGGGGTTTGACTTTAGTCGTGAAATGCGTGAGATAAGGATTGCAGTTGACGAGTTTCTGGCTGATGGACAAATTGAGCGGGCTGAGAAGTTCATGGAAGAACGTCGGCAATATCTCGCATCTAAGGGATACCATATCAGAAAGCTGAATCAGGCTTATTTCGCTTTTTACGGGACCTATGCGGATGAGCCGACTTCGGTTAGTCCTATTGGGGTGGAAATGAGGGAATTGAGAAGCCAGAGTGCCTCACTCAGGGAGTTCCTGAATGCGGCAGCAGCAATGACCAGCCGTCAGGACCTGGTAGACAGCCTCAAACGGTCTACTCGCCCACAATCACTAGCAGTTGGACAGGTTGCTGGACTCATACCTGAGGAAGGGCTTTCGGGCTAGCCCTTTTGGCAGGAGAGGCAATAATAGGTGCTCCGGCCGGCTACTCTGATCTGCTCCGCCGACGTGCCGCAGACTGGGCATGGTTTGCCACGCCGTTGCTTCACTGCGAAATGTTCCTGAAAGCGACCGCGCCGGCCATCTATGTGCACAAAGGCCATTTCTGACGAACCACCCATTTCTATGCCTCGCCGAAGCGTGTCTACGGTGGCGGCGTAGAGTCGCTCGGCTTCTTCGTCAGACAGAGAATTGGCGCGTCGGGTGGGGTGGATGCGCGCGCTGAAAAGAATCTCATCAGCGTAAGTGTTGCCAATGCCGGCCAGTACGCTCTGCTTCAGCAGCAGAGCCTTGATTGTCGCTCGTTGGCCCCGCAGCAGTGCTTTGAACCGGGCAGCAGTGAGCTCTGGGCTGAGCACATCGAGCCCCAGTTTTGTGATAGAAGGGTGCTGTTCGACCTCGTCTGCGCGCACTAGATGTACGTACTTGAGTGCGACTTGGCCCAGGCCTAGAACGGAGCCGTCGGCGAAGCACATCACCAGACGGACGTCATTGGCCTCACCGCTGAAGGGTGGTGACAGCAGCACTTGTCCCACCATCATCAGGTGCATGAGCAGGCTGTACCCACTGCTAAAGTCCAGTATGAGCAATTTGCCCCGGCGGCGCACAGCAATGATTGTCGCTTCCTCCAGCTTCTTGATCTCTGCCAGTGGAGGGCCGCCCTGGGGCTTAGGCATCTCTACTTGCACGACCCGCCGATTGACAACGGATTCCTGCAACTCCTGCTGAAGAATTGCCAGTTCAGGTGCTTCCGGCACTGCTCCGCTCCATTCTGTGGGTCAACGCTGTACGTACAGACTCTCAGGCATCTGCAAACTCGACTTTCTCGACTACTACGAAGGTACCCGTGCCGATAGCATAGAGCACGCCGTCGCTCCCCACGACTTTCATCTGCGCCACGTCGAAGCGCTTACCACGCCGCACGATCCAGCCCTCTGCTTCCAGGTCACATGCAGTCGCTGGCTCCAGCAAGTGCATGCTCAACTCCGAGGTGCCAACCCAAAGGCCGTCGTGCAGAGCTGCCGAGGTGAACCAGCCTGCATTGTCCAACAGCGTGGCGAACACTCCACCGTGGATGCCATGCATGGCGTGATCCAAATTAGGGTTGTAGGGAAGGTGCAGGTGCGCGTGTCCCTGTTCGTCGTATGACAGGCGCATACCGAAGAAGCGCGCGATGGGGGCACCGTGAAACGTCTCAATCAGTTGATGCTGAAGCCTGGTGGTCATGGGGCCTCCTCACCTTATTCTGTGTAGTCTCATCAATCCTAGAGGTAACACTCTAGCCCGTCACACTGCGCACTAGGACGACTGTCTTCTGTTTATGAAACTGGGCCAGAATTACGCGGAGCAGGGGGCGCGTAGCATACGGCGCGAACGACCCGGCCAGCATCGAAGTGCAAGGGAAGCAACCCATTGAGCGCCTGAGGGGCAGTCTGCCAGGTTGCAAGCTACATGAGTGGGTAAATGTGCCGTGCCCTGCAGGCGGCTACGTCTATTAGCCGCGCAAACCCGCGCGGGTCGAACAGGCTGCGTTCGAAGTATCCTTTGTCGCGAGCTTGCTCGTATTGTTGGTTGCCTGCCTTTAGTGCGGCCTCAAAGTTATCTGTACGGGTCATGGTGCTTTCCAGAAAGTCGTATTGGTCGGTCCCGCGCCAGGTGCGCCAGCCGACGAAAACATGCCCTGGCACGATGGCGATGACCGGCTCGAGGTTGGCCAGCTCCAGCAAACTGGCGTACAGCACCGCACCGTCTACGCAGTTGGCCCGGCCTTGGTTTTCGTGCAGGCTGGTCACAGGCAACCGTACGCGCTGCGTGACTTGTCCTTCTTGTTTGCCGAAGTTGAGCGGCGAGTCAACGTACGCCAGGCCAGCATCGTGTTTCAATGCGCTGTAGATGGCTCGCACTTGCTCCCGCACAATGGAGCGAGCTTCCACCGCGTTGCTTGCCCCTCGATAACCCGCGATGCGGTGATGTGGGTGGTACTCTACTGCCTTGCGCAGGAGACCCTCAATCTCTGGCATGTGCGGCGTGACGAAGGCGCAGAGGTGGTCTGTTAGGTCAACGACGTTTCCGTCGGGCGCGCGGATGCCCAGCAAGGCGGTATCGTAGGCGTGAAGCCTGATAGGGTACGTCTGGTCGAGCAGCAGCAGCTCATCGCCAGAGCCGAACTGGCGCACGGTGACACGCAGAGTAGCCGGGCGAATCTCGTTGAGGGTCATGCAGGGGCCGAGCTGGAGGGTGGGCAGGAGTACTACTTCCGCGCGTTCGCCTTCGGGAAGGGTAACGCTGGCTACAGCTTCGTCGCTGAACCCTTCTATGCTGGCCTTGACGTAGAGTCGTGCGGGCTTGCTTGTCGGTGCCCTGTTATCTATAGTGAACTGGACAAGTGGAAATTCCTTCGCGGACAGGTTGTGACAGAAGGCGGTGGGGACAATGGGAGTCAGAAGCTTCACTTTCAGCTTGGGGGCAATGCTCTGTGACGGGGCCTCAGCCTGGGCAATACCAGCTTCTTCGGCCAGTTGACGCATCACTTGAGCGTACAGGGCGTTTCGGGGCACAGCCATGCCATCCTGGTCGCGAATGATGCCCAGCAGGTATAGCCTCTGTTGCCGCGAGCTCAAGCGCCTGAATGGTGTAGGGTTCTGCAAGGTCTTGAAGGCGGCATCCAGTAGGGCAGGATCCTGTAAGGCATCGCAGACCTGGCGGATATTCTCATCATTGCGGATGATCTCGTCACGTGCTCGTATGACCCAAGAGAGGTCTGGCGGGCTCTTTTCCAGCGCAGCGAATTCTGCAACGTAGGCAGCCATGCGTTGGGTCAGATAAGGGTGTCCATGCGTTTGCTCGTAGATGGCCTCGGCGAGGTCGTGGAGCAGGCCGACCTTCATAGGTGTGCCAGCAAAGCCAAGGGCCATCAGCTTCTTGACTTTCGCTGGTGCCAGGTCAGGCAGGCGGATCTTGGTGGCGATATTGCTGAACGGTGAGACCACCGTCGTAGTAAGGTTCAGCAATTCGCTACCGCCGGACAGAAGGAACAGAAAGCGCCCCAGCGCCTCGAATCCTGCGAGCAGACGATCGCTGAATACGGCGCGCAGCACGTTGGCCAGGTGTACAACGGTCTTTTGCGGTAGAGCACCCATTTCGTCCACGAGTATGGTGACCTTGCCTATCTTTTCTGGCAGCTCACACAGCAACCGTTCGAACCTGGGTCCATTGCTGACGTCGTCTGCTGTGGGTAACAAAGAGGGAAGCTTCAACTGCTTGACCACTTCCGTGGCCATGAACCTGAAGAGGCGAGAAGGAGCAGCGCCAGGGATCACCTGTAGATTGATTAGGATGGATGGAGACTGCGGCTCAAGTTCCCTTCGTAGCCGGTAGAGGAAGCTGGTTTTGCCTGTTTGTCTGGCCCCCGCCAGGATTACATAAGACCTGAGCGGGCCCAGGCAGAGTTCGCGCACCTGCCTCAGCTCCTCTTGGCGACCGACAAAGAGCTTGCTGTCTGCTCGCAAGGGACCTCTAAAGTGGAAATGATCCATAACTCGTTTCCTGGAAAGGTTGGTTCACAATCTAATATTACACCAGGTCTGGATTACAGGCAAACTGAATCTGGCACAACGTAGAAGGCTTTCGAGTCAGTTGCAATGGGGAAAACGGGCTAGACGCCGTCGAGTCGCGTCAGCAGTTCCTCCACTTCCCCGCCAATTCTTGGTCCAACTCCCTTAATGCTCTCCAGCCCCCTGAGACCCATTCTCTCATACACCAGGCGGATGTCCTGGGGAAAACCATCTATTGCCCACCAGGCTTTGCGGTAGGCCCACTGCTTGTATAGGGGTGCTTGGGCCAGTTCAAGGCGGTAGGTCTTGTCAGCTAGCATCTCGGCGATGCGTTTGTTGACTGCGCACTTGTCACCAGCGGGGATGAAACGGGGCTGGCGGTCGCGAATGCCGTACTTCTCACACAGTTCGGCCACTTTCAGCCCAATGCGCGCGTTGTAGTCTTGGTCGGCTGGCGCGTAGGTCTGCGCTGGATAGAGCTGCTGATAGAGAGGCACAACCTGCGGGCAGATGTCATGCAACTGACGAAAGAAGTAATCCTTCTGCTGGTCAGCCAGCGTCAGCGCGGCGGCCAATACGAATGTGCCTCCATGATCAGCTGTCCACTTGACGACCGCTTCCAGGTTCGCGTCATCGTCGAAAAGGCCTGGAAGGGTGGGCATCAACGCCGTGCCAGTGGCAATGCCTGCTTGGGCGAATTGCTCCATGGCCCGAAAGCGTCTGTGTGGTCGTGGCACTGCTGGCTCAAATACCTTCAGTAGATCATAGTTAGACGATTGTGGCGTGGCAATAATGCTGAAGGCTACGACAGCACTCGTCCTGGCCTTGATTGCTTGTAGTAATTCCATGTCCTGCAGCACGTTGTGCGATTTCTCAAGCACATAGACTAGAAAAGCCAAATCCAGGCATACTTGCAGCATCTGTCGCGAAAGACGAAACTTGAATTCGGCCGGTTGGTAGTCGCCGGTCATGACCATGCCCAGTGATGTCCTGGAGAGTTCTACGCGCAAGCGCTCCGCTGCATTGCTCTTCACCTTGATAACCCGTGAGAAGTCATCAGGATCGGCATATTGGCAGTACTTTCGTTCACGAGAATAACAGTATAGGCATCCGTGTTGGCAGCCGATGTAGGGATAGGCTGAATAGGAGGTCCAGAACCAAGAGTCCGGACGCTTACTCGCGTTGAGGATCTTTTTCACCTTGTACGGTCGGTACGTAATGGGCATGGATTCTCCCTGGAGGAAAGTGTACACTGTGAATCGAGTAGAGGCAAGAGAGCACCTGGTTGAGACCTGCCAAGAGACAGGTGACATCAGCGCCACGGTGCGCCCCTGTCCAGGTCGCCCGTCTCGGCGAGCTGCCCCGGTTGCACCGACGCCTTGTCCTGGCGACAAGACAGGGCAGACGGGGACACTCATGGAGGAAGGAGAGGAAGGCATGCCAAACCGCTCCCGGCGTCCCCATCACTCTCCGCGCCAAACCCCGGCGGAAGCCAGGGGTCTCGTCCAGCCTCGCGATGTCAGGCAGATGCCGGTGCCCTGGGAGGGTCCGACGTACAGCACAGAGCCCCTGATAACATCAGGGGCTCTGCAGACTGGGCTCCTTTCTCGCTTTACCAGAAAGTGAGGGCTAGAATCCTCCGCCCAGCAGCTTGCCCAGGAGCGTGGCGAGCAGGCTGTGCGGATAGAAGCCGTTGGCGAAGTGCGTCACTGCGGCGCCCTCCGCAACCAGGCCCGATGCCCGCGCGATCTGGTCCATCACAGGGGCAGTGAAGCTGCCAGCATAGAGGGCGAAGATCAGGAAGACAACGGCAGTGATCAATGAACGTACCACGTCACCCTTGTTGATAGCTGCTGCCCACATGGTAAAGAAGACCAGGAAGGTCAGGTCGGCAAGCGGCATCACTTTGACGCCAGGCAGGAACAGAGCTAGAAAGATGCTGATGGGGATCAGCACGACGGCAACTGCCAAGCCCGTGTCGTCCCCGGTGCCGATAGCAGGATCTAGCCCGATGTACACTTCGCGGCCAGGCGCGCGCTTTTCCAGGAACTCTTTGGCCGCATCGGAGATGGGCACCAGAGCTTCCATCAAGATGCCAATCATCTTGGGCTGGATGTAGAGCACAGCCGCAATGTTGATGGCCAGCAGGAATGCTGCACCAAGGCCCTGACCCGCCAGAAGTCCTATGAGCAACCCGATCGCCGAACCGATGAAGATGGGCTCACCAAAGACCCCAAACTTGTCCTGCAGAAACTCGCTTGTGAATTTCGGTCGGGACAGGCCGGGGATCTTTGCCAGAAGCTTGCTGATGGGCACCCCGAGCAGCCCCCACTCGGCGTAACCCGCGGCGTAAGACGAGATACCCTCGAACCCGAAGTAGTCATGCATCAAGGGCTGCGTCCAATCACCAATTTTAAGGTTTACACAGTGTACGATGGTGGCTACCGCCAGTCCAAGGACAAAGTTGCCGGTTAGGGTCTGCACGATCACACCGGCGATGATGGACTCCCAGTAGTCCCAAATGTTAACGCTCAGCGTCTTTGTGACATTCAGAAGCAGCAGGATCAGGTTCGACACGACACCGATCGGGATGAAGATGGCCCCAATCGCAGATGCCCAGCCAATGGCTGCAAAGCTGGCCCAGCCAATGTCGACGAACGTCAACGCGCCACCGAAGCGCTCGGCAAGCACCGTTGCAGGGTCGGTAATCGTGCCGATGAAGAAGTCAAGGACCAGGTACACACCGGCAAATCCGACACCAACCGTCAAGCCAGAGCGTAGCGCTTTTCGGAAACCCATGCCAAAGACCAGTCCAAGCAGGAACAGTGTGATGGGCATCATCACCAAAGGGCCAAGATCCAATATGCTCCCAAAGATCGCCTTTACGAACTCCATGTCAGTTCCTCCCTCTTTTTGTGACTAACAAACAGTTCCGATTCCAAACATTGCGCGGAATTAGCTACATAGTCCCTCCTTTCTGGCTGAAAGTCCTCTCAGAGCCAGACGCGCTGTCTGACGCTACCCATGTTTTCCCCAAGAGACCAGCCACTGTATGCGGTTGAAATGGCCGCTTCAACTGACTAGGACTCAGCCGCTAGCTTATCCACATATTCAAAGATGTCATCAAAGAGCTTGTCCACACCCCTGCCTGACAGGAGCGGGACTCCATCGAACACGGGAATGCCCATGTCCTTGTTTATCCTGGCCGTGGCTACAACTAAGTCAGGCTTGGTTTGGCTGACAAGACCTCGCATGTCCGATACCCGCCCTTTCGATATTTTCACAGGGACGCCACGACGTTTGAATTCGGTCTCAAGCTTTGTGGCTGCCATGGTGGCCGTTGCAAGACCTGTTGCGCAAATCACCACTAGTCTGATCTTTTTCACCACTACTTCTCTCCTTCCGAGAGCATTTCTGCTTTCACGTACCTGTTTGGAGCATATCATCGAGTTCTCGCAGCAATCGCGCCATGTCCCCCCGTAGCCCGACCGTGATACGGAAGTATCTGTCTATGTCCAAGCCCGGCTTCCTGGAGAAATCCCGCACATAGATTCCGCGTTCGAATAGCCCATCCACGAACTTCGTCGCCTTCCTTCCGGAATCGGCTGTGTCAACCAGGATGAAGTTGCCCTGCGAGGGAATGGCACGTAGTCCAGGGATGCGGTTGACTTGATCAGTGAGCCAGTCTCGGGTCTGGCGTTGTTCGTCTATCCTCGCCGTTATGCTGTCCAGGTCGTCGAGAGATGCAATGGCGGCAACTATGGCCACCAGATTAACATTGAAGGCATGACGGACGCGGTTGGCGTAGTGGATGACTTCCGGGCTTGCCAACAAGTAGCCCAGGCGCAGTCCAGCAAGACCGAACGCCTTGCTAAAAGTTCGCATCACTATCAGATTGTCCCACTCGTTGATCCACGGGGCTACCGTAGTCCCCTCATCCGCCAGTTCCACATAGGCTTCATCCACCACGGTGAGCACCCTAGACTGCAAGATGCGAAGAACATCTTTGCGCGGTATCACTTTGCCTGTGGGGTTATTCGGCCGCGAAAGTAGGACGAGCTTGGTTCGCGGTGTGATAGCTTTGAGGATATCGCCCACAATTTTATCTGTATCCTCGCCTCCGCTTACAAAGCGTGCCACAGCACCGAATAGTTGAGCACGGATTGAATACGCCGTGTAGTCCGGCGCTGGCATGATGACCTCATCTGCGCCAGGCTCTGCGATAAACATCTGGAAAAGGACGTCCAGCAATTCCATGGAGCCATTCCCCAGGGTGATGTTCTCTGGCTGTAGCGATGTATAGGCCGCTAGCTTTTCTCGTAGCGGCATACACTGGGAAGGATCCTCGGGATACCAATTGCCTTTGGAAGCGATATCGCAAATAGCTGCTTGTACGCTCTCCAGTGGAGGGTAAGCTGACTCGTTGGATAATACCCGCATGAGTTCACCCTCATGCTCCCAACAAACAGACACGTGTTTCAGATCGTACTTGGGAGCTGTCAACACCCTTGGATTCAGTGTTTTCTTTAGATCAAAGCTCATAGAATAGCATCTCTGTCTTTATCTGGTGCTGTAAGAAGCAAGAGTTCGTAAGCCGAAGCTCATGCTTTTAGCAGTTCTTTAGCTTTAATCACTGCCATGGAAGCATCTGCACCGAAGCCATCGGCTCCGATTTCTTTGGCATAGCTTTCCGTCAGCGGTGCTCCACCTACGATGATCTTGACCTGATCACGCAGGCCCGCCTTTTTGAAAGCCTCAATGGTGGTCTTCATCATCACCATTGTAGTGGTGAGCAGCGCGGACATTCCCACTATATCGGGCTTCTCTTCTCTGGCAACTTCGATGAACTTCTCGGGTGCTACATCAACTCCCAAATCGTGGACCTCGAAGCCTGCTCCTTCCAGCATCATTCCCACCAGGTTCTTCCCGATGTCATGCAAATCACCTTTTGCAGTGCCTAGGACCACGCGCCCGATGGGCTCTATACCACCTTCAACGAAAAGTGGCCGCAGAATGCCCATGGCTGCCTTCATGGCCCTGCCGGCGATGAGCACTTCAGGCACAAAGAGGGTACCATCCCTGAAGTCTACGCCTACCATGTCCATCCCTTTGATTAACCCATCTGAGAGCAAGCTCCCAGGGGACATACCTTCGTCCAAGGCTTCCTGCGAGAGGGCAGTGACTGTCTTGGCATCCCCTTTGTAAAGTGCCTTTCTCAAATCTTCCAGCAAAGTCATATTGTTCTCTCCCTGTGAAATTGCCTGAGTAGAGCGCTAGGTAGTCGGAGCGCGTGGGGTCTCAGTCGTGCTCGAGTTCTCTCGCGGCCTCAGCAATGACTTGGTCGAGCATCTTGGCCACATCGTCGTCCAGAGGCGTCGGCCGGTGGGTCTTTAGAAGCTCTTGTGTCCGCTCTCTGGCTCGCGTCGCCATGTCTTTTGAACCCTCTGTGGCCCAGATGGCCCTCGATTGTCTTGTAAGCAGATGAGGCATATATCGTTCTGTCCTGAGGTGGCTCAGTGTATGTTCATCCATCAAAAAGTTGCCCTCGGCCACACTTCTAGCAATGGCATCCACCGCGAGTGTCTCATCGTTTACTTCGAACCCTTCCAGAGCTCTGTTGACGATGCCATGAATCTCGTCATCAATCAGTAACTGAGTAAAGCTGATGACCAATCCTTGCTCCACATGGCCGGCACCAGCCAAGACATTTGCACCTGCGAAAGCCGGCAGGAACGTGAAATAAGTGCGCTCGATTGCTGACTGGCTGTCCACGACCACAGAATCCGAGTAAGGTCCGTGCATGTTAGCTGGAATCTGATAGCATTCCCTTGCCAACTGTACGCCTGCAGCTGCAAGCAAGGCGCACTCTATTGAGCCTGTCAAGCCCTTGCCGGTAGCCATATCCATGACCATGATCCTGGGAGCGAATTCCAGAGGCGCCCCGGGATGAGCTAACTGCGAAATGACCACGGCGGCGAGCATCTCCACGTTGGACACGAGAAGGGACCCTGCCAAGGTGATCGGCCCGGTTGCCCCAGCGATGGGCATGCTGCAAATCTCCACCGGAATCCCGTACTCGCCGCACGTCACTAGTGTCTCCACCAAGACATCGGGTATCTTCATAGGGGCAATGGGGGATTCGAGCATTGTGATCAGGGGCCGCTGTCGCAACGATTCCTTGCCGCCTGCAACGATCTCTGCCATCCTGATCACATATGGAAGGCTGTGAACGTCCAGGATTCGCATGTTGATGTGCTTGACGGTGTTGGCGAACATTGTTGCCAGGACACGGATGTCGCGCGTGGCTGGCGGCATGTCCTGTGCGTAGACAGGGGCGGCATATTCAATGTGGTCCAATGCATCCACGAGGCGGGCATAATTCCCGACATCAGCAACGGTGATCTCGCGGACTTGGCCAGTCTCCATATCGAGTATGTGGCCGGGGCCGCCACCGTTGCGTGCGTACATCTTGCCACCTAACTCAAGGAAAAGGTCTTTGTCAGGCTCGCGTGCACCTAAGACAATCCTCTTGGGGGCACTCTTGAGAGAATGCTCCACAAGCTCAGGGGAAATCTTCACGACATGCGTCTGTGGATCGACCTTGGCGCCCGCTTCCGCAAGCATGGCACGTCCGCTCTCATGCATGACCGTGACTCCGATGTCTTGCAAGACGGCCAGCGTTTGTTCGTGGATCTTGCGCACGCCTTCGTCCGACAGGAAACGCACGAAGGCCTTCTCCACCTGACCTGTTTTCTTCGTCATCGCAGCCTTCCCTTCTGACCTAATGCGAGCCTTTATGCCGACGGATCAGTGGTCAACCCTCACCTTGCTGCGGAGGAAAAACCACCGCACTACTTGCTGATAAGAACACCCAACAGCTCATGTTGGTGCGCCTACGGGCACCACGTAAGAATCACGTTTCTGCTATGTCCAGTTCCGATTCGAGCGTCTCAATCACCTTGGACGGGCTTGATGCAGTGGTCAGCCGTTCCAGAACCTCTGGCTTCTGGAAAGCCAGGGCGAATCCCTGCAGCGCTTTTACCAGCAAGTCTGCCTCCCGAATCGCCATCAGGAAGACTAATCTCACTTGCACCGTCTCATCAGAGCTGCCCATGACATGGAATTCGAGGGGGCTGGACAGAATGCCCACGGCAATACCAGTTCTGCTCACGTGTTCAGAATCTGCGTGGGGCAGAGCAACACCGAACGGTTCTGTGGGAAGACCTGTCGGGAATTCCTTTTCCCGTTCGAGGACAGCATGGGCGTAGGCTTCCGTTGTGTAGCCATGACTGCACAGTAGGTTCGCCAGCTCCCTTATCGTGTCCTCCACACTTGGTTCGCTCAAACCGATGGCGACAAGCTTCTCGTCAAAGAGGCTGCTAGCGTCCAAGGCTCCTCTGGCGCTCCTTTCGATACGAGATCGGTGTGCCCATCTGGATCTATTATAGCGCAAGACCACCAATTGTCAAGAAACGACTTGTGCCTGTTGTCTGCAATTCAAAAGCGAACTGCTTGTGCTAAATTCCTCCCATACCAATCATGGGAGGTCAAACATGCGTCAGCTTCACAAACGGTTCGCCGACGAGCAGATCAAGGTTGTCCTGCAGGCATACTGTCACGGTCTGCTCCCACGAGCAGAGGTTCAGCACATCTTGAGCATTGGCAAGACCCGATTGTTCGAACTACTCAGCCAATACCGACAGGACGCTGAGAGCTTCTCTGTAGCCCACGAGAGAACGGCTCGATCAAGGCTATCCGCTGCAGAGGAGACGGAGATCCAACGCGCACTGCTCCAAGAGAAGGAGCTTGTGCAGGACAAGCGACTACCTATCTCCAGCTACAACTACTCTGCCATTCGAGACCGC
>CAYZGO010000043.1:0-17263 GCA_964478075.1 uncultured Anaerolineales bacterium | reverse complement strand
AGCGTGGGCGGTACGGAGCCTACCCGCCAGTGGTGGTCATACAAGGTGGCACCCCTGCACCGAACCAACTGCAACCGCCCTCCCACGGCGCTTCCGTAGAAGCCACAGCTCGGCAGTTCCATATTGTGGGCGAAGAGTAGGGCCACAGAACACGGCCACCTGACACCCCCTTCCTCTCCTAGAGTTGGGACAGGAAGGCGGCCGGGGGATGGTGAGGGCAAAACAACCTCTCTAAGGTTAGTGCGGCGCTTGTAGTGCTGCCGGAACTCTGAGATGAAAGGCCTGCGCACAGGCTAAGAACACGCTCGAAATGCCTGGCACCCCCTTGCTCTCCCAACTGTGGGAGAGCAAGGGGGC
Organism: uncultured Anaerolineales bacterium; assembly: GCA_964478075.1. Classification (GTDB taxonomy): domain Bacteria; phylum Chloroflexota; class Anaerolineae; order UBA2200; family UBA2200; genus DAOUEX01. Next base: position 16,906 of record CAYZGO010000043.1, on the reverse strand, counting down.
CAGGGGAATAGTGAGGGCAAAATAACCTCTCCAACGTTAGTGCGGCACTTGCAGTGCTGCCGGGACTCTGAGATCAAAGGCCTGCGCACAGGCTAAGAACACGCTCGAAATGTCTTGCCCTTACGAGCTGCACACAACACGGCCACCTGACACCCCCTTCCTCTCCTACAGTTGGGAGAGGAAGGGGGCCGGGGGCATAGTGAGGGCAAGACAACCTCTCCAACGTTAGTGCGGCACTTGCAGTGCTGCCGCAACTCTGAGATGAAAGGCCTGCGCAGAGGCTAAGAACACGCTCCGAGTTGCTAAGGCTGGTCAAGAACGGCGAGCGCTCAGCCCGCAAGCTCAACCAATACACCAGTCACACTGCATGAAACCCTCCAGCCAGCAGAGGCCAACCATATCCTGGACCGCCTGGGATGCCGCTGCACACCCAAATACTGTGCAAAAACCTACGGATTCACAAGAGCCTATACTACGTTGCCTATGCATTCATTCCCCCTGGCGCGCAATACACACTGCACTAGAGAGGATTTGACAAAAAACGCAACTTGTGCTATACTTGGCTTGGTACATAGATTATCTATGTACATACAAGGAGGTGCTATACTGTGGACGCGGAGGGTGGTCTGCGTAAGGGCAGCGTCAGAGTCCTTATCCTCAGTTTGCTGCAGGAACAGTCCATGTACGGCTACCAGCTCAGCAAGGAATTGCGGCGCCGAAGCAAAGGCTACTTTGAGTTCAAAGAGGGCACTTTGTACCCTGCGCTGCACCGCATGGAGAAAGAGGGCCTCTTGCGAGGCGAGTGGCAGGTCGTTGAGGAAGGGCCTTCGCGAAAGTACTATCACCTGACGGACAAGGGCCGGCACGAACTGGCCCGTTCGAGACGGGATTGGACCACCTTCACCGACCAGTTGCTGGCGCTGCTGGGCAAGCCAGGTGGTGAGACGGCGAAAAGCTGATCTGTGTTCCATTACCGAGAAGAAAGAAGGAGGATCTCCTGTGAAGCGCAAAGTCCTGCTGGGCATTGCTCTGATATCGGTGATGGGGCTTGCCCTCGCCGGGGTGTACGTGCATTCCAGAAGGCAGCTGCAAACCCTGCAAAGTCAGACTGCTTACGCAAGTCCCGAGGAAGGGATGCGTGAGCTGGTAGCCAGCTGGTATTCTCGCGTGGAAGAAATAGAGATCGTACACGCGGGTGGAGAGCTCCTTGACGATCTCTGGTTTGTGGAAGCACACGTCTGGGCAGCCGGCCGGTCTGGTCGAAAGGCATTCTCAGGTCGGGACTATGACAACCCAGCCTGTTTCTTCCTGCGCCTGGAGGATGGTTGGGTCTTGGTCCCAGAAGGCAGATCTCCGTACCTCGTCGCTATGGGCGTGCGTGTCTTCGGTCAGTGAGCTAGAAACGGGGATTTCACCACAATCCCGGTTTCTACAGGCAATACTGAGGAGTTGGCATCATGAAAGAGCTTTCGGTAGTCGGCATCGTGGCGCTATTGGTTGCTGTCGACTGGGCCGCACTGTACGATATTGTGAAAGGTGAACCCGATCCGTATGCAGAATATGGAATGGCTGTATTCTCTGTAGTTGCGTTTGGCGTGATGATCGTTGCTTGGGTGAGACAGAAGAACTAACAGCGCAGATGTCGTCTGACACGCAGCTGGCGCACATGCACTGCCTGCCAGACAGGCACGCGTCGCTGGCCCTCGCCAGCATTCGCCAAAAACGGCACTTTGTGCTATGATAGATGCGGGTCTAGCCTTGACTCTCACCTTGGGAGGAACAATGTCGCCAATCGAGTGCCACCTGTCACAGGTTGCTGCACTGTGGCAACTCCATGAGCTGATTGCGGCAGCAGTGCCTGGGAAACTATGGCCCCGGCAGGAGGCCATTCATGTCTAGCGCCAACGTGGAGCACTTGCTGGCCCGCATTCGCGACCGGATGGACCTGGACAGCGAAACCGAACATGACGTGCTCGCCGAAATCCGCGACCACCTCGACGAAGCCATGGCCGAAGCGCGGGCTGAGGGACTGGACGAAGCACAGGCGCTGGCCCAGGTGGTTGCCCGTTTTGGCATGGAGGAGGAGATCGGTCAGGAATTGCAGGCCACCCACGCTGGCTGGGGCACCGCTGATGCCGTCATCGCCGCCGGATTGCCGGTGCTTTGCGCACTGATCCTGCGCTGGCTGGCCTTTGCCCCGGACGGGACAGCGCTGGGTTGGCCCCAACTGCTCAACCGGCCCTCCTTCTGGATTGTCGCTCTGGTAGTGCTGCTGGTCCCACTGCTCAAGTTTGAGCGTTGGCGCTACGCCTTGGCGGCCTGGGTCTTCTTCTGGGCTCTGACGGTGGTTTTCGTCACGTGGCCTGCGCTGCGCTGGTGACGCGCGCCTCAAAACCCTCGTACCCCAAGGAGAGGAGGAAAAGACGAATGAAAGATCTGGCAGTCATCGAGACCATCCTTCGCAACCGCCACCACTTCTTCATCGAGATTCGTGACGGGGTAGGTCTGCGCGAGAAGATGCGGGCCATGCTCGTTTCCAGCATCATGTTTCTAGCGCTTTACGGGGCGGTGCTCGGTTCAACGCACAGCTTGTGGCAGGCGTTGAGTTCGGCGGCCAAGTTGCCGATCCTGTTCCTGGCGACGCTGGTCGTCTGCTCGCCAACGCTTTACTTCTTCAACGTGCTCTTTGGCTCCAACCAGAGCTTGACGCAGAACTTTGCCCTTATTCTGACGGCCATCACAGTGACTTCAGTACTGCTCCTCAGCTTTACGCCCGTCATGCTCTTTTTCCTGCTGACCACAAGTGGCTACCAGTTCTTCAAGCTGCTCAATGTGGGAATCTGTGCCATCGCCGGCTGGATGGGTGTGCTGTTCCTGAGCCAGGGGATGAGGATCGTCTCGGCGGCAGGCAGGGAACGGGCGGGGGCCCGCCGCAACATAGTCCGGCTCTGGATTATGCTCTACGCTTTCGTGGGCAGCCAGATGGCCTGGACGCTGCGACCGTTTATCGGCGCGCCGAGCATGAAGTTTGAGCTGTTCCGCCAACTGGGCGGCAACTTTTACACCAATATCTTGGTCAGTTTGGGCGAGATGCTCGGCTTCTTTATGGTGAAATAGGAGGCGGATATGTCCAATCAACCCCCCGCCGGCAAACCTTCTACGGCCAATCAGATCCTCGACCTGCTGCTAGACGCCCTGCTTGAGCGTCAGGCCGCCCGACGGACACAGTCCCTCAGCCCAGAATCCAAACCACCGGTGTCGCAACCCCCGCCACCTCGAACAACGCAACCCCGGCGTCCTGCCCCGCCAGCAGCAATCAAAGAACCCATCCGTCGGCAGCCACGACCCAAACCTGGTCCTGGCGACGAGGGGCGGGAGCCGCCACCCCTGTTGCCCAGTATCAACCTGGACAAAACGCTGTCCCGCCTGCTGGTTCTGATTGCCGTCCTGATCCTTCTGGTCAACGTGCCTGTAACTCGCCATGGCGTCAGCCTGGCCCGCATCATGCCTGATTCGGCCGCGCTCATCATCCGCGAGGGCTTGATCCTGAAAGGCAGCGGCCCGGAGATCTTCAAGTTGGAAGATGACAAACTGCGCTGGATCAGCAGCCTGGATGCTTTCGAGCACCTGGGTCTGCAGTGGGGCGATGTGCACCTCGTCGAGGACCAGTTCCTGGCCAAGTTCGAGAAAGGTCGGCCCATACACGTGCTCCTCAAGTGTGACGATAGCCCCCACATCTACCGGCTGGAGAACCAGGAGAAACGATGGATCAAGGATATTGACACCTTTATGGCCGAGGGCCACGTGTGGGAGGACGTGCGCTTTGTGCCACGCGACTATCTGCGGGAGATTCCCGATGGCCCACCCATTCCCGAAGACGCTGGCCCGCCGCCGCAGCTCTAACCAAAGCCCTGCCTCGACGGGGGCACAGGTACTGAAAGCTGGATCGTGAGACTAAAAGTATGGGAGAACTGATTTGAAAGCGGTTTTCATCAAACGAGATTGTCTGCTGCTAGGCCCATCTGCCCAATCTCGCCGAACAGGCGAGATAGAGCTCCGCGCTGGTGTTCAAGAAGGGCTGTGCTCTTTGACTGCGCGCGAGCTGTACATCATCGTGCTAGACCCGCTGCCTCGCGGCACAACAGCTGAGACCCTGGCAGCAACAGATGGAGAAGTGACACAGCGCGTGTTGGGCCTGGTCCGTGATGGCGGGGGACAGATTGACGCTGTACTGCACTGCCCGCACCGCCCCGAGGACAACTGTGGGTGCTGGGGCACGTATCCCGGCTTTCTGTACGCCGCAGCTGCTCAGCTCGACCTCAGGCTTGACGAGTGCTATCTGCTTTGCGACGAGCCTAACGATGTGGTCCTGGCATATGAAGTGGGCTGCCGCCCCATGCTGATCTTGAACGAGCACAGCATTGGCGATTTGTACGATGGCCATCAGCCAGAGCCGCGCGGCTTTCCCATCGCCTGTGACTTCAAGTCAGCGGTCCAGTATGTATTATGTGAAGAGAGGGCCAACAAACACTGGGGCCATGCACGCCAGGTATCGCGTATCTCGCAGTTTGCGGAAATGGCGCCAGCAGGGGAGGTGCCAGAGTTCACGCCTGCGTTGAGACTACTGTCGCCTGTGCCTGGGGCCAGAGTTCCTCTGCTGGCAGGTATGCCGCAGTTGAGTCGCCGTGTCCGGCAATGGCTGCTGCTGTTCATGCTGGGCGGCGTGTGGCTGAGCCTCGGCATTGCCTATCTTCTGACGCACTTGTATCGTGTGCAGCCCTTTCCGGAGTTTGTCTGGTATCTGACTCTACAGTTCATTCCCCGGCCCATACGCGGCCTGCTGTTCATTCTCACTGGCATGGCAGTGGTGGCCGTGTCTCTACGCGCTTTCCTGCGCCTCTTTCCAAGTAGCGGCAAGCGCAAGTAGTTGACGCCCAGTAGGGTGGCCCTTATCTCCTCCTCGCAGGCATAAGTCGTCTCTTGCGAACCATGGCTTTGCTTTCTGCTCTTGAGCGTTATCCCTTCGCTTTGCGCCCTTGAGTTTTGCCTAAACTCCAGTTCGATAATTTGACAAATATCAACAAATGTCTATTATACAACTAGATCAACTTCGCGTTTCACTATGCAACGTTGTAGGAAGGTCCTCCGACCCGTCTTCTCCCTATGGGAGGACCGGGCGTTAGGGTGCAGGGAGCAATCCCTGGGCCTGCCGTGTTTGCAAAGGAGGCAGATCTCTTGGCCGCTGTGACGGCTGAGCGATTGCCTCCTTTTTCGTTGGAGTGAGTGTCTGGCATCCTTGCCGACCCACAACTTGGAGAGGGGGTGGTGCATATCAAGTAGATTTCCGAAAGGTTCACAGGGATTTGCGTTTGTCCAGAGTTTCCGGAATTACAGAGCACTGCATCAATAGCTAAGCGCAAGTTCCCTCTCTCATACGGTGATTTGCTGAGATACGTTTAGCAATCTGTGCACGAACTAGTAGAAAGAGGAGATGTGAAGATGGAAAAAGAGCTACACGGACGGATCTCTGAACTGCAGGAGCAACTGCGCCAGGGCAAGATAACCCGGCGGGATTTCCTCCACTATGCGGCCCTCCTGGGCCTGTCCCTGGGGGCGGCGGAGGCCCTTGCCGCTTGCGCCCCGAAGCCAACGCCTACACCTGTCCTGCCTACTCCTGCACCCGCCGCTAAGCCGACCCCCACGCCGGTCCCCGCGCCGAAATTCTATGGTTGGACGGGCAAGGTGCTCGACGTTGACCTGACGGCCGGAAAGGTCGAGATCAAAGGCCTCGACGAAGTATGTCCCGACTACAAGGACTACATCGGCGGCAGGGGGCTAGGGGTCAGGATACTCTACGATGCCGTTGGGCCGGATACGGATCCTCTCGGCCCCGAGAACGTCCTCGTGTTCGCCACTGGCCCGTTGACCGGAACGAGCGTGTCCAGTTCGGGAAGGTTCAACCTGGTGTCGAAATCCCCCCTGGGCCGCCCAGCGGCTGGCAAGGACACCCGGGGGTTGATCTTCGACTCCCACTCCGGAGGCGATTGGAGCGATGTGCTGAAGCACGCTGGCTTCGACGCCATAATCATCAGGGGCAAGGCAGATAGCCCAGTCTACCTCTGGGTCGAGGATGGGAAGGCCGAGATCAAGGACGGAAAGGGCCTGTGGGGCAAAGGAACCTATGAGACCACAGCCGCCATCAAGGAGGAGATCGGCAAGCCGGGGACAAAGGTCGCCTGCATCGGGCCAGCGGGGGAGAAACTGGTGAGAGTCGCCTGCGTCATCAACGACGCGGATGAGCTGGGATATGGCAGGGCCTGCGGGAGGGATGGCGGGGGCGCGGTCATGGGGTCGAAGAACCTCAAGGCCATCGCCGCCAGCGGGACGCTGGAAATCCCGGTCGCCAACCCGGGAGAACTGGCAGCCGCCATCAGGGAAGAGTTCGATAAGATCCGCAGCGACCCCGTGTGCGGAACTGGCCTGCCGACCTACGGCACGACCGTCTTGAACAACATAATCAACGGAGCTGGCCTTCTCCCCACGTGCAACTTCCAGTGGGGAATGTTCAAAGAGGCCAGCAAGACGGGCGGAGAGGCGATGAAGGGCGAGGTGTCGGGGGTGCCCGCGACCCTCACCACGACGAGAGGATGCTGCCGCACCTGCATCATGCACTGTGCCAGGGTGACGAGCATTCCTGAACCACGCCCGGACTATGTCACCATAGGTGCGGGCGAGGGGCCAGAGTACGAAACCTCCTGGGCGTTTGGCGCTACGTGCGGAGTGGACGACATATTCGCCATAATGGAGGCGAACTACCTCTGCAACGAGCTCGGGCTGGACACCGTCTCCACCGGGTCCACCATAGCCTGTGCCTTCGAGCTGTGCGAGAAGGGAGCCTTGGACCTCTCCGAGGTAGGATATGCGAAGGGGGACAACCCCTTCGGCGACGGGAAGGCCATGGTCGAGCTCGTCAGCAAGATCGCTTCCAGGGAAGGCTTAGGCGCCGAGCTGGGTGAGGGCTCGAAGAGGCTAGCGAATAAGTGTGGCCGCCCTGAGCTCTCTATGTCCGTGAAAAGCCTCGAGTTCCCGGCCTACGACGCCCGTGGCGTCCTGGCGCAGGGGCTTGCCTACGCTACCTCGAACAGGGGGGCGTGCCACGTGCGAGCCTACCTGATAGCCGCAGAGATTCTTGGCCGCTACGTTGGGTTCTCGCCGCCCGATATCCCCGAGCCCACGGCGGAGTACAGGTTGGCAAAGGACGGTGACAAGACCGGCCTCGTTCTGGTCTTCCAGAACCTCACCGCCGCCATAGATTGTTTGGACCAGTGCCTGTTCACCGTCTTCGCCATTGGAGCTGGCGATTACGCCAGAACGCTGTCCGCGGTGACGGGCATTGACTACGCAGCCGAAGACATCCTGAAAGTGGGAGAGAGGGTCTGGAACCTGGAGAAGCTCTTCAACATCCGGGAGGGACTGACGAAGGACGATGACCGCCTGCCCCCTCGCCTGGAGGAGGAGCCGATGCCCAACGAGATCTACTCGGCAGAGGCGAAGGCAGCCCTACCGCTGCCAGTGGAGGTCCCGCCCCACGGGACGATAGAGAAGCAGCCCACGGCTGGCAGCGTCTGTCCTATCCCTGAGATGCTCCCAGTCTACTACGAGAAGCGGGGTTGGGACAGCGAAGGCGTGCCAACCGACGCCAAGCTCGAAGAGCTGGGACTGGCCTGGGCAAAGTAGAGATAGGGGCGAGAACGGAATGAGTTCGGAGGACGCGCTTGAGGCCCCAACCGGGTATCTCCATCAGGTTGGGGCCTTTCGCTTGCCCTTTTAGTTTGAAAGCCTAGGACGGTTCCCATGAGCGCTCGACAAGAACGAGAACAATGGCGGCAAGTGCGGCGGCGATGGCAAAACCTTCGACGCTTGCGCCAACTCATCCAGTATTTAGCCCTAGCTCTGTTCCTGTACCTCTTCGTTAGAACGATGTGGGAAGTAGCATCGCCGATCCCGGTCAACCTCTTCGCCCGCCTCGACCCGCTTCTGGCCCTAGGCTCCATGCTGGCCGCCAGGAGGACGATCTCCACCTTCGCCCCGGCCATCATCACCCTGCTGGCCACCCTGGCCCTGGGGAGGTTCTGGTGCGGCTGGCTCTGCCCCCTGGGGACGATCCTCGACCTCTTCGGCCCCAATGTCAGGAAGGCTATCCCCCAGGGGCTCCGCCAAGCCAAGCATTTTCTACTATTTATCATCATCTTCGCTGCTCTCCTCGCTAACCTCAGCCTGATCTTCTTGGACCCCGTAACCATCCTTCTGCGCCCCCTGGCCGGCGCGATATATCCCGCCATCCAACCAGTGATCGCCGCTTCTTCCCAAAGCCAACCTCTTATCCAGCCGATCCTTGCTCTGCCGCTGGTGATCATCCTGGGCCTGAACCTTCTAGCCAAGCGCTTCTGGTGCCGTTACCTCTGCCCCCTGGGGGCATTTCTGGGGTTGGTCTCCAAGGTCGCCTGGCTCAAACGGAGTGTCAGGGAGAACTGCGTCCAGTGCAAACAATGTGTCCCGGAATGCCCCATGGGAATTATCAACGAGGAAGACTACAGCAGCGATGCCGGCGAGTGCATCCAGTGCCTGGATTGCTTGGGCCGCTGCCCGGTGGGGGCCATAGGTTTCGGCGGAGAATGGAGCCTAAGCTGGGGCTACGAATATGACCCCTCCCGCCGTCAGCTCCTGGCTTCCTTGGCCACTGGTGTGGTGGGGGTTGGCCTCCTGAATACGGATTTGTTAAAGAGCAAGAACCCCTATCAGCTTCGTCCCCCGGGAGCCAAGGAGGAAGAATTCCTCACCGAATGTGTGCGCTGTGGCCGGTGCATCAAAGTCTGCCCAAACAGTGCGCTACACCTGGCCCTGTTTGAAGTGGGTTTGGAAGGGATATGGACGCCGATACTGGTGCCTCGCTTGGGCTATTGCGATTACTCGTGTAACGCTTGTGGCCAGGTCTGTCCCAGCGGGGCCATCCCTCCCTTATCGCTCGAGGAGAAGAGAAAGGCGGTCATCGGCACCGCCCAGGTTGAGCGGGAGCGCTGCACATCTTGCATGATCTGCAGGGACATGTGCCCGACAGCGGCCATCGAGGTAGTGGAGGCAGAGAAGGAGGGGATAATGGTCATGCTCCCCCAGGTAGTGCCGGAGCGTTGCATCGGGTGTGGCTTCTGCGAGTACGTCTGTCCCGTGGAAGGCGTAGCGGCGATAAGGGTTTATGCCCCTGGTTCTCTTCCCAGTTCATGACCACCACTGGCCTGTCCCAGAAACCCTTGAACCTGGGGCGGGGGGTGTGGAAGCTGATCGTGCGCTAGAGAAGGGCGACTGGTTGCTTTGACCAGAAGCGCACATAGGTGTATAATCATTTCAAAAGCTTGTCTGCTTGCAGTGTGTAGATGGGTTATTTGAGGAGGGAGAAAATGCCTCACATCGGTGTGCCGGAGCTAGTGATCATCTTGGTGATCGTGGTGTTGATCTTCGGCGTGGGTAAGCTGCCAGAAGTTGGCGCTGACCTGGGGAACGCTATCCGTGAGCTTCGCCAGGCGACTTCGGGGGAGGTTACGAAAGAGTCAGAGGCCGACAAAGCAGAGCCAAAGAAACAGTAGTCAGGCGACTGCTCAAGGTATTCAACAGCAGTGCTTGGACGTGATTTCCCACATTGCTGACCAATCCCCATATCATGCACAGGTGCAGCCTGGCGAGTAGGAACAGTTGCTGACGGCAGCCTCACGACGTTTCAGTCTGTGCACATAGCTGTAGAGCGAGACCATCCGTCAGGAAGCGCGCCGGTCAAGGGCGCAAGGAGCAGGGAGTATGAATTTCTTCAACATAGGCCCCATGGAGCTAATCCTCCTCCTGGTCTTGGCTTTGATCATTTTGGGGCCGCGCAAACTGCCTGAGGCCGCCAAGGGCCTGGGTAAGGCTATTAGTGAATTCAGAAAGGCTTCGCAGGATCTGACCTCAGGGATCGCCAGGGAACTCGATGCAACTGCCGAGGCACTCAAGGGCAGTAAGGAATCTGCGAAGGCACCTGAGGATAGCAAAGACGTTGCCGAGGCGGCTGACAAGGATACTTCGCAGGGATCAACATCCAAGACCGCTCAAAGCCATGACTGAAGAAAAGCGGATGACGCTGATTCAGCATCTTGAGGAACTGCGAGGGCGATTGGTCAAATCAGCCATTGCCTTGGCCATTACTACTTCATTTAGTTTCCTCTTTGCGTCGCGCTTCTTAAAGATCCTGATCGCACCGGCTGGTGGTCTGAAGCCCATTTTCTTGCGACCGACAGAAGGTCTTCTCACGTACATGAGGGTAGCTTTTCTCAGTGGGATAGCTTTGGCTATGCCGGTCATCGTATATCAAACTATCCGTTTCATTGTTCCTGGGCTTAAAACCAGTGAGACGAGATACCTATATGTTATTTTGCCGGGCGCTGCTGTCTCCTTTGCGGCAGGTGTTGCCTTTGCTTATTTTGCCATGCTGCCATTTGCCCTAAGGTATCTCCTCAACTTTGGCAGCGACATCGCCGAGGCTAAGTGGGCTATTGGCCAGTACATTGCTTTCGTTACTACCTTGATGCTCTGGGTCGGGGTGATGTTCGAAACCCCGCTGCTAATGTTTTTCCTGACCAAACTCGGCGTTGTCACCCCCAAGATGCTGTCCAGCAATCGCAAGTATGCCATGCTCGTTAGCGCTGTCCTTGCTGCCGTGATAACTCCAACCGCCGATCCTTTCAACATGCTACTGGTCATGGGCCCCCTCGTGGTTCTATACGAGGCCGGCGTTTTGGTGGCCAGATTGGCCTGAGAGAAATCAACGTTTTCGGCTCACATCACTAGGAGTTGGACAGCATCTGGTAGTTGTAAGGCCCTGGCTTAGCGACGATGAGCTCCCTTCGCCCCAGGGTGATTACCCATATCTCACCACAGAGCACGCAGAGGGCGCGGAGAGCACCAAGAAAAGGCCTACTCGGCGCTCTCTGTACTGAAGAAAAAAAGCATCAATGCGCTCGCGTTCCGAAATGTGAGTAATGACCAGCCCAATTCATCCTTGACACAGCACTACGTTCCTATGCGCAGCGTCGCAGGACCGTTCAGGCGCTAGAGCTACCCCTCGTCCGTGCTGCTTGTGTCGCTCGCTCAGGTGTGACACAATGGAGCAACTTCGCGTTAGCGGATGCCGCGCAGGATACTGTATTGCATCTCGGTAAGGAGTGTTACCATGCCTCAATTTCCCTGGCTTGACCCTGTCCCTTTCTTCTTGCCTGGCGGCCCCGTGGGCTGCTTGTTGATCCACGGTTTCACTGGCTCGCCGCCGGAGATGCGGCCCATGGGGCAGTATCTGGCGGAGCGCGGCGTGACAGTTTCCGGGCCGCTTTTGGCCGGGCACGGCACCACGCCGGAGGATATGGCGCGCACGACCTGGCAGGATTGGTACGCCTCTATCGAGACAGCCTACCAGAAGCTGGAACAGCACTCCACAAAGGTATTCGTGGGCGGCTTTTCGCTAGGCTCTCTGCTGGCCTTGCATCTGGCTGCGCACCACAAGATAGCCGGGCTCGTACTGATGTCCCCTGCGCTCCAGCCACGCGACTGGCGCATGAAGTTCGTGCCGCTGCTTCGCCACTTCATCAGGTTCGTGCCTAAGGATACCGACCCACAGCGCTCTGACCTGACTGATCCCGAGGCCTATAAACGCTTCTGGTCGTACGACGCGTACCCCGTAGCGGCTGCATATCAGCTGTTCCTCCTCGTGAAGCTTGTGCGCTCTGAACTGGGGCGCATTCGCCTCCCGACACTCGTCATATACGCCACTGGGGATATGAGCATTGCACCACAGAGCGGGCCGGTCACGTACAATCGTATCGCTGCGCAGGACAAGGAATTGCTGGTTCTGCACAACTCTGGCCACGGCCTTGTGGTAGACAGCGAGTGCAAGTTTGTATTCCGGAAGGCACACGAGTGGATGATGGCGCGCTAGTGGTCCACCATGCTGGCTTTGAACGTGTGCAGTGACGAGTTTAGTCGTTATTCACACGGAGAAAACGACTAAAGTGGTCACTACGAATACAGCTCGTTTGAAGGCGTGTGGTGACGACTTGAGCCGTTGTTCACACGAAGCAGACGACTAAAGTCGCCACTACGAATACAGCTTGTTTGAAAGCGTGTAGTGACGACTTCAGTTGCTATTCACACGGAGAAAACCACCAAGTCGCCACTACGAACACAGCCTGGCTCCTCTTGCGTCAACGTAGATAGATCAACCTTGTTTCAACGCCAAGACGAGACAAGGCCGGGACAGGGCACTGGTGACGCTACTTGATTTCCACGACCGCGCCGACTTCTTCCAGTTTGCTTTTGGCGGCGGCGGCCTCTTCTTTGCTTACGCCTTTCGTAACCGTGCCTGGCGCACCGTCAACCAGAGCTTTGGATTCCCTCAGGCCGAGGCTGGTCAGTTCGCGCACAGCCTTGATGACCTTGATTTTGTTTGGACCAATTTCCTTGAGGACGACATCGAATTCCGTCTTCTCCTCTTCAGCAGCTTGAGCAGCAGACGGCGCTGCAGCAGCAGCCGCCACGACAGGCGCAGCCGCAGTCACGCCCCAGCGATCTTCGAGCGTCTTCTTCAGCTCGACCAATTCGAGCACACTCAACTTCTCGATAGCTTCAATGATTTTCTCAGTTTTCAAAGTCCCTTACCTCCCATATGTGCACAGTATTAGTTGATGCCTATGTGAAAAGCCAGGCGAACCATCGCCAAGCCAAGGTGTTGCCACAGCAGGACAGGCGTAACGCGGACGATGAGTCGGCGCAAGTGCAGGTGCAGCCAAGAGTGCCCTGCGCTTCGCTGTAAGGTGCTACGCGATGAGTACGGCCCGCCATTCCCGGATACGCCCTCAACCGATTGCCCAAGTGCCAGCTTGTACTCAGGCAGTAGTAGCTTCTCCCAACTGCTCAGCTCGAGCACTGAGCACGTAGAGCAACCCGCGAAGCGCCCCGTCCAGCATGCCCATAAAACCGCTTGCTGGTGACTGCAGAGTAGCCACTGTCTGCGCCAGTAGTACCTCCTGCGCTGGCAACTCTGCCAGGGTCTGGACCTGTTGGGCATCTATGACGCGATTGCCCAACAGTCCTCCCTTGACGCTGAGCATTCTAGTCTCCTTGCCAAACTTGATGATCAGCCGTGCGGGCTCGCTGATGTCCTCGAAGCAGAGGCCAAGTGCTGTTGGGCCTCGCAGCATCTCTTCCGGCTTGGGCAGTCCGAGTTCTTCGAGACTCCTCAGCACCAGCGTGTTCTTGGCCACCAGGAATCTGCTGTGGAGGGGGCGCAGCCTGTTGCGCAGTTCAGCCATCTGGTTGGCCCTCAAGCCCCGATAGTCGGAGATGACAACTGCTTTGCTGCGCGTCAGCATCTCTCTTAGTTCAGCAACCAATTGCTGTTTCTTCTCTTTAGATATCGCCAATTTCTCACCTCCTCCTGTACCTCGTCTTGCCTCGTCTGATCGCCGAGACCTTGCCTCGCCTAGTTGGCCAGGCACGGCAGAGAGTTGCTCTGAGCCCAAGCAAAACAAAAGAGCCTTTGCATCGTCCTGTCGTTTCGACAAGGTGCCTGGCCGACACCAGTCTGGTCAGCCTGTCCCGGCTGCGCCAACACAGACAGAGCAAGACAAGGCAAAGACTCACTGCGAAACATAGATACTGAAGTGCTTTGCCTCGGCAGGCACTTGCATTGAGCGCGTGTGCGCACCTGCTGTCTCCGGCGAAACGGTTATCCTACAATAACTTGAGTGCCAAAGCCTGATTGATGTCCAATTTGACGCCTGGGCCCATCGTGGATGTCAGGGTGATTCTGCTGATGTATTGCCCCTTGGCACCGCTTGGCTTGGCGCGTACAATGGCCTCCATCACCGCAGCCAGGTTGCCCATCAACTGTTCTTTGCTGAAACTGGTCCTGCCGATTGATAGGTGGATATTGCCTGTCTTGTCCAGGCGGTATTGCACGCGACCCTGGCGAGCTTCGGTGATAGCACGCTGCAGGTCGTCGGCCTGCACAACGGTGCCCGTTTTCGGGTTAGGCATCAGGCCCCTGGGGCCAAGTACTTTGCCCAAGCGCCCGACTTTTCTCATCATTTGTGGGATGGCCATCGCCACATCGAACTCAAACCACCCAGCCTGGATCTTCTGAACCAGGTCATCGCTGCCCACATAGTCCACGCCGGCTTCCTGGGCTATTTTGGCCGCTTCGCCTTCGGCGAAGACCAGAATACGCACTGCCTTGCCGGAGCCATTGGGCAGCAGCACCATACCTCGCACCTGCTCATCGGCTTTGCGCGGGTCCAGGTTCATGCGCAAGTGTAGATCAACGCTGGCATCAAAATCTGAGAATGAGGTCTTTTGCACCAACTCGATTGCTTCTTCGGCTAAATAGGCCCTGCTCCTATCAACGAGTTTCAGTACTTCTTGATACTTTTTGCTGTGTCTAGGCATTGTTCCTCCTGTGTGGTTCTGGCGGGCATAGCCCTCCCACCTGGTCCTATCTCCCCCTACTCTTCCGCAATCTCAATGCCCATGCTGCGAGCAGTGCCCTCGATGATCTTCTCCGCACCACCCAGGTCAATAGCGTTGAGGTCTTTCATTTTTAGAGCAGCGATCTCTCTCACTTGTTGGCGCGTCACTCTGCCGACCTTGATCCTGTTAGGCTCGGCGGACCCCTTCTCTATGCCTGCCACTTTCTTCAGCAGGTCGTAAGCTGGTGGCGTCTTGGTGACAAACGTGAACGAACGGTCGGCATATACGCGGATTTCTACAGGGACGACGGAGCCAACCATACTGGCCGTCCGCGCGTTGTAATCCTTACAGAAAGCCATTATGTTAACACCGTGCTGGCCCAAAGCAGGGCCCACCGGTGGCGCCGGGTTGGCCTTTCCTGCCGGAATCTGCAACTTGATAGTTGCTTTGACTTGCTTGCCCACAAATCCTCCTGCTGCTCAGATGCTGAATTACTGCCTTTGCACTTGCAAGAAATCGAGTTCCACCGGCGTCTCGCGTCCGAAGAAGGAGACCAGCACCCGCACTCTACCCTTGTCCAGGTTCAATTCGTCCACGGTGCCTACAAAATCGGCGAACGGGCCATCAACGATGCGCACCGTCTGGCCTTCGCGGAAGCCGACCTTGATCTTGGGTGCTGCCCGTTCCATCCGTTTGAAGATCTTCTCGACTTCGCCTGGCCGAAGTGGAGTTGGTTTGGTGCCCGAGCTGACAAAACCAGTAACGCCCGGTGTGTTGCGCACTACGTACCAGGAGTCATCGTCCATGATCATCTGCACGAGGATGTAGCCGGGGAAGACGCGCTTCTTTGTCTTCCGGCGGTGGCCTTCCCTGATTTCGATCTCTTCCTCTGTGGGCACCATGACCCGAAAGACTCTGTCCTGCATATTCATGGATGCAATGCGGTGCTCGAGGTTCCTTTTTACCTTGTTCTCGTAGCCAGAATAGCTGTGCACGACGTACCAGGCTCGCCCGTCGTCAATCTCTTCCTCTTCCGCCGGTGGTTCCTCTGTTTGTGCCTCTTCCGCCTCCGTGGGTGCAGCCTTGGCTGCCGCTGCTTGCTCGGCGAGTTGCTCTTCTGCCGCGAGCTGCACCTCTTCCTGGGCTTCCGCCTCAGCCGGTGCAGTCTCTACTGCTGCTTCCTCGGCAAGTTGCTCCTCTGCCGCAAGCAGCACCTCTTCCTGGGCTTCCACCTCCGCAGGTGTAGCCTCTGCCGCTGCTTCCTCGGCGAGTTGCTCTTCTGCCGCAAGCAGCACCTCTTCCTGGGCTTCCGCCTCTGTAGGTGCAGCCCCTGCTGCTTCCTTGGCGAGCTGCTCTTCTACTACGGGCGGCACCTCTTCCTGGGCTTCCGCCTCCGCGGGTATAGCCTCTGCCGCTGCTTCCCCGGCGAGCGGTTCTTCTGCTGCGAGCAGCACCTCTTCCTGGGCTTCCAGCTCTGCAGGTGAAGCTTCTTCCGCTGGCTCCTCAACCTGGCTCGCTATCTCGCCGCTCTGCGGCACACTCTCTTCTATTCGGTTCTTTACTTCACCCTCCTGGGTTTGCGTATTCTCCTGCTCTTCAGTCTTCATGCTTCTACAGCCCAGTTCCTAAGCCAATCACTAACCTCATGAGCCATGAAAAGGCGTAATCAACGAGAGCCATGAAGGCGCTCATGGCCACCAGCACCAAGATCACGATGGTAGTCAGCCTCAACACCTCCGCACGGGAAGGCCAGGTGACCTTGCGGATCTCGGCGCGGACTGCCTTGAAGTACTTGGTTACACGATTGCTTGTGAGAGCATTGGCCATTGGTCACTCCCGTTTTGCATGCCCGACATTTCAAGACACCGTATCGCCAGGGGCGTCGCTGTCCTCAAAACCGCATTCCTGTGATACGGTGTCTTGATGGAAAGTCATCTGGCAGGCCAGGCAGGACTTGAACCCGCAACCTGCGGTTTTGGAGACCGCTGCTCTGCCAAATTGAGCTACTGGCCTACTCTCTAGCCTCAAGGCATAAGAGACTCTGTCGAGTCCCGGCAGCCGTGACGAGCTACTTAGCCTCACGATGCAAGGTATGAGTCCGGCATCTGGGGCAATACTTCTTAAACTCGATGCGCCCTGGATCGTTCCTGCGGTTCTTGCTAGTCGTGTAATTCCTTTCCTTGCACTCGGTGCAGGCCAAGGTGATTACGATGCGTTGCTCTTTCCTTGCCATTGCTGATCAGTCCACACCTACCCAAACAGGGCCAGGCGCCTTTCTACTCCAGTATCTTGGTGACCACGCCAGCGCCGACGGTGCGACCGCCTTCACGGATGGCGAAGCGTGACCCAGATTCCAGGGCCA
>CAYZGO010000042.1:0-17974 GCA_964478075.1 uncultured Anaerolineales bacterium | reverse complement strand
TTGTCCCTCCCGCCAAATCAACGAATCTCCAACGGACTTTTTCAACACTCTCGTAACCATGCTTGTCGGTGCAGCGCAAATATGATATACTCTGCGCGGCATAAGCAGCTCACCATGATCTCATCGGGAGGATAGCTTGATCATCGAAAAGCTCGTCGTAGGAGCCTTGCAGACTAATTGCTACCTTGTGGGTGACGAGGCCACGAGGGAGGGTATTATCATTGATCCGGGTGGAAACGGCGCTCTCATATTAGAGACGGTGCAGCGTCTGAAACTCGATGTTAAATTGGTCGTCAATACCCATGGTCACGTTGATCACATTGCGGCCAACAGGGAAGTCATGGAAGGAACTGGCGCTCCTCTGGCCATTCACCCTGATGACGCGAATATGTTGACCAATCCGCTGCGCAGCTTTGCTATTCTCATGGGCAAGATTCATCCAAGCCCCCCGGCCACTGTGCTGCTGGAGGAGGGGTCAACGGTGGAATTTGGTTCTATCGTATTGCAGGTGCTGCACACGCCTGGACACTCGGCTGGCAGTATCAGCCTCTGGTGCGCGGACGAGAAGGCGGTCTTCAGCGGCGACGTCCTGTTCAATCTAAGCATCGGTCGCGCGGACCTACCTGGCGGCAGCCAGCGTGTCCTGCTGCAATCCATCAGGGAGAAGCTGTTTACCCTGCCTGACGACACCGTGGTGTATCCCGGGCACGGACCAGTGACCACCATCGGTTTTGAGCGGGTACACAACCCCTGGGCGTCTTAGGGAGGTGCGCGGACGGTGGATACTGCTGACCTTGAGCTGACACCGCAACAGGTCAAGGACTGGCGCGATGCGCACTATCATCGCCAACACGATTTGAGACTGCGCGACTCCCAGCAGGCGCTGGAATTCATCAATGATGTGGGCTTCTGCTTTCTCTTCCCTATGAAAGGTGTGGAGATGCCCAGCCTCTGCGAGGCCATCTGCGGCGGACCCCGCGTGGTGCCTGTGCATCATGATGACCTTGAGCTGCATTATGCCTGGAGCTGGAAAGATGAGCTGCCGTCGCGTGGTCTGGTGTTCTAGGGCGAGTTACTGCGCAAGAAGCCGATGTTTATCTCGCTCGATTTGCTGCCGTACTTCTATGGGCTGTCTAGGAATTACGGTGACCTGGAAGACTACTTAGAGCCTATCCGGAAAGTCAGCAGAGACAGCTCCTCGCGCAGCACCCACGCAGCGAAGCGGAGTGGGTGCTACGCGAGGAGCCCAGCCCGCTGTTTTCGGACAGGCTCCTGATCGAATACGAGGACGGCAAGCTGAGTGAGGAAGGGCGGCGCGTGTATGAGGCGCTGCTGAAGCACGGCCCGTTGCCGACCAGCCGCCTGCGCCGCCAGGCGGGGCTCGGCGGCAAGAGCAACGCAGCGCGCTTTGATCGTGCTATCGTCGAACTGCAAGTGGGGTTCAAGATTGTCAAGACGGGGATGTGCGACCCCAATGCCTGGAAGTACTGCTACGTGTACGATTTGCTGTTGCGTCGCTGGCCAGACTTCCCTGAACGGGCGCGGGCCACTGACACAAGTGAGGCTCTGGGGACTCTGCTGCTCACGCACCTGCGCAACGTCGGCGTGGCGACTGTTGAGGGTATAGCACGGCTGTTCGGTTGGGAAGCGCCTCGCTTCGCCGCGCTCTGCACGCAACTGGCTGTCAGCGGCGAGTTGCTGGCTGGCGTGCGCGTCAAGGGCTGGCCAGGGGAATACCTTGCCTGGCTCGGCCTTGCCTCGGACACCGCCGACTAGCCCAGCAGGGCCACTGCGAGGAGCGATACTGCCGCGATGAAGAACAGTGTGAGTAGAATGCCTACGTCGTCCTGGAGTTGCGGCTGTATCTGGATGATGACTGTGGGCGGGGTTGGGCTGGTCGACAGTATTAACACTGTGACTACCGCTGCTCCAAGAGCGAGAATGGTCAGGGCTTCCATGATGTACCTCCTGTCTCTGTCTGCGCTTGACCGGATCCTCTCTCACTCGGGTGGCAGTAGGAGAAGAGCCTCCGACCCTCGTTGCTCCCACCCTTGTCTCCTTCACTACCAGTATACGTTACGATCATAGTCCAATATTGAAGATTTGCCAGCGCTTCTATCGCTTTTTGTTGACGCTATCATGATAAACCGTGTCTGTAGAAACTCCATCCAATGTCGTGTGGTTTTCTTTGTCAAATGTCATGGTCTGCACTAGAATAACCCGTAGCAGCACAAAGGAGCGTACGTTGGAACGATTGGAAAGCATCATCGAACGGATTCACGCCTATTTTGAGGTAAAGAATGCCGCCCGTGACCAGGCTCTGGTTCGTGCGCGGGAGTTGACGAGGTACTGCGCCCATACTATTCGCGCTGTGCACCGCGCGGAATACGACAAGGCAGCAGAGCTGTTGTCCACCGCGCGTCAGGCCGCGCAGCGCATGGTCAGGGACCTGGCCGATCATCCTGACCTGTATCACGCCGGCTATACCCAGGATGCCCTGAAGGAATTCGCCGAGGCCAATATTACCTGTGCACTCATCATGAACAAGCCTTTGCCTACTCCAGATGAACTGGAGATACTGCCAGCTGCATATCTCAAGGGCCTGGCGGAGGCGATGGGGGAAATGCGGCGCTATGTCTTGGACATCATGCGCCACGGAGAGATTGAGCATTGTGAGCGCGTGCTGCAGATCATGGAGGACGTATACAGTGTTTTGGTCACCATAGACTACCCTGATGCGCTCACTGCTGGCCTGCGACGTACTACGGACATGGTGCGCGGCGTCTTGGAACGCACACGCGGCGACCTGACCGTTGCTGCCCGTCAGGAGGACTTGGAGCGGGCACTCCACGATTTTGAAGAGAGTGTCACGTCGCGTACGGACGGCTCTTTTACAGGAGAACCAACAGCCGGTGTGGGCGGTGAGTGACAAACGCACTGTGCCGATTATCAGGGCCAGTGAGGTGGGCCAGCATGCTTTCTGTGCGCGCAGTTGGTGGCTGGGACGCGTGAAGGGCTATCCCTCTTCCCACGTGCGGGAGATGGCCAGTGGGCAAGCCGCTCACCTGGCACATGGGCGTGTCGTGGTGCGCTATCACCGCCTGCAGCGTCTGGCTTACGCGCTGCTCATCCTGGCTGCAGCGGCTGGGGCGCTGTGGCTCTATCCTCTGGCGCGAGGCCTCTGGTGAACAAGAAACACCTGTTGCTTGGTTTGCTCGTGCTCTTTGTGGCCGGATGCAGCGCCAATCCAGGAGGCCTGCAGAACACCCCCACCCCGACCCGGCTGCCCACACCTACAGTGTGCGCGTCCTGCACATCCAGGCCGGCGTCCACGCCGACCAGAACACCAACCATTACACTGACGCCATCACCTACGCCAACCCCTGGTCCCGAGGCTTGGTACAGGCGTCTGATCCTGATTGACCAGGACACTCAGACGATGCACGTGTACGAGAACGGGGTCCAGATTCGCAGCATACCTTGCAGCACTGGGAAACCTGGAGAGGAGACGCATACGCCTGCCTGGGAGGGCGAGGTAGGTAAATACGTTGGCACGTTCTTCGCTTTTGACGTATATGCCGACGACGGCTGGTATCTGTTCGATCACTATGGGGGGATGCTCATCCACAGTGCACCCTATCTCATCGAAGACGATGTCAAGGTTTATCAGGACCTGGACGCGCTTGGCGTGCGCCCCACTTCCCATGGCTGCATCCGTTTGCCGCCCGAGGAAGCCAGCTGGTTTACCGAGTGGGAGCCGGAGGGAGCGCACGTGATCATCACGCCTCTAACACACAGCGAGTAGCCTCATGTCCACGGCATGGCTTTTTCTCACGCTGCTGCTGGCTCTAGCGGGTCTGGTTCTGCTTGTGCTCAGCCGCAGACAGCGCGCCGAGGCGGGGCTGCCCGCAGGCCAGGTGGTTTACGCGGACACAGGCGCGTGGCAGCGTTGTGAGCGCCCGCTGTTCTCTCAGCGCTACTGCCTTTCCGGCAGACCAGACTACCTGGTGGAAGAGCGGGGACGAATCGTGCCCGTAGAAGTCAAGCCAAGCCGTGAAGCCAGCGAGCCTTACGAAGGGGACGTCCTGCAGTTAGCAGCCTACTGCCTGCTGGTGGAGGAGGACTACGGACAGCGCGCGCGCTACGGGTACCTCAAGTATCGCCGGGCAGTGTTCCGCATTGACTACACAGGCAGCTTGCATCAGCGATTGTTGTCCAAGTTGGACAGGATGCGCCGGGATTTTAGAGCGCGGGACGTGGCTCCGAGTCACGAGGAGCCAAGGCGCTGCTTGGGCTGCGGACATCGGGAGCACTGCAGCAGGCGGCTGGCGTGAGCATGCCACTTTATGAGGGGACGACACTTCTGATTCAGTGCCTATCTTGGAGGTCAGCAGAGAGGCGGCTCCTCGCGTAGGATCCACGTAGCGAGGCGGAGTGGGCATGCCGCCGGATAGCCGGGTCCCGTCAAGGGGGATGAACGACGTAGGAGCCCGGCTTGCCATTCTCTAAGTAGATAGAGCAGATGTAGAACCTCGCTGGGGCTTTAGACAAGGCTTGCGAATTGGGCTATAATTGGCAGTGGCCCGCGTTGAGGACGACCGGGAGAAGGCTTTCCGCAGTGGCAACTGACATCTGACAGCCGAAAACTGGCAACTGGTGAGTGGTGACTGACAAGCGATTTGGACTGCTACATCATCCCAAGATTCCCGAGTCCCAGCAGTTGGCGCAGGAGACTGAGACTGGCCTGCTGGCCCTCGGTGTATCTGTGTGGCGTGCCTCTGCCTGGGAGGAAGCTGAAGTGTTGCAGGCTGCGTACGAGTCGGACCTGTTAATCACTTTTGGCGGGGACGGCACCATTGTACGTGCGGCGCGCGTCACGGCAGGCCAGAATCTGCCGATCCTGGGTGTGAACCTGGGCCGTCTGGGCTTCCTGGCTGAACTGCAGCCCTGGGAAGTGTCCGATAGGCTGGAGGCCCTGGTGAATGGGCAGTACTGGCTGGAAGAACGCATGATGCTGCACGCAGACTTGAGGCGGGATCAGCGCGTCATTCAATCCTTCGAGGCGCTCAACGATGTGGTGGTCAGCAGGGGCCGTGTTGGACGCGTGGTGCGGCTGGATACGTACATTGACGGCCAGTATCTGAAAACATACGTGGCCGACGGTGTGATTGTCTCCACGCCGACAGGCTCTACGGCGTACTCGCTGGCCGCGGGCGGCCCGATTTTAGACCCGCAGTTGTTCAACATACTGCTGACGCCCGTTGCCCCGCACCTGGCGGTGGCCCGGGCACTGGTGCTGCCCACCACGGTGCACGTGCACCTGGAAGTCTCCACGGAGTACGAGGCCACGCTTACCGTTGACGGCCAGGTGGACGTGCCGCTGAACGATGGTGATGCAGTGATCGTGAGGGCCAGCCCAAATGTATGCCACTTTGTGCGTATGGGTGAGCGCAACTACTTCTATCGAACTCTGTTAGAAAGGCTAAGATGAGTTTCCTAGTACTGGTAACTGTCAACTGGTAACCGGTAACCGTTAACTGTTTACTGGAGGTTGAGCTTGCTATCCGAGTTGACGATCTCTAACTTTGCCATCATTGATCACTTGCGGCTGACCCTTTCGCCGGGCCTGAACGTGCTCACGGGTGAGACGGGCGCCGGCAAGTCCATCATAGTAGATACCGTGAGCATGCTGTTGGGGGGGCGAGCGGACGCCGAAGTCATCCGTTCGGGCACGGAAGGTGCGCGTATCGAGGGCATTTTTGTGTTGCCCCCTGCTCTACGCGATGAACTGACGGCATTCCTGCAGGAGCAGGGTCTGGACGAGCGTGGCGATACGCTGATCCTGGCCCGCGAGATCAACCGTACTGGCCGCAATGTCTGCCGCGTGAATGGGCGCGCGGTCACGCTCGGCGTCTTTGCCCAGGTCGGCGAGCATCTGGTAGACATCCATGACCAGGGCGAGCACCTGTCTTTGCTGCGCGTCAGGGAGCATCTGAACTTTCTGGACCGCTACGGCGGATTGCGGGAGCAACGCGCTGCCTTGGCTGATCGAGTACGTACCTTGCGCGGCGTGCGGGAGGAACTGGCCACCCTGCGCCGCGACGAGCGCGAGTTGGCACGTCGTGCTGATTTATTGCAGTATCAGGTGCGCGAGATCGAGGATGCCCAGCTCCAGCCCGGGGAGGAGCAGGAACTCCTCGCAGAGCGGAAGGTGCTGCTCAATGCAGAACGCCTGTCCACGCAGGCCAACACCGCCTTCCAGAAACTTGGCGGCGGCGATGAGGAGCAGAACACGGTCGTGGATATGCTCAACAGTGTGCTGCGCGACCTGAGCGAGTTGGAAAAGCTCGACCCAAAGGTCTCCGCGCATCGCAAGGTGGTAGAGGAGGCATCCTATCAACTCGAAGACCTGGCTCGCACGCTGCGCAGCTATCGCGACGGTATCGAGTTCAATGCAGTGCGCCTGCAGACGGTAGAGGAGCGGCTGGATTTGATCCATAACCTGAAGCGCAAGTATGGCAATTCTATCGCAGAGGTCCTAAGCTTCGCCCAGGAAGCAGCGCAGGAACTGCACGCTATTACGCATAACGAAGAGCGCGTCGTCGAGTTGGAGGAGGAGGAAGCGCGGCTAGTGGTGGAGGTAGGCGAACAGGCTGCGGCGCTCTCTGCGTCCAGGCGCGAGGCAGCGAACGGGCTGGAGTCCGCTGTGGAGCGTGAACTCGAGGACCTGAACATGAAGCAGGCGCGCTTCGTCGTGGACATGAGCTGGAAAGAGGCGGATGCCGGCGTGCTGGTGGAGGGCGAGCGCTACGCCTTTGACCTTAGCGGCATCGATCGCGTAGAGTTTCTCATCTCGCCCAACGTGGGCGAGCCGCCAAAGTCGCTGGCCAAGATTGCCTCTGGCGGCGAGACTTCGCGGCTGATGTTGGCGCTGAAAACAGTGTTGACCACTGCTGACGAAGTGCCAACACTCATCTTTGATGAGATTGACCAGGGCATCGGTGGCCGTGCCGGGGGCATCGTGGGCCGTAAGCTGTGGGGTTTGACGCCGATGCACCAGGTGCTGTGCGTTACGCACCTGCCGCAGTTAGCTTGCTACGGCGACGTGCACTACAGAGTGGACAAGGTACAGAGCGAGGGGCGCACGGTGACGCGCGTGCAGGGGCTGGACGAGCAGAGCCGCGTGGAGGAACTTGCAGCCATGCTTGGTGGCCCGCGAGGCAAGGCGAGGCGACGCAGCGCGCAGGAAATGTACGACGAGACGCTGACCATCAAGCGCACGGATTCTCAACACGAAGACACAAAGACATAAAGACACCAAGTTACTATTTTGATTCTTTCTTCGTGCCTTGGTGTCTTTGTCGTAGATCTCTAAAACCTCTGCGTTCTCTGCGCCTCAGCGGTTAGATCCTTGTAGTGCACGTCGGACAGTTCACGGAGTCGTGCGGCTGCGGCCTCCGCGGTCAGGTCGCGTTGGGGCTGCGCGAGCATCTCGTAGCCGACCATGAACTTGCGGACTGTAGCCGAACGCAGCAGTGGTGGGTAGAAATGGGCGTGCAGGTGCCAGGCAGGATGTGCGCGGCCATCAGTGGGCTGCTGGTGAAAGCCCATTGAGTAAGGGAAGGACACCTGAAACAGGTTGTCGTAGCGCGTGGTGAGCCGCTTGAGGATATCGGCCAGGGCGTTGTGCGGGTTTGACGTTCAGGCGCTGGACGGGGATGGGGATACGGTGGCGTCGGAGGGGCTGAAGAGGAGTGGAGTGTGGCCAGCGACAAGTTCAGTCCCGTACTAGAGGTCGGGTTCGTCCAGAGTAGCAGCCGCGCGAGGGCTTACGTTAGGAGGTTTCAGGCACGGCGATTTGTGTTCACGATTCGGGTCGGGAGCGTGAGGCGAAAAGTCGTCCAGGTCCTATTCATCAAATCCGACGGGAGTCTTTGCGTTAGCTTCCCCTACTTTGATGTTACTGACGGAATCGCCAGTATGCTGTGTCTTCCTGCTGGGTTGCGTCAAGCCGAGGTCAGCCTGCTCACACACGGAAAGCTGACCTCCAGACGTGTCAAATATGTCCACCATCCGGACGGAGAAGTTCACTTCTCTCAGACCGGGAGGGTTCGCACTGCTAGCTCGAAGAAGTCGCTCCCGTTGGCAGAGGCTGAGGGGCACGTTTTCTCTCTCTATGTGCAGGGTTTGTCTCACTTTCAGCAGACACAGCTCGGCAAAGATGACCTCCCGCCTAAACTGAAGCGCACTGTGCTAGACTTCAGGTTAGACAATAGCACCCCCGAGGCCATCAAGATAAGTGGGAGATGGTACGAGGCCAAGACCCTAGTGACTCGTGCCGGAGCGGGCACGTATGGCCCCACAGCTCCGGCGCAGAGGCCCGATGGGTCGGTTGTTCCAACATTCCTAATCGGCCCTCCATAAGACCGGCCGTTGGACAGACACGTTCTCCTTGTCGACTGCGAGGAGATATCTCCCCTCAGCGGAGAACTGGAAGCGGGGATGGTTTTTGTGGGCGGGTTCGATGCCCCCTCCGTAATGACCGACCCGTCAGCAAGTCCGACTTGTCTTTGTCTGTCCTACCCCACAGCCAACCGAGATGAGCTCCTGGCCCTCAGTGGAACCATCGACCTTCCTGAGAAGCCTGAGGCTGCGCGGGTTTGATGTGCATTTCTTGGATGCGGACTGGGACTTTGTGGCATGTGAGCATCTGCCGCATGATGTGCTGCCCTGGCCAGCGGAGCGGAAGGTAGCGTATCGCATGAACAGCGCAAGCCTTTGCGCGAACACAAGAACGGGAGATATTCCCGCAATTTGACCTTTCTTGGCCAGTTGTGCTATGCTTACGCCAGCGTAATGCTCAAAAGGAACGATAACTGGCTTACAACGAAAGAGACGGCGCAGAGGTCTCCGGGTCGCGCTGAATCTGGCGCTGTGCCAAGGCGGAGAACAGGCTTGAACCGTGATAAGTCTGCCCATCCACGGTGGCGCTCGCGCTCTTGAAGTCGAATAGCACAGTGAACACGAAGAAGTAGAACTCGCGCAACTACGGTGGCGGAAGATCAGGAGAGGAGCTCTTGACCGGGCCCCTCATGGCACCCTGCAGATCGAGCTCTCTCAGGCGGTCCGCAATGAGGCCACAGTGTGCTTCACTGACTGTTACTGGCACAAGGACAATCTTTATGCTTTCGAGGCGGAGACGACAAGGTACTTATACGTTGCTTTTCTGCTCAACAATACATCATCGCAGGTTCAGGCATCGATGAAGAAACCCCTTGCCCTATTCGCTTCCTTCCTCCGCAAGCTTCACTGCCTCGGCGATGACTTCTTTGGGACTCAGGAGTGCCTTGTGAACATCTACCTCCAGTATCTTCTTGCCTTGGAACCTGTCCCTACCCGAGATGGCGATGTTGGCGGCAATAATAACCACATCAGCCTCGGCGATGTCCTGCATCTTGAGCCTGCGCGGAACCTGGTAGCCGCCTTGCTCCTCCGTCCGAACCTCAATCCCGAGCGCTTCTGCGTGTTTACTCAGAGCCGCAGCGGCCATCCCGCTATGAGCGATCCCCACGACGCATCCCGTAACAATTACCATCTTCATGATAACAGCTCCCCTGACATAGATACACTGAATTTCACACTCGGTCTGATGGCCATAGCCTCGATGTGTACGTGCGATCTGTCATTGGGAGGGGCCTCTGCTTTGGCTGTGGAATCTCGAGACGCAAAGCCCTTAGCAGGCTAGGGCAAGAAAGAGCAGATACCTCCTAACTACAGTTGTGCACTTAGCGAATAGGGGATATGGCCTTAGACCTAGGTAACGCACTCTCTCGCCTGACAGGAGAATTCCATCAAAGTGAGAAAGTGGCTCAACTCAAGCCATGCCGAGATTCTTAATCTCAACAAGGCTCACAATGAAAGCCAAACCTTTCCGGAGTTGGCGAATGGGCCGGTGGGCGCGGGACCCTTCGCCCCTGTTTGATCTGAGTGTGGCCAAAATCTGTGGGAATGTCTGAACCCCCCGGAGGTTCGTGGGCCGCAATCCTGGCTCCACGCGCGTTTTCTGTCACTAGTGGCTATTCCTGGCAGTGCGCCAAAACCTCCGGGAGGTTTCGACGGATTTTAGCCAGACTCATCTGATTATGGCCGCAACCGCGTAACTCCTGCCCCTAAGCCGCCTCATTTTCCGGCTCGGGCCGGGCGCGCCTGCTCTTGAGGAAGTTGACTACAAGCGCCGTCACAACCGACCCAGTCGCCAGACTAAGCAGCCAGACCAGCGGTTTGTTGACGACGAGCATTAATGTGACTCCTAGACCAGGAAACGGTGATGTGAGACCAAACGCGCCAGCGATCACTCCAGCAACCATTGCGCCAACAACGCACCCCATTGTGACACGGATAGGGTCGGCAACCGCATACGGTATCGCTATCTCCGAAAAGCCTCCGATGAGGGCGTACGCAAGTGCCGTCTTGCCGTATTCGCGCTCTGCCTTCGAATACAGATGCGGCGCCATCAAGCTAGCGAGCGCCATACCAACGGCCGCGACTGAGACGACAACGCCCGAGATACCCATTGGAGTCGTTATGCCACGTTCCATAGCGGCTAGGCAGAAGGAGAACTGTACATTGCTTAACGGGCCTCCATAGTCCACACCTCCCAAGGCTCCGAGCACGAGCCCCATTAGCGCACCGCCGACGTCGGATATACCTTGCAACCACCTGGCGACCACATCCATCGCCCATGAGACGGGAGGGCCTACGACAAACACCATGAGCGTAGCAACTACAAAGGTGCCAATGGCTGGCGCGAACGTAATCCACGTGCTTCTCCAGACGTCCGCTACCTTGATTTTCCTCACTACAGTGTAGGTGACATAGCCCGCCAAGAGCCCGCCGAGGAGAGCCCCCAGAAAGCCTGACCCATTGTCGACTGCCAAAACGCCAACAATGAGTCCTGGGGCAATGCCTGGCAAATCAGCAATGGCGAAGGCGACATACGCCGCCATGATGGGGATGAACAGATTCATTCCCGCGTCGCCTACACTTTCAATCAGTTTCCACAAAGCCGCCTGGCTACCCCCTCCGAATGTCCACGCCAGAGTCCATCCCAGACCGCCAATTGTGATCACTGGAAGCATATACGAGACACCGGTTAGGAGATGTTGACCCGTCTTCTTGAGAAGCTCCTTGTACTCTTCCAACATGTGTAGCTCCTTTCATATAATCCACTAGGCTTGGACCAAGAGTAGGTCCACTCGATCAATTCTTCATCCGATAGTCATCACCTCCCTGTATCTGTAACTAGCGCAGTCAGCGCACGTGCATTTACCGATTTCTTCAATGGTCGTTCTCAGCGATACCGACTTTGCCTTGAATCGAGGTCAGAATCTCTCGTGCGGTCGTTGCTTTGGCCCAGGCGTCCCGTATCTCTTCATCAAGACACAGCTGAGCGATGGCAGACAGGATAGCGATATACCGGTCATCACAACCCTCTGATGGCACAGCTATCAGAAAGACGAAGCGTACTGGTTCATCCGGGCTACCCCAATACAACCCTTCACTTCTGCCGAAGCAAACAGCAGGCTCCCTTACAGCAACCGACATCGCATGGGGGATTGCGACTTCCGATCCGCAGTATGTTGATGAGACAGCCTCTCTCTCATAGACGCTCTTGACATACGCAGCCTTCGAACTTAGCTTGTGCTCCCTGTTGAGCAAGTCAGCCAGTTGTTCGATAACAGCATCCTTATCCTTTCTCTTCAAATCCAGCTTGATCAATCTTGTATTAATCAGTTCGTCAAGTTGCGCCACCAATCACTCTTCCGTTAGCATACGATGCGTCTATTGCCACTGCCAAGTGGAATCTGCCAGCTTTCAACCCCCACACTGAGCCGATGCAGCATCGAGCACTTCTCGAATCCGCTTCACTGCGGTTGTGATCCCTTCCGGAGCTTGGAAGATCGGCCTCGACATTTCGACCACATCTACCCCTGCAGCCACGACCTTGTGCACATTCTCGGGGGTGAGTCCTCCGTCACAGCAAAGCTCGCAGTCGAGTCCTCGCTCGTCAATCATTTGACGCGCTCTGCGGATCATAGGCAGCTGTGACTCCCGCAATGCGTGATACCCGTTTGGGATGTCAATGTCGTGGGTAAGCAAGTGCAGCCGCTCCACCCAGTACAGCGCCTCCTCAACCAAGCACAGAGGGCTACCGTTGGTTACCATCATTCCAGCCCGGCAACCGTTCTTATGGATCTCATCAATGAGGAAATTCAAAGGTCCACCTAGAGTATACTCCACTGGCAGGATGATGAGATTTGCCCCAGCCTCCGCCAACTCATCAATCCATGCTACGCTTATTCTTCTTACATAGATATGTGCTTCTATTGGCAGGTCGGTGAACGGGCGAATACCACGAATAACATGAGCCCCACCCATCAGTTCGAAGTGGGGCAGAACCTCCATATCGACCTGATCGGAGTGGATATAGTCAACACCAGCAGCCGTGGCCTCAGCCACTTGGTCGCCTAAACGACCATAATCAGCACGGCTCAACCCCGCCGCAATCTTAACCCTGCGCATCATTGCCCCCTTTCAAACACTTACACTCACTGCTCATCAGTTCGCATATCAGCTCCTCAGCATGATCTCATCTTGCCTTAACTCACTGAGTTCCGCACTATGCCTCTATCGCGGCCTACACAGACCTTTTCCATTGCCATTATCACATCGTTGTAATTCCTAGCTTTCATCAGACTGTCGCGGAAACCCTCGTCTACCAGCATGCGAGCAAGTGCAGCCAGCAGTTCGATATACTCTTTGTTTGGGTTCACCCTTGGCACTGCGAGCAAGAAGACCAGCCTGACCACTTCGTCTTCATCCCCGTCCCAATGAAACCCTTTGCTCTTACCAAAAGATATGGCTGTCTCTCTGACGGCTGGGGATCTGGCGTGAGGGATGGCGACCCCCAATCCGACTGCGGTTGTTGTGAACGCTTCTCGCTCATGAACAGCTTTCAAGAACTCGGACTTTGAATGCAGCTTATCTTGCTTATCCATTAACGCAGCCAACTCTTCCATGACTGAGTCTTTGTCCTTGGCGTTCAGATCAAGAGTGATGAGGTTCTTGTTGATCAGTTGTTCAACGCTGGCGACCACGCTTTGTCTCCTGGATATTAGGGCATAGGTGGCATTCCAAGCTTGTCTGGTGCTTCTCGTAGCCGCTGAAATCCACGGCGCGCTTCATGCGCATTATATCACGAAATCGTTAACTTTTGACTCGAATTCGTTTATTCCTTTGTCCATTAGTTGTTACACATCTATACCATTTGGCTCGGTGAGGTGGACGAGAAGAAGCCCGTGCTGATTCGGCTATTGGTTAAGCCCGCCGTTGCTTGAAGCGCTTGGATGGGGCAACCTTTCCTTGTGTCTGAGGTGCACGGGTTCTTCGTTCTGAGTAGGTGTGTCTGACTACTCAGTCGGTCTTGACCATTCCCGTGAGGAGGTCGCAAGCAAACGTATCACCTGCGACTTGTGGACAGCGCCACGGATTCTGTCTACGGCCTCTTGATTCTGTAGCAGCTCTTGCAGTTCTGATAATGCCCTCAGATGAGAACGGTTGTCTACAGCGCCGATAGTGACAACTATATCAACGAGAGCGCTCTCGGAATGCCCGAAATCCACCGCTTCTCGCAAAGTCACCAAACTCATGCACAATCGCCTTACTCCGTCGCGGGGGTGTGCATGAAGCAAGGCGATCCCTGGCCAAGTGATCATATAAGGGCCATGTTGTACGATGACGTCTTTCATCGCCTGGATGTATCTTGCCTCTATCGCCCCGATGTCAAGCAGCAGCTTACCTGCCTCGTAGACCACCTTCTGCCAGCTATTGGCCGATACTCTGAGCTCAATCGTCTCGTCGGTAATCAGATCAGCCAAGGAAGCTCCTCCCGATTCATAGACGTCGGCCTGCCTCGCCGAAGTGATGGGTGTGTCCTTCTTCCGCAACACCTGCCTCAGCATCGTGATATCTTCGACGCTGAGAAATGGGCTGACGACGACAGAAGGGATGTTCCTGCTTCCTATGGGTATCGTACTGACGATTGCATCTATGTTATCAAAGTCCCTTTTGCTTTGCGCTTCCAAAGCAGATATCACTTCCACAATCTCGACTTCAGGGAATTCCGCCCGCATTTTGGACACCAACAACCATGCTGTGGCGATTCCCGCCTCACATACAACCAGTACCCTTCTCCTCAGCTGAATGGGCAGGCGAAGCCGTTCCATAGCAGCGGCAAGGTGCATGGTGATATATGCGATCTCCTCATCTGGTACTCGCTTGCCCATCTTGTCGCCAAGAATCGTGCTGCTTTCTCCAGCAACCTCAAAGATGTAAGGATACTGCTTCTTAACATCGTTCAGCAGCGGGTTCCTAATAGGCAAATCAAATTGCAGTTGATCGAGAGCTACTTTTAGATGAAGCATCAAGTTGCAAATGAGCTCTTGATCAACTTTGAGAGATGGATGGAGATAGACAGATGCCCTCGCAAGTACGCCATCAACGATTTCCAACACCTCTGGGGCAACCTCGTTCTTCGCCCTGCATTCTCCCGCAATATCGGCGATGTCCCTCTTGATCTCTGCCGTCAACAAGCGCGTGGCAATGTAGGCGATCTCTGATTCGCTCAGCGAAACGCCAAAGCGCCTTTCAATTCTCTTGGCAGTTGTTTTGGCCACAGCGAATTCTCTTCGCTCTGACAAGCTTTTTAGGTGCTGAGCGGAAATCTCTGTGGTGTTTCCTTCTTGGACACGTCTTGTGAGAATAGCGAGATGCGATACGAGGGCAACATATGCACTGTCCGTAAACTGCACATTCATTATGCCTTCAATCGAAGCAACCAACTTCCTGGCGTAGCCTAGCTCCAAACCCTCTAGAAATGCAGACAAGGCATGCCCGAAGCCAACATCGCCCGCTTCTAGTGCCCTGGACACTGTTATGGAGCCCCCGCACAGGGGCAGCAATCGCTTCTCACCTACACTCTCCATTAGAAGCCCTACAGTTGCTTCTCGCCAGTCGGTCTCCCTGCCAACAACTTTGAAGCCAAAGTGCGGTCGTCTGATTAGATGGAGGTTGCGCTTGTCGAGCCATTGCTCAACCTTGTCCATGTCTTTCAGCACAGTGGTGCGCGAGACACACAAGCGATGCTGAAATTGCTTGACGAGCAGCGGCTGGTCACTAGTTAGAACAGACAAGATGAGAATGTACAATCGTTCAACAGGGGACAACAGGAGGGGATAGCCGCTGAGGTGTTCTAATTCTCGAATGAGGTTTTTCTTAACCTGATCGGGGGCCTCAATGAGGATTCCATAACCGGGCTTCTTAATTACCTGGACGTTCCTGGCCTGAAGCCACCTTTCAATACTTCGAAGACGGTAGCGGACCATACGGGCGGTCATATCAAGTCGTGATGCGATCTCCGCTGCCGTTAACGGGTTCTGAGATTGAAGAAGCAGCACAAGAACGTTTCGACGACAGGCGTCCAGGGCTATCATCGCGAGCGGCTCCCCCGCACCGGAAACTCTGCCGGTGCAACAGCTTCTCGTGGCAACCTTCTAATACTGAATAACCCACAAGATTATAGGTGGTTTCACAGCGCTAGTCAATCGCGTGAGGGTGCACCGCAAGGCGCAGGGCATGCTTGGGCAGACGCCAGCGGCGTCCAAGTCACCTTGGGTGTGGCTGCGGGCCGAAGCTCGTGAACTCGCGGAATGTGGGCAGGACTTTCACATGCACGTCATCCCCTTTGGTGGGACGATGGGCTGCTCCGGCTGTGGAGGCACAAGCGCGCCGCCGACGAAGCGCTGCGCGAGACAGGAGCTAGGATCAGGGAGGCGATGGGGCTGCTTGAAGAGGCAACACAACCTGGGGCCCGGCTTGCGCGGCTATGGCAAGGCTACCTCCGGTGACGCTAGAGGCGCGGTACGGTATGTTCAGCCTGTTGCCGTGTTGGTCGGCCAAATCGCTCAAAGCCTCATGCTAACACTAAAGGCGAGGAATCCTCCAGCTCCTCGCCTTCCTTCAGTCGGGGCGGCCGGATTTGAACCGGCGACCACTTGAACCCCATTCAAGTGCGCTACCGGGCTGCGCTACGCCCCGAACACAGTTATTATAGCCAATTCTCGCGGTCTTGCCAAATGGCTGTGGCATGGAAGCGGGCAGCAGTAAACGGTCAACGGTCACAAGTTTCCATCTCACACACTTTGACCAAAGCACCAATCT
Organism: uncultured Anaerolineales bacterium; assembly: GCA_964478075.1. Lineage (GTDB taxonomy): Bacteria > Chloroflexota > Anaerolineae > UBA2200 > UBA2200 > DAOUEX01. Next base: position 1,696 of record CAYZGO010000042.1, on the reverse strand, counting down.
ACGTTAGAATGGGGCCGTAGGCGTGGCGGACAGAGCCATTGCTCCGCCACTTCGCTTTTATGGGACGAGACGCGCAGGGCTCACACACAAGCGCCAAGCGATAACCGATGACTGATAACTGATAAATGATAACTGACAACCGGTAACCGTCAACCGCCATGTTTGAGAACCTGACCGAGAAACTCCAGGCCATCTTCAAAAAGCTGTCCGGCAAAGGCCGGCTGTCCGAGCAGGACGTGGACGCCGCGCTGCGCGAGGTGCGCCTGGCGCTGCTTGAAGCGGACGTCAACTTTCGCGTGGTCAAAGACTTTGTGACGCGCGTGCGCGAACGCGCCATCGGCGTCGAGGTAATGAAAAGCCTCACCCCAGCGCAAGTGGTGATCAAGATCGTCAACGAGGAGTTGATCGCCACGCTGGGTAAGCCGCGCAAGCTGGACCTCTCCGGCCCACCGCCGCGCGTGATAATGCTGGCTGGCCTGCAGGGCTCTGGCAAGACCACCACAGCGGCCAAGCTCGCGCTGAAGCTGCTTAAGTCGGGGCAGCGTCCCTTGCTGGTAGCTGCTGATACGCGTCGTCCGGCGGCCATCACCCAGCTTGAGGTGTTGGGACAGCAGCTTGACGTCGCGGTGCACAGCGAGGGCGACAAAGTGGCTCCGCCACGCATCTGCGCCAACGCCGTCGCTCGGGCGCGCAAAGGCGCCTACAGTGTGGTCATCCTGGACACTGGCGGCCGCCTGCACATTGACGACGAGATGATGCGCGAGCTGGAGGAGATCGCGCGCCGAGTCTCGCCTGCCGAGGTGCTGCTGGTGGCCGACGCCATGACTGGCCAGGACGCTGTGCGTGTTGCTGCAGAATTCAACCGGCGCGTCAGGCTCACTGGCCTGATCCTGACCAAGGTAGACGGCGACGCTCGCGGCGGTGCTGCGCTTTCCATCTGCGCCGTGACCGGTGTGCCCATCGTGTACCTGGGGGTGGGCGAGAAGACGGACGCCCTGGAGGCTTTCCGGCCCGAAAGCCTGGCTTCGCGCATCCTGGGCATGGGCGACGTGCTGACGCTGGTCGAACGGGCCGAGGCAGCTTTTGACCAGGAACAGGCTCGCAAGATAGAGCAGAAGCTGCGCAGCGCCACGTTTGACCTGGAAGACTTTCTCGATCAGATGCAGCAGCTCAAGAAGATGGGGCCGCTCCATCAAGTCCTAGAGATGATACCAGGCTTCTCCAGCGTCAGGAACCAGTTGACCGAGGATGTGACCGAGAAGCAAATGAAGCGCACTGAAGCCATCATCCTGTCCATGACTCCTGAGGAACGGCGGAACCCGCGCGTCATCAACGGCAGCCGCAAGCGGCGCATCGCGCGTGGCAGCGGCACGTCTGTATCAGAGGTCAATCAACTGCTTAACCAGTTCCGTCAAATGCAGCGTGTGATGAAGCAGTTGAGCAGCGGGCGCGGGCCTGCTGGTCTGTTGGGGCGGCTTGGGTTGTAGTTCGTTTTGGATTCTCACCGCAGAGACGCAGAGGACGCAGAGGTTTATGATAAGGAGAACTCTGTGTACTCTGTGTCTCAGATCGTGTCTGAAATTAGCCAGAGTGCCGACTACGGGATACCGCCAAGCATGAGAATGTCATTGCGAGGAGCGCTTTTTGCGACGAAGCAATCTCGTAGACGGGGGAGATTGCTCACCTGCACTTGCAG
>CAYZGO010000041.1:15164-18677 GCA_964478075.1 uncultured Anaerolineales bacterium | reverse complement strand
CGGTGAAGACATCATGTTCATGATGTTCGTAGTCAGATATGAGAACATCGGCAAGATAGTCCGAGCGCATAACTACCTCAGCCCTAGCAGCTACCCGTTTTACATGGCCTACCCGGATATGCCTTCTCCGCTCAAGGAGACCTATGAACGGCTGTGTGAAATCGCGCGGAATACGGAAGAAGTGTCCCGCGAGACTATTAGAGATTGATCCCATCTGGAGGTAAAAAATGAAAACCATGAGAAAGATTGCCAAACCCTGTGGGATAGTAGGTGGTGTATGGGCTGTCTTACTTGCCATTATCCTGTCTTTATTAGCCCCAACGCGCATGGTTACGAGTGAGATTTCTATGGAACCTGACCAATATGTTACCAACACGATTGAGTCCATAGCCTGGGGCACTGTGGCAATTATCATAATCATGCTACTTTTAGGAATTCTGGGATTGCTGGGTTTGATGCTGAGCAGGAGAAATCCCCGACTGAACCGTATATTCATCTGGATAAGTAGCCTGGGAATGCTGGTGTTGAGCCTTGCTCTCATGTTTGTCTTTATTAGCCCATCAGGATTGATTTTGCTTCCCGCCGCCATACTGCTAATACTGGCGGCAATCGGCACGTGGGAGACAGAGGTAATGCCATTTCAGGAGGCAGTATGAAAGAGCATAAACAGGGTGTCGGAGACTGGCTGAGCGCGCTGACGATAATGGGAAGAATCCTGATATTCGTGCCGATTATCGTTAGTCTTATTGCGTTTTTATTGAGCCTATTTGGAACCAATCCCGTTAACGACGAGAGTGTGTTTGCTGGCAGCACCATGATATTCCTCTGCGGCGTAGCCACGCTAATCTACGTTGCCGTTAAGAGATTCCGGCAGGGATTGAGGGGTGAGGACTAATCCGGCAAAGGAGTCAATATGAAAAAGAGATGGGTATTTTTGATCGTTTTCTGCTTGGTATCAATATTGCTAGTGCCGGGTTTGACCGGATGTAATGGTAACACCGATATCGAAACCCGTGACTTTGGTATGCTTGAGGGGAAAGCGAGCATCGGGCCCCGTTTGCCGGAAGAAATCAAGCAACCCTATCTCGCCGAAGTCTACCAACCGAGGAAGGTCATGGTCTACGATGCCGACCATGTCGAGCTTCTAAGAGAGCTTGACCTGGATGAAAACGGCTACTACAGCGTGGAATTGCCGCCCCGTAGCTATACCATCGACATTAATTACTACGGCACTGACACCAGCGACGCTGTGCCGAGGAAGCTGAAAATTGACCCCGGCGTACATGTGATGCTGGATATAGACTTCGATACCGGGATTCCTGCCGGAAGCTGGCTGATTGGCGAGCATTTCTATTACGGTCAGGACTGCGTCTGGGGGGACATACTGGTGGGGCTGGAGTATGAGTATGAAGAAGGCAAGAAAGTCGGACAATACCTATCTACCTTCAACCTGAGTTCACACGAGAAGAAGCGTGTCCTGGAGATTCCCGAAGACCGTATGGCTAGCACCCCCTCGATTTATCAAAACAAAGTAGTCTGGGATTCCGTTGACCGCGACGAGTTCTTCGAGTATGCCATAAAGTCCATCCTGCCGCCGCCCCCAAACTACGATATTTTCTTGCTTGACCTTGACACCAGCAAGGTAACGCAACTCACCACCGAGGAGCATGCGCAGAGGTCTCCGCGGATTTACGGCGATACCGTCGTCTGGCTGGACACCCGCAACCAGGCGCAGGAGCAATACCCGTTCCCCTTTGATGTCTATGCCTATGATCTCAAGACAGAGCAGGAGACGCGGGTCACGGAGAATACGACGGTGGAAGGCTACAATCAGATAGTCTTAGATGGCAATACCATCGTCTGGACGGATTTGCGCCATGCCGATATGGATATCGCCAGCCATGCCGGTAACGATTCTGTTTATAACAACGAGATATATGCCTATGATTTAGATACCGGCGAGGAGCGCCGCCTGACGACTTCCCCTAAAAATGACCAGTCTCCCGATATCAGCGATAACACTATCACCTGGCTGCGGCAGGAAGATTTCCGGAAAGCCGATATATTTTCGTATGATTTAGAAAGCGGGCTGGAAACTCAGGTATCAACCAGCGGCTATGCCGCGTTCTCGCCATCCATCTACGAGAAAATGATAGTCTGGACGGACGCCAGGGTTACCAACGGAAATACCACCAACGATGTCGTCATCAACGGACAGGGGCCGGACGCCGATATCTATCTCTATAGTCTGGAAACCCAAACGGAAACCAGGCTCACTTCAACAGAAGAATGGAGGGTCTGGCAATCTCCAGTTATCTGCGGTGACTACATGGTTTATGAATGGAACCGGCAGATTGGCGCTCTGGTATATGCTATGAACCTGCCGTGAGAAGGAGATTATTATGAAAAAACTGGTATTTATTTTAGCAGCTATTGTACTAGTTGGTCTGCTGCCTCTTACCGCATGCCAGAACGATGGAAATGAGAAACACACATACGCTCCTACTGCTGAATTACCTCCGGCAACAAGTGAAGAATCCCCCGACGATGTCGTATTCACTCCCGGCGGTTCGGCCTACCGGGCTAACGTCCACCAGCAGGGAGTGGAGAATCCCTGGCCGCCAGTCGAGACGGTGGTTGCGCAGATGGAAAGTGACGGGGACACACTCAATGTGCGATACAGAAACAATATCGTGACAGAAGCAGGGCAAACGAGGAATAATATCCTCTATGTAAATAAGGTGGACGGTTCTTTCGCAAGCAGCGGTATTACCGGAATGAAGCTCTACTTACCGGAAACACCATCCGGTCTGAAGCTTTTTCAAGCTAGTGGGGGAGGACTTATCGGGCAGCTTGTCGCGGTTCTGGTCATCGAAATAGCCTCGGATGTTGCCCCGGGAGAATATCCTCTGGAAATCGGTCTGGTGATTAACGGTAAAGACTATGGTACGGTGACGTGTACCGTTAAGGTGATTGAATCCTCCATCGAGGAAACACCCGAAGTTAATAACAACTATCGCTCTGATAATAACTACCTTTCGGTCAATTTACCGGATGGTTGGGTAGCCGCCGAGGGGCCGGAGTCTTTGGTTTCTACGTCACATTTACAGGGTCAGTTGGCTTTCAATAGCTGGGGTGAGGAAGGTTTCTGGGCGCGTGAGGTACGCACCGGCAGTTCTGGTATTTACGGCGGCTCAGCTATGATATCACAGATACCGGAAGGCGGAGCATATATCGTACTGGTACGGATTAATATGCCCCCACCCATAAGTTATGAGCCGGAGGAATATTTGCTGAGCGATTTGAGCGGGATGCTAACGCCAAGGGACTGGCGGCGGGGCTCCGGCCTTAACAGCTTCAATATCTCCAAATGGGGAGAGGGCTACGAACTCCAGATAGCCTGTGACCCCGCTGCTACCGATGAAACCGTTGAAGAAGTGAATAGCATATTAGAAAGCTGGAGGTTCGATGAACCTCCAGCCGGAAACGTGGGATGGGCGATAGCCCTGGCCC
>CAYZGO010000041.1:0-15154 GCA_964478075.1 uncultured Anaerolineales bacterium | reverse complement strand
AGATACACGGGTAGCTTTGGCGGTGGTGATAACAATGGTACCGCCAGAAGCGTCGATGCTGAGGTCAGCGCGGACAAAGTGGTTCATTTTCGCTTCACGTATTACTGGGATGTTCCATCCCTCGGCTCATTCAAAGATAATTTAGCGTCCTCCCCCCAACGCTGGTGGAATATTGACGTGTTGCCGGATGGTAAAGCTGTCCTGATCGGTGCGGGAGGCGACCCTTTGCCTTTTGATTAAGCCTAAGGAGACTGAAACTATGAAAAGAGCATGGTTAATATTAATTATAATGGTAACACTGGTTAGTCTGGTAGCCTGTAATCCCACAGTACCAGATGAGTCGAGCCCACAAACTCCAGTTACACCATCAGTATCGTCTTGGCCTGGTTCAACACTGCCACCGGTTGGGCTTCCGGTATCAGCACAGGGGAAATGGCAGACACTTTCCAGCGGTAACGAGGTGCTTGACTTGCTGGTAGATGGCGGTGAAGTCTGGGTGGCGACAACGGGTGGTGTTGTCCGGTGGAACGCTGAGGATGGCACTTATAAAAGATATACCACGCTGGACGGGCTGGCGAGCAACACGGTGAGGGAGATTGTCTGCGATAGCAAAGGCAATATCTGGGTAACAAGCACAGTGGACGGCGTCAGCCGCTTCGATGGCAACGAATGGCAGACCTTCACCACCGAAGGTGGGTTGGTAAACAACGATGTCATTACCATAGCTGCCGACAATGATGGGAATATCTGGGTTTCCGCCTTCGGCGGCGTGAGCCGCTATGATGGCAACGAATGGAAGGAGTATACAAAGGATGAGCTGTATGCCGTTGACGTCATTTTCGCCGATAGCCGGGGCAACGTCTGGTTCAGTAATCGCCATGAGGGGGCCACCCGCTACGACGGTAGTAGCTGGAAGCACTTTACCGAGGACGATGGCATGGGACACGGTGGAGTCAGTGCCTTTTTTGAGGATAGTGAAGGTAACCTGTGGTTTGGCAGCGCCTTCGGCGATGTGACCCGCTACGATGGCAGTAGCTGGGAGTCTTTCACTATCAGCGATAATATTCCCCGGGCATATGTGCAAAATATCGACCAGGACCAGCACGGTAATATCTGGGTCACCGCCTATTCCGAGGTTGTCGTTCGCTACGACGGCTCCGAGTGGCGCGATTTCACCACCGCAGACGGCCTGCCGGCAAACCATGTCCAGCTGCTTTTTATGGACAAGAATAATAAGCTCTGTGCCGTTACCGATAGCGGGCTCAGCCGTTATGAGGATGGGGAGTGGTGGCCTTTTACCGATAAGGAGATGCTGACCGATATAGTCAGGACAGCAGGTAAGGACGACAAAGGCAATCTCTGGTTCGGTACTTACGAAGACGGTATTGTCCGCTTTGATGGAATCGCTTGGCAGAAATTCGTCACTGATGACGGCCTGCCCGACAACACCGTAACCGCGCTGGCGGAAGACAGCGAGCAGGGTATATGGTTCGGCACGCGGGATGGCTCGGTAAGCCGCTACGGCAGTGCTGGATGGAAGGTATTCGGACCCGATGAAGTGCAGGCCGGGGGATATGTTTTGTCCATACTGGTCGATAGCCGTGATAACGTCTGGGTAATTGGCGAGAGCGGCGTCAGCCGCTATGACGGCACTGAATGGCGCGTAATTACAGCCGGAGGTGGCCTGACCGGAGACAGGATAACACCTATGTTGGAGGATAGCTCCAGCAACGTGTGGCTCGGCGCCAACGGCGAGGGTGTCAGCCGCTTCGATAGCAGTAGCTGGAAAACTTTTACGACTGCTGATGGACTCGGTAACAATAATGTACAGGACATAGCCCAGGACAGCCAGGGCAACCTATGGTTTGCCGGCGGCGGTATCAGCCGTTTTGACGGCACGAGCTGGCAAACGTTTAGCTCCGTGGGCATTCGCACCATCCTTCCGGGCATAGGCGAAGACGTCTGGTTCATAACCGAAGATAAGGGCGTCATTAATTTTGATGGCGCTGAGATGCAGACCCTGCCGGACGAATTGCCCTTTATGCCCTGGCTCGGCGGAAGTCTAGCGGACAGCAACGGTAATCTGTGGATGGCTACTTTCTACACCAATAGCGGCGGCCTGCACTGCTTTGACGGTGATAAATGGGAGACATTTACTCCAAAAGACGGACTGTCCGGTTATCAGGTCTCAAGTTTGATTGAAGACAGGCAAGGAAATATCTGGGCGATTACCGACAGCGGCGTCAGCTACTTTGACGGCATCGAGTGGCACACCTTTACTTCCGAGGACGGTCTTGCCAGCAATAACGTCCTTTGTGTTATGGAGGACAGCCGGGGTAATCTCTGGTTTGGCACCTATGGAGGCGTGAGCTACTACAGTAAGTAAAAAAGGAGATAAATAAAAATGGACACTTCTCCAAGAAAGTGGCTGCGTCCGACTCTGTTCGTTGTGGCGGCGGTAATTCTATTGGTTATCGTATTGATGACCCGCTCACCGGATGTATCCCATACTCCGAAAGACCCGTTGGCTACAGTGGAGAATGTTGAACAAGTAGAAAATCCTCCTGAGACAATGTTTCCCGAAGTAGCCGTATATGCGGAACACTATGGAATCACTGTTGATGAAGCCCTGCGCCGCTTCGAGATACAAGATGCTTTTGCCGGGCTGGATACCGAACTAGGTATCAAGGAGCCAGAGACATTTGCAGGGTTATATATTCAGCATGAACCGGAGTTTCGTATTGTAGCGCTGTTTACCCGAGAAGGCGAAGAAACAATGGAGCCATACATTCCCGAAGGGCTAGGTGAATACGTTGAAGTGCGGACGGTGGTGGTCTCCTATCTGGAACTTCAAAAGGCCCAAAATGAGATTTCGTTCGTCCTTAAGAGTTTGGGGATACCGTCGGATTCATACATCGATATTAAAGAAAATAACGTGAAGTTCAATGTAACCAACCTGGCGCCTGTCCATGAGGCTGTCAGCGATGGCAGCCTTACGGTGCCCGACTATGTTGTTTTTATCGAAGTCGAGGGACTGGCGCAGCCTGACTAAATAAGGTTAAACAAATGACAGCATGATGAAGCATCTGAAAGATATACAAAACGAATTAATCAAAGCTTCCCAGACATGGGCGTTGGGGCAGGGGTTCAACCCGTCCCAAGTTAGGCAATTGCGGCATGAGGCTATCAAGCTTAACCACGCGCATTACGTGGAGAATATTCCAGTTTACCGGAAGCTTGCGGAAGAAGAAGGTTACAGCGAGGATGCCGATGTAGATGTCATCAAGAATAAGCTCATGCTTGACGCCGGTATCTTCAAGAGCTACGAACAGGGCTGGCTTGACGATGGCGACTTCGGCAGGATGACGCAATGGCTCTCCGGCATCTACCATAAGCGCATCGATGTGGATATATCAGGGGTAAAGACAATCGACGACTGGATAGAGCGCCTGGGTTCGGACGGCATCCTTGTCGTCTACAGCTCCGGTACCTCCGGATCCTTCTCCTTCGTTCCCCGCGATAAAGAAGATTGGGAACTATCCAAAACGGCTAATATCGCCTGTCTGGCGCCGCTTTTGGCCCGCCGGATGGGTAGCGCGTTGTCTGGTAAATTGTTGAAGTCGGCCATACGGCTGATGCCACCGGATGCCTTTGCCCGGATGGCCGGTAAAAAGGGACTACCCGATTTCGATGGCGCTTTCCTCGGCTTCCGGCAGGGCAGAATGGGCAACCAGGTACTCATTGAGGAATTAGTCCCGCTCTTTCACCGGCATTATTTCCTCTATGATACGGGCATAACCGGCACTGCCCTGCGCTGTCTCCGTCGCGGTGCCCGGACGGATGAAGAACGGCAGATGATTGAAGGATTGAAGGCTGAAGTAATCGGGCAGAGAGGACCGAACTACCTGAAAATTACGGAAAATATACGCAAGTCTATTGATGAGGGACAGAAGGTCTTTATCTTCGGAGCGCCTTACCAGTTCAAGGATCTGTGCGATGTCTTAGCCGGTCATAACCGGCGGCTGGCTCTCAAGAAGGGCAGTTTTGTTCTTTTCGGCGGCGGGTGGAAATCATTCGCCGGTGATGCGATAAGCCGCGAGACACTGGTTGATATGCTTGCCGATGCCCTTAATATATCGCCGGAGATGATACTGGAAGGCTACTCGATGACGGAAATCAACACGCTCATGCTGCGCTGTGAGCATGGGCGTTTTCATATCCCGCCTGTCATTGAGCCGGTAATCTTCGGTGAAGAATTAAATCCTTTAAATGGCAATGATGTTAAAGGTGCCTTCGGTTTCCTCGATCCGCTGGCCGCCTCTTACCCCGGCTTTATCATCAGCGGCGACTATGTCCACATGATTGATGGGGAATGCGGCTGCGGGCTTTCCGGCCCGGCGATAACGGATATAGGGCGCTTACCCGGCAGCGAGGTGAAGGGGTGCGGCGGTATCATGGGCTCTATGCAGGCGTAACAGGAGAACTAAATGGAAAAACTCTGCACTGAATACGGATTATTGCGCAATGACGGCGGCGTCATCCGTGTGCCGTTCCTGGTCAAGGGCAGGCTGGTAGTGCCGCCGAAAATCAGTCGAGAGCAAATTAAGGCGGCGTTCAGCCAGACCGATAAAAATACTACCTGCGTGGAATTACCTGACGCGCAAATCGTCCGTGAGCTGGTTATTGATCGCAAGACCATGAAATATACCGGCGAATATGTCTATCAGGTCATGCCGCCGGTAAGCGGTACGGAACTTGTCGAGACGGATATCGATAAGCTGGCTCACAGGCTTTATAGCTTATCCGTAGAGGACATCCTCGAATATCTGGAGTCTATTCTATCCACGCTGCTCACGAATAATAGACTAGCGGTGCGGGTGCGCGAGATTTGTCGCCTGACCTCGGAATACTCAGACGCCTTTCTCGACGGCTGTTTTGCCTCTTTCCACTCGGCTTTTAACCGGGAAGCGGCGAGGCAGATGATTGATAACGAGCTGTCATTCTGGGGGAAACCCGGCAGTGATTTCCTGAACGGGTGGGTGGAGGTGTCTTCCAAAACCGCGCTCGGATTACTCCCGCTTTATGCCGAAGGTCTATTCGGCAAAGACATGAGCACTGCCGCAGCAGCATCCGGGACATACGTATGCGCCATGCCTACCCGCCAGCTACACATCACCGCAGGCAATGCCCCGGAGGTGCCTTTAATTTCCGCCCTGCGTGCCATCCTGACGAAATCCGCTGCCGCTATAAAGCTGCCTTATGGCGCTACCCTTACGGGATCTTTGTTTTCCCTAGCTGCAGCCGTCGCTGCTCCCGATCATCCTATTACGCAAAGTTTCTCGATGGTTTACTGGCAGGGTGGCGATGAGAGTATCGAGAATATCCTTTTCAAGCCCGATGCCTTTGATAGGATTGTGGTGTGGGGCAGCCCCGAGACAGTGGCTTCCGTGCAGTCCAGAGCTTTATTCACCAGGGTTATTTGTCTTAACCCGCGCTATGGAGTCAGCCTGATTGGACGGGAGTCCTTCTCCGGCAATCTTGAAGAAGCGGCGTTGAAAGCGTCTATAGATGTGATGATATATAACCAGAAAGCCTGCACCGCTTCGCTGGTGCACTATGTAGAAGGTACAGAGGAACAGGCAAACGAATATGCCGGTATTCTGTGCAAGATTCTTAATAAGTGGGATAAGGAAATGCCTAACTTCGTGCATCCATCTGCCATCGGCCATATCAAGCGCATGAGGCGCGGCAGGTATGCCAATGCCGGTTGGCACGTCAATAACCGTGGTGATGATTTCTCGTCCGGCGTAGCGGTCATTCCGGGAGATTTCGATATCCTTGACCACCCCATGTGCCGGCTGGTGGTAGTGCGTCCGGTAGCCAGGCTGGAAGACGCGCTAAAATATACAAACCAGCACGTATCAACCATTGGGGTTTATCCCGAAGAGCGAAGGAATGAACTGAGGGATAATATACTGGCAAGGGGCGTCTCCAGCGTTTTCCCGCTGGGGCAATGCGAGCGTGTCTATGCCGGTATGCCCCATGATGGCATGAGAGTTTTGAGTGAGCTGGTGGACTGGAAGAACGGCTGAAAAGTTTCGATATCTAAAAGGAGTGAGGCATGAAAAAGACTGTAAGGCTGATAGGCTTGTGTTTGGTTGTGATTATCACGGCTGCTTTAATAACGGGCTGCTCCGGCAGGAAGATAATGACCACCGGCGAGCTTCCGCAAAGCCTGGATGAATTGTCCCTGACCGAGATGTGGAGCGTGGTGGCGGATAAAGCAGATATTCAGGATGATAGCGCCCAGTTCGACACATTTCACCTTAATGCCGGCCCGGATGGAAAAATAAACACGCTGCAGTTTGCCTTCCATGGAAGGAATGAAAAGGAGATACCCTGTTTCTATTTAGCCGAAATGGGGCGTGAAGGCAAAATAGACATACGGGAATATGAGGGAGAACCCTTTTTACTTTTCGCGCACCCGACGGATGTATTCACCGAGGTAGACAAGCTGGGGTTGGCTTCGCTGGAACCCGGAGAGGCGGGGTTTTCCATGGCGATAGGCTCTCATTCCGGTAACATGAGCTGTAGCTATGAACAGCACGACATTTACCACCTTGAAGACGGCGAGCTTTTGCCGCTCAAAGAGATTCATAGTACTGCTCCCGGGTGCTTTATATCCGTCGCTAAACTATATCCTGTAGAAGAGGAAGAAGGCTCAACAGTAAGTTCGATAACCGCTGGAAGGAGTCCCCAGGTATGGTTTCTCAGCGAAGACATCAACAGGGCGGATATTGTGGAATATCTGGAAGATGGGTAGAAGGCTGATTACGATGCTTTTATTTCGGGAATTCAGGGTGTGCTGCTAGAAGGCTGGGAGATGGAGTTGATTACTCAGGAGGGGTTGATGGGACATCCGCACGGGCTCAACGAACCTCTGTTTAGAATCGACTTCGTTGACCGCACACATAATTTCGAAGTTCCGGGAGGTCAGATGCGTTTCCCCAGCCTCCGTCTTTATTTCTACGATATAAGGGAAAAGGATGCTGTTCTTGAGGTCATCGAACAGGAAAAGATATATTCCTGGGATATCCCAGATTATTTCGACGAAACCGTCGAGTATATCGTGGTGACATCCCCATTGTACATAAACGGCGGATGCTTCTCGGATGAGGCTATGTCGTTTTACGAACCGCTGGAAAAGGTACTGAAGGATTACTTCAATACAACTCCAAATTTTAGTCCTCTCGTGCAACAAACGGAAGAGATACCCTCGCTATAAATTGTTTCGCTCACTTCTCCGGTCAGGCCGGGAGTCGAAGCCAGTCTGGCCGCTCAGACCATACCTGGAATGGAGTGTTATCTGACCATTGATTATGGGCCGAGTGGTATCAGTACCTTACCCCGTAAAACGGCTGATGGCAGCGGTAGAGTATCCTGGACATGGACGGCTCTCAATTTTCGGGGTGTATGGCAAGTTGAGGGCAGGGCAGGCTACGGCGGGAAAACCGCATCCCAGTACACTTTGTTCACGATTGAGTGACTGCTCTGTTTAATTCAAGTTTGCCTTCTGACACATTCACTCAAATCGTTCAACCGGGTGAGAGAAGTCCATTCTGTCCCTGATTGCGCTTTCTAGCGCTTTGCTGAATCTTACTTTCAGTCCATATAAAGATCCCCATATTAACATTTGGAGTATAATAAGGTTATGGGACTACTAACTAAAGACGGCGATTTACACTACTATCCTATAGGTGATAAACACGTATGTTCCGATTGTTTTGGTGATGAGTGTATTAAGGGATTCATTGAAGGCAATGCAGAATCACCTAAATGCGACTTCTGCGGCAAAGAATCATCTGTACCTATTGCCGCGGATATAGATGAAGTTATTGAATATATACGCGACTGTATATCAACAGAATGGGGAAACCCAGATGATGAAGGAGTTCCTGTCGAGGACGGAGAATATGTATGGCCTGTTAAAGACTCTTATGAATTGTTTTATGATGAAATCGAACTTGATGCAAACCCAGATGTACTAGAAGCTATGATGCAGGCATTTGTAGACGAGCAATGGGTCAAGAAAGACTATAGAACCGCCGACCCAATGTTATCCGGTTGGGCTCTCTTCGTTGAGGAGGTAAAACATCACCGAAGGTATTTCTTCAGCCTGGATGAGAATGAGCGCTTCTACTTTGATATACTCCCATCCAAGTTCTTAGATCGACTAGGGAAAGAGATCTCGGAATTGGAATTAATCAGAACCTTAATAACAGCGGATACTATCTATAGAGTAAGAATCCACGACCCTGATCTTACTTTATCAACCGCATCTGAACTAGGTCCTCCTCCTACTAAATTAGCAGTATATCCTAATAGAATGAGTCCCGCAGGCATTCCAATGTTTTATGGTTCATTCGACATTGATACGGCGATTCAAGAAACTTATAAACCTAAGAAAAATAGGCACTCCGTCGCCACTATTGGCAAGTTCAAACCACTACGAGAACTAATCGTATTAGATTTGACATCTTTGCCAGATGTACCCAGTATTTTTGATGAGCATCGAGGCTATTTGCGTCCGACAATTATGTTCTTGTCTGCTTTCGTTGAAGAACTTAGAAAGCCGGTTGAAAAAGACGATAAAGCTCATATAGAATACGTGCCTACACAAGTATTTACTGAGTATATAAGACATGCTTATAAGTTTGATGAGATTCAATTCGAAGGAATAATATACCCTAGTGCTATCAACCCGTCGGGAATCTCTTGTGTTCTGTTCGTAGAAAATGATGACTGTTGTGATAAAGGTGCTACAGAACGTAAGTGGAAGCCTTACATATTAGCTCTTTATGATGTTGAAAGACGAACTATCGCTTGAAGCTAGCGACAGATTTACAGACTGTCGCCGTTACACGATCTAGCGGTTTGTTCAAAGTGGATAGATTTTTAACCATAAGCTCCTGGCCGAAGATAGTGCGAACTGCCTGCCAGTTGTCAATTCTGATTGACAAAAGTCCACAACTGTATATAATAGTATAAGACTAGGACTAATACTGAAGAAGAACAGGCGGCACCTTGCCGCAAATAAAAACATTTGAACATAGACAGCATGGAGTATATGGCTTGAGAGTGAATAAACCGCCATTACCAGCACGGTTGCTACTGTGTCTACTCATTACTCTGGCACTGGCAGCAATGCTCCTTGCCAGCTGCGGTCAACCAACGCCGGCAGAAACACCTACGCCAACCGCACCCACGCCTTCTACAGAACCTACCCAAGCACTCACCGAGGAGGAAGAGGCAACACTGCCGGAAGAGGAGGTGATAACGACGCCAACTCAGCCAATCACGCCAACACTGCCCGTAGACATACCCACACCCACACCCATAGAGGCAACACCCCCATCGGCAATCACCGGCTTAGTTGCAGTTGATGCTTATGATGGGATAGTAAACCTCAGCTGGGGCAAGAGCACTGCGGAAGACTTCAGCCACTATAACGTATATGTAAACAAGGCAGAAATATTAGATGCTAAAGGTATGACACCATCTCAGAAAATAACAGTCATTTCCACTAATACCTGTCAAGTGACGGGACTTGAAGTGGGAACAAAGTACTATTTTGCTCTAACTGCAACAGATAAAAGCGGCAATGAGAACAAACGGGTAACCTGTGTAACGGCAACACCTACACCAATGACCCGAGGAACTGTGGATCCAGACTTACAGGTTGATATTTATCAGTCTGATAAGGCGTGGCCTGGCACCACACTATTTTCAGACAACCACATTCTTTCGAGGCCCAGGATAATAGAAGTAAATATGCGTGGGGAGATTGTTTGGCAATACCTGGTTCCAGAAAATTTGAGGCAAAACATCCATCCGCAAGCTGGAATGAATCCAGGATTCGCTGTCGAATTGCTACCGAACAATAACATACTATTTGTTTCACCACAAAAGGGTGTCTATGAGATTAATCGTGGAGGTGATGTCGTCTGGTCATACGAGATCCGAAAAATATCCCATGACGTCGACCGGCTGCCGAATGGTAACACCATTTTTGTCTTTGGTGGCGAGGACCAGAAGGATGATGCCCAGGTGACGGAGGTAAATCCAAAAGGAGAGATTGTTTGGCAATGGTATGCCAAAGACTATTTTGATAAACCTCCCTACAATAGTATTTATGACGAGGGCTGGACTCACACCAACGCCGTCACTAGGCTGCCGAACGGCAACACGCTCATCAGCCCGAGGAATTTCAACTTCGTGGTTGAAGTCAACCCCAAAGGAGAAGTTGTCAGGACTCTTGGGGAAGGTCTTCTTGACTATCAACACGGCCCGGAACTTCTTCCCAATGGCAATCTACTCTCCGGGTCACATAGACGTCCCCCCGAGCTTGCCGCATCAATAAGTTCTTATGCGGCGGTAGAGATTGACCTAAAGACGGGCAAGATTGTTTGGAAATTCATGTGGCCCCCAGGATTACCACAGGGTGTCAGAGATGCTAACAGATTACCGAATGGCAATACCCTGGTTGTGGAGCCAAGGATAGCTGAAGTTACCACCGAGGGGGAAATAGTCTGGCAACTTAGACTAAAAGAGGCAATTGAAACAGAGATACTGAGTACAAAACAGGGGATACAGGGCCGTAGTTTCTATAAGGCGGACAGGATTAGTATACAGAGATAGGTAACCACTCCCGCGCCTTTGGGAGAGGCATTATTGAGTAGTTGAACATTAGTCCATTTTGTATGATGGCGTGTCAGTTAATTATGGGTAGGCTTTTCCTTCACTCTTTTGCCTTTATAGGATGATGTGAAGGGAGTTTGCTTCTAGCACCAAATAGGAGTTTTATACTACCATCCTTTGGAAAGCCCTTACAAGGAACCTTAGCGTCCTCTTTATGCTAAAATGCTGGTATGACAGTAAGTAAGTTGAGTATGATAGCAGCGAGCAACCCTGGCCATATGGTTTGGAGAGGTCACAAAACGCAAGTTAATAATAACTAAAAAACACCTTAAACCCTTAGGGGAGAGTAACTAAAATGTCAGATAAAAAAAAGAAAGCGAGAGTTCGCCGTGAGGATAAGCATACCGGAGAGATAGTTCAGGAGCCAGAGAAAACATTCATAAAAGCGCTCGGCCTCGGCGCTTTTGCCATCGCTTCATGTCCGTCTGCGGTGGATGTGAAAAACGGTAAAATAGTCAGGATTAGACCGCTGCACTATGATTCTAAATACACCCGGGAGGAAATTGGCCCCTGGAAGATAGAAAGGAACGGCAAGACGTTTGAACCGATTTTGAAATCACAGCCGGCTCCCTACATGTTAGCCTACAAAAAACGAACTTACTCTCCTAACCGGATTAGGTATCCCTTAAAGAGAGTTGACTGGGACCCCAATGGCGAGAGAAACCCGCAAAACAGGGGAGTTAGCAAGTTCAAGAGAATCTCCTGGGACGAGGCTACCGATATAATAGCCAGTGAGATAAAGAGGATACACCAAAAATATGGGCCCTATGCCATACTTTTGCAGGGTGATGGACATGGCGAGACAAAGACCGTACACGGTCCTCATGGCTGTTCCATGCTGCTTCTTGAGAAGATGGGGGGTTATACCTTACAGGTCAGGAATCCGGATAGCTGGGAAGGGTGGTATTGGGGGTCACAGCATGTATGGGGAACCATGGATGTGGGTACAATGGCCCCTGCGCATAATTGTTTCAAGGATATTTCTAAGAACTGTGACATGCTCCTGTTCTGGGGGGCTGACCTGGAAACCACACCCTGGGGCTTCTCCGGGCAATTTCCCAGCCAGGCCCTTTTCTGGTGGTCGGAGGCCGGCATAAAGCAGGTATATATCTGCCCCGACCTGAACTACGCCGCCGCCGTCCATGCCGATAAATGGATACCGGTGCTACCCAATACGGATGCGGCGCTGCACCTGGCTATAGCCTACGTCTGGATGACCGAAGGGACCTACGATAAGGAATATGTGGCGACGCACACGGTGGGCTATGACAGGTTCGAAGACTATGTCCTGGGTAGGGAAGATGGTGTTCCCAAGACTCCTGACTGGGCTTCTCCAAAGTGTGGCGTCCCGATATGGACAATTAAGGCGCTGGCCAGAGAGTTCGCTAAAAAAATTACATCAATAGTCCATTACTGGGGAGGTTCCGGCCAGAGGGGACCGTACGCGCATGAACCCGCCAGGCTGGAGGTCTTATTACTGGGTATGCGGGGGTTGGGTAAACCGGGAATTCACCAGTACCACTATTTTGACGGTCTGCCCAGAAACGCGGCAAGGACCTGGTCCAGCAGCCTCTGGCATGCGTGGCGCGGAGAACGATGGCGGGTCAACACGAAACAGATTATTCCCAAGACCCTTATCCAGGAAGCCATTCTTAATCCGCCGGTCACTTCTTGGGGCAGCTCACAATTCATGGCGCCAGTGGAAGACCAGTTCGTGAAATACACGTATCCTATACCCAGAGAAGAGGGCGGTTCTGAAATCCATATGATGTGGACTGACACCCCCTGTCGGCTCACCTGCTGGAACTGGGGGAACAAGACGATAGAAGCCATGAGAGACCCGAAGATAGAATGTGTTATCGCCCAGCACCCTTGGCTTGAGAACGATTGCCTGCTGGCCGATATTATCCTCCCGGCTAATACCAAATTAGAGGAAGAGGATATAGCCGCGACCGCCTGGTCAGTCCCGCTTGATTCCATAATGCTGGAAGGCCAGTGTATCAGGCCAGTAGGAGAGTCCAAGAGCGACTATGAGATAGTCGGCGAGATAGCCAAAAAGCTAGGAATGTACGAGGCTTATACGGAGGGCAGAACCGTTAAGGAATGGATAAAATTCGGCTATGAAGGTTTAAACATGCAAGATTTCGTTAGCTGGGAAGAGCTCAACAAAAAGGGATACTACGTCATCCCGACTGTGCCGGATTGGAAGGAAATACCGGCTGGCCTGATAAATTTTTACAAAGACCCTGAGGCTAATCCGTTGAAAACGCCCTCAGGCAAACTGGAGTTCTATTCTGCCAGATTAGCCGAGCATTTCCCTGATGACCAGGAAAGGCCTCCGACGCCTAAGTGGATTGAAAAGGGAGAGAGCCACGATGAAAGGCTCTCCGGCAAAAGAGCTAAGGAGTACCCTCTGCTCATCATATCCAACCATGGTAGATGGAGAGTTCACGCTCAGTGCGATGATATCGCGTGGACAAGGGAAGTGCCGACATGTAAAGTAAAGGGTTGGGACGGCTACATGTATGAGCCTCTATGGATTAACCCGAAAGACGCGGAAAAAAGGGGTATCAAGGACGGAGACATCGTCAAGGTTTTCAACGAGAGGGGCACCGTCCTCGGCGGTGCTATAGTCTGGGAAAGGATAATGCCAGGGGTGGTATATATGGACCACGGAGCCAGGGTTGACCCGATAATTCCCGGAGAACTTGATAGAGGAGGTGCCATCAACTTGATAAGCCCGTATAACATAACCTCAAAAAATTGTGCGGGTATGGCTACCAGTGGCTATCTGGTTGAGGTGCAAAAACTCAGCGGGGAGGAAATGGATGCGTGGCGAAAGGAATATCCCAAGGCGTTTGAAAGAGAATATGCTCCGGCTTCCGGACTGCGTTTTGATACTTTGGTTGAAGGAGGCATGTAACAATTGAGGCTGATGTTGGGTGACAATCGCTTGATTTGTGCAGGTCGAAGCTATTGCTCATAGCAGAATGAGTTAGGGCAGATAGGGTAAAACCTAAATCGATAAACAAAGGCCGTGTCGTTGAATCTGCGGATGGTAAAATTATTCTGTCCGGTTTTACTGGGCAACGATGAGTATAGAGCGAGTCTTGCATACTACTCCTAATCCTTGGTGAAATGCAGGCAAGTGATTCTCGGCTCGTCGTTTTCATACCAGAGATGCCTCGATTTCGCAATGCTATTATTGAGAACGGTGATACGGATCAAAGTAGGGATCGAAGTCTTTGAAGGCATCTAGAGCGTCATCTGCCTCCAGAGCACGTACATATCCCTCAAGAACCTGCACGCTTTCCCATCCGCCAATGACTTGGACAAACTTCAGTCCCATCCCTTGGCGAAGGGCATTCACAGCCCAGGTGCGTCTGAAGATGTGAACGGCATCTTGGAGCTTTCCACGTAGCCCGGCTCGCTCGAATATTCTGTGGAGATCCTGTTGAACCCCATAATACCCCATAGGACGTCGCTCTTCAGTCACCCAGACGCAAGGATGGTCATCCCTCCTATAAGTCAGATAACGCCACATAGCATGTTGAGCTTCGCGGTGAAAGGGCACCACTCTCTCTTTCGAACCTTTGCCTATAACTCGTATGAACTTACCATCCCAGTTTAAGTCCTCAAGTTTGAGACCAGCAAGCTCCATGAGGCGCATCCCTGTAGTGAGAAGTAGTAGGAACATGGCTCTACGACGAGCACCCTGAAATTGTTCCTGCGGGCAAAGCTCAAGGATGCTTCTGATATGCTCGGGAGCAAGAAAGCCCTTCTTTACTTTCGGCTCTTTAGGCCGGGAGACCTTACGTACAGGATTGCTGGAAAGGAAGTCCCAGCGAATCATCCAGTTGAACCACGCTAATAGATTGCCATAAGTGCGTTTGAGAGTAGCTGGAGCCTGCCCGCGATTCTTTCGTTCCTCCAGAAAAACCATGATGTCAAAGGGTGTTACGTCTTGGGCCTTAAGTGAGTGTTCTCTATTCTCTAAAGAACGAAGAAAGGCACCAAGCTCATCTTGGTAGTCTCGTACGGTTAGTGGAGAGTGATTCTCTACCTGGTGCCATCGCAGGTAGTTGTCCAGCAGAGCCCAGAGGTCTCCTGTTCCTGAGGGATTTTTGGAATGACTTAAAGGATTTAATATTACTCGGGTAGGTCTGCCGAAGGATACATTTCGTTTCCCACCCGAGTATGTCTTACCCTTAAGTTCCAGCCTGCGGTCCGAGAAGCGGTTATGGTTATTCGCCATATCATTGGGGCACCGCCTTAATAGACCCGAAGAACACTTTAAGCTACGTTCTACGGTTGAGTTTCATAATACCCGAAGAACGGTTGATTTCATTGGTAGCGGGGGTTGGATTTGAACCAACGACCTCCGGGTTATGAGCCC
>CAYZGO010000040.1:0-20056 GCA_964478075.1 uncultured Anaerolineales bacterium | reverse complement strand
TTCATATTGAGGCAACGATACGCCTTCGGTTAGATTTTACGATGAGGCAACGCGCTTGGCGTGGCTTCGGTCACATATGAGTTGCAGCCTATGGTGAGATGTACTCAGGTGACCGGCAGCTCCAAAGTGCCGGTTACCTCACTTCATCAGCGGCAACAGCAAGACAGCGGGCGACAAGGCGTTCTTGATCACGAGCGGCAAGAAACAACGGTTCTGCGCTGTAGCGCCAAAGTGCACTGTGCTGACCTGACCAGCGGTGACGGTGACTTCAAAGCTCGTGTCAGTGGTAGGCCAATAGCCCGTCGGCCTGGTGATGGTGACGGCATAATCACCTGGCGCCAGGCCGCTGAAGAGACAGAGACCGGTCTCACCAGTGGTGCAGGAAGCAATCGGCTCATCGTTGTTTACATAGTGCAGTTGGTGACTTGCGCTTGCTGAACTACCTCCAGCGGCGTATAGCTGCATGAATGCTCCTGCGAGCGGTGGTTCGCCTGAATCCGGGGAACCGTTGGCGTTGAGGTCGTCCCAGGCATAGGCAGCGATGCTGCCTGTGACTTGCGGTCCCAGGGGCGTGGGCGTGGGTGTGGCCGAAGGCGATGCCGTCGGTGTTGGCGTACCGGTTGGCGTCGGTGTGTTCGTGGCCGTTGGCGTCGGCGTCCGCGTCGGCGGCGATGGCGGTCTACCAATGGTGGTAGTCTCGGTAGCGGTCACTACGATGCAACCCCACCTCGCCTGCACGGTGTTGGTGATGACGCCGCGCGTGCCGGAGCGAGTGCCCATGAGCAACTTCACTGTGGCACTAGCACCGGACGGCAGGGAGGAGATGGTGCGCGTGACAACGCCACTGTGGTGCAGCCAGCCCTGATTCTCGGGGTGGTTGACATAATAGGTGCCGGCGGGCAGCGTGTCGGTCAGCCAGACAGTGACGGCAGGCACTGTCCCGATGTTGGTTACCACGACGGAGTACCGGATGAACCAGGTGGCGGGCACAGGGTCGTCCGGGCCGCTCTTGGCGATCT
The DNA here is from genome assembly GCA_964478075.1 of uncultured Anaerolineales bacterium. Taxonomy (GTDB): domain Bacteria; phylum Chloroflexota; class Anaerolineae; order UBA2200; family UBA2200; genus DAOUEX01. The sequence continues at coordinate 19,037 of CAYZGO010000040.1, read as the reverse complement.
CGAGCAAGGGGTAGGGATGGAAAGTCGAGGAGAACGTGTCCGTGCACCCCAGGTCATCCGTGATGGTGAGGGTAGCGGTGATGTCGCAGCAGCTCGGGTCCTGCATCGTATAGGTCCCGTTGATGGTGCCGCCGCTGCCAGTGACCGCGCCACCGTCGAAAAAGTCCACCCGCCAGGTGAGGGTACCGAGCCCATCGCAGTCACTGACGGTGGCTGTGTAGGTGATTACGGCGCCTTCCGGATCCGGTCGGTCGAGGAGCAGGCTGCTGATCTCGGGCGGCTGGCTGACATCCACGGTGTTGCTGGGCTGGCTGACAGGGCAACCCTGATCGTCGGTGATGGTGAGGGTGGCACTGATATCCCCGCAGTAGGCCAGGTCTTGCAATGTGTAGGTGTCGCTGATGATGCCGCCCGTGCCGATGACAGTGCCGCCGTCAGAGAAGTCCAGTTGCCATTCCAGCGTGTCCAGTCCGTCGCAGTCGCTGATGCTGGCGGTGTAGGTGACGACATCGGCACACGGATTCGGCTGGTCAATGGTCACCACGCCGATGGTTGGTGGCTGGTTGATGTCCACCGTGTTGCTGGCTATAGAGTCAGTGCAGCTGTGGTCATCGGTGATGGTCAGGGTAGCGCTGATCTCCCCGCAGTAGGTCACGTCTTGCAATGTGTACGTGTCGCTGATGGTACCGCCCGTGCCGATGACAGTGCCGCCATCGGAGAAGTCCAGCTGCCAGTCCAGCGTGTCCAGCCCATCGCAGTCACTCACACTCGCCGTGTAGGCGATAGTATCCGCACACGCGTCAGGCTGAGAGATGGGCACGCTGCTGATGCTGGGCGGCTCGTTCACGCGCAAGAACTCCTCGGTCGAGAAAGTTTGACCCGTGGCGTCTGTGATGAGCAGGGTCACGTCAGCACCACAGTGCGAGTAGACGTGGGTGCCAGTCACGGTGAGGTCCCACGCAGTGGCCGCGTCGGACTCTGTTCCGTCCCCCCAGCCGAAGGTGTAGGTGTAGGGCAAGACGGCTTTCACGTGGCCCTCAGCATCCAGGGAGAGGTCGCACGCGCCCCCGACACCGACGACACTGGCAAGCGTGGGACATTCGACAGTCGATCCAGGCTGGAACCCGTCCAGCAGCGGGATCCCCACGGAGCCAGACAGCTCGTCGCCAGGAATGTCGGAATCGAGCGTAGCTCCCAGGCGTTCCACACCCACGGCGGCCAGGGCGAACCCGCCGTCCTGCGTGGTGTGCGTGCCGGAGATCACCATTGAACCGACAAAACCCGGAGCGATGGACCACCACTTGTCAAGGTTGATGTAGCCGACTTGCTTCTCTTTCAGTCTGGCACATACATAGTCGACCAATTGCCCAGTCTCGTCGTGGACAAAGATCGTCAGGTCCGTGTAGCCAGGATTGAGATTGACATTCTTGATGGCGATCTCTGAAGTCCACCCGCCGCCGGCCTTGGTCAGGCTGGGAAAGGCCACAGCCCCCACCCCACTGGCCCACTGTGAGGGGAGGGCGTTGTAGGACATTGCCTGCACCGGGGTACTTCCGCTGTGCTTGCTCAGAGTCACCACCGAGTGAATGTCGGGCGCCTCAACCGGGACCGGGGTACCGAAGCTCAGGTAGCTCTGCGACTCTACCCTTGCCGCGCCAACGTGACTGCCAGGCAGGTCGTTGATGGCGGGCAGTTGGAAGTCTGCGGACCCCCCGGGGCAGACCCAATCCACCAGCGTGGTGATGATGTCCCCCGAGTCGTCCAGGAAGTAGACCTTCACTTTGGCGGGTACCGAGAGGCGGCTCAGGTTGTACACCGTGATGTTGGTTTCCCAGCCCTGATACTCTCGATAGATCAGCGGCACGTAGTTGACTTGCGATCCGGCGCCCTCAGCTGGGATTGCGTTGTGCGTCGTCAGCATGTCGTTGCCCACCTGATCCACCACGATCCCCAGTGGTAACTCGGCCGCAATCCAGGCCGAGCCCACGAACCCCGGCGCCAGCACGCTGCTGGCGTCCAGTCGGTAGGTCTCACCGGGCGCCAGCTCTTCGACGTGGTGTGCGTACACGATCATGCAGTTCTCGTCCCTGAAGTAGACCCACACCGGAGTGCACAGCTCTCCAGCGTTCTGCATGTGAATCCGGGAGCTCAAGCCGTTCAGTGCGTTGGAGTACACCCCCGAAGCGTGGTAGGCGTAGCTGGGATCTGGTACCCCCAACATGTCCTCGGAGACACCCTGGTAGCTGCTGGTGACAGAAACCGCCGGAGTCGTGTCGCCCGGCCCAGCGCGTTTGACCGTGACCGCCACCGGCTCGCCCGTCGGTGGCGTCGTCTCATCCGGCAGCGCAGTCGGTTCGGCAGCGAGAGACAGCACAATGGCTGAGCGCGCGGTGTGCCGAGGGGGCGGACTCCAGTGGCCGCCCTGTGCAAGCCACTGCTTGTCCCAAGTCACCAGGGGCCCGTTCTCGTTCGGCGGACACGGTCCGGGGTCCCCCCAGTAGACGATCGCTGCCCAAGTCGCCTCATCACCGACGTTCTGGATCTCGATCCTCGTCTCCCAGCCGTCTTGGTCATCAATGGCAGGCAAGACGAGCCGCCTGCCGATTGCGGAGGGGGGGCTCGGAGACGGTGTCGGCAGCGCAGGGGGACATTCGGGGGTCAATCCAGGATCGAATCCGTCGAGTAGGGGGAAGCCTTCGGAGCAAGATACTTCATCGCCAGGCACGTCGCTGCCGAGCGTGGTGCCTGCCCGTTCCACGCCAACGGCTGCCAGTGCGAAGCCACCAGCCTGCGTGCTGTGCGTTGCCGAGATCACCACTGAACCCACGAAGCCGGGCATGATGCAGTCCCAGGCGCTCAGGTCAACGCACTCCACTTGGCCCTCATTCAGCCTCTCGCACACATGGTCCAGCAGACGGGTCTCATCGTAGATGAGGATGGCAAAGTGGGTGTAACCGGGACTGGGATTGGCGTTCTGGATGGCGATCTCGGAGGTCCACCCGTCGCCTCCCTTGGTCAGGCTGGCGAAGGCCACCACGCCGACGCCGGTGACCCATTGAGATGGCAAGGCATTGTACGCCAGCGCCTCTACAGGGCTGGCCCCACTGTACTTCACCAGGCTCACCACCGCGTGAACCTGAGGCCCCTCAACTGGGCTGCCTCCATCATCGTAGTCCTGAGACTCAATCCGAGCAGTCCCCACATAGTTCCCGGGCAAGTCGTCGATGGCGGGCAGCTGGAAGCTCGTGGCCCCCTGCGGGCAAATCCAGTCCTCGACCGTGGAAATGACGTCCCCCGAGCTGTCCAGAAAGTGCACCTTGACCTTGGCATCGACGGTTGAGCTCAGATTCTGCACCGCGATGTCGGTGTCCCACCCAAGGTACTCTCGATAGATCAAGGGAGCGTGGCTGACCTTCGACCCAGCGCCCTCAGCCGGCACGCCGTTGTAGCTCATTAGCATGTCGTTGCCCACCTGATCGACCACGATTCCCAACGGCTGTTCGGCGACGATCCGGGCCGAGCCCTCGAATCCCGGTCCCACGTACGTAGCGGCATCGCACTGGTAGGTCTCACCTGACGCCAGCGCTTCGACCTGAGCGACGTGTTCCACCAGGCAGCTCTGCGTCATGAAATAGACCCACACCACGGTGCATTCGCCCCCGGCGTTCTGGATGTCGATTTCAGAGCTGAAGCCATTGTCCGCAGCTCCGTAGATGAGCGGGGCGTAGTACGTGTAGGAGGGATCCGGTGCCCCGAGCATGTCCTCGGAGATTCCGGTGTAGCTGCTGGCGACCGAGACGCCTGGATTCGCGTCACCGGGGCCAGTTCGCTTGACCGTCACTGCCAGCTGCTCGCCCGGGTGCGCGTTGGGGTAGTCGACCTCCCACTGCCTCCAGTCTATGGTGATGCCCTCGACGTCCTCAGCTGCATCGCAGGCCGCGGTGAAGGTATCCGTGGCTAATGAGTAGACGACAGCTGACGAGGGCCGCACGCTTTGCCCCTCGCAGGCGCCCTGCTCCACCGTGACTGAAGTGGGGAGTAGAGTATGCAGGCTCCAAGAGCTGCCTGCGGGGATCATCTGACAGAAGTGCTCAATAGGCCCACAGTCGTTTGGGGGGCACTCGGCACTGTACTCACCCCACAGAAACACGATCACGCCGGTGGCGGTATCACCGACGTTCTGCGTCTGGATCCACGTATCCCAGCCATCATTCCGGTTGATGTTCGGCAACACGATCAGGGTGCCGGTCGTGGCCATGGCCGACACATTTCCCGAGTTCCTGTCAAGGCGCGAGGAGCCGCTGTCGGCATCGCGCCGCGCGTCCCTAACGAAGCGCGGACTGCGTGCCAGATCGACCGGTAGAGACGTTGCCGCACCCAACTCCTCCCACGGGATGCGAAGTCCTGCCATCCTCCAGGCGGGGGCAGGATTTTGCAGAGGACGGGACTCCGCCTCGCCGAGGTGGCGAGGCTTCGCATGCAACGTCTCTACGTTTTCGAGAGGCGCGGGCTCACCATGGGCGCTGGGGATGAGAGCTGTAAAGGGTGCGCACAGGAAGGCCAGCATAAGGCCCAGACGGATAACGGCAAGACAATGTGGAGACAGGCCTTTGGTAGAAGCGGACAGGTTCATCGTGCCCCCATTTCTAGTGATCTGTGACTAGGGCTTGGAACGAACAGAAAGCCACCATCTGCCATGGTCAGAAAACGGCGGCTTGAGTATGCTCATATGCCTGGAGCCCGGAGGTGCTGGATATCAACACCGGCAGGTAGCAATCTTTGCGCATTGGAAGCGCCCCTTTGCTTATGAGGATGACACAACTGGGCACCCACACTACTTATACTGCTATTTCGTAACGGTGTCAAGTGAGCGTACAAAGTGTCAAAGCAGGCTAGCAACGGTAGGGGCAAGGGCACGGCGGCTGCTACGTCGTAGAGGCGAGGCGCAGTCTCGCCCCTACTCTCTGTCGTACACGCGGTTGAAATCGCCAAGTTCTTTGAGGATGACTGGCATCGCACCCAGCGTGCCCAGGGCGAACAGGGGCGCGGGCTGGCGCAGCAGCCACAGCAGAGGGCTTACCAACAGCATGATAATAATGCTGCTGCGCGCGCTGTGCCGCAAGACGCGGTTCACGAGCAGCCAGATGGCAGCCAGCACGGCTACGAGGATCAGAGCTACGGGCAGCGAAAGAGCGGCCATGCTGCCGAATAGGGTAGACATGCCCACGCCGCCGCCCAGGCGGATAAAGACAGACCAGTTGTGGCCGATGATAGCCATTACCGCCGCCAGCGGCGCAGCCCAGGGGTCTGCGAACCAGATACGTGCCAGCAAGACAGCTAGTACAGCTAGCCCCACGTCTACCAGGCCGGTCAGCACGCCGGCCCACAGATTGCTGGTAGTGCGATAGACGTTCAGCCCACCAGTGTGCGTGCTGCCGCTGTTGCGCACATCCACGCCGTGCCACAGCCGGCCCACTAGCACACCCGTAGGGACGGCGCCCAGGAGGTAGCCCAGCAGGGCACAGAGTACACTCGTGGCAATTGTCATCGCTGTCTCCTAAAATGTTTTAGAAACCAAGTTTCTCTGAGAAACTTGGTTTCTTCTCCCGCTAATCCAACATCAAATGCTCAATTGTCTTGTGATCTCCGACGGCATAGGATTCGACGAACTCTGCGTACGCCTGAGGTGATGGGAATTGGGACAAAACGGCACCGGGCGATGGCAGCGTTCCGTTGCGCAGACCGATGTAGTCGCGGCAACTTGAGAATATCCATCTTGCCGGGTGGTTGGCCAGCCCTGCGAACACCGGATTGAGGTGAATGTAGCGCGACAGGTGGGTCAAGTACCGATCCTTATCAACTTGCTTCGCCTTGAACGGGCCTTCGAAAAGAGGCCCCGTGCGGCCTTGCTGTCTGTTTACTGCCTTTGTATAGGAAATCGCCAGCGGATGCATGATCTTGGTGCTCAGATCGTCGCATTTCAGGTGGACCAGCAGATGGTAGTGGTTGGGCATCAAGCAGTAGGCCACGATGTCTATGCGATCGGGTGTGCAGTAGTGACGTAACCGTTTCAGGAAGTACGCCCAGTTGTCGTCGTCAAAGAAGATGGGTTGGCGATTGATGCCTCGATTATATAGATGGTAATAGTGCCCTGCCCGAAACTCGGTCTTTCGCATGATGGCTGCTCTTCCAGAAACCAAGTTTCTCTGAGAAACTTGGTTTCTTCTCCAACTAACATATCACCCGCAGGCAGCGGGGGAGGATTCTGAACTCAAGGCGGTGCTCCTCAGTGCACAGCATCTCCCCATCCATGTGGGCGATGAGGTCATCGTCGGAGCTCACGGTCAGCCGGTCGGTGCGGAACATGGTCACCGGCTCCTTGTCCACGTGCGTGCCTTTCATAAAGTGCGGTATCAAGGCTAGAACCTGCAGTTTGGGGATATTGGCCGCGACACAAACATCGAACAGCCCGTCGTCGTTCTCAGCGTCAGGGGCGATGATGAAGCCGCCGCCCTCGCGCTGTCCGATGCACACAGTGATCATCAGCGCCGTCTGCTCCAGACGCTGGTCATCGTGCTTGATGACGACACGGGGCGGTTTCATGCTCACAAATACTGTCTTGAGCACCACTGGCAGGTAGAGGGCCATGCCGCGTAGGTACCGCACCCCCAGCGCCTCCAGGGTTACCACACCATCGAAGCCAATGCCCAACGTGTTGTCAAAGTAGGTGGAGCGACCCTGCGAGTCCATGACCACTCCCACGTCCACCCAGCGTGTCCGCCCTTGCGCCAGCCGCGCGCAGGCCTGATCCAACTGTGCCGGCATGCCCAGCATGTTGGCAAAGTCACTACCCGATCCAATCGGGAAGGCTGTCATGGTGCCTACCTTCTCCCCGTTGGAATAGCGCAACATGCCGTTGACCACTTCGTGCGCTGTGCCATCGCCGCCCACGGCGACGACCGTCTCGTAGCCTTCGGCCAGCGCCTGTTCGGTTAACTGCACAGCGTGCCCTGGTTCCTCAGTGCAAACCAGGTCATAATCCAGTGCCTGCGCTGCGAGATGTCCATGCAGCGCAGGCACGGTTCTGCCAGATGCGCCTCGTCCTGCTACTGGATTGACAATGATTTTGATGCGGGGCATGCCTCTCCTCTCTCGATGAGTATTTGCACTTGAAAGAACACCGCCCAGTGCCGGGGGTTGCGGACCAGGTGGAGATGGTAGTCCGCCGCAAGCAACAGACAATGGCGCCTAGAGAAGGCGCCCTACTGAGTCAGGCACCGGCGGGGCGAAATGTTCGGATAGTGCGGCAGTACATTCTATTATATCGCTACTTGCTGGATTTCAAAGCAAGCAACAAGGGACGTGGGCTGTGGGAGATGTTGCGTGCAACGTCTCTACAGCAGATTCTCTCGTCAACGGCTCAGTTCTTCGCCAGTGCGTCGACGAGCCGATGCTTGCCCCGCCCAACAGATGGCGGGACTGCGCCTCGCCCCGCAAATGGCGAGACTGCGCAGGGGAGCTTCGTGCAGATGATTCATTGCTCGCTTGATCGTCCTTGCGTAAGTGCGTTCAGCAAGCGCTGCTTGAGCGAAGCGAACTCGGGGGTCAGCGTTATCTCGCGCTTGCGAGGGCGGGGCAGCGACACCGCCAGCTCGGTGCGTACCTGTGCTGGCCGTGCAGTCAGTACGTAGACATAATCTGAGAGGAAGATAGCCTCCTCAACATCGTGGGTGATGAAAAGGATGGTATAGCGAAAGCGCTGCCAGACCTGCAGCAGCCACTCCTGGAGCAGGTTGCGCGTGATGGCGTCAAGGGCACCGAAAGGCTCATCCAGCAGCATAACGTCCTTGCGGCACAGGAAGGTGCGCAGCAACGCAGCGCGCTGCCGCATACCGCCCGATAGTGCTGCCGGGTAGCTGTCGGCGAAACCCTGCAGCCCAAAGAGCGGCAGGAGCTCCCGCGCCTCACGGCGGGCGGCGGCTACGTCTTCACCGTGCACCTCTGGCCCCAGGATGACATTGTCGAGCACGCGCCGCCATGGTATGAGCAGGTCGCGCTGCGGCATGTAGCCCACCATGCCGGCGCGCTGCGCTACCGACACTCCGTCGATGCGTATCTCACCTCGCTCGCATTGCTGCAGGCCACAGACGATGCTAAAGAGCGTGCTCTTGCCGCAGCCGCTGGGACCGATGATGGTTACGAATGAGCCCGCTGCGGCGTGCAGGCTCACGCCAGCCAGCGCCTTCACCACCTGCCCGTTCACACGGTAGGCCTTGTGCACATCGCGTATCTCAACTTTGTAGGCTGCTGCAGTGCTCATAGGTTGCTCCTTACCTAGTCTCGTACCTGGTACAAAATTCCGCTCACAGGAGACGAGCTTCGGTAGATTTGAGCATAAATGTAGTCTAGCCCCTTGCCGTTCGTGCTCTGCATGCCCTGCGGGCGACCGCTCGACGGGGTGGGCGTTATTGGTCAAGCGAGAAAACGGGCACAAGGCGCTAAGCTACGACTCACTGTCCGTGAGAGGCCCATTTTGCACCGAAAACTGGTCTCGCTGTCTGTGTGGCGAGCCGCAGTTCATCCTCTCTCCCATCCATAGAAGGGGGGCTGGGCTCATGGCAGGAATTCGTTGGTGAAGGCCTTCTGTGGGTCAATGGGCCTCTCGATCAGCTTGTTCTGGAACATGAATTCAGCAAACTCCTGCCACACACCAAGTTTTTGCTCGCCCCAGCGTGCTGCGTCATCCTGATAGCGTGGACTGAGCCATGCCTGGCTGCGGCGGGCCAGCTCTGGGTCGGTCTCCGGGGAGGCGCGAAGGAGGATCTCAGCGGACTCTTTCGGGTGAGCGATGGCGTATTCGTAGCCGCGGGTGCTGGCGGCGATAAAGCGCCGCACCAAGTCGGGCTTGTTCTCGATGGTAGTCTCGCCGGCGATGATCACTGGCGTGTAGTAGTCGGGCACGCAGCTGCCGTACAGCGGCAGGTTGTTGAGTTCCACGCCCATAATCTCGGCCTGCACGCCGTCCCAGGCCATAAAGATCCAGACCAGGTCCACGCGCTTGCCAATCAGCGCGGGGAAGGCATCAAAGCCCACGTCCATGAACTCGACTTTGTTGATGTCGCCGCCATCACAGGCCATGAGCTGGCCCAGAATCGGCCGCTCAATGGGCAGTCCCCACGAAGCGTAGCGCTTGCCCTCGATGTCCTTCGCACGCTGGATGCCGGTCTCCGCTAGCGAAGCGAAAGCTGATGTGTTGTGCTGGATGATCGCTGCCAGCGAGACAACCGGGATGTCGTTAGAGCGCGCGATGGTCACCTGCTCCTGGAAGCTGACGCCGAACTCAGTGTTGCCGTAGGCGACTTGTTTGAGTGCTGCCGCTGGGTCTGAAGGAATCTGAATCTCCAGATCCAGCCCCTCCTCGGCGTACCAGCCCTTCTCCAGCGCTACGTAGAAGCCAGTATGGTTGGTGTTGGGCACCCAGTCCAGTGACAGGGTAGCCTTCACAGGTTTTGGCGTTGCTGTGGGCATTGCTGTAGGCGTTTTCGTTGGCTGCGGCGTGGGGGTGGGTTGTGGCGCGGCGCAGCCAGCCAGCACGCCGGCGAGCAAGGCGATTGTTGTGATACACGGTATCATTTTACCTGACATCTTTTTCCTCCTTGTTTTCACAGTGGTTGTCCATGTATCTTGCGGCATACCACCGGAGATAGAAATGGAGCGCTATTCATTCTAGCTCAGCAGAGGCAGCTTCTCGCGGAGCATCCCGTAGCAAAGCGGAGGGACACATTGCCGCTCCAATGAGCGTGTTAGGCTGTATCTCTCCATGTCACCGGCAGGGTTTCATAGCCTGCGGCCGCGCTGCCGTGAAACAGGCGGTGCTAGGGTGTCATCCCACAAGTTCTGACCAGCACCAGGTGTTCATGCTGGTGCGATCTGCTAGGCGTGGATGCTACGTGCCAACCTCCTCCCAGCGCTTCTCGCGCGCGGTCGTGTAGTACCATGGCAGCGCCAGCCGCTCAACCACGGCCACCACCAGGAAGAGCAGGATGCTGAGCAGCGAGCTGATAGCGATCGCGGCAAAGACCCAGTCGGTGCGGAACGAGTTGGAGGCGCGCAGCATGAACACGCCCAGTCCTTTGCTCGCGCCCACCCACTCGCCGATGATGGCGCCAATCACGCTGTAGGTGACGGCGATCTTGATACCCGAGAAAACGGATGGCATCGCCCCTGGCATGCGCACCTTGAAGAACACCTGTCGGCGGGTAGCGCCCATGGCCTGCAGCAGTGCCAGCAGCTCCGGATCGGCGGAGCGCAGCCCATCAGCAGTGGTTACCACAATGGGGAAAAAGCACACCAGCGCCACAACGATGATTTTGGGCCAGATAGTGTAGCCGAGCCAGATGACCAGCAGCGGCGCGATGGCCATGATGGGCACTGTCTGCGACACCACTAGCAGTGGGTACACTGCGCGGCGCAGGAATGATGACAGATCAATGGCCACCGCGAGCAGCAGCCCGCTCAGCAGTGCGGCGGCGAAACCCAGCAGCGTCTCGCGCAGCGTCTGCTGAATGTGTTCGCTGAGCAGGCCCCGCGCCTGCAGCCCGGCGACTGCGATGCGTGACGGTGACGGCAGCAAGTAGGCTTCGATGCGCCACAGCCAGGTGGCAGACTGCCACACGGCAAGCAGCAGTGCGATCAGTATCACTGGCGGCAGATAGTTGTGCAGGGCTCGTGCTGCGCGCCGTCCCAATTCTCTACGCATGGTTCGTGACCGTCTCTCGTGGAGGCAGCGGTGGGCAGGCGTTGGACACAGTGACGACCATGACTGTGCTTCCGTGCCTGGCCGCGGCCTGGAATGCGTCGCGCAGCGCAGCGAAAACAGCCTCATCGTCGCCTTCCAGCAAAGTGCTCATGGTTCCTGGCCGATAGCTCAGCCCGTGGCCCCTAAGAGCCTCCCATACCGCCTCGATAGCTGGCTCAAGTCGGCTCTGGCCCAGCGGGTATACGCTTACCTGTGCGCTTATTCCCATTTCGTTACCCTCCCTACCAGCAATGCGCCAAACGGCTTGCACAGCGCACGTCCAGCCCGTTCCAGGCCCCAGGCCCAGCGCAGTCCTCTCCCGTTCGGCCCGATAAAGACCGAACTGCTCCAGGTCACCGGCCCCAGCCGGCGCAGCAGCCTGACGAACTCCCATGGCTGGAAAAAGTGCGCGTGTGAGAATGGTGTCTCCTGCGTCGTGCTCTCGCGGTGCCGTGCCCACGCCCAGGGGCTCAGCGCGTTGAGTACCCCCACAACCAGACGCCCACTGGGGCGCACTACGCGCCACATCTCGTCCACGGCCTGCTCTGGGTCGGCTACGAACTCCAGCGCGGTCACCGACAGCACCAGGTCAAAAGAGGCCGTTGCCAGCGGCAGCGCTGCGGCGTTGCTCTGCAGCAAGTGCGCGTCACTGCCCTTGGCGCGCGCCACAGCCAGCATGGGCGCCGACAGGTCTACGCCCACGACGGTCAGCCCCTGCGCTGCCAGATCAAAGGCAAAGTGGCCCGTGCCGGTGCCTACATCCAGCCCACGTTCTCCGTTACGCAGTCCCGCCATTTCCGGAGTCCCGCTATCTCTTGGGCGGGATTGGACGGGGCGCAGTCCCGCCAGGCGGTAGAGCAAGTCCTTTTCTAGCTCGTCCACCGTGCGACCCAATGGGACGTCGAACCACGCATCGTAGAGCCCGGCCACAGCATCGAAAGCGCGCTCCGACCGTGGCCGTTCGCCGCTTGTCACTGCATCCTCTCTTCTCTACATAACAAGACCGCCGACCCAGACGATGGCCGGCGGTTGTTGCCCACACGAGGACTTTGCTTCCCTACGCTAGCATTATCCAGGTCAGGTTCAAGGGGTCGATGGCTTCCCGGCCATCCTCTCAGCCGTCTTCCGGGCTCCCCCAGCGGATGTTTATTCCGTTGACTATATCTATTATACCACAGCACGCCCCAAAGTCAAACAGAAGGTGGGTCGTTCGCGGAGCTCACTGTCGCCACGCAGTCGGTCGCTTGTGACCAGCATCCGGCACTACGGAGTGCGGGCGCTTGTTTTCGTCCAGTAGTTGATGCCTGGAAGCGCACTAGGCATTAGCTCAGAGTAACCACAGTTGCCCTTCGGTGTTCTAGTACGTAGTGAGAGCCCCAGCACCATCCTGTCCATGCACATCACGTCCACGCTTGGTGGCGTCTATCAGTCGGCTGAGCCGGGGAGGGCGAAGAGGCAGATTGTGGCCCTCATCGAGGGGCTCAAGAAAAGGAGGAACGTCTCCGTCACAGTGACTGTTCTGAAGTACCTGCAACTGAGCCGTCGGGTTGGACGGTTGCGAGGGATGCTGCCTCGTTGCTCAGTGTCAAGCCGATGCCCAGCATCCGGGATGGCCGGGGAGAGTGACGGAGGCCGGATGTAGAGCTCGCGCCTGCACAGTGCGTGGCCAGCCGGATTTGATCGGCGTGGCCTGACATGTGGAGGGGGAAGGATGCAGGCCAGAAAGGGCGTTTTGCCTTTCGTTGCTGTGGACGCACCGAAGGCCCTGATCACAGCCGCAGTGGCGGAATGTGACCTGAGAAGAAAAAGGAGGTTCTACCGATGATCAAGATTGTCACCGACAGCACCGCAGATGTCCCTAAACCGTTGTTGGAACGATACGACATTCGGCTCGTGCCCATCAACATCCAGTTTGGCTCCGAGACTTACCGGGAGGGCATTGACATTGACCGCCCCACCTTCTTCCGAAAGCTCGAGGAGGTCTTGCCCACGTCGTCACAGCCCTCCCCAGGCCAGTTCCTTGAGGTCTACGAGGAGTTGGCGGCACAAGGCCACTCTATCCTCACGGTCGTCATCACCTCCAAACACAGCGGGACGTATCAGTCGGCGGTGTTGGCCAAGTCCATGCTGCCCGATGCCGACATTGAGGTCTTTGACACGCTTGCGATCTCCATGGGCACTGGCTATCAGGTGCTGGCCGCCGCCAGGGCCGCCGAGGAGGGGACGAGCATGGGGGGAATCCTCCAGCTCCTGGAGGGGATAAGGTCGAGGTCGCATCTCTATTTCACCCCAGCGACCCTGAAGTACCTCCAGAAGAGCGGGCGGGTGGGCACGCTATCCGGTGTGTTGGGCTCGCTCTTGAGCCTGAAGCCCATTATCAAGCTGACGGACGGCGTCCTCGATGTCTCCGAGAAGGTGCGTACCAGGGGCAAGTCCGTCGATCGGCTGGTGGAGCTGACGGCGCAGGAGGTGGGCACCACCGAACCGGTCAAGCTAGCCGTCATCCACGCCAAAGCACGCGACGAGGCGCAGGCTCTGGGGCAGCGGCTGGAGCAGACCTTCAATTGCGAGGAGATGCACGTCGTGGACCTGGCCTGTTCCCTCACTGTGCACGGCGGGCCGGGCATTATTGGCATTGTCTCGTACAAAGTGAACCCCTAGGCCGCTTCAAGGAGAAGAGCACAGGCACCGAGAGGTCGATGCGCACGGCGGCCAGTTCGTGGGCTGGCAGATCAAGTGCAGAGTAGCCGGTGCCGGCCTCCACATCCGGCACGCCTTCTCCGCAGGCCAACGTGCCCAGGCGATAAAGCGGTTCCCTGTACGTCGAACCATGCGTCGTGCAGCTCGGCCACAGCGTCGAGAGCCTGCTCCGATGGCGCCGTTGGCCGCCCGTCGCTGCATTCCACCTATCCTGCACACAGCACAACCGCCGACCCGGACAATGGGCGGCGGTTCTTGCCTATGCAAGGATTCTGCTTCGCCACGCCGGCGTCGTGCAGGTAATGTACCACAGCAGACGCGGGAGGCAATAGAACCTGTCTGAAGTCTGCTCAGAAGTGCACGGCGGTACATGGAAGGCCAGTGTATGGCGCTCGCGGAGCAAATCGCACGTGGTCGTCGATTCCCAGACTCATGGCAGATGGGGTAAGCAGACTGATACTGACATTATCCGTTTGCCTTTGCCCCATCTGCCTATTCTTGTCCAATCGCACGAATTGCTGTGAAGAATCATAAGAAGGATTCCTGGAATTCGGTTTCGTTCGTGTATGGGCATTCCCGCTGCCCGAGATCTCAGTAAAGCCCAGGAGTTGTCGCTTGTCCTGCGCTCTTTTCAGGGGATGTGTTATAATAGCCCCGTGGGGAGAGTGCGTAGAACGAGGTTCATCCTTCGGTGCGCAAACAGCAGCAAGACCAGATAAGGGGCACTGGCGAAACCTACGACCGCTCGGCGGAATCCTTCCACCGAGTCTGGGCGACTTTGTCTATGGCGGACAAGCTGGCGCGCTTCCAGCAGGTTCCGCCTGAGGGTGCGCGGCGCGTCTCTGACACTGGCTGCGGCAGTGGGGGGGACGTGCGCTGGCTGCTGGAACGTGGCTTTGACGTGGTGGGCGGCGACCTGTCTCCGTGCCTGCTGGGTATTGCGCGCCAGAATGCGCCATGTGGACGCTTTGTGCGGCTGGACCTGCGGCACCTGCCTCTTGCCAGCGGCTGCTTCGATGGCGTCTGGGCCTGCGCCTCGCCCGCACCAATGGAGGAATGTAATGGAACATAACACGTCCAGTGGCTACCCAGGCAAGATGGTTGTCTGCGTGGGCACAGTGGTGCTGCGTGACGACAAGGTGTTGTTGGTGCGCCAAGCAAAGGGGCACTCGCTTGAGGGGCAGTGGAGCATTCCCTGGGGCATCGTGGATACTGGCGAAGCACCGGAGGTGGCAGCCCTGCGCGAGACGCGCGAGGAAGCGGGCCTGGAAGCTGAGATAAAAGGCTTGTTGGGTATGCAGAATCTGCACAAGGAGGGATGGGTGGCCCTGGTCTACCTGTGCCATCACCTGCGCGGTGAGCCCGTCCCGGATGGCCGCGAGACCGACGCTGCAGGTTACTTCTCCTTAGGAGAGCTAGACGAGCTACGTGAGCCTATCGAAGTGTGGTGCGAGTGGCTGGCACGGCGCGTGCTGCGCGGCGAGTACCACCTCATTCCGCCTGTGCGCGACAATCCTTACTACCCACTGATGGCTTTCCTGTGAGTTACAGACGGCCTGTGCAGGTGCTGGTCTACGCTGTGCGCTGGACCGACAAAGGCTGGCGCTACCTGCTGCTGCACCGCATCCCCGAACGTGAGGGTTTCTGGCAGGGCGTGAGCGGCGGCGTGGAGTGGGGCGAAGCTTTGGCTGACGCGGCACGCCGCGAGTTGTTCGAAGAGACGGGTCTGCGGCCCGTCAAGTTGCGTCGTATAGATTGCAGCTACACCTTTCCAGTGCAGGAAGAATGGCGGCAATTGTACTCGCCTAGCGTGTCACCCGGCGTGACAGAGATCGTGGAGCACGTCTTCGTGGCAGCAGTCGAAGGTGAAGAGCCCGTGATCACTCCTGAGGAGCACGACGAGTGGCACTGGTGTACATACAAGGAGGCCCTGGCGTTGCTGGTTTGGCCAGAGAACATCGAGGCGCTGAAGTGCTGCCAGCGGGTGCTGGAGGGTGGCGGAAGCGATATGTAGGGCGGCTTATGGTAGGGAGCGCGCTGGGTAGCAGACCTGGCCTACATCTGCGGCCAATGCTTGTCCCAGAACTGCACGATGCCCACGACATCCAGGGCTTTTCCAAAGTCAGCCGACCTCCGCATGTTCCCCCGCAGTTGCCGTTCAGGCCTTTGTCTCTACGCCACCTCTGGTCCTTACGCCAGAGGCGCAAACGGAAGGCGTAAACGGCAAGTAGCGCTGAACATGATTGGCATAACCAGACCTTGGAAGAAGCCTGCCAGACTCTCGCGGCATCTGCCACTTGCCACATTGAGCTTTTCATAGTATAATAGAGAGAAGGCAGGGTCTACGCAGTAGTCACATATCCGCGACAGACAGGCAGACATAGCTGGGAGTAGGGGGGAATATGCCAACAACGTCGAGTAGAGCGCGAAGGCGGCCACTCAAGGTGGAACGCATCGCTCCGGCCCTTGTGCTGTTGGCTCAGGGTGCATACGTGACGGAGGTTGCACGTTCTGCGAGTGTTTCTACCACGACCATTCTGAACTGGATGGACTGGGGCTGGAAACATCGCGCTGAGACCGAGACTTATCTGCGGGAACACAATCCCGAATTGAGCGACGAGGAATTGGCTGCCTTGTGGGCGCGGATCGAGCGGCGGCGAGCCAAGCGCCGGCGACGGTTGGACCTGACTGATGTGCTCTCAGGGGAGGAGTCTGGGGACACAGGGCAAGTCGGTTCTCTGTAGGGTTGGGGAAATGGCAGGCACGAAATGAGCCGGGGCGGGATAAGGTACTGCCTCGGTTTTTCATTTTGCAGGGGCAGGCTTGTCTCACCGCAGAGACCGCCGCCCCGTCAAAAGGGCGCCGGCCGTTCGCCCCGCTTGATGGGGGGCGCTTCGCAGCCTCGCCCAACAGATGGCGAGACGCTTCGCAGCCTCGCCCAACAGATGGCGAGACGCTTCGCAGAGAACGCTGAGGGAACTCGGGACGCTCCGGGCGCTCTGTGTGCTCTGCGGTGAAGAAAAGGCATCAACAGAAAGAGAGATCGCTTGGCTTGCAGGCTCAGAAAACGGGTTTTTGGATAGCAAAGGGGGCATTCAGTGAGCATCAATACGGACATGGCGGTCGAGTTCCTGCGCGATCTGATTCGCTTTGACACGACGAATCCACCAGGTAACGAGCTTCCCGCCGCGCAGTACATTGCCGACATCTTGGGTCAGGAGGGCCTTGAACCTGTGGTGCTTGAGTCTGTACCGGGGCGTGGCAATGTTGTAGCACGGCTGCGCGGGGACGGCTCTGCTGGCGCGCTGCTGCTGATGTCGCACCTGGACGTGGTGCCTGCTGATCCGCAGGAGTGGGATCACCCGCCTTTTGCAGCCGAAGTGGCAGACGGCTATATCTGGGGGCGCGGCGCGGTGGACACCAAGCAGCTCACGGCCATGCAGCTGGCCGTGCTGCTCACGCTCAAGCGCGAGAAGGCGGCGCTCAAGCGTGACGTGATCTTTGCCGCGACCGCTGATGAGGAAGTGGGCGGCATGCTTGGCATGGGCTGGCTGGTGAAGAACCACGCTCCGTTGATTGATTGCGAGTACGCTATCAATGAGGGCGGTGGCTTCGGCGTTGAGGTGGGAGGTCGGCGCTTCTACCTGTGCCAGACGGGCGAGAAGGGCGTCTGCTGGCTAAAGCTCACAGCGCAGGGCACACCAGGCCACGGCTCTATGCCGCGCCCTGACAACGCAGTGGCCAAGCTCTGTGCAGCCCTGGCGCGCTTGTCGAAGGCGCGCCTGCCTCAGCATCGCACGGCTACGGTGGAGCGCATGGTGGGTGGCCTGGCTGCGGGGCTCAACTTCCCTGCTTCGCTTGTCCTGCCTCTGCTGCTCAATCCACTGTTAGAGGGGGTCATTCTAGGCCGCATGGGGAGCCAGGGAGAGATGGGGGTAGCGCTGCGTGCAGTGCTGCACAACACAGTTTCGCCGACGGTGCTGCGTGCGGGTCAGAAGACCAATGTCATCCCCCGTGAGGCCACGGCGGAGGTTGATGGGCGCGTGATGCCCGGTCAGCAGCCCGAGGATCTGCTGCGGGAAATCCGGCCCTACCTTGGTGACCAGATTGAAGTGGAAATCATAGGTCAATCCAAGCCTTACGAGACCGAGTACGCCAGCCCGCTTTTCGACCTGTTCCAGCAGGTCTTGACAGAGCACGACGCGGGCTGCGTGGTCGTGCCTTTCCTGGTACCGGGCTCCACGGACGGCCGCTTCCTGGCAGAAAGGGGCGTCAAGGTCTACGGCTTCTCGCCAGCCAAGCAGGAGACCGAGGCATCCTTGCTGGAACTGGCGCACGCGCGCAATGAGCGCATTTCGCTGGCGAACATGGACTTTGGTACCAGGGTGCTGCATGACGTGGTACGGCGTTTCTGCGCACCGTAACGAAGTGAGTAGAGACGTTGCCCCACCAAACAGAGGGCGGGACTTCGCCCTGCCCCAAAGATGGCAGGACTTCGCCCTGCCCCAAAGATGGCAGGACTTCGCATGCAACGTCTCTACATAATGGACCGTACGAAGCTGGATCTCCTGACTTGTAACCCGACGTCGGGCGGACGTGCCACGCCTATCTTGTTCGTACACGGCGCGTGGTACGCGGACCGGTGCTGGCCCGAGCATTTCCTGCCCTGTTTCGCCGCACGGGGCTACGTGACCCATGCACTCGGCGTGCGGGGTCACGGTGGCAGCGACGGCCGCGAGCGGCTGTGCTGGACGTCCATCGCGGATTATGTGGCCGATGTAGAGCAGATCGTCGCGCAATTAGGACGCACACTGGTGTTGGTAGGGCACTCGATGGGCGGCTTTGTGCTGCAGCACTATCTCTAGAATTGCCATGGTCCGGCGGCGGTGCTGCCGGCTTCTGCTTCGCATAGGGGACTCTCCTGGCGCTTTGCACTCGACCTGGCGCGCCAGCAGCCGCGTTGCTTTGGGCAGGTGCTGCGGACACTGAGCATGTATCCCCTTGTGTCCACCCCCGCGCTGGCACGGGAGCTCTTGTTCTCGGCAGGCATTGCTCAGGAACAGCTGCTGGCCTACCAGGCACGGCCGCAGGATGAGTCGCTGCGCGCTTAGCTGGGGCTGTTGTGTGGACCTCGCCCCAAGTCAGGCATGGTGGACACGCCCATTCTGGTGCTGGCGGTGGGCAGCGACCGCCTTTTCTCCCCCGCGCAGATGTTCGGCCTGGCGCATGCCTACAGAGCGGACCTCGCCGCCGTGCCGGACATAGGGCACGCCATGATGCTCGACCTACGCTGGCAGAGGGCAGCGTAGCGCATGCTGTCTTGGTTGCAGGAGCAAGAAGTGCCTTGAGGCAGGGCTGTCAGCGGATGGGAATCGGACAAACGGATAGGCGCTCGCTGTCCTCTGTTGTCATCCGATGGTCCGCCGCCGAAGGGCCCTGCTGCGATCGTTCATCCTCGCGTAGCATCTTCCGCGTCAGGGAGTGTCCTTTGTCTCTCGACACCTTTGTCACGTCTGACAAAGACGTGGAAGACGAGAGG
>CAYZGO010000039.1:0-21186 GCA_964478075.1 uncultured Anaerolineales bacterium | reverse complement strand
CACCCCAGGCGATATGGGTATCCTCGCAGCCCCAATAGCCGTTACTTCCCTGTTGTAAGGTAATGGTAGTGCTCGCCTTGGCAGGAGCCGAGTCATCAACGGAGCAGAAAGGTGCCTGCGGGCTTTGCGCTTGGTGCCCTTTGATGGTGCACGGTATTGTCAAGACTAGAAGGGATATGACGAGGATGAGAGAA
This sequence comes from uncultured Anaerolineales bacterium, assembly GCA_964478075.1. Taxonomy (GTDB): domain Bacteria; phylum Chloroflexota; class Anaerolineae; order UBA2200; family UBA2200; genus DAOUEX01. Next base: position 20,992 of record CAYZGO010000039.1, on the reverse strand, counting down.
GAGAGTTTCTTCATGCCGGCTGTGCCCTCCTGACGCTCGCAATGTTGCAGCGAGCTCGTAATCATATTCTAGCATAAGTGTGACTGGTAGTCAAGCGATTGGTGTCTTGTGCCAGGAGATCCTTACCAGCTGTGGAGACCATATCAAAGAGAGCTGACACTCCTCCGGCAGAATAGGATGCAAGAAGCACCTGGTTCACACTTACCAACCGGAGTCTCGCGAATCTAGGGTACCCCCGACATCTCTGCAGAGCTTGCTCGCTCGCCCTCAAGATGTGAGTCCGTAGTGGCGACTTCAGTCGCTCTTCTTCCCGACCGACGACTAACGTCGCCACTGGCAACAAAACCGCCATGTCCAGTTACCAAGACACAGGTGGCTACAGCGACACAGCGCGGCACTGCCACACCTCTCGTCAGGCAGTACGCACCTGTCACGCTTGCCACGTGCAGGCAATGGATTTACCGTTTCGAGGAGAACGAAGAGGGACGCTTGCAAGACCACTTGATGCGCGTCATCGTTGTTCCAAGCAAACGTTGCCAGACGTGGAATACCAGGTCTTCGGCGCGCGCGCACTGGCCAACTATGGTCGAGAACGTCTGGCTCCCTATCTGGAGCGACAGGGAACCTCATGCTGTCCGCCACGTCCTGCGCCGGTATGGTATCACAGGATGGCGACGACGCCGTCGCACATCTGTTTAGCCCGCCCATTGGTCTACGCGATCACCGCTATGGTTACCTTTGAGACTGACTGGGCCAAGAGTTGGGTGGCGATAGTCCCAAGCAGGTCGGTGCCCTGGAGGCCCGCTTCCTGCGCCGTCTGCATGGCGCCCCGTGTCGTTACCTCAAAGGTCGCAAGCAATCCAACGTCACTCGTCTCCCGAGAGACAACGGGCTGCGTAGAGCGCACCCATCGCACTGATGCCGAGGAACCCTATCGCCCTTGTCTCCCACAGGCAGCCAGTGATGGGGATTTTCTGGGCTTGGCCGCAAGGGCGGCTATTCGTAGAATGTGCTCAGGCCTCGCCTCGGAAATGGAATGGGGAAAGGGGCTCGTTTTTGAGCCTTAGGTTATTCAGGCTATAATGCGGCTGAGCGTACCGCTCTCTTGTCACGCTTGCTTTCTGAAAGAGTCAGCACTGACTTCTTCCCTCCTGCCACCCCAAGAGTGGTAAGGATCCGTCGGCCTGTCACAAGGTCACTGGGGCGTTCAGAGCAGAACAGCGGCGCCGACATACCATGAGCGAGTTCAATCCGAAAACTGTTTGCCGAAGGGGGCACAAACTTGTACAATTGCGTTGCTAGGGAATCCTGGGTTTCCTCTGAGGGAGTTGATCTCTATGGGCCTCTCGCATTTCAACATTATTAGCAATGAATCTGCTCGACGGTTCATCTATCTGATCATATGTTTGCTCCTTACTGCGATCATCTTCACCGGTTGGATTTGTACCAACTGGATCCGTGACAGTTATGACTGTGGTGTCAATGACTATGACCCGGCCAGGTTTGTGGACATGGTCTATGGGAAAGCTCATAGACCTTTTGTGTACCGTACACTGTTGCCCACAACTGTGAGGCTAATAACTGCAGCTATCCCCGCGAAAACTAGGGCACAAGTCAACCAATTCGCAGCAGGAAACCGACTCGTTGTCAAAGCGTTTTCGAGGCTGCACTGGGAACTAGAGCATTTCATTGAATATGCCACGGGAACAGCGCTGATGTATCTCTCCCTGTTGGGCTTTGTCTTTGCGCTGAGGTGTTTGCTCGTGGCGTGTTTCCGTGCGCCACGCGTTTTCGCGGATGTTGTTCCCTTGGTGGCGTTGCTAGGCGTACGTTACTTGGCGATCAGATACATTCACTATGTGTATGACTTGCCGACGTTGTTTTTGTTCACTTTGGGACTAGCACTCATGGTGCACGGCCGATGGCGGTTGTTTCTTATTGTCTACGCGGCCGGCTGCCTGAACAAGGAGACAACGATTCTACTCACGTTGGTCTTTGTCATCCATTTTCTCGATAAGGAGAGAATGGACAGGCGGTTGTTCAGTGGGCTCTTACTGTCTCAACTGGCGATATTCTTCTCCACAAAGTTGGTGCTGCTCTTGGCCTTCAGGGATAACCCAGGGAGCCCTATCGAGTTTCATTTGCTTGACCGCAATCTTGGGATGTTTCTGCGATTCCTAGCCAATTCGTCGCTATCAGCCGAATTCACATGGTTTGCGGTTGCCGTATTGACCTTCTACAAATGGTCAAGCAAACCCGCTTTTCTGAGACATGGAATCTGGATGCTCGTTCCGCTTCTCATGCTCATTCCCTTCCTCGGGCAGCTCGATGAGTTGAGGGTCTATTATGAAGTTTATCCAGTTGTTGTACTGCTTTTGTCTCACACAATAAGCGACATTATGGCTATCGAAGTAGTGAGCCTCGAAGAGAACGGTAGGCATAACACATGACAGTTGGCCCTCAACAGAATCGGGAGCAATGCGCATAATGCGCTGGCACACAAACTCTCGGCTTTTGCAGGGATTAGGTAGTAGCCGGGGGTTTGCAGTGGACTTTACTGTGATGGTGATATGGAACGCTGTGTGTTGTTTATCCCTGCGTTGTGCATCGTCGGCGATTCCTCCTCAACTGTAGACCTGCCACGAGGAACAACTGGTGATAGAAGTGCACAAAGCGGGATGCTTCACGAAGAAAGCGTAGCAGCGCCATTCGCTTGACCACTCGGAGGCATTCATATGAAGTTGAGAACAACCAAACTCCAAGAACATCACATATATCTGCTGTTGATTGTCGTGATGAACCTACTTTACATCTACGCAGCTTCTGTAGCTCGACCAGATTGGTTCGGGTTCAGTCAACTGAGACATATCGGTATGCCCGGCGCTCTCATCTGCCCCCTGGGTACAGGAATCCTAATTGTGCTCGTCAATAGAGTAGGAGCTGGTGCTGGCTCCCTGCTGAGCACTCGGGTGTTACCCAGAGCTCGTTCCCTGTTCAGCCGCCTGTTTGCACCAACGCCGCGTTCTGGAAGGGTGTTCTACATCGTCATGTGCGTGGTTCTATCATGTCTATTCGTCTTCTTGTTTTGGTCATTCAGGAACTACTATATCAATTACGATGCCAGAATGTACGAGGTCAAGTTTAGGCAAGACGTTCCTCTGAGAGGAGCACACGTTACGCATGATGAGATGTGGGAGCTTTATCTGCATTCGAGGTTTTGGTATTATATGAATCGGTACCGTGGTTGGTCAGTTATTAGATCATATCAGCTCCTATCTGCGCTCGGTGGCGGTGTGTTCATTCTTATCCTTCTCACCTTTACAAAGGTAGTTAGACCCAGACGCTCCTGGCAACTGTTTTTCCTGATCGTCTCTGGTGGATTCATGCAGTTGTTCTTTGGCGACGTCGAAAACTATACACTGACCAGCACATTGATGATGTTGTATTTTCTTGCAGCGTATCTGTTCCTTAAGGAGAAGATGAGCATTGTTCTCCCAAGCATGATACTGTCTTTGGCATTGTGTTTTCACTTGCTCGCAGGCTGGCTTCTTCCTTCCCTGCTGTATTTGTATTTCATATCGGCAAAAAGGAGACAGCACGGTCAAATGGCGCTTGGGGTGATCTCTTCTTCTGCAATCGTGTCACTGACTTTGTTGTTCTTCCATTTCCACGGCCTGCCCATTCGCGATTTGCTCTATCATAGCCATGCCCTCGCCCATGGAGGCAATCTCTCGCTGATGATAGCAGGGCCTTCCCTGGAACGATATCTGGAACTCGTCAACGTCTTGTTCCTGATGTTTCCTTTTGTGCTAGTGCTTATCCCATTGCTCCTGTTCAAAAGGATTGATACTAACCTCTTCAATGCTTTCCTGATTGTGTCGGCGCTTTTCATGCTGATATTCATGCTCGTGTGGAGGCCGTGGGCTTCCGTGTATGACGATTGGGACCTGTTCGCTCCTTGCATAATCCCTCTAACTCTTTTGTGCTGGTGCGGTTTTGTTCGGATCAATGATCTGAGGTACAAGAGAGCAATCTACTCGGGTATGGTCTTTACGTCCATGCTCCACTCATATTGTTGGATCATAGCAAACCACTCGCCTTGGGGGCGATTGTGAATTCTACAGACCATGCTCGCGGCTATGTCGGTGCTGCCGTAGTCCTGGCGCTTGCACTCAACGTAGTCGGCAGCCCGACTGTTCCGAGGCAGGTGGCCAAAGCTAACAGCGGGGAGCCTCGCGGAGTCGCCGCAATGGCGAGCTTTGACAGGCTCCCGTATTTTAGAGAGGGCACAACCATTCATCAGGTGTCCTCATTTGATAGAAGTGGAGGAAATGACGACGGTAGTTACTACTATATGTACCAACACCCACAAACAGAGGGGTATGTTGTTCTTGAGGAGATGAAGCCTGGTACCATCTACCGGATTTGGGTAACGCATCTTGAGGGTGGTAACATACGAATCTACTTTGACAACGAGGAAACGGCCAGGGTGGATGAGCCTCTCAGCGACTTTTTCAGCGGATCAAAGAGGCCATTCCTCTTCCCACTTGCGGGGAATGATTGGGTTTCCTCCGGGGGCTTTTATTGCTATTATCCCTTCTCTTTCAGGGAGGGGGTACGAGTCGAGTTCACTGAGGTTCCAAAGTACTACCAGATAACCTACCATCTCTACAATACCTCCGAAGGGGTTATGACCTATACGGGAACCGAAGACCTGACCGCGGTCTACGATGCTTGGGACTACCCATGGATTGACCCGAAGGACAGGACAGGGAATCAAACCGTTTCCATTGGCCCCTTTGACCTCTCACCAGGAGAAACGAAGACGCTCCTTGACGTGACGGGCTCCGGCTCACTGCGCTCGTTTCTTCTATCTCTGCCACAACTTGCTACTACGCAGTATCCTGACAATGAAATAGGCGACAAGATCCAGGATGAGGGGTGGGGTCACAAGAGTTGGTCCCGTTTTAGGGTGGCAATTGAAGGACCAAACTGCGGCGTGGCACTGATCAGAAGACTTGACTATTCCTACGGCGACCAGGTTGCCGATGTCTACGTTGATGGTGAGTTGGCAGGTCGTTGGTCAGATATGGGCCGAGAAAGTAACTGGCGTTACAAATGGAGGGATAGCCGCTTTGATGTCCCGGCCGTATTTACGCAGGGGAAAACGCAGATCGAAATCAGGCTCGAATGTGTGGACCCCAATCATCCTTGGACTGAATTCTACTACTTGGTGTATACCATCCGCCCCCCGTGGCGCGAAGTCCTGACGGACAGAGTTAATGTCGGAACAGAGAGTTCCGAAAACGCTCACGATTACGAAGTCGGGAATCCGGTTTCGTACATTGCAAACAGCTGTTGGTATCGACAGCCCGTAGAGGAAGACCTTGATGATAAGGCAACATTTGATATCCTGGCTAAGACCTGGATTGAAATGTATTGGGACGGGGAACTATCTCCGTCCGTGAATGTCCCTTTGGGATTCTTCTTTGGGGTTGGTTCAAGCGGGCAAGGGCTGGTGGAGGGCCTGCTCATGGGCACCGAACCCCCAAGAAACGACAGATTGTACCGGCATTTTGGCACTGATCTGACAACCCATGCTTTCTACAACTACTTTCCCATGCCTTACGGGGAGAATGCCAGGGTTCTCCTGGTCAATAAGTCGGGATACGCGATAGAAGGAGCTGAGGCAGAACTGCAGTATAACAGCAATCCTTATCAGGGATTGGGCACCGAGGCTGGCTACTTTACGGCTGTTTACAATAAGGAAGAACCGACCAGCACAGGCCACGATTACTTGCTGCTTGACGTTCCTTCTGGAAGAGGGCATATTGTCGGTGCTATTCTGAATATCCGTCAGCACAGTTCTTTTGGTGTCCTAGAGGGAGACGAGCGGATCTTTATTGATTCGCGCGAGTTCGATCCACAGATTCACGGCACTGGGACCGAGGACTACTTTAACGGAGGTTTTTTCTTCAATCAGGGGATATTCACGCTTCCAGTACATGGATGCCCGCTAAAGCATGACCGGAATGGTCGTTACAACAATATTTCTATGTACAGGCTGAGTCTTGCTGACGCTTTTCCATTTGAAAGGAGCTTCATCTTCAAGATGGAGCACGGGTTGCAGAATGATGTAAATGCTACCTATGAGAGCGCAGTATTCGCCTACCTGGTCAGAGACAATGAAGTTCTCATTCAGTCACATACTCTCGACATCGGCGATCCAGTAGATGTCCAGAGCCATAGCTATACGGTAAGCGGGCAATCGCGGGACGTAACCCTTGATTCGACGTTTGTCGGACGCGATGTTGGCCAGCAGTTTTCGGGAAGCGGTAAAGCTCATCAGGGATCAAGCACCTTTACCATGAACATTGACCGTACGAATCATGGCGTTCGACTCGCCCGGATACTTGACTACGGAACAGCGAACCAGAAGGCAAATGTCTATATTGACGGAGCATCTGCCGGAACCTGGTTCACGGGTGGGGACAACATCTACCACAGGGCGCTTTACGATTTCTTCGAGATTCCGCCAGGTCGCACCCAGGGCAAGTCATGCATTGAAGTGAGAATTGAATATGTGGAAGGTGAACCTGAGTGGAATGAGTTCTACTACTACGCATACTCCCACCTCTATCCTCATACGCCTACGCCGACACCGACGGTCACTGCAACCCCGACCAGCACGCCCAGCCCTACACCGACGGCCACGGCAACGCCGACCAGCACGCTCAGTCCTACACCGACGCCCTCAGTGACGGCCACGCCGTCGATCTGTGGGGTCTACCTGCCAGTCATCATAAGAGATGCCGGCGGTGCGCACAGCGCCCACCAGTCGAGATGACGTCTAAGGTTTCGCTCCCTGTGTACTGATATTGTGTTCGTCAATTGACCTACGTGCGTGCTGCCTCATCAAGGCACGATTCGCAGGGTTTTCCCTTTTGGGGAGCTTGTGCTATAATGGCTCTGCCCTTAGATTCACTTTGGAGACTGCAACGTTGCTGGCAAAGTGCCTCATGAGAAACACACCGTCTATGCCCGGCCTCATGCTGATACCTTCTTCATCCTACTTACGTTTGTTTACCCTTACCTGGTTCCGTCTTTGGGATTGCCAGGTGTTTTTGTTTCAACGGCAACATGATTATAATAGTGTCACGATACATTCTGGCTGCGGCTTGGAACCGCCCTAGGCCGGATGACCCTTCTTGTGACTGGGGCGATTCAGCGAAGCCTTTCCCCTGAGACAAGTCGAGTTGCTTATGGAGTTCACAGTCGAGTTTTTCGGTCTTCCACGACGCCTGAGTGGTGTCAAGGAGACAGCAGTTAGGGTTGGGCGAGGGGCTACCCTACGCGACGTGGTCATTGCCCTGGCGGAAAAGTATCCGGCGTTTATGGGCGACTTGATAGATCCCAAGACCTACGATCTTGAAGAGCCTTATTTCTTTAACATAAATGCTCGATATGTTCCACCAAGCTTGGAGTACAAACCCAAGGAAGGGGAGCAACTATTATTACTCTTTTTGGAGGCAGGAGGCTAATCATGTATTCGTATACTGGCAAGATCCTACACATTGACGTGTCCACCGGCAAGACTCACGTGCAGCGTGTCGGTGAGGACTTTTTGAAGAAGTATGTGGGTGGCGTGTCATTAGCTGCGCGACTGGCGTATGACAATACGCCGAAAGGGGCCGATCCGCTCGGGCCGGACAATGCTCTTTGTTTCGCCGCCAGCGTGTTTGCTGGCACCATGGTTCCGGTGGGCACCAAACACGCAGTTGCAGCCAAATCGCCGCTGACTGGCTTCCTCGGCGACTGCCTGGCCTCGAGCTACTTCTCGGCGGCTATCAAACGCGCAGGATACGACGGCATTGTCATCAAAGGCAAAGCGGACAAGCCTATCTGGGTCTTTGTTGACGACGATGCCATCTACTTCAACGATGCCTCTGACCTGTGGGGTATGGAGACCTTTCCCACGGAGGAGGCCATTCGAGCCAAGATAGGCGATGAACGCGTGCGCGCCTGCACCATCGGGCCGGGGGGTGAGAACTTGGTCCTTTACGCCAACCTCACCAATGACCGGGGCCGGCAGGCGGGGCGCACGGGAATGGGTGCAGTCATGGGCTCCAAGCTGATCAAGGCGTTGGCCATCCGTGGAACGAAGTCCGTGCAGATGGCTGACATCGAGAAGCTATGTGAAATGGCGCGGAAATTGGGTGAAGTGGCCCAAACCACAAAGACAGAGAAGTATCGCGTCCTGGGCACCCCGGCCAATGTTTTGGCCATGAACCGCCTTGGCATTCTCCCTACTCGTAACTTCCAAGAAGGCGAGTTCGAGGGAGCGGAGAAGGTCAGCGGCGAGTATATGCACGAGCACTTCACTGAGAAGGCAGTTGCCTGTGCCGGCTGCCCCATCGCCTGTGAGCAAATCGTGCACGTCAAAGAAGGCCCTTACGCTGGGGCAAGAACTTCTGTTGACTATGAATCGCTGTTTGCCTTGGGGCCAAACTGTGGCCTTGACAGTATGGCTGGCATTATCGGCGCCATTGAACGCTGCGATGCCTATGGCATAGACACCATGAGCACTGGTGTGACCATTTCCTGGGCCATGGAATGCTTCCAGCGAGGCATCCTCACCAAGAAGGACTTTGACGGCATCGAGCCAGATTGGGGCAATCACGGGGCAGTCGTTGCTCTGGTGAAGAAGATCGCCTATCGTGATGGCATTGGCGACTTGCTGGCCCAGGGCACAAAGCGCGCAGCGGCCAAGGTAGGCAAAGGCTCTGAGCACTTTGCAATGCACGTCAAGGGACTCGAATTCGCCGGCTACGATGTCCGAGGGGCGCAGACCTTCGCCCTGGGTTCCGCCGTTGGCACACGAGGGCCATGCCACAATCGTTCGCTGGCCTACGAAGCTGATACCCATGGCGAGGTGGATCGTCTGAAGGCCGAGAAGGAACGAGGCCAAATCGCCAAGGAAAAGGAAGACTTTGCGGCGCTCTTTGACACGGTTATGCTCTGCAAATTCATCCGCGGATGCTTCAAGGACGTCTGGACAGAGGTTGCCCAGCTTTACACCTGTGCCACGGGGATTGAGCTCACGGCGGATGAACTAAAGCTTGCTACAGAGCGTGCGTGGAATCTGAAGAAGGCCTTCAACATCCGCGAGGGTTGGACCAAAAAAGACGACTGGCTGCCGCCGCGCTGTCTCAAGGATCCTATTCCCGCAGGAGGGTCAAAGGGCGCCTATGTTAAGCCCAAAGACCTGCGCATGATGATCAAGGCGTACTACAAGGCGCGGGGTTGGACGCCCGAGGGCCTTATTCCTAAGGAGAAGCTCATCGCCCTCGGGTTGGAAGACATTGCTGAAGACGTAGGAGTCTGAAAATGGAAAAGCAATTTCAATACATCGTTTGCGATCCTGCCAAGTGCGTAGGTTGCGGAGACTGCGAACTTGCCTGCTCCATGGCCAAGCATCACGTGTTTGATCCTGGCTTGTCCCGCATTCGCACCGTACGCATTGAGCCCATTGTGACCTTCTCTATTGCCTGTCGGACTTGCGCCGATCCGCCTTGCGTCACAGCTTGCCCGCGCAACGCGCTGACGCAGGACCCGGAAAAAGGCATCATCCTGATAGATGAGGATCTGTGCGACGGTTGTGGTTGGTGCATAGAGGCTTGCGAGTTCGGTGCTATCCTCCTCAACCCCGGCACGAAAAAGGTCGAAATCTGTGACCTGTGCGCGGACCTTGACGAGCCGCAGTGTGTCAAGTACTGCCAAAAGGACGCTCTCTACGTGGGTGTTCCAGAAGTCGTTGCCCAGAAGATGAGACGCGACGTCGTCAGCAAGTTGCTCCGGGAACTCGTGGAGACGACTTGACGCGGAAGTAGAACTGTGTGACAACAACTGGCGGGTGAAGCGTGTTCCGCTTCACCCGCCATGTCTGGTTGACAAGCGGACAAGATTGCACGATGGCCTAGTCAGGAGAATTGCATGAGTGATAATGGTGATCTGAGGATTGGAGTCTACGTTTGCCACTGTGGGTCAAACATAGCGGGCGTTGTTGACCCCAAAGCTGTGGCAGAATATGCCTCTACATTGCCTGGCGTGGTGTTGGCCAAAGACAATCTCTACATGTGCTCTGATCCTGGCCAGAAGCTCATCGAGCAGGATATCAAGGATCACAACCTGAACCGTGTGGTGGTTGCGGCCTGTTCGCCTAAGCTGCACGAGCCCACTTTCCGTGCCTGTGTGGCCCAAGCAGGTCTCAATCCATTCCTGTTTGAGATGGCTAACATCCGGGAGCAGGACACGTGGGTGCACTCCCACGAGCGAGAGGCCGCCTTGGAGAAAGCCAAGGAACTGGTGGCTGCTGCAGTAGCCAAGGCCCGCTTTCTGATGCCACTGGACATGATCGAGGTGCCCGTCACCAAGCGCGCTTTGGTGATTGGCGGGGGCATCGCGGGCATCAACGCTGCACTCGACATGGCAGACATGGGTGTTGAGACCTACCTGGTAGAGAGGGAGCCAAGCATCGGGGGGAGGATGGCACAACTCAACAAGACCTTCCCCACGATGGACTGCTCGATATGAATACTTGCCCCCAAGATGGTTGACGCGGCGCGTCACCCCAACATCAAGCTCCTGACCTACAGCGAGGTAAAAAGAGTCGAAGGCTTTATTGGCAATTTTAAGGTTCTAGTGGAAGAGAAGCCCCGCTACGTCATGGCGGACCGCTGCAACGGCTGCGGCGACTGTGTACCAGTGTGTCCCATCGAAGTCCCCAACGAGTTCGAGGAAGGGATTGCCCCGCGCAAGGCTATCTACATTCCGCAGGGTCAGGCTGTTCCACTGGTCTACACCATTGACATGGACAACTGCATCAAATGCTACAAGTGTGTGGACGCCTGTGGCAAGCTTGACGCTATTGATTTCAGCCAGCAGCCCAAGCAGACTTGGCTGGACGTAGGCAGCATCGTCGTGGCTACTGGTTTCGACAGTTTTGATCCGTCACCCATCGAGGAGTACGGCTACGGCCGCTACGACAATGTCATCACCACTCTGGAACTGGAGCGACTCAGCAATTCGGCAGGGCCAACGGCCGGCATGATTATGCGGCCTTCCGATGGGAAGATGCCCGACAGCGTAGCTTTCATACAGTGCGTTGGCTCTCGTGATGAACGCTTCAACATCTACTGTTCTGGCTTCTGCTGCATGTACACCATCAAGAATGCCCTGCAGTGGAAGCAAACGCATCCTGATGCGGATGTCAGCATCTTCTACATAGACATCCGCACACCGGGCAAAAGTTACGAGGAATTCTATCGCCGAGCCCGCGAGCTTGGGGTTCGCTTCATCCAGGGAAGGCCTGCGCGGATCACCCAAGACCCACAGACAGGCAATTTGTTCATTCAAGCTGAGGACATGAGCCTTGGGCAAGTAATCGAGTTGGAGGCCGAGTTAGTGGTTCTCTCTACAGCGGCTGTCCCACGTGCTGATGCAGACGAAGTAGGCGCAGTTCTGAACATCAGCCGCAGCCCCAGCGGCTTCTACATGGAATATCATCCCAAGTTGAGGCCGGTTGACTCACCTACTGCTGGTGTCTTCCTGGCCGGCGCAGCGCAGGGGCCAAAGGATATCCCCGCCAGTGTGGCCCAAGGGAGCAGTGCTGCAGCACGCGCTGCGCGCATCCTGAGCGCCGACACCTGGGAGATTGAGCCCATCGTAGCTCACGTCTGGGAAGATCGCTGTATTGCCGCCAAGGGTAAGAAGTGCGGCATCTGCGCCACCAAGTGCCCATACAACGCCATTATTGCTGAGCCAGGTAAGGCCGCGCAGGTTATCCCGGCCAAATGCCATGGCTGTGGTGCCTGCGTTGCTGAGTGCCCACACAATGCTATCACCCAAATGCATTTCACGGATGCCCAGATCATTGCTCAGTTGCATGCGCTGCTGGCGACAGAGCCGGAGAAGAAGATCTTGGCCTTCATGTGCAATTGGTGCAGCTACCCCGGCGCTGACACAGCAGGGACAAGCCACTTTGAGTATCCGGCATCCTCACGCGGCATCCGGCTGATGTGCTCAGCCCGCATGGACCAGGACTTTGTCTACGAAGCGTTCCGCCTGGGAGTTGGCATGGTGCTCGTCTCCGGCTGCCATCCGCAGGATTGCCACTATATGTCGGGGCAGCAGGTGGCCGCTAAGCGCTTCGATAGGCTGGCACAACGCCTTGAGAACATGGGCATCTCCCCCCAGAGATTCCACATCGAGTGGATCTCGGCCGCAGAGGGTGCCAAGTACGCTCGCGTGATCCGCGAAATGGACGAAACACTAAAGGCATTCGATCCGCAAGCCCTAGAGGAAGAGAACGAGCGCGTACGGCCCGCGCTTGAGAGGCGGCTTCGTCGCTTGCCCGAGATTCCGCGTGTGGCAGAAGCTCTTGAGACTGTCATCTGTGTCTAGGGGTGTGTGAGTGCGACGTCTAAACCAGTGCGATCCGACATTCAAAGACCAAGTTATGGCTGAGCCAGGTGGGGGAAACCTGTTGCGCTGCTATTCCTGTGGCACATGCATGGCTACTTGCCTGATCCGTCGTCAGGATCCAGACTACAATCCACGTCGCATTATGCACATGGCCATGCTGGGCCTGCGGGAAGAGGTGCTCGGCAGCCATCTGATCTGGCTCTGCTCAGCGTGTGACGATTGCTATGAACACTGCCCGCAGGGTATCCACATCTCGGACCTGTTCAAGGCCTTTCGCACCATTGCCCTGCGCGAGGGTTATTCCCCTCCCCCTCCTGTAGCTCGCGTCAACGAGCGCACGTGCGTGGCCTGCGGGCTCTGCGTTGAGGTATGCCCGTACCAGGCAGTCGAATTGGTGCAGAAACGGGTTCTAGGGCGAGAGAAGAGCGTTGCTCAGGTCAATGCGGCGTTCTGCATGGGTTGTGGCGTATGTGCTGCATCTTGCCGCTCCGCCTCCATTGACCTGCTGGACTCTAGTGACGAGAGCCTGCTACAGCACATTCAGCACGAATTGCAGGCGGTAGAGGTAGCTGTATGAGCGAGTGGCAACCCAAGATCGTTGTCTTCCTGTGTCAATGGTGCCTGAAATCAGACTCCGAGTGGACGCAGCGGTTCAATCTTCCACATGAGGTACGAGTCGTAGAAGTGCCTTGTTCAGGGCGTATCAATCCTCTCCTCCTCATGTCAACGCTGCAATATGGTGCGGATGGCATCCTCGTAGTGGGCTGCGAGCTAGGGCATTGTCACTACAAAGAGGGTAACTACCTGGGACATCGCAAGTTTGCCACCCTGAAGAGCTTTCTGGAGTACGCGGGCCTGGAGGGAGAACGAGTGAAATTCGCCTGGCTGGGTGAGACAGATAGTGGGGAATTGCCAGGCCTGGTGGAGAGTTTGCTCAGCGATGTGCGTAAGCTGGGGCCAGCGCAAGCGCTCGCTAAACGCGAAGTTGTCCCATGCACAGTTCGCACATAGTGGAGACAAAGGGACCAAGAATGCAGGCACGGGCCGACGCTATTCGACAGGAAGCCAGACGCTTGTTGGAGAGCGGCGAAGTTGACGTCGTCATCGGCTTCACACAGGGGACTCTGCCCTTGCGTGCTGCCCCGATCTTTGTTCGCCAGGCAGAAGATGTCGAGCGGCTTATCTGGGGCCCCTTCTGCGAGAACAACCTGGCCTGCTATCTGCGGGAACTCGGAGACAAAAAGGTGGCTGTAGTTGCAAAGGGCTGTGACACCCGTTCTATCGTGGCCCTGATTAGCGAGCACCAGGTGGACCGGGACAGCGTATATATCATTGGCGTGCCCTGCCAGGGTATGGTAGACCGGCGCATCGTGACACGTCAGGCTCCTGGTGAGGTGCTTGCTGCGCGTCAGGAAGGCGAGGACATCGTTGTTGAAGGAGATGGCTTTTGCATTCGGCTGCCTCGCTCTGAGGTTCTGTATCGCTCCTGCGCGGCATGTATCCATCCGAACCCAGTATTATATGATGTATTGCTGGCGGAGCCTGTCGCTGTCTGGGCCAAAGATGCATACGCCTATGTCCGGCAGATGGAAGAGAAATCCCCCCAAGAACGCGCCGCTTACTTTACCTCCGAGGCGCAACGCTGCATACGCTGCTACGCCTGCCGTCAGGCCTGCCCGATGTGCTATTGCGAAGAATGCTTCGTTGACCACACGACGCCGCGCTGGATCGAATCGGGGATAACGCCAGCGGGTCAGCAAGGCTGGCAAATAGGTCGTGCCTATCACCTGACGGGACGCTGTGTTGACTGTGGGGCCTGTGAACGCGCCTGTCCTATGGAGATAGACCTGGTGTACCTCAACGGCAAGTTGAATAAAGACGTACTAGAGCTGTACGGATTTGAGACCGGACTCACGGTGGGAGAACTGCCCCCTCTAGCTGTCTTTCAGCCTGATGATGGGCCGGATTTCATAACATAGGGACACCCATGGTGGAGATGTCCCAACCGAGAGTTCCTCCGCGCTGCCCATAATGGGGTATCCATGAAGAAACGGATTACCAAGGAAGACGTCAACAAGTTCATTGCGTGGCTGCTGAAGGAGTACACAGTCTACGCTCCAGCCGGGGTCGCTAACTGTGTCTCTTTTCGAGAGATTACATCGCCTGTAGAGATAGTCTGGGATTGCCTGGTGACGCGCCAGCCCCCCAAAGATGTGTTCTTTCCCCAGACAGAAGTGCTTTTCAACTATGAAAAGACGGCTGATGGCCTTGAATTGCATCCCACGGAAGCGGTGGAGCGAGAGCGGATTCTGTGGGGCGTACGTCCGTGTGATGCCCGGGCTGTGTTGATTCAGGACGCTGTATTCGACACGCCAGATGCTCGCGACGTCTACTACTTGGACAAGCGGGAGAAGACAACCCTCGTTGGCATTGGCTGCAATAAGCCACTCAGTACATGTTTCTGCACCTCGGTTGGAGGAGGGCCGTTCAAGAAGGAGGGGCTTGATCTCTTCCTCACCGATATCGGGGAGGCCTACCTTGTTGAGGCCTTGACCGACAAGGGCAAGAGACTTCTGAGCGCAGAGTATTTCGAGAAGGCAGCGAAGGCTGACCTGAAAGCGGCCAGAGCAGTGGAGAAGGCAGCTCTTGCACGCTTGCCTGAGCCCATGAACATCGAAACCATCAAACAGCACCTGGACGAAATGATAGACAGCCCCTTCTGGGACGAGGTGCAGGCTACCTGCCTTGGCTGCGGCATCTGCACATTCCTATGCCCTGTCTGCCACTGCTTCGACATTGTGGACGAAGGCACCACGACCTGTGGGCAGCGCGTACGCAATTGGGATACCTGCCAGTTCTGCATCTATACGTTGGAAGCATCTGGTCACAACCCACGACCGACTGGGCGCGAGCGGGTGCGTCAACGGCTGATGGACAAATTCGACTACTATGTTGTCAACCAGGGCGTCGTCGGCTGCGTAGGCTGCGGGCGCTGCGTTCAATTGTGTCCCGTTAACCTCGATATCCGCCGGATACTGGCCGAACTGGAAACAGCGAAATGACGCCTCGACTCAAATCATCCAAGACATTGGTTAAATCCGCGCCGAATCCCTATCTTCCCATTCCCATGCGCATCGAACGCATACACGTCGAAACCGACGACAGTATGTTAAAGACATTTGAGCTTGCGTTTGTGCACGAAGAGGACACGACTGGGTTCAATTTCATTCCTGGCCAGTTCTGCGAGATCTCCGTATTCGGCAAGGGTGAGGCGCCTTTTGGGATTGCATCATCTCCTGTAGAGCCGGGCCCTCTCAAGTTCACTGTGAACAAGACTGGCGTGCTCACGACAGCCTTGCACAGCATGGAAGAGAGCGATATTGTGGGCCTGCGCGGTCCCTTGGGGAACGGCTACCCCTTAGACAAGTTTGCGGGCCACAGCTTGGTGATTATTGGTGGCGGCTTTGCTTTCACGACGTTGCGGTCGCTCACACACTATGTGCTGGACCCACACAATCGTTCGCATTTCAAGGGTATCACCATCGTCTATGGAGCCCGCCAACCTGGATTGCTCCTGTACAAGGAAGACCTGGCAGCCTGGGAGCGGCGCGAAGACATCAGCGTGCACCTGACCATTGACAAGGCTGTGCCTGAGTGGACAAAACATGTGGGCTTTGTGCCGGATGTAGTAGAACGGGTCGCGCCGAGTTCCAAAGGCACTTATGCAGTAATCTGTGGCCCACCCGTCATGATCCGCTTCACCATGCCTAAGCTGACCGCCCTCGGATTCCCACCAGAGCGCATTTACTCGTCTCTGGAACGGCGCATGAAGTGCGGCATAGGCAAGTGCGGACGCTGCAATATCGGACCCTACTACGTCTGTAAGGATGGGCCTGTTTTCAGCTATGCCCAACTGGAGGGCTTGCCACAAGAATACTAACGACGCGTCACGGCCTGGAGAAGAACATGAAGCGCGGTACCACGATCAAACGAACTGACGAAGAAACTCTACTGCTAGAGCGCAAAATGATCACCCGCAGCCATCTTCTGAAGCTGGATCAGAAGAAGTGTGTGGGCTGTGACTTGGGCGTTGCCGTGTGCCCCCAAGAGGCCATAGAGCTGCACCCTGGTACGCTGGAAGACGGAAAGCTCATCCGACGTCCGACCGTGGACATAGACCCAGAGAAGTGCAATTTCTGCGGCGAGTGCGTCGTGGTCTGCCCGGTCAACGCTTTGAGCATGATGGTAGACGGCCAGGCGAGCATCCCTGTCCTGGAATACGAGGCCTTCCCGGAGTTGACCAGGGAGATCATCGTGAATGCCTCAAAGCTCCCGGCGCAAATGGCGGACTCCTGCAAAGAGTGCTGCCCCACCGATGTGATCTCTGTTGAGGTGAAACGCAATGAGGCAGGCGAGGTAGTCGCTGTTCAAGGTGTGCAGGTAGACGAGACAGATTGTATCTATTGCAAGCAATGCGAAGCGGCCTGCCCCGACGCTTTTTCCGTAACCTGTCCCTTTGAAGGGCTGATCCGTTTGGAGGCCAGCCTCTGTCCAAAAGGCTGTCAAGCCTGCGCAGACATTTGCCCCACCGATGCTCTGGCAATGCGCGACGGTGAACTGACCCTAGACGAGCGATTTTGCCTGTTTTGTGGCGCATGTACGCAAGTCTGTCCGGTGCCAGAGGCGCTGCTGGTCAGGCGGCATCGCGTGCGGCACACGCCAGTGAAATCCGGGGCCTGGATCATTGCCCTGGAGAAACTGATCTCCCTGGAAATGGCTGCTCAGGAGTTGGAGCTCAAGTCTCAGTCCAAGCGGCGCAGCATCCTGGAGTTTATGCCTGGGGTCAGCAAGAAGTAGTAGCATAGAGGCCACGTCCGGAACTACAAAGGCACCAGGGAACAGTTCTTCTCTGGTGGCTTCCCATTTGAGTGCATCAGTTTCTTGCCGCAATGGAACATCCCCTCCTACTGGAGTTTCCCAGTGTGCTCTTGACCTCCTCTGTGTGATTTGTGTACCATTGCGCGCTACTCCGAGAATGCATTCGTAGTATAGGGGCTTGTCCCCGTTCCAGACAGCCATCCCGTCCCGTCGAGCGCCGTTCGTCGCGAGCGACGCCGTTCGCCCCGCAGGGGGGCGAAGACACCCTGACGGGGAAGATGCTACGCGAGGATGAACGAACAGGTGGTCGCCCGTCGCCCCCAGGGCATGCAGAGCAAGGGCATGCAGAGCACGAACGGTAGAGGGCTAGGCTACACAGTCGCATAAACACGATTTTCATCTCCATTGGTGACCAGATGGCTCGTGAAAAACGCTGGGGTGAACCCCAGCTTCTGGGCTTGACTTTCCCGCTGCACTATGATACGATTTTCCCGGAGACAAACGGGTGTACGACAGATTAGGGGCAAGAATTGCGAGTGTGAGTAAACGGTAAGGCAGGGATGCGGCGACTTGATGTGTGTCTGCCGTCCACGAATCTCGCACGAATACTCGAATACTGTGCGACGGGATTCGTGTATTCGTGTTGTATTCGCGGATGGCCTTCCCATACACCCTGCTGACATTCATCATTTCATGTTTTTGCACGGGAGCCGCTGCCTGCACCTGGGGTGTTGTTGAGTTTACGAAACTCACGCGTAGGATTGGAATTTGGGTCAGACGACGTAGACCCCAGGCAAATGTACTGGTTGCCCGAGACGCTCCGAGGCCCGGGAGGAGAAATGCGCGCGATCATCGTAGCCAATGGACACGTGGCAGAAAACGAGAAATACGGCCACCTGGTTCGGCTAGGCGACCTGGTAATCGGTGCAGATGGTGGAGCATTTGTCGCACAGCAACTAGGGCTGGAGCCGCAGGTAGTCATCGGTGACATGGACTCGGTGTTACCTGAGCTCCGCGCCAGGCTTGAGGAACACGGCTGCCAGTTCGTGCATTATCCGCCGCGCAAAGATGAGACGGACACTGAGTTGGCCATCCAGTACGCGCTGCAGCGAGGTGCGCAAGAAATCCTGCTTCTCGGAGCGACGGGCTCTCGGCTGGATCACACGTTGGCCAATGTCTTCCTGCTGGGCATGCCGGGACTCGAGGGGGTCAAAGCCAAGATCATTGCTGGAAACACAGAGGTCTGGCTGGTGAGGGACGAATTGGAGATTGGCGGCCACGTGGGTGACATCGTGACCCTGCTGCCACTGGGCCAAGATGCTGTCGGCGTGAGAACTGAGGGCCTGGAGTGGGCACTGCACGATGACACGCTGCAGTTTGGGCTAGCACGCGGAGTCAGCAACGTCATGACGTCTTCCAGAGCACGGGTGACGCTGCGTGAAGGTCTCTTGCTGGTGTTGAGGGTGAAGGGAGAACACAGGTCACCGAGTGACTGAGAACCTCCATGAACTCTGCGTCTCCATAGAGAACTTGTGAGCGGCCCGGAACCCGTTTTGATGGCACAAGTGCCGGACAGTATAATGCTGACGGGTTCCAAGAACATGAAATGGATAACAACGTAGGCGAGCCGACGGGTATCACGCAGTCGGCGACGGACACGAAGCGAGAGGAAGTCTAGCGAGTTGTGCGCGGAGCGCTAGAACAGCACTAGGAGGATCGGAATGGCCACTGAAATTGTGTTGGACCGACACATCGAGATCACGCCGAGTGTGACGGGAAGCAAGCCACGTATCGCTGGCCACCGCATCACGGTGCAAAACATTGTCATCTGGCACGAGTGGATGGGGCTCACCGCCGATGAAATCGCTGCAGAGTACGGCATCACACTGTCGGATGTGTACGCAGCGTTGGCCTACTATTATGATCATCGTGACGAAATGAACGAGTCCATACGGGCAGATGAGGCTTTTGTTGACGAACTACGCAAGGTGACTCCTTCTAAGCTGCCGGAGAAGCTGCGTGGCCGAGAAGAGGAGTAGCTCTGTAGACAACTGTTGCAATTGATGAGGGCACAGGAGAATGGCGGAACAGGCCGACAATCCAACCACACGCAACTTGGTCGAAGTATACGCGACGCAAGGGCATTTGAGAGCTCACGTAGTCAAATCCAAGCTGGAAGCAGCGGGGATTCCAGCCCTGCTGTCATATGACAGTGCCAGCCTCATCTTTGGCCTCACCGTGGACGGCATAGGCAAAGTGCGGGTTATGGTGCCTGCACAGCATGCAGCAGAAGCAAGGAGCATCCTTGCCGAAGATAGACCGCTCCAGGAGGGGCCACAGGCCTAGACCTGTACATGAATACGAGACGCCGTGTGTACACAGACGACCCTGCGACTGATTGGGGAGCGTTGCAGAGATGGATAGACCAGGCCCGTATCTGTCCAAGCGATGGACTAAGATGAGCCCACAGTCACTTCGTGTGATTGTGATCCTCCTGCTGCTCCTCTGTTGTTTCTATTCTACGTGTTGCGCACCTGTCAGCGACATCGCCAATCCTCCCACGCTAACGGCCACCGCAACTTTGCTGCCAACTGCCACCAACACGCTGACCATTACGTCCACGCCTTGGCCTACTAGAACACCAACCCCTTCGCCTACTCCGCTGCCCACAGGTACGCCAACCAGCACTCCCAGCATGTATCAAGAAGCGCGCGTCACCAGAGTCATAGATGGGGACACAATCTACGTCGAGATTGATGGGCGTGAGTACTCTGTGCGCTACATTGGCGTTGATGCACTGGAAGACGGCTCACCATGTGCAGTGGCATCCACTGAAGCCAATCGCCGCCTGGTCGAGGGCAGGATTGTCCGCCTGGAGAAGGACATCTCCGAGACCGACAAGTATGCTCGCCTCCTGCGCTACGTCTACGTGGGTGATACGATGGTCAATGCTGAGCTTGTGCGCCAGGGCTATGCTCAGGCAATCAGCTATCCCCCCGATATCCACTACAGCGACTTCTTCAGCAGCCTCGAACAGGAAGCGCGAGCGGCAGGGCGTGGCTGCTGGAGCCAGCCAGAACCCACGGCGACACTTGCACCTGAGGGCAAGGTTGTGGTTGATCCTGGCTGCTGTCAATTTGATGCGCCGGGCAACGACCACGATAACCGCAACGAGGAGTACGTCTGCTTCACCAATCGCGGTACTGAGCCGGTGGACATGTCGGGCTGGCAAGTCAGCGACGAGAAAAGCCACACCTATCGCTTCCCTGCCGGTGTTGTGTTGGGTCCCGGGGCCTGCGTTCGCCTGCGCACAGGGAGCGGAAGCAACTCAGTGACGGATCTGTATTGGAACAGCAGTCGCGCCATCTGGAACAACGGCGGGGATACAGTTTACTTGTACGACGCGCAGGGGCGCGAGGTGACGCGGTACAGTTATTAGGGGCGAGATGAACCCAAAGTGTGAGTAAGTGATAAGGGAGCGAATTGGCGATTTGATGTATGATTGCCGTCCACGAATGGGGGCCACGAATACACGAATGACGTTGCAGAGTACTCGTTTATTCGTGGGAGATTCGCCGCTTGTGCCGCCATCTGCACCTTCCCCTGCAGAGTGGATGTGATACTACACTGC
>CAYZGO010000038.1:18452-24517 GCA_964478075.1 uncultured Anaerolineales bacterium | reverse complement strand
CTTTGTCCCTGGGGCCAAAGACCCAGGGGAAGACCCAGGGGAAGACCCAGGGCGACGAGCGCAGCGAGGAAGCAATCTCCACCTATCGCTGAGAGGGGATTGCTTCGTCACAAAAAGCGCTCCTCGCAATGACATTTTCATGCTTGGCGGTGTCCCGTAGTCGGCGCTCTGGCTAATTTCACACACGCTCTGAGACTAAAGGGACTTTCTTCTACCTCGTCGTGAGCGAAACGAACGGCAGACTGGGCACAAACCGCAAGGACACCCTAGAAGGCCTCGCCATGTTGGTGGAGAGGGACTCTAAGAGTTATCACCCTGATTAAGGGGCCAAACCCAACACTGTCGTGCACTGGCTGGATCTGGCTGGCCAGCACGCTGTCGAGGTGAGCGAACAGCTCATTCGTGAGCTGCATCTGAGCCAAGCGCGGGTGGATGAGTTCAGGCCATTGGTCCAGGAAAAGCAGAAGAAGGTCTTTTTGCGGAGGATGCCGATTGAGACCACGCCGCTGACTTCCGGATCTGCAAAGGGGATGGTAGTCTCAGTAGATCCCAAATCGCTCTGAGGGGCCTGCCAAATCCCCGCTTATGGTCTGGATGTGGCGATGGGGGGACCACCAAGCCTGAAAGGATTATGAAAGCTCGAGCCTGCGATGATTG
This sequence comes from uncultured Anaerolineales bacterium, assembly GCA_964478075.1. Taxonomy (GTDB): domain Bacteria; phylum Chloroflexota; class Anaerolineae; order UBA2200; family UBA2200; genus DAOUEX01. The sequence continues at coordinate 23,860 of CAYZGO010000038.1, read as the reverse complement.
TGATAGGGAGACCAATGCTTCTTACCAGGCCTTGTCTGTCGCCAAGTCAGGCCTTGTCCAAGGGCAGAGTGATGTTGGAGCTACTTACCAAGTTGGATGATGCTTACTACTCCCCTATTCGTCCTCACCAAGCCCTGCGGCTCCGGTTGCTCAGGCTCGGACCGCACGGACGCAAGTGGAAGGAGCGCCCCCCGCTATGGCAGCGGGCCTAACAGATCACGTATGGTCGCTATATGAATTGTTAATGTTCCGGGTATCTCCTACGCAAGCAACTAGCCTACCTACCAGCACGAGAATGCCAAGCGTCGTCGAATTCATCGCCCTGTCACCTGGCGCACGGAACTGCTTGCTTTCGGTGTATCACATATACAGCACATGTATGAATTTCCCATTAAAGCAGCCGTAGGGCATTTAATGGATTTTTCATCTTTCTGCCACTGCTCGGTGACAATGGGATTTCGAAGTAGAAACGCCAACCGAAGTACCACTACAGATAGTAGTGCAGCACGGGGATGCCACTGTATATACCGATTTTCGTTGCGTTTCTTGGGTTGACTTCCAAATCAACCCAAGAGCCAGAAGCGACGACACGCCTCTGAGTACCGCACATAGTAGCTCGCCGCTACGGTCCTACTATATGTAGGAGAGCTAACAATAGGCGCATCTGCCATCCACTATGCCACCGAAGATACATTGGCCCTGCGGCGTACACAATGTGACAAAATAGTAACCGAATGCGGCGTAATCGCTGGCGCGCACCCTGGCCGATTCCACCGCCTATTTGCCTTTGAACAGGTTCACATGCCCATACCCCATAACGTGCACAGATACCACAGGCAATGCCCAACATCCACAGAACACACTGCCTGCCACCCTCTTCCTCTGCCCCCTGCCTTTCCTACTGCTTCGTGCATCAATGGCTGAACCTCTTTGGTCGAATTGCTGTATGACAACAGGTGCTTCAGTTTATCGATTGACGCAGTACTCTGTAAGTGATTAGCCAGAGCTTGTCACGAGGAAGGATGTGTGCTCGACTCCCACGCTAGCACACGCAGTAGGAGCATCAGATAAGCATAAACGGGAAGGCCATTCAGCGCGCTTCGCAGCCTCGCCAAGAAGACGCCGAGACGCTCCGCAGCATCTCGGATATTGCTGCAAATGCCCGCGTCATGTATTGACCACACTGGAGACAAGCAAAAGGGGACTCAAACGAGGTATGAGGGGCAGACAAGGGACCGTGACCCTCTTCACAGACGCCACCACACTGACGCAGACACCTCCCGCTCCCGGCCGTTTTGGCTCGCGTGCGGAGCAGGCAGAGGCGCCAATCACAGGAGAAAATAGGATGAGTGCCTTCTCCAGAGCAAGGGGGACGGTGAGGGCGACACCCTTCTCTTAGAGGGTGTCTAAGAACTCCTTCACGCGTGTCATTGCCTTTGGTCCTGGGCCACCTTTGTCCCTGGGGCCAAAGACCCAGGGGAAGACCCAGGGCGAGCGGAGCGACGCTTGCACCTGCGCTGCAAGTGCAGGTGAGCAATCTCCCCCGTCTACGAGATTGCTTCGTCGCAAAAAGCGCTCCTCGCAATGACATTTTCACGCTTGGCGGTATCCCGTAGTCGGCACTCTGGCTAATTTCAGACACGCTCTTAGAGGGTGTCTGACAAGTCCAAACCTAGCTTCTTTTTCAGACCTCGGAGGTCTTGTGAATGCTCTTGAAGACCTCCGAGGTCTAGAGGCACACTTCTAAGACACGCTCTTACGTATCTATCTGGTGCACAGGAAGGTGAATTACAAACCTCGTCCCCTTACCCAGTTGGCTGTAGACCTCAATCAATCCATCGTGCTGTTTCACAATCCCGTACACCATCGCAAGGCCCAGCCCTGGTCCTTTGCCTACTGCCTTGGTGCTAAAGAACGGCTGGCAGAGGTTCTCCCGTGTGGCTTCATCCATCCCGACCCCCGTGTCGGCCACGGTTACTCGTACGTAGTCCCCCGGCCTGGCATCGGGATGGCTGCGGCAGTAGGCGTCATCCAGCGTCACCTGCGCGGTCTCTATGCTCAGCGTTCCCCCCTCGGGCATGGCATCCCGCGCGTTCAGCGCCAGGTTCGTCAACACCTGCTCCAGGGTACTTGCATCGGCAAGCACAGACCCCAACTTGGGCGCCAGCTTGACCTGGACCTCGATATCGAGTCCAACAATGATGCGGCCCAACGTCTCGGAGAAGTCGGTGACCAGTCTGTTGAGGTTGACAACCTGCGGCTGCAAGGCTTGACGCCGGCTGAAGGCCAGCAGTTGTTTCGTCAGCTTCGCAGCCCGCTTGGCTGCCCTTTGGATGGCTGACAACTCTTTGTACGGCGTATGCCCTGGCTCCACCTGGGCCAGGCCCAGCTCGGCGTTGCCCTGCATCACCGTCAACAGGTTGTTGAACTCGTGCGCCACGCCCCCGGCAAGAAGCCCCACGGCTTCCATCTTCTGCGCCTGGTGCAACTGCGCTTCCAGCTGCCTCCTCTCCTCCTCCGCGCGCTTGCGCGCAGTGATGTCGGTGAAGGCGGACAGAACGCCAGTAAAGGTCCCCTCCTCAAACAATGCACGAGCACTGACCAGCACTGGTATCTCGCGGCCGTCTTTGCTCAGCAGCCGGGTCTCGTACTGGTCACGGACGTCAGCCGGGCGTTGAGAGGTCCTGGCCTGCACCAATTCGATTTCCCCTTCGGGCACAATCTTCCGCCAATGGCAGCCAGCCAGCTCATCAGCGGTGTAACTAAGCAGCTCCTCCAGCGCTGGGTTGACAAAGGCGATCATACCTTCCGAATTCTCGATCAGCAGAGCCTCGGCCACACCGCGCACAATACCTTCGTTGAACTCCTTGACTTGGCGAAGCTCCTCCTCCGCCCGCTTGCGCTTGAGCGTCTGACTGAGACCGGCAGCAGCCATGCGCAGCAAGTCTGCTTCTGATGCCATCCATCCCTGCGCCGCAGCACATCGGTCAAAGCCGAGAAAGCCGGCGAAAGCGCCATCCAGAAGCAGGGGTAATGCGAGGATCGCTTTGATGCCTCGAGTTTCAAGGACTGCCCGCTCCGCGGGGGGGAACTCGGCCACAAGACCGCTGATGGCTTCACCGCGCGACAGGGTATCAATCCAGCGCTGAAAGCCGCCCGTGGCCAATGGAAACTTCTGCAGACCGGGATTATCTATCTGGGGCTCAATCTCTTCTGCACACCATTGGGCTACCTGTGTGGTCAGGAGCTCCCCGCCCGGCCCCCGATAATTGAGACAGACATAAGCCCGGCTGGCTCGGGTCGCCTGGCCGAGCGCTTGCAGGAAGGCTGGGCGAGCGGTATCGGCGGAAGGCAAGAGGAGAGCTTGTGCTGCTTCGGCCAGCCCCCGCATGTACCGTTCGCGCCGGCGGAGAAAGTCCCAACCCTGCTGCAGGTCAGACAGCATGTCGTTGATGCGGTCGGCCAGCCCCGTAATTGCATCCCGCCCCTTCAAAGACACGCGTGCAGACAGATCACCCGTTTCACCTACGCGGCGGACCTGTCGAGCGAGATCGCTCACACGCGACAGCACCACCCGCTCAAGGAGTAACAAGCTCATCACGCCAAAAGCAAGAACAACAAGACCTGCGGCGGTTGCCAGGTATCGAGAGCTCGCCAGGCCATAATGGTAGATGTTTCTAGGGTGATCACTCCTCAGGATGAGTGCGGGATCACCATGGATGTCACGGAGCAGTGCATATCCCGCCGCAGATACCTCATTCAAGGGCTGCACAAAGACTGACTCCCCAGACGAGAGAGACGACTTGGCCAACTGGAAATCGGACGGCAGTTGCGGGTCAGTAATGTGTTGCAGAGTGAGAGAAAGTTGCGCCATTTCTGCCCATTGCTGGATGACCTCTTCATCTACGAGACGCCCCATCAGGAAAGTCCCGCGGATCGGTCCTCGCTCATCACTGGTGAGAATGGGCCGCGAAGCGACAAGCATAGGACCATCAGAGAGCAGAATGAGGCCGGCGATGCTGCTCTCAGTATCCGTATGACTGAGGAGAGGATGACCAGAGTACAATTCTTCCCGTGAGAATTCCGGGATGAACATCTCCTCTTCATTGGCCAAGTCAAAGCCTTTGGCAAAGATGATCTCGGCCGTTGAATCCACAACGATGATAATATTGATTCCATAGCCGGTGAAGGTTTCGTCAACAAAGTTGCTCTGTATGTAATCCTCGTTTCCATCTACCACGAATTCATAGGTGTCATCCCAGGCTGCCCAATCGCTGACCACGATGTCGAGATGCTGGATTTCATTCGCGATGACCTTGAGAGCACGCTCGACGTTGCGCTGCGTGTTCTGCTTCTCCAGCTCTAGAAAAGTGCCCATGATGAGAAAACGCTGGCCGCCATACGCTGCGCCAACGAGCACAAGCGCCATCACGCTGACCATCAAAAGTGTCTTCTGCCAGAGGCTCATAATTCCTCGCTTGCTACATCCGACGTGTAAGCACCCGGACTGTCCCCTCAACCATTGCCACTGACTGGCGACCTGCGCGCTTCGTCTAGTACTTCACGCACATTGCGCCCAAGCTCCTCGATAGCAAAGGGCTTCTGCAACACAGGCACTCCTATGTCCGACCCAAGAGCTTACCCCACCATCTCTGTACTGTAACCAGTAATGTACAACACCGGCACATCAGGACGAAGCGCGCACATGGCCTCGTACGCCTTCTGCCCTGAAAGCTTCGGCATCACTGCGTCCACAATTACCAGATCAACTCGCTCCTTGTCCCTCACCTTTGGCCAGTGGGACGCTCTCCGTTCTGCGTGGGGCAGCTCAGAGAAGCGGTGGCTGCGAAATGCCGCCCTACTGTCCCCTCGTCCTGTGGCAGGCTGAGCGTGCCCCCTCCGCTTCGCTTCAGGAATGCTACGCGAGGAGTTCAGCCTGCCGTGTCCGGGTTCTATGTCTAAGACGGGCCTACGATGCTTTGTCCGGCGCGATGGCGCTTAGCCCAGCTCGGAGCGCTCCCTCAGCCGCAGCCAGTGCATCTGCCTGCTTCGCCACCTCGGCGCGCGCCTGGGCCAGCGCCTCCTCTACGCCCTGGCGCTCCGCAAGCTCTGTCTGCAGCCTTTCCTCAGCCCCACCCAGTGCAGCACGGTGCTCTTCAGTCTGCTTCTCCATCTCGGCGCGCGTGTGGGCCAGCGCCTCTTCCACTTGCTTGCGCTCCGCAAGCTCTGTCTGCAACCTTTCCTCAGCCGCACCCAGTGCAGCGCGATGTTCCTCTGCCTGCTTCTCCATCTCGGCGCGCGCCTGGGCCAGCGCCTCTTCCACTTGCTTGCGCTCCCCAACCTCGGCTTGCAGCCTTTCCTCAGCCGCACCCAGTGCAGCGCGATGTTCCTCTGCCTGCTTCTCCATC
>CAYZGO010000038.1:0-18352 GCA_964478075.1 uncultured Anaerolineales bacterium | reverse complement strand
CAGCACCGTGTTCTTCCGTCTGCTTCTCCATCTCGGCGCGCGCCTGGGCCAGCGCCTCTTCCACTTGCTTGCGCTCCCCAACCTCGGCTTGCAGCCTTTCCTCAGCCGCACCCAGTGCAGCACCGTGTTCTTCCGTCTGCTTCTCCATCTCGGCGCGCGCCTGGGCCAGCGCTTCCTCTACGCCCTGGCGGTCCGCAAGCTCTGTCTGCAGCCTTTCCTCAACCGCAGCCAGTGCAGCACCGTGTTCTTCCGTCTGCTTGTCCATATCGGCGCGCGCCTGGGCCAGCGCGCCCTCTACCCGACGGTGCTCAGTGACGTCAGTCAGGATGTGAACGCTCCCAACCAGGTTATCATCTTCATCCAGCAGCGGATCCACAGAAAAACAAAGCCACCGGTCGCGTATTGCCACAACCAAGCTCTCCCTGACCTGCGTCTCACGCACGCGATTGAGGAGACACGCTGCTATGGGTTCAGGCGCGCCATGCACAAGCTCGTAGCAATAGCGGCCAATGACCTTGCTGGGTGCTTCGCCAAGGAATCTCGCCATGGCCAGGTTGCAGTGCAGGATTCTGAATTCCAGATCTGTCACGAAAACAGGATCCCCAATGGCATGGAAAGCCGCTTCCCATTCCTGCTGGGAAACCCGTAGTGCATCCTCCGCCTCTTTGCGACGGAGCATAGCTGCAACGCGGGCCAGGAACTCTCGCTTCGGCATGTCGCGCTCAATGCATTCATCCGCCCCACTTTCCATGCCCCGGGCTCGTATGGACGATGGGGTTTCGGCCGCAGAGAGTAAAGCCACGTGGATGCGTGCTAGCCCCGGATCTCTCTTGATTTGCTTCGCCAGGTCAATGCCACTGATATCGGACAGCGCCATACCCAGCAGAATCAAGTCCGGGCGCTTTTCTCTGGCAATGCGCAGACATTCACGCCCCGTAGCAGCTCCCATAACCTGGTAACCAGCCAGTTCGAGAATACGCGAAGTCTCAAGAAGCCTTTTCGTCTTGGGATCCACGATGAGTACCTTCATATTCCTGCCTCTCTCTCCTTCATTGATTCTGTCATTTCTACCCGCTCCACCGTAGACTTTGCCCTGCCCCAAAGATGGCAGGACTTTGCCCTGCCCCAAAGATGGCAGGACTTCGCATGCGCAGTCTCGCCGTCTGTTTGGCGAGGCAACGTCTCTACGGCTTCTCGATGATGACAACCCCATCTATGTGATTGGGCATAACGACAAAGGCATCCACGCTCGCATTTGGAAGATGGCTGGCAATCTCCTCCCAATGCAGACCGGCAATCTCACCAATTGGCGACAGATGCAGCTCACCGTCCACCACATCGCCAAAGGAACATTCGCCGCCCCCTGTACACAGTGTGACGAAATACCAACCTGGGCCTGCATAATCCCACCCGCGCATCCTCGCCGATTGCACCCGGTGTTTGTCCTTGAACGGGTTCGCGTGCCCATGTCCCCTGTAACAATATGGCACTGCCAGGCACCCGCTTCACCCTTCTCTCACTCCTCCGCCTGGGCCACAGGAAGGTAGATTTCAAACCTCGTCCCCTCACCCAGTTGGCTGTAGACCTCAATCAATCCATCGTGCTGTTTCACAATCCCGTACACCATCGCAAGGCCCAGCCCTGGTCCTTTGCCTACTGCCTTGGTGCTAAAGAACGGCTGGCAGAGGTTCTCCCGTGTGGCTTCATCCATCCCGACCCCCGTGTCGGCCACGGTTACTCGTACGTAGTCCCCCGGCCTGGCATCGGGATGGCTGCGGCAGTAGGCGTCATCCAGCGTCACCTGCGCGGTCTCTATGCTCAGCGTTCCCCCCTCGGGCATGGCATCCCGCGCGTTCAGCGCCAGGTTCAGCAACACCTGCTCCAGGGTACTTGCATCGGCAAGCACAGGCCTCGACTTGGGCGCCAGCTTGACCTGGACCTCGATATCCAGTCCAACAATGATGCGGCCCAACGTCTCGGAGAAGTCAGTGATCAGTCTGTTGAGATCGAGAACCTGCGGCTGCAAGGCTTGACGCCGGCTGAAGGCCAGCAGTTGTTTCGTCAGTTTCGCAGCCCGCTTGGCTGCCCTTTGGATGGCTGACAGCTCCTTGTGCAGCGCCTCGGTTGGCTTCACCTGGGCCAGGCCCAGCTCGGCGTTGCCCTGCATCACCGTCAAGAGGTTGTTGAACTCGTGCGCCACGCCCCCGCCAAGAAGCCCCACTGCTTCCATCTTCTGCGCCTGGAGGAGCTGGGCCTGGCCGATCTTAAGGTCTTCCAGGCTCGTCTCCAAGTCCTGCATCAAGTCGGCCTTGCGCCAGGCGGCAGCCACCTGATGGGCGAAAGCGGTGATGGCCGGCACGTCCGCTTCCGTCAGGTCGTCCGACTGCACGGACAACACACCGATGACTTTGTCCCCTACTATGAGGGGAGCAACGATGGATCTCGCGAGTCCCAGCATTTTCACTATTCGTCCGCTGAACCTCGTTATGGGCGCAGGTAACGCCTGTCGCACAACCTCTTCCATATTCTCTGAAAAGAAGGCCTTCCTCTCCCAGACTACGTCTCTATATGAGGCTACAGCTTCCACAGGTATGGAGAAGCTCTCGGCTTTGACGCCCGTCAACTTCTCGGCAGTCTTGAGCGCTCGAGCCTTGTAGCCCAAGTATCTGGGGAACAACCTGCTCTGGGTCTCGTCTGCGAGGAGAACTACGCATGAGAACCCGATCCTCTCGAACCTCTGCGCAACGGCGGCAAATATCTCTTCATGTGTCAGGGCTTGCTCCACGGACAGAGCTACCTCGTTCAGCATTTGCAGCAATTGCTCCGCCCGCCTGCGCTCTGTGATGTCTACGAAGGTGCCGACGACTCCCCCAAGCTTGCCTGCCTCATCTATGAGCGGTGCAGCGCTCACGTTGATCCAGGAGATGGAGCCGTCTGACTGCTTCACGCCCATTACTACGTCCTTCACCAGACGCTTTTCCTTCATAGCACGGGGACCGGCCATCTCCTCCGGTGGCATCGGCGTTCGATCAGCGCGCAGGATCTCCCACTCCGGACCAACGTAATTGCGACCTTCGATTTCCGAACGCTCGAGCCCCAGGATGCGCTCTGCCGCATAGTTAGCCTGGACGATCTGACCATCAGGGGCAATCAAAATCACGCCCTCAGCCATCGTTTCGAACAGATTGCGAAGGCGTCGCTCACTTTCGCGTACCGCCCGCTCCATCCGCCTGCGTTCTGTGATGTCGGTGTAGACGGCCACAACCCCGATCAACTTGTCCCCTAGCAGGATCGGGGAGCCGGCCGCGATGACGTCCACCGGAGTACCATCCTGGCGGTAGCGAACCACCTCAGTGGGGGGAAGAGGCTCCCCAGCAAGAACTTGGCGGGTGAAGGCAGTCGCTTCCTCAAACGTCTTCCGCTCAGAACCAGTGATCAGATCATCGAGGTTTCGCCCGCGCGCCTCCTCCGCAGAGTAGCCAAACAGCTTCTCCGCCCCCTCGTTCCACTCCTGAACCTTGTGTTGGCTATCCAGAGCGACGATGGCGTCTGGCGCCGACCCCAACACACTTTCCAGGTACAAGCGGCGCTCCTCAATTTCAGCCTCTAAGCGCTTGCGCCCTGTGATGTCAGTACAGGCAGAGAGAACGCCAGCAAAGGTCCCCTCTTCAAACATGGGGCGAGCACTGACCAGCACCGGTATCTCGCGGCCATCTTTGCTCAGCAGCCGAGTCTCGTACTGATCCCTGACCCCGGCCGGGCGTTGAGAGGTCTTGGCCTGCACCAGTTCGATTTCACTTTGGGGTATAACCTTCCCCCAATGGCAGCCAGCCAGCTCGTCGCTAGTGTAGCCCAGCATCTCTTCCAGCGCTGGATTCACGAAGGTGATGATGCCCTCCGCGTCTTCGATGAGCAGAGCCTCGGCCACACCCTGCACAATGCCTTCGTTGAACTCCTTGAGCTGGCGAAGTTGGTCATCCGCCCGCATATGCGCCTCTTCCAGTTCCATGCTGTGCAGAGCGAAGGCAATGTCTCCGGCAGCCTCTTTGAACAGAGCTTGCTCTTCGTCCTCTACGATGAGATCGGCGGGCACAGAGACAGCCAGCAGACCGTACACCTTTCCTCGGTGTTCCAACCGCATCGTCATCGCTCCCCTGCCACCGTACTTGTCCGAGAGGGGACAATCGGCGCAGGTGGAGAGCGGGTCCTCAACAAGCACGGCACTCGCTTGAGACAGGGCCCGGCGGCCGCAAGCAGTCAACTCGCCGCGCTTCAACCGCTCGAGCACGGGCACAAAGCTCTCGCCCAACCCGGTCTCGGCGGTCGTCACAAGGCTGCCTGATTCATCTACGAGAGCGATCCAGGCGTCGTGGTAGCCTCGAGTCTCTACGAAAATGTCGCAGACGCCTTCAAGCAGTCTGTCGCAGTGCTTTTCCTTGGTGATGAGCTGGTTGACGTTGCGGATCGCACGAAGCACAAGGGTGAGGTGTTTCATCTTCTCCTCTGCCCGCTTGCGCTCGGTGACGTCGCGAACAATACCCCGAAAGCCGATCCCGTCACCTTCTGAATTCGTCATTAGAGAAACGCTTGCTTCAACAGACTTCCTTGTACCGTCCTTTCTGACGATCTCCCAATCAAATGCCCTGCTGGGCTCGCCCGTGGTGTACACTCGATTGAACGTTTGATACACCTTCTTGGCATTGTCTTCGTCCATGTACTGCCTGTTGTTCATACCTGTCATTTCATCTCTGGCGTACCCGAGGATCTCACACATAGCATCATTGAAGAAAGTGAAATTGCCAGCAATGTCAACCTCGAAATACCCTTCTTCAACGCTTTCGAGAATGGTCCTGTATCTATCTTCGCTTTGGCGCAGCGCCTCCTCCGTCCGCGTGCGCTCGATAGCCATCGCCACCTGGTCGGAAACCAAGGCCAGGATGTCTTTACCTTCTTCTGCGAAGCGAACGCCCTCAGTATAGCTTTGCACAACCAGCACACCAATGGTCTTATCCCCCACCTTGAGGGGAACCCCAAGCCAGTCAATGGAAGGCCCTCCTATTGACACCACCTCCCCCTTCTCCACCAGCTCTTCAAACACCTCAGGCGAAGCCAGGAGGGGTTCTCCTGTGCGCAGCACGTATTCTGTCAGCCCTCCGCCCAGTTTCTCAGGCGCAGGCGGCTCCTCATACTCATCCAGGAAATAAGGAAAATGCAGCATGTGCGTTGCAGGGTTATAAACGGCAATGTAAAAGTTCTTGGCCGGCATCAGTTCACCAACGATCTGGTGGATCGCGCTAAAGAGCTCTTGCAAGTCCTCCGCAGCATGCGCAGCCTCGGAGATCCTATACGTGGCGGCCCGGGCTTTTTCCGCCCGCTTGCGCGCGGTGATGTCCAGAAGAGATGCTATGCTCTTTTTTGTTCCCGGAATCACATCAATAGTGAGGAATACGTCTCGAACATTACCTTGCCTATCCGCGAAGCGAAACTCGTACTCCCTGGGGGCAGCCTTGCCCTCAGCTCTGCGCAGGCCATGGTATTCCTTCATCCTCTGCAGATCTTCCTGCACTACCAATTCTGTCCAGCTCTTCTTGCCTTCCAGTTCCTCCTTGGAGTAGCCGGAGAGTTTCACAAACTCCTCGTTTGCCAGGGATATCGTCGTGTCTTCCTCGATAATTGCTGTCGCAGTTCCAGTAGTTTCAAAGATGGTTCGGTACTTCTCTTCCGACTCGTGCAGCGCCTTCTCCGCACGCTTGCGCTCGCTGATGTCGCGCAGCACCCCCAGCGCCGCGACGCCGTCACGATAGGGCACGTAGGACACGGACGTTTCCACGAAGAGCTCCCTGCCATCCTTGGATACAGCCTTGAACTCGTAGCAGGAGCTGAGTTCTTCCCCTGCCGCCAGCTTCCTGGCCCGCTCTTCCACCAGCGCCCTGCTCTCCGGCGCTACCAGCCTCATAAAGTCGAAATCTGGCGAGCGGGCCTCTTCCTCTGTCACGCCGAAAAGCTCTGTGAACTTGGAATTGATCGTCTCGAATTCTGTGTCATAGAGCAGGTAGATGGCGTCATTGGATTCGCCGATCAGAGCACGGCACTTGTTCTCCAAATCCCGCAGCGCCTCCTGGGCCTCTCGCAAAAGGCCGCACGTGGCAGTTGAGGAATCAACGGCCGTGTCTGTCTGGCCAACTGCCCGAGCCTGCACCGCGGCTTCGGCCTCGGCAAGGCGCTCAATGAGAGCGTTCACCTGTTCACCGCTTGGTGTCAACAACGCGTGTTCGTTCATTTCCTATCTCCTTCCAGCCCCAGGGCAAAGACCAGGGACATCCCCATCCCTCTAATTCCCGGAAGCCTACTACTCCAGTCTCCTCACGCCGTGTACGTCCACGATAAGCCACTGGCGGCGAAAGGGCCGCGCCAGTTCTTCTGCTATACACCGGCGCTCCGCAGGGCTCAGGCGCAAGAAGAGTTGATCAAAGCTCTGCTCAAGCCACCCGCTCGCGCGCTGCCGGCCTCTGCTCCTCCGTTCGCGCATCTTGCTCCTCCTCACCAATAACTCGCGGTCGCTGATCCTTCAGTCGCAGGTACAACTCCAGTTGCGCCACGACGTCCTCCTGCCGCCAGCGGGGAAGCTGACGGAAAAGCCGCAGAACCCGCTCTGACAGCGGGTTCGCTGGCTGCGGCCTGGGCAGGTAGCCCGCGTGCGCCGCCAGTTCGTCTATGGACACCTGCAGCACCTGCGCCAGGCGGGCGATGATGCGCGTGCCCGGATTGCGGCGCTGACCGGACTCAATCATGCTCATGTACGATTGGTCAATGCCTGCGGCCTCGGCCACTTCCTTCTGGCTGAGCCCCGCTTCGCGACGAATGGCCCGAATGGCTTGTCCTAGAGTCATAGCCTCCTCCTATCTGTCTACCCTATTATATCACAAAAGTGAAGAACTGGGTAGGTCAAAATCACTATTTTACGCCATTTTTACTTGACTAATTAGAACATTTGTGCTAGTATGCGTTGTAGGCGGAGAGGCGGTCAGGGTGGGAGGGGGAGGGCGGTTTGCAGTTCACGGTTGCCGGTTTTCAGTTACCAGTTACCGCTAACGGGTGACTGGTAACTGGTGACCGGTGACCGCCAACCACTATAGGAGGCATCATGGCACGGGGCCTTACAGCTCGACAGAGGCGCATCCGTCGGCTAGTGCGCGTGCTGCGCGGCCTGCAACGCAACAAGCGATTCACCATCGAAGACATGGCCCTGCGGCTGGGCGTGAGCACCAGCATGCTGGGCATGGTCTACAGCGGGCGCCGCAACCCGGGACCAAAGTTCCTGCGCGGCGTGCTGAAGGCCTATCCGCAACTGCGCGACGAGGTCTACCTTTTTTTACTGCGCGATATGGATACTAGTGAACAGTAGCATTAGCATTAGTAAACCCCGTGACGGTTTTAGCACCGAAGACGTCGCCCTGCTCAAGGAGGGGTCGATCTTTGAAGTGCGCGGCATGGAAGTCAACCCCGCACAGCACGGCTATACTATCGTGCACAACTATGCGCTGTACTTCGGGCGGCCCTACCTGGGCAACACCGCCTTTGGTCTGTGGGAGCTGCTGCTCTCTTTCTGCTACGGCGATTGTGACGTCGCCTATCCCTCCATCTCCCGCCTGGCCCGCATGCTCACCAACAGCGACTACAGCCGTGCTGTTGTCACCGGGCGGCGCAGTGCACCTAGGGAGTCTGCCGCGCCTGAAGCGAAGGAGACGCAGGCACGAAAGCAAACCCGGGCAGCTAAACGCTCCTGCTACCAAGGGGCGCTGGACGTGCTGTGCCGTGAGCGGCTGCTGCAGGTTAGGCGCCGTGGTCAGGGGCCCACCACCCGCTATACCTTCCGCGTGTCGAAATCGCTGCCGCTGCTGCGGCCCGAGCAGGCAGCCCACCTCTCCCCCAGCCTACAGCGCGACCACGCCGCCTGGTTGGAGCGCTACGGCATCGACGAACAGGCCTACCGCCAGGCCTTTGACGCATCCGCGCACGGCGATCGCACAGGTGATGGGCCCCGCAGAGGCCGAGTTGCGCTGCACAGCACGAGTAATCCCCAGGAAAAAGACCCTATGAACTATTGGTGGCAGGAGACTTTGACCGAACTGCGCCGGCAATGGGCACGCAGCACCTTCGAGACCTACCTGCTGCCCACAAAGACATGCACTTTTCAGGACGGCCTGCTGCCGGTGAAGGTGACGGGCTCGCCGGCCTGTGACATGCTGCAGCGCCGTCTGGCGGTGGTGATCAAGCGGATGCTCATCGCGGTTTCCGACGGCAAGGTACAGGATGTGCACTTTGTCGTCGACGCCGCCTGCGACGAGGAAGGTGAGAATCCATGCGGAGTTTGAGTGAGACGTTGGAAGCTGGGCAGCGCGTGGTATCTGGGCAGGTACCGCGCGTTCGTGTTATTGTGCGGGACAAGCAAGGGCGGTTCACGTGGGTGGGGAACGAGGGGACTGATTACGTTCATACATCCATGTGTGTTGCTGCTGACGGCAAGATTGTGGTGGCGGCGTTGGATAGCTCGGGGGTGATTCGGGTGCGTCGGGTGACTGATCCGAGCTCGATGCCGCTGGCTGGCGGGGCTGCTGGTGGTGACGGGTGGGGCGTGTATCCGGACGATTACACGCAGGTGGTCACGGGGGTGATGGCATTTCCGCATGGCGACGTGGCGATTAGCAACAACAGTGGGACGCTGCGGCTGTTCTACATGCGGAGCGACGGGACGAAGATCTACAGTCGAGAGAGCACGGATAACGGGGCGTCGTGGGGTGGCGTGGTAGACGTGAAGACGCTGGCGGGTGGGGTGACCTACTTGTACAAGTTGGCGTCTGCGGGACACGATGATGTGTTCTGGTGCTACTCACGGGCCGGGTATCGGTACGTGTACTATCGGAAGAAGGCCGAGGGTGCGTGGGGGTCCGAGGTGCGGTTGGATGCGATCACCGAGACCTATGGCGAGTTCAACAACTGCTACGGTCTGACAGCTGTGTGGTGGGCGGCCAGGAGTAGGTTTGCGGTGGTGGCGGCTCTGAGTGGCAACAACGACGTGGATGGCAGGATGGTGACGTGTCTGTTCGACGGCACGTCGACGTGGGGGGTGCAGCGGATTGCACCTCCAGGGTACGCGACGTTGGGTTTCACGGCGCTGTGGCCGAGCTTGGTGGCAACTGACGGTGGTTGGGGTCAGGGGTGGGTGCTGACCTACATTGAGAAGTACTCCAGCAGTGGGGGGTCGTGGAAGGTGCCGGTGTGCATTCGATCGCGTTATTTTGTCCACTGGAGCTACAAGATACCCTTGGGATTCAGCACGTACTACGAAACTCGGGTAGCGTCGGTGGTGTTTGGCGCAGTGGGCGTGTACGCGCACAAGATGAACCAGGCGTACAGACTGCGTGCTGAGCCTTTGACGCTGACGATAGGTCGGGCGCAGATAAGGCGGTACATGATCACCGAGCGGCCTCAGCATGGGGATTTGATCGTAGAGCTCGACAACAGAGATGGGGGGTACGACGATCCGACGTCTTTCGGCGGTCCCTGGGCTGGTGCACTGCAGCCGTTGGCTCAGGTGGTGATTGATCAGGGGCTGAAGACCTCGGCGGGGGATGAGCGGGTAGAGTGCCGGCCTTTCCTGTTGTGGGGGATGGGTCGAGTGCGTGAGAGTGGGGCCAACTGGATGCGGTTGTACTGCCATGACGGTTGGGAGCTATTTAGGCGGTGGCGACCGGATGCGGTGTACGTGTGGAAGAGCAAGACAGTGAAGTGGTGCATAACGGAGCTGGCCTGTCGAGTGGGGTACTTTAGCGTGGCGTTTGACGCCAGCGCGGAGTGGGATCAGACAGTGAGCTACCTGGGGGTAGCTGGTAGCCACACAGACTGGAGCGGGCGTCACCACATACGGGCGTTGGGGCGGTGGGTGCCGCTGGACGCGCCGTCGTTGGTGTTTGATCCCGGGATGGACGGGGTGACCGTGCTGGAGGGGCTCCTGGGGCTGGTAGGTGGCGTGGCCAGGTGGGGCAACGGTGATACAGAGGACGTGTTGTACTGCTCTATCCCGTCGAAAGACGGTGATCCGGCTGCTGGTCACAGCTATGGTGAGGGTGAGGTCCTGGAGGGCCTGTACGTGCACCAGTTGAGCTGGCCAACGCGGGTTAGGGCGTCGGGCGAGAGCGTGCTCTATGTGGGGGCCGATTACGACGGTGGGCTGAAGTTGGGGATGGAGATATTCCAGCCGCTCTACTCTAAGAACTGGGGCACAACGGCGATGTGTCAGGTGGCGGCTGAGGGCGCGCTTGATGACGCAGCGGCCAGGGGGCACGGTGGTCGGGTACAGACGCGGCCGAACGTGGGGTTAGAGCTATTCGACGTAATTGAGATCTCAGATGCCCGAGCTGGTGGGGGTCTGACGAGTGTGAAGCGGCGTGTGAACGGGATCGTGACGGAATATGAGCCGTTGCACGGGCAATGGCAGCAAACCGTGTACGTGGAGGGGGTGTAGTGTGGTGAAGCTGGATGTGCTGATGGCCGGCTTTTTGGTGTCGGCGATACTGTTCTTTGGCTCGGGCACAGTGTGGTTCCTGTGGCGCGTGTTTAGCAGGGGTGGCAGCAGTGGGTTTTCTGACGAGTACGGCTATTGGCACCCCTGGCTGACGGCGCGGGAAGTGTGGGAGCTGCAGGGTAGGGTGGTGGGGCTGGAAGAGAAAGTGAAGAATCTTGATCCTGAGCTCACTATTCTGAGGGCGACCGCATCAGAAGATTGAAGTCGAGTTGAAGATTTTGGTAGTGGCCAGCAGGAAAAAGTGAGGTTTGCTGTGAGATTCTGTATCCCGCGCAAGCGTGAGCCTCTGAAGGGCCGCCGGACGGAGAACTGGCTTGGTGTGGAGATCTATTTTACATCCCAAGGGGGGTGTAGTTTTGGGGGGGATGTGCCCCCCCTTCCCCCTGGCCGGCGAAACGTGTCTGCGTGAGGGTTAGGGTACCTGTCCTGCAAAAAGGGTGTCTTAGCGGGGCTGTAGGAGCGGTGTGAAGGTGTATAACAGGTCAATTGTAGGGGGGCGAGGGGTTGCTACGGTTGGGAGTGATCAGGGCGTTTGACAAGGCGACGTACCTGGCTGACGTGGAGATCACGGGGTATCAGAGCACGCAGATCGAGGGCGTGCCGGTAGCGTTTCACCTCCGTGAGGACCTGGTAGTGGACGGTACAAGGTGCCTGGTGGTCTTCCAGGACGAGCTGAACCCCACTGACGGCGTGGTTGTGGCTCTGTTCGGTGGCCGGCCAGGTGAGGATCCTGCGTTTGATCCTGTGATCGGGCACAAGCATCGAGGGCTGCTGCGGGATGGGCCCAGGATTGAGACGGATGACCTGGTGTAGGGAGAAGACTGAGAAGATTGACAAGATTGACAGGATTGACCGGATGGGGGAGGGGGGTATGCTGGCGTTTGTGTATCGGGTAGTGTTCCTGGTAGCGCGTTTCTGGTGGGTGTTCATTGAATCTCGTACAAGTCATCAAGTCATTCCTCAGCGACGTCCGGCTGTTCTCGAAGATCGTTATTAGGCGCGAGCTACGGGGGTACCAGCTCGAGCCTGCACGTGCGATCGTAGAGAGCGTGATCGAGGGCAAGGGCATGACCTTTGCGGTGGTCATGTCACGGCAGGCGGGCAAGAACGAGCTCAGCGGTCAGTTGGAAGCCTACCTGATGAACCTGTACCAGCAAGTGCGGGGATCCTCGATCGTGAAGGCGTCGCCTACGTACAAGCCTCAGACGATCAACAGCAAGATGCGGCTGCGTGACTGCCTGGACAACCCCTGGAATAGGGAGTTTCTGAAGGGGGATGAAGGGTACATAGTGCGGCTGGGCCGCTGCCGGTGCTTCTTCTTCTCTGCTCATATCTCGGCCAACGTAGTTGGGGCTACGGCCAATGTGCTGCTGGAGTGCGACGAAGCGCAGGACGTGGACGTGGACAAGTGGAACAAGGATTTTGCACCGATGGGCGCTGCGACCAACGTCACGACCGTGTTCTACGGCACAATCTGGACCTCCAGGACGCTGCTGGCCAGGGTAATGAGAGCTCTGCGGCAGGAGGAGGCTCTAGACGGGGTGCAGCGGGTGTTTGTGGTGCCGTGGGAGCGGGTAGCTGAGGAGGTGCCGAGCTACGGTGTGTACGTGAAGAAAGAGATGCTGCGGCTAGGGGTGAACCATCCGATCATCAAGACACAGTACAGGCTGGAGGAGATAGACGAAGCTGGCCGGCTCTTTACTGCTGAGCGGGTGGCGCTGATGAAGGGCACGCACCCTCGGGCGCGCGAACCACAGCCAGGAGTAGTGTACGCAATGCTGGTAGACGTGGCTGGCGAAGATGAGACCCTGGAAGGCGAGGAACTCCGAGACGCGAACCCGCGCAAAGACAGCACGGCGGTGACCATGGTGGAGGTAGATCTGGAGGGCCTCGATGACCCGCTGTTGGGCTTTCCCCGATATCGGGTGATCAACCGCTGGTGGTGGACAGGCAAGAAGCACTCGGACCTGTACTCTGTGCTGCTGGACCTGGCGGCCACGTGGAGCGTGTCGTACCTGGTCATCGATGCTACAGGGGTAGGTGCTGGTCTGGCCGGCTTCCTGGCCAAGCGGCTAGGGAATGTGAAAGACGATCCGCCCGGGCTGGTGATACCTTTCGACTTCACGATGGCGAGCAAGAGTGACCTTGGGTGGGATTTCCTGGCTGTAGTAGAGACGGGGCGCTACAGAGACTATGCAGACGATGGAGCGCCTGACACGCGCCAGTTTTGGCGCGAAGTTGCAGAGTGCGAGTTTGAGGTACTGCCGGGTCCTGGCAAGCGAATGAGGTGGGGCGTAGCGGACCCGACAGTACACGACGATCTGATCATCTCCGGTGCTCTGGTGGCCCTCCTGGACAAAGTTGAGTGGGTGACAGAGATAGAAGGCGAGATCGTGCCGGCCAGTGACTACATTGACGAGGTGGACCGGGGCAAGTTCTGAGCGCGCTGCTCGAGGAGCTTCTTTGCGTGCTCGATGAAGCCGGCGACCTCGCCAGGTGGCACGTAGAGCACGTTGAAGAAGGTGGTCAGGGGATCGTGGCCCAGTTTGGTTAGGAGCTTGAAGAGCTCGGCTTGTTCCTCTGACATGGACTCTAAGAGGGTGCGATTGACTTCGTGTGGTTTCACGTTGCTCCTTTCTGTGGCGTTGGTGGCCTCCAGTGGCCTTCCTGGAGAGTGTTGAGAGTGTAGCCGATCTTCTGCAGGCCGTTGTAGAGTGACCAGTAGTACCCTGGCTTGTACCAGAGCCAGGGGCGGAGCTGTGAAGGTGTGAGGATCTGGTCGGGGATCTCGAAGCGTGCTCGGGTGGCGATGGTGCGGATGGCGGTCCAGATGCTGTCTGGCCAGACGTCGTCCCAGTGAAGGATGAGAAGCTGGCCGAAGATGGGGCGTATCTTGGTCATTTTTGACCTCCTGGGGGTGGGATATGGTTAGGAAACGGGCTTTTCTATGTGTAGTGGTGCTGAGCTTGCTGGTGGCTTGGGTTGTGTTCCTCCTTTCTGCGTGCAATGATGGCGTGGTGCGGGTGGCGGCGTCGCCTGAGACGTTTTACGGTGAGACGTCGGATGGGTGGGTGCAGGGTTCGAGCGCGACGTACAGCACGGCGCGGAGCACGAGCACGGGTTGCTACAGTGAGGAGACGTATGCCTACGTTGGGCAACAGCACAGTGCGAGTATCTACTTCTGCAGGCGGCCTTTCCTGGATTTTGACACGTCGGGTCTGCCTGACGATGCGATCATCTCGTCGGCGGTGCTGCACGTGTGTGCCCACACGGACCAGTCAGACGTTGACTTCTTGGTGCAGGTGTACCGCTACGCATGGAGTGAGGCATTGTGTGACAGCCAGGAAGCGAACTATGATGGTGCGTACGGTGGGACTGCGACTTTGGAAGGCACACTGCGGGACACGGCGGATGGGTGGACGTCGGGGACCTACTACACGATGGCAGTAGCCACCGGTGGGATCAACAAGACAGGGGACACGAAGTATACGATGGTGAGCAAAGAGGACGTGGACAACAGCGCGCCAGGGGTATCCACGAACGAGCACGTACTGATCCGTCTGAGCGAGTGGGCGGACGTGACAAGCGATCCGAAGCTGGTGATAGAGTACGAGCTCCCGACGCCGACGAGCACGGCGACGGACACGTCGACACCCACGGCGACCAACACCTTGACGGCGACGGCGACGAACACGCTGACACCTACGTCGACGCCGACCTCGACGCCGACCTCGACTCCAACGGCTACCAGCACTCCGACGGTGACTCCGGTGTGTCCAGTGGCGATCATGGACGATACGACGTGGGGTCCTGGGGTAGTGAGGGTGAACTGCAACGTAGGCCTGGCGACCAACAGCACCTTGACTATCACGGCCGGCACGACAGTGGAGATGCTGGGCGACTACAAGGTGGATATCCAGGGCACCTTGTACGCCGTGGGAACGATCACGGAGCCGATCACCTTCACACACACGAGCGCGGTGACAAAGAGCTCCTGGAGCTACATTCACCTGCGCGGGGATCAACCGGCGACCATGACCTACTGCAACGTGTACTATGGGCGTGGGATCAACGATGCGTCGAAGTCGGTGCTGCGGTACTGCAACGTGTTCACGAGCACGAACGGGCTGGCGACCATGAGCGCGACAGACGTCTCCTCCTGCACCTTTCAGTACAACACCTATGGGTTGTTAATGTACTTGGAGGCGTCGCCTGTGATCTCTCACTGCAACGTCCTTTCAAACACCTGGAACGCCTACATGGACCAGGTCACCAGCCTGGCTATTCCTTACTGCTGGTGGGGTGCGTCTCCGCCTGACGAAGCTTTGATCTGGGACTATGGGAGCGATTTTGTCCTGGGCCTGTTGGATTGCACCGGATGCATGTCAGGTTGGATTAGCTGGTAAAAACCGAGGACCAACGCAAGAAAACGCTTCGTACGATCTTGACGGTTTCGCTGGCATCAAGCCGCCGATGTACTTGATTTCAAATTGTATTTCTGTTATAATGTGCGTGGCCATGTCGGCGTTTTCTCGGTCGTAAGATGTCGGACACTGGGACCTCTTGGGTATCGGAGGCGTGTATGGACGCTGGTTTGCCCACGGTTGATGCAGAAAGCCAGTCGACAAGGAAGGCAACCCGCCTTCTGCGTGGCGCAGCCGCTGCCTTCACCATCGGCACTGTTCTCCACGTCATTGTGCTGGCCTTCCCCGGCTGGTTAGGCGCAACCTCCTGGCTCCCGAAGGTGTCAAGAGACGTAGAGGCCTATCACCTTTGGATGGGCAGTTTCGCTCTCCTTGGCGCACAACTGCTGGTCACTGTGATGGCAGCGCTGGCAGCGAAGCACGCTCGTCCCACGATCATACGCCGTTCCTGGCGCTTCTTCTTCCTGGCCTCACTGCCTGCGCTATGCGCCACACTAGTGCGCGCTGGTCAGTCCTGGGCAGCAGGCGGCATCTTGCCACCCCCTTCCGTGGCTAACGTACCGCGCCTCCTCTCTTATCCCCTGTACCTGCTCGGGTTGCTCTGTTATCCCGTTGCACCACAGACGTGGCTGGCGCGTCTGAAGCTGGCCTTGGACGTCGCATTCGCCACAATTGCAATCAGCCTCGTGGTCATCCACGTCTTCTTCGTGCCCGGCGTCGTGTCCCCCGCTGCTCTCGTCGCCTGGCTCTATCCCTTGGCCGACATTGTGCTGGCGGTCAACCTCTTTGCCCTGCTGTCCCGTGCGCGCCAGCCAATAGCTCTCCTCTCAACAGCTTCATTGAGCCTGAGCTTTGGCGCAGCAATTGTGGCCGATGTAGCCTATGCCCATCTCACACAGCGCGGTGTGCAGGTTATCCCGATTTGGGTGGAAGCTGCCTGGCTGCTGGCCAGATGGTACATTGCGTGGGCTGGGCTCTGCATTGTGTACGGGGCAGAGGCGCACCTTGTCTCCGCCAAGACTCAGCACAGGATGAAGAGAGCTATCAGTGGACTGGGCGTGATCCTGCAGGCAGGGCTCCACATGGCTCTGATTGTTATCGCCCTGCGGTATTTCAACCTGCTTCTTGATGATGCCAAGGGAATGCTGTTGCTGGCCAGCTTAGCGGTGCTGGCTGTCCTAGAGGGCGCACGGTATGCGCTGGCGAGAACGAGCAACGAGCAGCTGTACAAGGCACTGCGCGCCGCAGGCACCAAGTTGAAGCGACGCGTGGAGGAACGCACGCAGCAACTGGCGGAGCGTGTAGCCGAGGTGCAGCAACTGCGTGCAGAAGCGGAGCGGCGTGCAGCAGCGCTGAAAGCTCTGCAACAGGCCACGCGTGATGCACTGCGGCCATTGTCCTTACACGAACGCCTGCAGGGCATGGTACACGTCCTCCTTGACTCCCTGGGCTATGATGGTTGTTGGCTGGGTTTGCTGGATCAGCGGACGCACCAGTTAGTGCGTCTGGCCAGTGCAGGGCCCATGCTGGGCAGCGACACGGGGAATATAAAGGAATTCTTTCCGCTTGACCTGGAGCCGCCCGGCTCAACTGTGACTGCCTGGAAAGGCGGACAGCCCGTGCTGATCTCCGACCCTGCGCAGGACTTGCGAATCTCCGCCGTGGGGCGAAAGTTGGCGCAGGAGCACGGCGTGTCCTGCATGGCCTGTGTACCCATTATGCTGGAGAAAGAACTCCTGGGCGCGATAACTGTGAGCCGCTACGCTACAGATGCTTGCCTGGATAACCTGGACGTGGAACTGCTGACGGCCTTTGCCCAACAGTCCGCGCTGGCCATCATGCACTCCCGCCTGTACGATGAGGCACGCCAGAGTGTGGACGAACAGGCGGCCTTGCTCTACACGGCCACATTGGTGACCTCCTCGCTCGGCCTGGACGCTGTGCTGAGCACGGTGGCACGACAGGCTGGCGATCTGCTCCGTGCTGACTCAGTCACCCTGTACCTCTACCACGCGGCCAGCGACGAGCTCGAACTGCGTGCACAGTTTGCGTCCCGACTCAGCGAGGAACAAATGCAAGCCCAGAAGCGCATGCCCTTGGCGGCAAATGCTGCGGCGGCTGAGGTAGTGCGTACCAAGTGTCCCTTGTTTATCGCCGACACCAGCAAGGACCTCCGCCTACCCAGTGCGCTGGTCAAACTGGGCGTCACCTCCTCCCTGCTCCTACCCCTGCTTGTGAAGGAGAAGGTGCTGGGTTTGCTCATCCTAAACCGCTATCGCCAGCCCCACCCCTTCACTGAACACGACGCAGACCTGGCTCTGGCCTTGGCACAGCATACCAGCATCGCCATGGAGAAGGCGCGGCTGTACGAGGAACTTGAGGCGCGCATGGAGGAATTAGCGCGCACACAGACCGACCTGCTGCGTTCCCAGCGACTGCAAGGACTGGCGCAGATGGTGGCCGGCGCTGCGCATGAACTGAACAACCCTCTTGCAGTCATGCAGGGATATGCTGAACTGCTCCTGCAGCAGGATCTCCCGGAGCAGGCACAGGCCGATGTGCAGCGCCTTCTGGAGGCCACACAGCGTTGTCAGCGCGTGGTGAGCGACCTGGTGGCTTTTGGGCAACGCAAGCACGGGCAACGCGGCCCGACGGACATCAATAAGGTCCTGGAAAGTACGCTGTCCCTGTGCGAGTTTGACCTGCAAGCATCGAACGTCACCGTGAAACGCCAGTTGGCGACAGACCTGCCGCTCATGGATGGGGACGCCAGCCTCCTGCAGCAAGTGTTCTTCAACATCATCCTCAACGCGCAGCAGGCTATGAGCGAGGCGCATCAAGGCGGTACCCTCACCCTGAGGTCCGTCAATCAGGCATGGGGCACGGGGAACGTGGTGCGCGTAGAAATCAGCGACGACGGACCAGGAGTTGCCCCAGAAATCATAGACCGCATCTTTGACCCCTTCTTCACCACACGGCGCCCAGGACAGAGCACGGGCCTGGGCCTGTCCGTATGCTTCGGCATAGTACAGGAGCACTACGGGCGTATCTGGGCCGAGTGTCCGGCGCTGCAGCAATACCCTGACAGTCCAGGCCAGGGCTTGACCATCATCGTGGAACTGCCAGCGATGGATACACCCCCGTAGGGGCCAGAGAATACCGCCCGCACATGAATGTGCGGGCTACGTCAGAGCGCTGGCTCGACCCCAGGGGCAGGTTTAGACCTCCCCCTGGAAAGCGGTGATAGCCGCGTAGTCCCTGCTTTGCACACCGCACACTGTCAACTTGAGAGGGTGTTGAAAAACGGGGTCTACCAGGATAGTGCCCCCGGTTTCAGCGGTTA
>CAYZGO010000037.1:0-25421 GCA_964478075.1 uncultured Anaerolineales bacterium | reverse complement strand
GCAGGACAAGCGACTACCTATCTCCAGCTACAACTACTCTGCCATTCGAGACCGCGTCGCCAAGAAAGGCATCAAGGTCTCTCTGAACACCATCATCGACCGCGCCAAGCGCCTCGGTTGCTACAGACCGCGCAAGAAAAGGCAGACTCACGATCGCGAAGTGTTGACCGCCTCCATAGGCGCGCTAGTCCAACATGATGGCTCTACCCACCTATGGTCCCCTTTCGCCGAACAGAAGTGGACTCTCATCACTAGCATCGACGACTACAGCCGTAAGCTGTTGTTCGCTGATTTCTTCCCAAAGGAGACGACTTGGGCTCATATCCAGGCCACACAATCCCTCGTGCAAACGTGGGGTATCCCTCTGTGCTACTACGTTGACTCCTTACGCGTCTTTCGCTTCGTGCAACGAAGGGATAGCGTCTGGCGCAAACACATCCTTCAAACCGATGATGCTGACCCTCAGTGGCGCAAGATGATGCGCGTTCTAGGTGTGGAAGTTATCTACGCCCTCTCTCCTCAGGCCAAAGGCAAAATCGAAAGACCCTACCGCTGGCTTCAGGACCGCATCGTTCGAACCTGCGCCCTGGAGAAACTCGATAAGTTGGAAGATGTCCGCTGCGTTCTGAGGGAGGAGATTGATCGCTACAACAACCACCAAGTCCATTCCACTACTAAGGAGATCCCCAGTATTCGCTTCGACAAAGCCAGGGCCGCCGGGAATAGCCTCTTTCGCCCTTTTTCCTTGCCTAAACCGTACACTTCACCAAAAGACGTGTTTTGCGTTCGGGAGACCAGAATGGTTAACGGCTACCGCCGCATCTCTCTGTTCAACCATGAAATCGAGGTCCCCAATGTGCCACTCCGCGAATACGTTGACATCCACCTCATCCCTGACCCTCGGCGCCAGATCATGGAGATACGTGTCTGGTGGAACGACACCATGGTGCACTCTGTCACCTATCCATTGCACGGTTTCAGAGTTCACTTTTGAACTGAAATACGGTTCGCTTTTGAACTGCTCCTAACATGCCTGGAAGCGGGGACTGTTGTCCCCTTTGAGCATCTCTCACCAGAAAAGTCCCTCACACCTGCTCTAGGCGGACCACAGTCCGCGTCCTAAGCCAGGCACGAGCCACGGAGCACACTGACTGGAGGCGATGGAATGAGATGTTGAACAGCAGGGCTGAAATCCCCGCGATGCCCGGGGAAGCTCGGCCGACTCTTCTCGGTGTGATTATGCTGGCAGCACTGTACACGACTACCGCTTAACTCCCCGTGCTTTCATAAGCGCGCAGGCCTGTTCGCCATAGGTGCCGGGCCAAGACGACCATGGCGACGGCCACCAGTGGAGGCAGGGCAGCCAGTCTGGCATAGGAGGTCTTTTCCACCAGGTATGAGATAGGCACGAAACTGACAAAAGCCAAGGGGAAGACCCAGGTTAACAGCAGTTGCAGGAAGCCACCGTAGATGGTCAGCGGGTAGTAGCTCAAGTTGTAAAGGTCACCCAGGTACAGATGATACAGCGCTCGAATCTCCAATACGTGGAAGGCGAGTGCGGCAAAGATCACGTTGATGGCAACGGTGATGGTCAGGCCGCACACAAAGAAGCCTGCGAGCAGAGCGATGGTGCTCCACTTGACCGGGCTGAACACGTGACCAGCAGCTATCAATAGAACCAGCAGACGAATGAATATTGTCACCAACCAGCGGTCATTGAAGCGGCTCATCATCATCAACCAGAGCGGGCTGACCGGGCGGGTCAGCATCTGGTCGAACTCGCCACGGATGATCATGTACGGTAAGTGTGTGACGATGCCGGTGAAGCATTGACACACCGCTATGGTCAGAGAGGAGAGGCCATAGATGAGCAGTACTTCCCAGAAACCCCAGCCGTTGATCTGCCTTACCTGGCTAAACACCAGGGACACGAATAGAATCTGCGATGCAGCCATAAAGACGAACAGCAGATTGGCGATTACAAAGTCAGCCCGATAGCTCATCCGTGACTTGATGTGCTGTGCAAGATAGGTGAGATACAATCTCAGTTCAGAAATTGGACCTCTGCGTGTGTTCATGCGACGAATACCATGCTCACTGTATGGTTCCCTTAGCCGCCCTGCACTTCCAATTGCCTATACGACTTGTGCAGCAAGAAACGGCCAAAGCCAAGGAGGCCAACAGCCCAGAACACCTGCAGCACGAGCAGATGCACGATTCCCTGGGGTGGAGTCAGTTGCAGGTAGATGCTCAACGGCGTGTTGACCATAGCTTGGAATGGCAGAACCATGGCCAGGCTGCGCAACCAGGCGGGAAAGAGGCTCAAGGGTACGGCCGCGCCGGCCAGAAACTCACTGACAAAGATCTTGGCAAATAGGATGCCGTGTATGCTGACTGTCCAGAAGCTGATCATGCCAAAGATGTAGTTAATGCTCGTGGTAATGGTGAAACTGAGCAACAGGCTGAAGAGGAAAAGAACAAAGTGTCCAAGGCTTGCGGGAGCAGAAATGCCGAAGAGCCAGGCTCCCAGCCCCAACACTGGGACGCTCGTGGTGATAAAACGCATGACAAAGTTGCCGATGGCAGTGGCAAACTGCATAAGCTGCAGGTTCGCTGGCCGGATGAAATCAATGGCAATGTCGCCAGTGCGAATACGCTCTGCAATGCGCCAATCTATGTCGTTGTCGAAGGGCACCACAATAGCACGCACCACGAAGATGTAGGTCAGCATCTGGGACAAAGTCAAGTCTCCGATTGTCGGAGAGTTGGCATACACCGCCCTCCACAGGTAGGAGTACATGAACACCAGGACAAAGCTGTTGAAAAACATGGCCACAAAGTTGGTGCGGTAGGTGATAATGCGCAGCATTTCCAACCGCGTCACTTCGAGGTACTTTGTCAGTCTCTTGTATATTCTACCACTGCTCATCAAGCTGCTTCCTGCGTTTGCATTGGGTTCGTAGTAGGCGCGCCAGCGTCGAAATTGCGCCCCGGCGCGCGCACTACGCGCAAAGGCTCTCCGTGCCCACTACGTGTTGGTGTAAGGGCCAGACCCTCACGATTCCCCGTGGTCCTGGCCAGCAGGTTCTTCTAACTCGTACTCACCGGCATAGATGCGTCGGACGATGGTCTCAATGTCCGGCTCTTGAACTGTCAGGTCAATCACGTTGTAGCGGCGCATGATCATGCTCGCCACGTCTGATGCGCTTACCGCGTTGCGGTTAAACGTTACTGTCAGACGCTGATTCTGCTCCTGCCATTCCGCCTGGGCGTCTTGTGGCGACAGCTGGAGATAGGAGTGCAGGCCCTGTGCGGCGTCTCCTCCCCGTATGTCGAAGACAAGACGGCGTGAATGATCGAAACGTTGCCGCAAGCTCCCAATGCTGCCGTCGTAGATGATCTTGCCGTGGTCAATGACGATGATGCGCTCACATATCTCTTCGATGTCCCCCAGATCGTGAGTGGTCAACAGGATGGTGGTGTTCCGTTGGCGATTGAGCTCTTTGATGAACTGACGGATGCGCTCTTTGACTGACACGTCGAGGCCAATGCTTGGCTCGTCAAAATACACCACTTTGGGGTTGTGCAACAGGGAGGCTGCCAGGTCGCAGCGCATCCGTTGTCCTAGCGAGAGCTTGCGCACCGGCAGATGCAGCAGTTCATCCAGCTGCAGCACTTCTGAAAACGTTGCCAGATTCCGCTCATAGTCCTCGTCCGGGATCTCGTACATCTTTTTGAGGAGGTTGAAAGACTCGATTACGGCCAGGTCCCACCACAGTTGCGTGCGCTGTCCGAACAGCACGCCCATTTGCCGGGCATTAGCCACGCGGTCCTCAAAGGGCACGATTCCATTCACCTCAACGCAACCCTTTGTCGGCGTGAGAATGCCGCACAGCATTTTGATGGTGGTGGACTTGCCAGCGCCGTTGGGTCCGATGTAACCGACGAGTTCCCCTGGCTCGATCTCGAAACTGATGCCATCCACCGCGCGGACTTGAGTATACTCGCGCACCACAAGGTTCTGCAGTGCTCCGATGAGGCCCTCGCGTCGCTTGAACACACGGAATACCTTTGTCAAGTTATACACGCTGACGATAGGCAAAGTCATTCTCCTGTGGTCACTGTGCTACGTGGGACAATGTACAAGCCGCCACGTTCACCGGTGTTGGTGAGAGATGGCGGCGTTAAGACCTGAAAGCGATTGTATCAGCTTTGTACGTCTCGGTCAAATGAGCGGCGATGGAAGCGAAAGTGTGCGCTGATGTGCTCTCGAACGAAAATCGTGTCGTGTCCGCCTGGGTAGACGTCGTATTCGAACGGAATACTGAGCGCTCGCAATGCCGCGGCGAAGGCCTCGCTCTGTGGCCGGTCAAAGGCCTCTTCCGCCGTGCAGAACTTGAGCGATGTATGCGCCAGGTTCGCTGCCAGATTGGTTGGATTGTAGCACTGCCAGGTGGCTAGGTGCGGTCCCAATAGCAGACGAAGCCGGTAGTAGTCTGGGAACAACTGCGCAATGTCCAGTGGCCCCAGGAGCGATGATGCTGCGCCGAAGGTTTCGGGATGCTGGCTTGCAAGCAACATAGCGCCATACCCTCCCATACTGAAGCCACAGATGCCGCGCGCTGTGCGGCTCGCTGTAGTGCGGTAGTGGCGGTCCACAAAGCTCACGAGTTCCAGCAGGTATTGGCCGTAATGAGAGTGGGCCAATAGAGGACTGTCGAGCCACCAGCCCTGGTTGCCATCTGGGATAACCAGCACGGCCTCACCCAGCAGTGGGACATGTTCTTGCGGACGAACCTCCCTGAGCACAGAATACCGATCATGTCCCGAGCCGTGCAGCAGATAGAGCACTGGATAGCGCCTCGTGGTCTGGTCGTGGTATCCGGTGGGCAGGTGCAGGAAGAAGGCCATGCTCTTTTGCAGGGCGCTGCTATGCCAGTGGACCTCCTGAAAGCCTACACAGGAGGATGGCTGGCTTGAGTGATAGGCAGCGCTGCTGGAACTGTGTTCTGGTCTCATCACTGGCCTCAAGTATGTCCAAGACGCGCCGATGGGGTGCCTTGGTGATATCATACGTCTGGGTATGTCCCAATGATGCAAAAGCGTGGGTACGAGCAGGTCGGTCACCTGTACGACCCGTTTGATAGAAAGGACCGTGGGGATTTTTTCCACCACTACGCCGCGGAGGTCGCAGGAATCCTCGACAAATGATTACCTTTTCCCCTGCTCACCTGACTAGGAAGAAGACCCGATAGTCAGGCCGCGCAAAGCATGCTCGACCACAAGATGCTTATCTGCGTCATAAACGGGGCGGCGACGGCCACACTCCAGCTATTGTGCCACGTGCAGGGTGGTGAGGATCACGTGATCCCTGCTTTTGCCTCCCTGCTCGACGCGGAGTCTTTGTGCGCTCCGCTCATCATAGAGGGCCACGATCAGTGTATAATCACCCGGTGCTGCTTCCGGCTTGATAGTCAAAACGTGCTCATCGGTGATAATCTCCCCCGGCAGCCAGGCCGTTGTCGGATAGGTCCAGCGCGCAGGGATGCTATCTTCCTGTGCCATGATTCGCAGGCCTGCTGACAGCATCTGTACGCTCACTTTGTAACTGGCTGTGATTTGCTGCTTCCCCTGCCAGTAGAGCGTCACTGTGACCGTCTTTCCTGGCTGCACAGTAGGAGGTTGCAAGTCATAACCGAGTAGCGTGATGCCTTGCTCGAACTGCACGTCCAATGAGTGCTGCATGGGTGGCATGTCGTAGCAATGCTCGCGAGACGCAATGTGCAGCCGCGTCAGCGAGATCAGCTTATCCTCCGTACCCGCTTGCAGGGCATAGTCTCCTTCTGCCAGGTCAGGGGGAAGGGCCAGACGATAAACAACGCGATTGACCTCTCCCGGCTGCCAACGCGCAGTGGGGTAGCCGGGGACAATAGATCGCTCACCCTTCCAGACTACCGAGTTTCTGTTATCCAGCAAGCGGAATCTCAACACGTGATCCGTGTCAGGCGTGCTCACGCTTTGCCCCACCAAAGGGATGTCGGGACGATGCCACCAGAGTGTCAGCCGCAGAGTATCTCCCTGGCTGTATGCTGTACGTGGCAGGTCGAAGTCTAGCAATTGCAGACGGTCGCCGATGTCGGCATGGAGCGGATTCTTGACCTCGGCAGAAACCGTGCTCAAGTCTGCCTTGCGCAAAGCGAGTTCTTCCAGAAGCAGGGCCTGTCCCAGAGGCGCTCCGTGCGCATCTACAAGGTCTAGACTACGCCGGGATTCAGGGTCAAAGGTGCTCAGGTAGATCCGATAGGTGAGCGGTGGCAGATCGGCAGGCAGCGTCACGTCCACGCGG
This sequence comes from uncultured Anaerolineales bacterium, assembly GCA_964478075.1. GTDB lineage: Bacteria > Chloroflexota > Anaerolineae > UBA2200 > UBA2200 > DAOUEX01. The sequence continues at coordinate 19,075 of CAYZGO010000037.1, read as the reverse complement.
CCCCGAATGGGTGTGTGCAGAGGCCATACGGGTGGCAGGAAGTACGGAGTACTGAGCGCCTGGTCTTTGCGCAGGTACTCATTCCCATCCGAGTCCTGAAAGCTCAAAGTCAAGCTGTAGTTGCGCTTGAGTGGCTGTTGTGCCTGCCAGTATAGCACGTAGTGAAGCCGTCCACTGTCACTGGTGAGGCGATCAAAGCCAAGGAGACGCAGCGCCGGCGCGAAATCCGCATCAGCCAAGGTTTCTGGTCTAGGATAGGCTACAACGGTCTGCTCATAGTCTTGGATGTCAAAAGCGCGCAACTGGTGGCCAAAGAACTGCTTCTCGATGTCTGTGGCCTCGCGCCCCACACGCATTAGCTCGGTGACGACCATGTCTGTGGGGTCGGCGAACTCGTGATGCCAGAGAATCAGCCACACGCGCCTGGGCCGAGTTTGCAAAACGCTGCTCAGCACGCTTGCGGCCCCGGCAAAGTCTTGCCCAACGTGCAACCCATACCACGGCGCCGTTCCACGATAGTAGTATTGCAGCGCATAGGGGGCATTCTCGACCAGCAGCAAAGCATCGTTGGCCTGCACGTTCTCGCTCAGGTAGGCTGCTAGACCTCGTGCGTCATCACGCCGGTTTTCGCGCCCCTCAACAACGGCCACCGCAGAGCGGAAAGAGATAGCAACTGTCACGATGATGAGCACACCAAAGAGCGTACGAGTGAGCGAAGACCTGCTGCCCAGCAGAGCATACAGACCTAAGTCCATGCAGACATAGAGCGGTACAACAGCTACAATGGCATAGCGGGCGGCAAACTTTGGGGCCGCGGTGACCATTACATAGGTCAGAGTCAGAGGAATCGAGAAGGTAAGAAAGACCAGCACGCTGCGCCGCGCACGCTCCGAAAGCCTGAACCCGCTGCGCAGGACAAAGCCGATGAGCAGCAAGGTGCCCAGGCCAGTTGCTAACAGACCCCCGCGCATTGCGGCACTCGGCAAGAACGTGTTCCACATGGCACGAAGGAACAGCCCCAGGTTGATACGCGTCGTGACCCAGTAATCTGGCGCGCGCAGCAGACGCCCCAACTGCAGATATGCCGGGCCGACCCAAGGCAGATACAAGAGCCCGGCCAGTAAGGTGCAGAGAACTGTGCGCCACAAAGACTTGCGGTCGAGAAGCAGCGTGTAGAGCCAGAAGGCTGGCACGATGAAGGCCGACAGATATTGTGTGTAAAGGCTGGCCGTCAGCAAGCAACTGAACGCCAGCCACCAACGGCGGGCCCCAGTGCGAGTGGCCCTCAGAAACGCCCAGGTCGCTGTAAGCGATAAAGCAGCGGCCAGACTGTACATGCGGGTTTCTTGCGCATAGAAGGCCACGAATGGAGAGGCTCCGACGAGCGCGGCAGCTGCCGTGCCCGCGATAGCCCAGGCCCTCGTCGTTCTCCTCTCCCGCCCCCAGACTTCTCGCACGACGGCGAACGCAAATGGCACTAGAAGTACAGCGGCAAAGGCAGAAGGCATGCGCACTGCGCACTGACTCTGTCCGGCCAGAATCATCCAAAAGTGAAGCAGCAGATAGTGCAGTGGAGGATGCAGGTCTTCGTGGATCAGGGTGTGCATAAGCTGTGATAAGGGCCTGGCAGCAAAGACGACACTGAGCCCTTCGTCGAACCAAAGGCTCTGCTTGCCCAGAGTACACACGTAGAGAGCGAAGACAGCCAAGGTTATGGCCACGACTACAGCCTGGGCTAGTCTATCTGCCCTGTCTCCTCCAGGTTCACAACCTTCAGTCTCTCTGTGCAATCAAATGCTCCTTGGGATTGGCTTGTGTTCGTTAAGCACCAGTTTCAAACAGTGCCAGAAAAAGGGTGTCTGGATGACAACTCTTGAGTAGTAGCTGAGCATCAGCCTATTCTCCGACGAGCTCGCCGTATAACTGGGCTGTTCTTGCAGCAATGCTGTCCCACGTAAAACCCTTTGCCAGGTCCAGTGCTCCACGCCCCAAGCGCGTGCGCAGTGCAGGTGCTGATATCAACTTCTCCACTGCGTCAGCCGTTGCCAATGCGTCATTGGGGGGAACAATGAGTATGTTCTCCCTATCCAGCAGTGTGGCAACAGGCACCTTGGGTTGGGTGCTTACTATGGGCAGCCCATGTGCCAGCGCAGCCATGAAACTGCCACGGCGATACGAAGCCCCATCCCTGTAGGGCAGGACGCAGATGTCTGCCGCCAGGAAATTGGCGGAGACTTGCTCAGGGGGCGTGTATCCAGTCCATAACACGAGGTCTGCCAGGCCAAGTTCGCTGCTGAGTGCCTTCACGCGCTCGAAGTAGGCCAGGTTCGTCGGATCACTATCGCCGACTTGGCCTCCTATCATCAGCAGCTTCACTTTTCGACCACGGTGCACTAATTCTGCCATGGAGCGAAACAGCGTTTCGCCCCCCTTGCTCTCGTTCAGGAAGCCAAAGTAGCAGAGCAGCACCTCGCTCTCGGCGACCCCCAGCCGACTGCGCCACACAGAGCGCTCGTATCCTGGCGGTGGCTGCGGATGAATGTTGCTGCCAACAGGTATCAGGTGAGGCACAGTGGGCAGCCGGGCTCGCTTGAGTTGCTCATAGTCGTCTACGTTTGTGGCTATGGCTGCGTCGCTCCAGCGGGCTAACAGCAGGTTAACCCACTGCCGCACTGCCCCGGCCTTGGGAAAGAGATACGGCACACGCAAGTCATGGAACGTAACTGCCGAGCGAGGAGGGTGCTTGTTAAGACGCAGGCGCAGTGGCAGGAAATTGATTGCTGGATGCATAGCGTAGGCTGCCGTCTGATACTGGATGTGCAGCACATCGCTCTGGAAGCTGCGCGCCGCGTGCAGTATGTGCGCCCAGCTTGCCCAGTCCCACTTGCTCACAATCGGCCGCACAGCAGGCTCCTGCCGCGCCGACACTGTGCCCGCGAATGCCATGTCCCGCCGTGTGTCAGGCGGGGCCATGTCCCGCCGTGTGTCAGGCGGGGCCATGTCCCGCCGTGTGTCAGGAGGGACTGCGTTGCTCGAGGTGATTACGGCAACCTGATGTCCCAGTCGAATGAGTGCACGCCCTAACTCGCGTGTGTAGTCTCCGACTCCGCCCTGCATAGGCGGGTATTCCCCGCTGACAAAGCAGACCCTCATATACCCACTCCGCCCCGCGTTCGCAAACCGGAACGCAGCACGCGCAGGTAGGCAGCTACACGCTCACGGCGCAGGGGCCGCTTGTGCCCTAGCAGCCACTTCAGAGCTTCCAGGCACAATTGATAGACGTACGTCGCCAGGAGGAAAAGCCGCAGCGCTTCGCCGGCAAGCACACCGTGGTGCTTACTGAAGTAGAGCACCTTACTGCTTTGGAAGTAGATGTGCCGTGCGGGCACGACCTGAGAGCTGCTCTGGCCTTCGTGGTGCACAATTGTCGCCTGGGGGATGTAGACCACTCGCCAGCCCGCTGTCTTCAGGCGGCGGCACCAATCGAGTTCTTCGGAGTACATGAAAAAGCCCTCGTCCAGAGGTCCGACTTGTTCCCAGGCTTGACGCCGGGTGAGCAGGCACGCGCCGATAACCCAGTCTACGTCCTGTTCCTCGTCGTCGCCCCGATCCTGGATGTAGTAGCGATACAGGACACGGTTCCGGGGAAACCACTGCTGTATTACAGTGCTCTCTAGAAGCGCTGTAGCCAGTGTGGGAAAGCGACGCCGTGAGGGTTGTACACGTCCGTCAGGGAACAGCAGCTTGGGGCCGAGGGCTCCTACATCGGCATGGTCATCCATGTGGGCTACCATGGTTTGCAGGGCATCCTCGATCACTTCAGTATCAGGGTTGAGCAACAACACGTAGCGTCCGCTGCTGTGAGCAACGCCCACGTTAGTGCCCTTGGAGAAACCCAGGTTAGAGTCACTGGCGATCAGCACGACATCAGGGAACCGCTGGCGCACCATGTCTGGACTGCCATCGGCAGAGGCGTTATCCACGACGATGACCTCGCATTGTAGCGCATTCCGCTTGCTGCATTCCGTGAGCGAAGACAGGCAGCGCTGCAACAGCGCTCTGACGTTCCAACTGACAATCACAATGGACAGGTCTATCACAGCGAGCTTTTTCTACCCTCACCCGGAATAGGCGCCAATGTCGGGTATCCCTGTGTGGCCGAAAGTCCGAACAGTTGTCTTGCATTTGCCGTCGTGACTTCGGCAACCCGCTCGAAAGGCACTTCCTTCAGTGTGGCGATCTTGTCAGCGACCAGACGCACATAAGCCGGCTCGTTGCGCTGGCCACGGTGAGGATGCGGAGCCAGGTAAGGGCAATCCGTCTCAATCAGCATACAATCGAGCGCTAACTCACGCACCAGTTTTTGCAGCATCCTCGCGTTCCGGAACGTTATCGGACCGCCAAACGAGATGTAAAACCCCATCTTCGTGGCCTGCACAGCCATCTCACGATCACCGGAGAAGCAGTGCAGTACGCCCTGCAGGTTCACCGCTTTGTCCCGCAGGATGGACATGACTTCCGTGTGAGCTTGTCGGTCGTGAATGACCACCGGTTTATTGGCTTGCTGGGCCAGTTCTAACTGAGCTATGAAAAGTTCTCTTTGCGTGTCTGGTGGCGACAGTTTGCGATAAAAGTCCAGGCCGATTTCGCCAATAGCTACAACCGCTTCGTGTTCGCACAGGTGCGCGAGTTCTGCAAGGTCATCGTGCTCAACACGGGACGCTTCGTGCGGATGTATGCCAACTGCAGCGTAGATGCACGGGTACTGTTGCGCCAGGGCTACAGCCTTGCGACTCGAATCCAGGTCGCTGCCTACGGTCACAATCACGTTGACACCTGCCGCCAATGACCGCGAGATCACCTCACCACGGTCATGTTCGAACTTGGCAGAATCAAGGTGAGCATGAGTATCAATGAGCATCACAGTCCTGCAATCTCTCTGCCACGGGCCAGGATTGCTTGCACCTTCCCGCTGTTTGTAGTCTCAGTGTATATGCGGACGAGCGGCTCGGTTCCTGAAAAGCGGATCAGCAGCCAACCGTCATCTTCCAGCGTGTAGCGGAAACCGTCCAGAGTGTCAATGCTAGTCACTGTTAACCCGGCAATCTCCTTTGGCTTGCTGCCTTTTACTCGTGCCATCACTCTCTCGCGCTGCTCTGCTGGCAACTGGATGTCAATGCGATCGTAATAGTGCGGACCAACCAGGGAGTAGAGATACTCAAGGAGCTGAGAGGGCGATTTCTGGAGTTTGATCATCAAATCGAGCAGGAACAGGCCAGCCAGTATGCCATCGCGTTCGGGAATGTGTCCCGCAAACCCAAAACCGCCGCTCTCTTCGCCCCCCATGATGGCTCCGGTCTCCATCATCTTGGGCCCTACGTACTTGAACCCTACCGGCGTCTCATATACAGGAATGTCGTACATTTTCGCCAGCTTGTTGGCCATGGCCGTGGTGGTAACCGTCTTGACAATTGGGCCACGCTTGCCTCGCACCTCCAGGAGATAGAGCAATAGCAGAGCATAGACTTGTAACTGATTGATAAACGTGCCATTTTCGTCCATCATGCCAACGCGGTCCGCGTCGCCATCATTGGCCAGCCCAACATCGGCCTGATACTGGGCAATCCCTGCCACCAGAGCGGCCAGGTTGCGTGCAATAGGCTCGGGGTTATGCATGCCCGGGAAAAGCGGGTTGCGGACGTTGTTGACCTCGACGACACGTGTATTACCACCAGCCAGGATGGCTGGGAAATATCCCATGCCAGCTCCGAACATGGCATCCACCACCACTGTAATCCCAGCGGCCTTGATGCCTTCTACGTCTACCAGAGAAGCAACGTGCTTCAGGTAAGCAGGTGCCGGATTGAACTTGGCAACCAGCTTCTCCTGCAGGGCCTCACGCACTCTCATCCTTTTCACTTTCTCCTGGCCCGCTTGAATGTCTGCGATGTTCTTCTCCAAAACAGCAAGAACTTCTGGGGGAGCGCTGCCAGCATACTCTGGTTTGACCTTGAACCCGTTCCATGCTGCCGGGTTGTGACTGGAGGTGATGACCACCGCGCCGCCGGCCTTCTTTTCGAGAATCGCGTGGGAAATCGTGGGCGTCGGAGCAGCGCGGTCACAGAGGTAGGCGTGGATGCCATTGCCGGCCACCACTTCTGCCGTAGCTGCTGCAAAGTCCTCAGACGCGAAGCGCGTATCGTAGCCAATAACCAATCCCTTGCTTGCAACTTTGGTATCCATCAGATACTTGGCTACGGCCTGAGCACATATCCGCACGTTCTCGAAGGTATAGTCCTCGGCAATGATTGCTCGCCAACCGTCTGTACCGAATTTGATTTTCGTTGCCATTTCCTGTGTGTCTCCTTGTGCCTAAGGCCCGTTCTCCTTACGCAATCCATCCTGTAAGCGGCGGGTCGGACTCCTACGCTGACGTTGTCTTGTCGTAAAAAGGTTGACCAGCAGCGTGCCCACTGCGCTCATCTGCACCTGCGGCGCCTCAGGCCTGTCGTCCCCGTTTACGCCTTCCGTTTACCTTGTCTCCCGTTTACGCCTCTGGCGTAAAGACCAGAGGTGGCGTAAAGACAAAGGTGAGACAGGGCAGACCGTCTCGTCCTCGCGTAGCACCTTCGGCGCTCGCGACGAACGGCGGCGGGCCGGCCTCGCGGCCCGAACGGGATGCAGGTGTCGCTCCGTGGATGCTGCGCGACGAGCTGCCTCTGCTGACCTCGAATGGTATTGCATCTTCATTTGTGCTGGTGCGTCGAAAGGTACGTGGGCGACTACCTTATATGCGAAACCAACAACTATGCGCTGCGCAGCTATGGCGTGGTGGACAAGAATCGCTAAGTCCCGCGGACGCTTTCTCGCCAATAGTCCAGTATGCCCTCTAGACTGCGCTCAAGCGGAATCTCGGCGCGCCAGCCAGTTCGGGAGCGGAACTTGGTGCAGTCTGCCACAATCTCTGGCACGTCTGAGGGGCGTAGGCGCGCTGGGTCCAACTCCACAGTCAGTGAAATCTCGCTGAGGGCGATCAGACCGTCCAGCAACTCGCGAATCGCGTACGAACGTTCTGCACCAAGGTTGTAAACCTCGCCAGGCTCGCCCTCTGAGATTGCCAGGTAGTAGCCACGCACGATGTCACGCACATCGCTGAAGTCACGGCGGGCCTCCAGATTGCCCACGCGCACCACTGGCTCACGCAGCCCGGCTTCCGCCTCAGCGACTTGTTTGGCGAATGCTGAGGCGACGAAGGCAGGACTCTGCCCGGGGCCGATGTGATTGAAGGGACGCACGCGCACGACGGGGAGTTGATGACTGGCGTAGTACTGGTAGCCCAGCATATCTTGAGCAACTTTGCTTACGGCGTACGGACTGTTAGGCCGCAAAGGATTGGTCTCGCGTATGGGCAATTCCTCGGGGGCCACAATGCCGTACTCGTCAGCCGAACCCACCACCAGAATCTGAGGCCAAGTGCCCATGGCTATCGCTGCCAGCAGCACGTTCAACTGCCCGCGGATGTTGTTTTCCAATGTGCTCCAGGGGTCTGCCCAGGAAGCGGGCACAAATGCCTGTGCTGCGAGATGAAAGATGTAGTCGGGCTTTGCTTCAGCAAACAGATCTTTGAGCGCCTGCAGATTCATGAGGGTGTTGCCGACATGCAGAGTGACACTAGAACGCAACTGGCCCGCACGTCCTTCCACCAAATCCAGCCCCCAGACCTGCAGGTCAGTATGTTCGAGCAGGTACTTTGCCAGGTGGCTGCCGGCAAACCCGCCGATGCCAGTGATTAGTGCTCTCAGAGCCAACCTCCTGTTAACGATATCCCGCAAGTCTGCAGATAGATCGTGATAGCGGACGCCAGGCTTCGCCCTAGATAGCTCGAGCCCGAAGGGTGGCCACACAGTTGCCCATTATAGCTTAGCTTCGCCGGAAAGTAAAACCGCCCGGCGAAATTGCCGCTGAGCGGTTTCCAGACGATCGATTGGTTTGCAGTGCGCACGGCAGTGCGCGATTGTGGCGCTGGCGCGACTACTACAAGCCTATCAGGTGCTGGGAGAAGGCTACCAACAGCTAACTGCCAACTGGTAACTGGTAACTCTGCTCCTACGTCCCCGCTTCCCAGGATTCCAGATACTTCTTTTGCTCAGGGGTGAGCGTGTCAATAGTCATGCCCATGGCATGTAATTTCAGGCGGGCAACCTTTCTGTCTATGTCTTCAGGCACGCCGTAGACGCGCTCCTGCAACGTGGAGGCGTTCTTGACTAGAAACTCCACACTCAGAGCCTGGTTGGCGAAGCTCATGTCCATTACGCTGGCTGGGTGGCCTTCTGCTGCAGCCAGATTGATCAGACGTCCCTCGCCCAACAGGGCGATTCTGCGGCCATCAGCCAGCGTGTACTGGTCTACAGAATCGCGTACGCGGTGCTTCTCCACAGCCATTGACTCCAATGCGGATATATTCACCTCCACGTTGAAATGCCCAGAGTTGGCCAGTATAGCTCCGTCCCGCATCACTTCTATGTGCCGCTGGTCAATTACATTGATGTCGCCGGTCGAGGTCACAAAGATGTCGCCAATCCTGGCCGCCTCCATCATGGGCATTACACGGAAGCCGTCCATGATGGCCTCCAATGCCCGTAGAGGATTCACCTCGGTGACCACGACCTGCGCTCCCATGCCGTGTGCTCGCATAGCGATGCCCCGGCTGCACCAGCCGTACCCAGCCACAACTAACGTCTTGCCTGCCAGCAGTACGTTCGTCGCGCGGATGATACCGTCAATAGTGGACTGCCCGGTGCCATAACGGTTGTCGAAGAGGTGTTTGGTCAGGGCGTCGTTGATGGCGATGATGGGGTAGCGCAGTACGCCATCCTTGGCCATGGCACGCAGACGGATCACACCTGTGGTAGTCTCCTCTGTGCCACCGATGATATCGTCAAGCAGGTCGGTGCGTTCTTTGTGTAACGTGGAGACTAAATCAGCGCCGTCATCCATCGTGATGTGTGGCTTATGCGCCAATGCTGCCTTGATATGCTGGTAGTAGGTCTTGTTGTCCTCACCCTTGATAGCAAAGGCTGCAACTTTATAGTTGGAGACCAGGCACGCCGCCACATCGTCCTGAGTGGACAAAGGGTTAGAGGCACAGAGCACGAGGTCAGCTCCTCCCCTCTGCAGCGTGTGCATCAGGTTAGCTGTCTCAGTTGTTACGTGCAGGCAGGCCGCAATGCGGATGCCGTGCAGCGGGCGCTCTCGGGCAAACCGTTCGCGGATCAGGCGCAGCACCGGCATCTCGTGCTCAGCCCACTTGATGCGGGAATGGCCTTTCGAGGCCAGCGAGATGTCCTTAACGTCGTATTCTTTCTTGATCATTCTGCTCCTTACAGGATTTGTGTGTCTACCACACGGAGAATTCACCCTGCGTCAGGCGTGTGGTAAAGTCGTAGATATCCACCAGTTCACGCTCGATCACTTCTTCGACGGGTTTTCGTATGCCTTCCAGTCTCACGCCAGGCTTGAGCACCAATTGCGCCGAGGCAACAAGTGGCTTGTCAATCGGCTGGCCAATTTGGCTGCAGAGCCAAACATAGACTTCGGCAATACCCGGCACGTTCTTGTACACGTCGTCGGCAATGCAATGGGTGAGAAAGCTGTAAATCTTGCCAACATGACTGATGGGGTTCTTGCCTGCCGCAGCTTCGGTACTCATCGGCCGGTTCAGAGCAATCACACCGTTCACTTTGTTGCCACGTCCTACCTGACCGCAATCCGCGCCTTCAGCAGAAGTGCCGAGCACCGTCAGATACATGCCGTCTTCGCCACGGCCTTCTACGTCCAGGGTGTTGAGGTCAATTGTGACCTGCCCAAAGTTGCGCTTCTCTCTGGCTACAAAGTCCTCAATCGCCGCTTTGATCTCCGCCTTGCGGGCAAAGTAGGCCTTCTCGCTGGGTACGAAGCGATCGACAAAGGCCATAGCCACAGTGAGGGTCAGTTCACGGTGACAACGATAGCCCATGACTTTGATGTCCTCCCCAGATTCGGGGAAAGATGTCTTAAAGTCGGGCGAATTCAGATAGCGTTCAGTAGCCAACACAATGCGCTCGGTCTCAGTGAGCGGGGCGTACCCCACGGCCGCCGATGTGTCATTGGCGCCAATGACCTTGCGGTCAAAGATGTCGGTTAGTTCTGGTGACCCAGGCTTGATCTCATTCTGGAAGATGAAGTGGACCGCGGGGTCCACAAAACGCAAGTGCTCGCGCAGCCATTCTTGGGCTGTGGCGACCACGATTTCACCAATCGGCACTTTCTTGCCCTTGATCTCATAGATGGCACGATCCCCGAAGACCAGACGCATCGGCTCTTCCACCTTGCCGCCACCCAGCCGTGGTGATGTCTTGCCAGCTACCAGCAGCCCTTTGTCAATGTTGTGGTGCACCACGCGCCCGAAGGTGTCCACGTACTCCCTGCAAAGAGCAATAGACGCCTCTTCCATGATCGCGTCACAGATCGAGTCGGGATGGCCAACGCCCTTGCGCTCAACCAACTCGACTGCCTGGTCCTCAACTGGTGCCTTGTTGAGGCTTTCTACAATAATGTTTCTCATTCTTGACCTCCCTTATTGACAGCTTAGAGTGACAATGCACGTCGTTTGCGTGAGTATAGTTGCTTGTCGCGTTCTTCATCTGCCACCAAGACACAAGGACACGAGGATCATGGGACTTCTAGCTTGATGCCGTGTTTGCTTGGCCCGACCGACAGGCAGGCATAGTGCATCTTTATCTCCTTCGTGTCTTCGTGCCTCAGTGGTTACTCTGCTTTCTGGCATTCAGGTACTCGCACTTGTCAGACCATGGGCAAGTAGGTTCAAAGTTGGTAAACTCCTTGAACTCGCGGTAGCGCGCCAGTATCTCGTCCATGGTTATGGTCCGCAGCCGTGCCACACCAAAGTCTTCGACAGTGAAGGAGGCTACCACGCTGCCGTGGATAATGGCACGCTTGATATCGTCATTCGTCACGCGGCCCCGTCGCTGCGGGGCGGTACGGCCCTGCTGGGCCAGATAGCCGATGAACCCACCGGCAAAAGAATCCCCAGCCCCAGTAGGGTCCTTGATTTTCTCCAATGGATAGGCTGGTGCGAAGAAGAAGGATCTCGTTGGCACATCTCCGTTAGCGAACATGACGGCCCCGTATTCGCCCTTCTTGACGACCAGCGCCTGGGGTCCCATGTTGAGGATCTTGCGTGCGGCCCGCATCAGGCTGAAGGTGTTGGCGTACTGTCGAGCTTCCGCCTCATTTATCAACACAATGTCCACAGCGGAGATAGCCTGACTGAGCGTCTTCTTGCGGTAGTTGATCCAATAGTTCATGGTATCGAGTACAGTCAGCCTGGGTTGCCCGACTTGTGACAGTACTTCCAATTGCAGTACTGGGTCAATGTTGGCCAGGAAGACGTATTCTGCATCCCGGTATTTGTCTGGCAATTCTGGATGGAAAGTAGCAAAGACATTCAATTGTGTATCCAGCGTCTCAGCCGTGTTCATGTCGTAGCTGTAGCGTCCAGTCCAACGGAAGGTCTTGCCTTCGGCAATCTGCAACCCATCGAGATTGACACCTCGTTCTCTGAAGAAGTCAATGTGCTCCGGTGGAAAGTCCGTCCCGACAACGGCGACGAGGTCGACCTCATCGTACAGTCGTGCGGCCGCCGCAAAGTAGGTGGCCGCACCTCCCAGGGCATCCTTGACTCTGCCGAAAGGTGTCTGAATAGAGTCCAATGCCACTGAACCGACGACTAGTATGCTCAAAGTGATCTCCCCAGGGCCTATCTGATTAACAACAGGCTGGGCTCCTCGCGTAGCATCCTGAGCACGGCGAGGGACATGCCCAGCTACACCTGCACCTGCGGCGCCTCATTCCTGTCGTCCCCGTTTACCTTGTCTCCCGTTTACGCCTCTGGCGTAAAGACCAGAGGTACGCGCCAAGGCGTAGACGGCGCCTCTGGCATAAAGACCAAAGGTGGCGTAAAGACAAAGGTGAGACAGGGCAGACCGTCTGGTCCCGGCGGGCCGGACTCGCGGCCCGAACGGGATGCAGGTGTCGCTCCGTGGATGCTGCACTTGGGCTGCGCCAAGGACATGGCGCGAAGAGCCGCTTCGGCTGACTTCTCGGACAGGCTTTCATGTAGCGACGTACCTCGCTCGCATTTGCGCTGACACTTCGGCGGTCAGCGCAAGGGCGCGCTCAGCGACCTGTGGATCCAGCGAGCCAGTGCCGCAAGAAGGCGTGACCAGGCCGGCAGCCAAGAGCTTGTCGAGAGATAGGCCCTTTTGCACGAGCAGATCCATTGCCTCATGCAGGCGATCCAGCAGGCTGTCCACTGTTTCGTCCATTACTGCTGAACTCGCCGGCACGATGCCCCAGGCGATGACCCCGCCACGCTCAAGGAAGGCAGCGACAGCGTCAGGATAGAGAGAGAGCGATTCGGCGTACTCATACGCGTCCAGGCTCAGGATATCTACGGAGGTGTCAAGGAGAACGGACCAATCGGTGTTGGCACAGCAGTGCACCCCCTTTAATCCTTCAATGCCGGCAAAGACCTCTTCGAGCAGCGTCAACACCTGGTCACGGCCGAGCGAGACAAAGCCCGATCCAAAGGAACTCATGTAGGGCTCATCCACAAAGATGATCGTCTGAGGCGCTATGGTCTTTAGTCGTTGCTCTTGCCAGGCGGCCTTGACCCGCAAATGCTTGGCTATTGCATCCGCCAGCATCTCGTCATAGAGCAGGGGGCGGCGGTTCTGATCCGTGACCGTCAATCCCCAACTGATAGGCCCGGTGACCTGCCCTTTGACGGCCACAGGGGTCACCTCCAGCAAGCCCTCCGTATCGAGCAGGTAGTGCAGTCCTGCTGCATAGTCAGGGCTCAGCACGCCGTATTCCAGGTCATTCTCCAGGTAGGCCAGGTACAAGCGCTCAAGGTCACGATCCAGATCCCGCATGTGGTCCACGTACGTGCGCTCTGCTTCGAGGTCAACCACGATCCCCGGAAAGTTCTCGGAGAATTGCGCATACATATTCTCCAGGTAGGAACGCCTGGACAACTGTGCCCAAACGGGTATCTGCGGCAGGTACCTCAGCGTCCAGGCCCACGCCTGGGCTGGATCTGACAATGGTAAACTGCCTATGGCCGTAGGCAACCACGCAGGATCAAATCTCTCAGGCATTTGTCTCCCTTTCGTTACTGCATTTGCTTGGCCTTCTTCAGGCCCAGTGCAAAGGGCGGGTAAATGATCCCTGCTTCAGTCACAATGCCCGTGACGTAGCGGTGGGGCGTGACGTCGAAGGCAGGGTGAGCAGCCTGTACACCCTCCGCAGTAATCGGTATGCCGCGAATATGCGTCACCTCGCGCGGATCGCGCTCTTCAATGGGGATGTCTGCGCCGCTGGCGATGCTAAGGTCCACCGTTGAGGTGGGGGCTACTGAGTAGAAGGGGATGCCGTTCTCCTTCGCCAGGACTGCCAGGGAGTATGTGCCGATTTTGTTGGCCACATCGCCGTTTGCAGCGATGCGGTCCGCGCCTACCAGCACGATGTCCACTTTGCCCTGGGACATAAAGTGGCCCGCCATGTTATCAGTAATCAGCGTTGCGGGGATGCGAGCCTGCAGCAGCTCCCAGGCAGTCAGCCTCGCCCCTTGCAGGAACGGACGCGTCTCGTCAACCCATACGTGGATGCGCTTTCCTTGTTTGTGGGCTGCTCGCACCACGCCGAGAGTCGTGCCATAGTCCACAGTGGCTAGAGCGCCTGCATTGCAATGGGTCAATATGTTGTCGCCGTCTTGAATCAGTACCGCGCCATGCGCCCCCATGCGCTTATTGACCTCGACGTCCTCATCAGCGATGTGCTGTGCCTCTTGCACTAGCGCTTTAGTGACTTCCTCTACTGTTGTCCAGCGTGGCTGGTGTGCCACGTCTGTCATACGACGAATGGCCCAGAAGAGGTTGACCGCCGTGGGTCGCGTTTTGCTGAGCACTTTTGCAGCACGGTCGAACTCGATGAGCAATTCCTGGCGTGAGGCGGCAGAGCTGTGCACTGCTGCCAAAGCGAGGCCGAAAGCTGCAGCGGCTCCAATCGCCGGCGCTCCTCTAATCTTCATCGTTTTGATGGCCTCGGCAACGTCATGATAGTCAGTGTATTCCAGAACTATGAACTCTTGCGGCAGTCGCTGTTGATCAATCATTGTGACCTTGCCATCATGCCATTCAATAGTACGCATCAGGCCTCCTGCAGCGGACAAAAAAACACTCTCCCGATGGGAGAGAAGGTATTAGCTTCCCTCTCATCTTTCAGACGACCTTGCTTCCCTACTGAGAATGCCAGGGTCTGCCGGAATTGGCACCATAACTGGTCGGTCAGTCCTTATTCCTTTAGTCTTATGGTCCGACTTGATGGCGCCAGACCATCTCACTAAGGACTACCTGACAACTCTGGTTGCCGGGGTTTCACAGGGCCGGTCCCTCCACCCCTCTAGATAAGAGTGAGCCTGACAGCTATTCGGTTGACGAACGCGGCTATAATAGCATAGCTGTGTGGATTTGTCAAACAGCGGCTGGACGAGAGGCTGCAGTCGGGCCGCTGGCTGACCTTCATTTCTGGGCCAGCCAGCTTCGGCAAGACCACGCTGACCTTCAATCTCTGAGATTGCCACAAGCGCTGCTGCCTGCACCGTTGGCACAACTTCACCACATTTCCCACACTTGTTCATAATTCCTTTACAGGTTTGTGGCATACTGGAGCCAAATGAAACCCCGAGGAGGTAAGAAATGTCTACGAGATGGTTCCTAGTGAGAGCAGTGGTGGCAGTGGTCGTCATTGGACTGCTGGTCATGGGCGGGTTGGCGATCCACCGCATGGGTTGGTCGCAGGGCTACAGGATGGGCCAATTAGCAGTTGAGGGCGAGGATATCGCGACAGCACCCCATACGTACTACGGCTTCGGCTACGGGGGACGCCCCTTTGGCTTCGGACCCTTCCTGTGCGGCGCGGGCTTGCTCTTCCTGCTGTTCGTCGCAGTTGGCCAGATCTTCCGCTTGCTGGCCTGGAAGAAGGTGATGGGCAGAGGGCCGTGGCCGATGGCTACGCGCTGGCATGGCATGCACGGGCCTATGCCTCCCTGGTGCTGGTACTGGGAAAAGCCGTCTGAGGAAAAGACGGAGAAGGCTGAGCCGGATGCGGAAACTGGCGATGCGGAGCCAGAGAGTTAGCCCGCAACGCGTGAAGGGCCGAGAGCGTGCGGGCAACCTATGGCTGCCCACGCGCTCCCCTTCGAGCGTTAGTCGAAGGAAGGTTCGATGACTAGCAAGTATCGTCAGCTAGTTGTCGTAGTGAGCAAGGAGGTAAAGAATGTCTATGACACACAGAGTGCACTTTAGAATGATGTCCTTGGTTCATGAGACTCTCTATAGCCTGTTTAGGGATCCCTATGTGGTTTTGAATGCTGCAGGACTTGAGCCAGGTCAAAAGGTGCTGGAAATCGGGTGCGGGCCTGGCTTTTTCACCATTCCCGCGGCAAGGATAGTAGGAGAAAAAGGGAGTGTCTATGCGTTGGATATCAATCCACTGGCTGTGGAAACAGTTCAACAGAAGATCGAGAAGGAAGGGGTGACCAACGTTAAGACCGTCCTTGCTGATGCTGCTCAAACGGGTCTACCCGATCAGAGCTTTGATCTCATCTTTGTCTTTGGGTTTGCTCACCCCGTTGGAGATGTGGAGAGCATTTCGACCGAACTACATCGGCTTTTGAAACCAGCGGGCATACTCTCTATCGAAGGACGGCCCTGGATTCCAAGCGGAGTTTTCTGCCATCTGAAGCGTCAGGGAAGGATTTCCCACTTCAGAAAGGTTAGATAGCATAGGAATGGTTGGTCTCTTGGCCTATATGATCGTCTGCGAAGTGGGGCACCAGGGCGACCGTGTCAGAGGAGGAATCACATGATACAGAATCATTCTGTCGCACAAGAAACTGGCATGAACGAGGATTGGCTAGCAGTGTTCCGCGAGTATGGTGTTGAGTTTGTGACGCTGGACCGCGACACCGACAGCGACCTGCTAGAACTCTTGCGGTCGCAACCCGGATGGACAGTTGACTTTGAAGATAGAGAAGCGGTGCTGTTCATTCGCGCTGATATTGCCCGAGTGCGTGACAGCCGCTCACGACCGCGTGACGACGCGTGGGGGCTGCCTGCAAAGCATTTATGACATTTGCCTATTGGTGACGTTCGTGGTAAAAAGGCGGTCGGGGGAGCAGAGTATGAACGAAACGATTCTGGTGGTAGACGACGAACCGAAGATCGTCAAACAGGCACGGGACTACCTGGAGAGGAGCAGGTTCCGGGTCGTGACGGCTGCCGATGGAAAGACGGCGCTGGCTGTGGCGCGCCACGAACGGCCCGATCTGATCGTGCTTGACCTGAATCTGCCGGGCCTGGACGGCCTGGACGTCTGCCGGGCGCTGCGACGCGAGTCGGACGTGCCAATCATCATGCTCACGGCCCGCGTTGAAGAGACCGACCGGCTCATCGGCCTGGAGTTGGGTGCGGACGACTATATCACCAAACCCTTCTCGCCTCGCGAGTTGGTGGCGCGCGTACGGGCGGTGCTGCGCCGCGTGCAGGGCGGCGTCCACACGCCGGGACTCATCCGCGCTGGCGACCTGGAGATTGACCTAAATGGCCATCGCGTCATTCGCGCCGGGGAGCCAATCCGCCTCACCCGCACCGAGTTCAACCTGCTGGCGACGCTGGCTCAGCACCCAGGGCAGACCTTTACCCGCGCGCAGTTGCTAGACCGGCTGCATGGTGTCGTTTGGGACGGCTTTGACCGCAGCATAGACGCCCACGTCAAAAACCTGCGTCGCAAGCTAGAAGTCAACCCTGTCGAGCCGCGCTACGTTCTCACCGTCTACGGCATCGGCTACAAGTTCACTGACGAGGTTTGATCTTGAAGGGCAATAAGGTCTGGGAACATCACGAACGCAGGCTGCATCGGTCGTGGGAATCGTGGAACCGCGACCATCACCATGGCTTTGGCGGGTGGCCCCATGCACGGCGGCGCAAGCGGCGATTTCTCTTTTTCCGCTTTGCCCGGATCTTTGGCCTGATGGTTCTATTGGTATTGGGCGGGATGGCGGCGCTGGCGTTTCTGCTCACACGATTGTTCGGGGGCGATGGGCAAACGGCGGTGTTGGTGTGGGTCGCAGGCTGCGGCCTGTCCCTGGCACTCCCTCTGCTGGCAGTAGGGTTGGCGGTGCGAGCCTTTCGGGACATCACTACACCACTGGCTGACGTCATGGCCGCCACGGACGCTGTGGCCGAGGGCGACCTGAGTGTGCGCGTGCAGGTGCCGGTACACGGCCCCAGCGAGTTCGGCCGGCTGGCCGAGTCTTTCAATCGCATGATCGAGGAACTGAAGCGCGCCGATCAGCGACGTCGCAACCTGACTGCCGACGTGGCTCACGAGCTTCGCACGCCGCTGCACATCATCCAGGGGAACCTGGAGGGCATCCTCGACGATGTGTACCAGCCGACGGAGGAGCACATCGGTGCCACGCTGCAAGAAACGCGCACCCTGGCGCGGCTCGTGGACGACTTGCAGACGCTCTCGCTGGCGGAGGCCGGCCAGTTGCCGTTGATGCGAGAGCCGGTGGACGTGATCGAGCTGCTGGCCGACGTAGGCACCAGTTTCAGCGGCCAGGCCGAAGCGGCAGGCATAGATTTGTGCGTCGAGACTGAGGGCGACCCGTCCACGATGACTATCACCGCTGACGTGGGACGGCTGGATCAGGTGCTCAGTAATCTGATGGCTAACGCGCTGCGCCACACACCATCCGGCGGGGTCATCACGCTTCGGGCGGAGCGCGTCCTGAGTGGAGTCGAAGGGGCTGTCCAAGACGGCGTTCGCATCATCGTGCACGATACTGGTGAGGGCATCGCCGCCGGGGATTTACCCTACATTTTTGATCGCTTCTGGCGCGGCGACCGTTCCCGGTCTCACGTCAGTGGCGCGAGGACGGGCCTGGGCCTAGCTATCGCCCGGCAGTTGGTGCAAGCCCACGGTGGCCGAATCGGCGTCGAGAGTGAACCAGGGCGGGGGACAACGTTCACCATCGAATTGCCAGCAGGCGCAGAGTAGCGTCTAGGCTTGTCCTGACGCTCAGCGCTATCTCGTAGCCCGCCATTCGAGGAACTGCCTCCGCTATCTTTGCGCTCTTGGCCGTTATCAGGTTTTGGTGCTCCGACGGCGAACTGCTTTCAGCACCTTCCACACTGCGTCATCCATATCGCCGCTGGTATCCACACACAGATGCGCACGGCGAATTCTCTGCTCTCTCCTCGACATGCGGCGATATATCCGCCAATCGGCATCCGAACCGCCTTCATCCTTCCTTCTACGCTCCTCCAGACGCTCCCGGACTATGCCTTCTGGGGCCATTGTCCGTACGATAATCAAACGGGCACCGCTGCGGTCTGCCAGGTTGTAGAGCACCTCCCGTTGGGACTCTACGAGATTCGTCGCGTCAAAAATGACTCGCATGCCTTTTCTCAGCAATCGTCGTATTATTTCCTGGCATGTGCCATGGACACATGCGCTCTCCTGTGCACTGTAGCTTGGCTGTGGGAACAGAGCCTTCCGCACACGGTCGGATTCGATGACGATAGCCGGCAGTTGCTCCGCAAGCCGCTGGCCGAGATGAGACTTGCCCGAACCGGGCAGTCCAGACATCATGATCAATACCGGATAGGCAGTTGTCTCCCTATCCGCTGGCAGTAATAGGGCCTCAACCTTGGCCACAGCTTGCGATAGGTCAAAAGGCACCGCAAAGCTCCCGTTACACTTACCGTGGCAGGTACATGGCGACCACGATTACTCAGAACACTAGTGGTTCACCACAGCAAAAATGATTGTGTCATTCTGAGCCCAAGCGCACCGGAGGCGAAGCCGGCCCTGAGCCGGGCCGCCGTCCGCCGCCTCAGTCCTGTCGTCCCCGTTTACGCCTTCCGTTTACGCCTCTGGCGTAAAG
>CAYZGO010000036.1:0-25586 GCA_964478075.1 uncultured Anaerolineales bacterium | reverse complement strand
TCAGAGTCCACTTTTGAAGTTTAAAGGTGTCCACTTTTCAAGTTTTCCTAACAGTGTCCGCATTCTTTCACGTAAAATGTTACCGAAGGTGTATGATTCCCTCAAATGATAATGTTACCGAGGGAGCCATGCCTAACGAAGACAAAATGACGATTGACGAGAGGTACAAGTATCTACGTATCATGCAGAAAAAGTACAGAAAGGCCAAGCGCAAGGAGCGCAGCCAATTGCTAGACAGAATGGAGGAAGTGACTGGATTGCACCGCAAGAGTGTGATTCGACACATGAATGGAAGCATAGTTCGCAAACCTCGAGACAAACAACGTGGGGAGACCTATGGTCCCGACGTTGACGATGCCGTACGAGTGATCTCCGAGAGTTGTGATTACATCTGTGCCGAACGGGTCACCCCGAATCTGGTGTGGATGGCCGAGCAGCTAGCTCCTCATGGCGAGCTGCAACTATCCCCACTCCTGCTGGAGAAACTGGGCTGCATCAGTGTCTCTACGGTCAGGCGCAGTCTGAAGAAGATTGAACAGCTGGACCAGTGCCGCTTGCCTCGCAGGAAAGGCCCTAAGCGTCCCAACCGAGTGACCCGTAACATCCCCATGAAACGTATCCCCTGGAAGGAACAGCAGCCTGGCCACTTCGAAGTTGATTTGGTTCACCATTCCGGCCACAGCGCAGCGGGAGACTATGTGCACACTGTGCAGGCGATCGATGTCGCCACCGGTTGGAGCGAGCGAGTTGCTGTCCTCGGACGCAGCCAACCGGCCATGGAAGATGCTTTCCGCCGCATCCCCGCGTTAGCGCCTCTCGGCGCTCCGCGACGAGAGGTGGCCGGCCTTCCTTTCCCTGTCCTCGAAATCCACCCCGATAACGGCGGTGAGTTCTTCAACGACCACCTTGTGCGCTTCTGGAAGGACGTTATCAAGGGTGTTCATCTCTCTCGCAGTCGCCCCTTCCAGAAGAACGATAACTATTTCGTTGAACACCTGTCTTGACGCAGGCAAGGGAAGAACTTTACTCTGGTCCGCGCTTACCTGGGCAATGAGCGCCTCGACTCCGTGGCGCAGACCTTGGCGTTCAATCAACTCTATGACAAAATGTGGCTCTATTACAACTTCTTCCAGCCCGTCATGCGCTTGCGTGAGAAGACAGTCATCTCCAGCAATGACTAAGTTCATCGAGTGCAACGCCGCTACGACCTAGCACAAACGCCCTTCCAACGTCTCTGTGCTACTAACGCTATCTCCCAAGAGAAACGCCTGCAACTCGAACAACTACGAGACCAAACCAACCCTCGCCGACTGCGACAAGAGATCTACGAGGGGATTGACCACCTCTTCTCCTTGCCAGGCGCTACACCTGGGAAGCCAGAGAGAATGTTCTCGAAACGTTGATCACATCCGTGCGAAAAGGAGAGGGCAGCCCGGTAACATTTTCATTTGATAGAACCATCGCCTCCCGGTAACATTATCTTTTGATTTGACACGGTGTCGATTGGAGCCATGCAAGCAGGACGATGGCCTAGGCTATTTGGCCTGCTTCTCCTCGGGTTCCGACTTTGGCTTACAACGGCCATAGACCTCCGTGAGTTTGCGCAGGCGAGTTCTTATCTCTGGCGTCAGTGCTTCGGGCAAGAAGCGCCAGCTCCAGTTGCCTCCCAGCCTGCTGGGGTAATTCATGCGGGCTTCAGGACCCAGGCTGAGGACTTCTTGCAGAGGTACGATAGCAGTATCCGCTACAGAGGCAAATAGCCAGCGGATGAAATCCCAACTGATATCCCGGCCATCTGTGCCGAAGTAGGCCAGCACGGCTTTGCGCTCTTTTTCCGTACAGGTGTTGAACCAGCCAATGGAGGTGTCATTGTCGTGCGTACCGGTGTACACGACACAATTGACGATGTAGTTGTGAGGCAGGAATGGGGCCTCAGCATCACTGGCAAAGGCGAACTCCAGGATGCGCATGCCTGGGAAGTCGAACCTGTCACGCAGTTGCTCGACCTCGGGAGTGATCACGCCCAGGTCTTCGGCGATGATAGGCAGCTTCCCCAGCGCCTTCTCGACGGCGAGGAACAAGTCGGCGCCAGGGCCCTTTACCCAGCGGCCACGCACCGCTGTCTCTTCAGTGGCGGGCACCTCCCAGTAGCCTTCGAAGCCGCGAAAATGGTCCAGACGTACAATGTCCACCAGTTCAAAGATGGCACGGTATCGCTCGATCCACCAGGCGTAGCCCGTCTCTGCCATGCGCTCCCAGCGATACAGCGGGTTGCCCCACAGTTGCCCGGTCTCGCTGAAGTAATCGGGTGGCACGCCGGCTACGACTGTGGGGTTGCCGTCGCTATCCAGGTGGAAAAAGTGTGGATGGACCCATACGTCGGCACTGTCGTGGGCCACGAAGATGGGGATGTCGCCCACAAAGCGTACCCCGTGCTCCTGGGCATACTGCTTCAGCACTGACCACTGCCTGTGAAACTGGTACTGCAAGTACTTGTGGTGCTCGATTTCGTCGGCCAGGGCTTTCGTCCAGTGTGCGATAGCCTCGGGTTGTCTGCTGGCGATATCTTTTTCCCAACTACTCCACACTGCCCCCTGGTGTTGGCCCTTGATTGACATAAAGAGCGCGTAGTTGTCTAGCCAGGAGCTTTTGCTCTCGCAGAAGGCAGCAAACTCCGCCCATTCGTTGTCGTTGCGCCCCCTTGAGTTCTCGAACGCTATTCTCAGCAGGCGCGTCTTGTACGCGATGAGCGGTCCATAATCCACGCGCTCTGCCGGAAAGTCCGGCACGCTCTCCACGTCGGCTGGTGAGAGGTGACCTTGCTCGACTAAGATGTCGGGGCTGATGAGCAGGGGATTGCCAGCGAAAGCGGAGAAGCACTGATATGGGGAATCGCCGTAGCCGGTGGGGCCCAGTGGCAATACCTGCCAGATGCTCTGGCCAGTTTCACGCAAGAAGTCAACGAAGCGATAGGCTTCGGGGCCGAGGTCGCCTATGCCGTAGCGGACTGGCAGTGAAGTGGGATGCAAAAGAATGCCGCTGGACCTTGGAAATCTCAAGGGTTCGCCTCCGTATGGTGTCGCATGTTACGCCTCTACTGGCGGTGTGGCACTGTGGCTGTCGCACGAACGCCTATGGCTTGGGATGCACGCAGGGGCGTTTGTTACTTGATTGGCAAGCCCTTTGGGCCTGCAGGTCAATGACTCACGGTCATTGATCACGTATGGGTGCCCAGTACCGCTGTGGAGGCACATCTTTGTGCCCTGACGATGGCGTCCACGAAACGCTACGTCAGCAGCCTCGAGCCATTCCTATAAGCGGAGAGGCAACACGTCCCCGAAGTGAGGTAGGGTTGCCTTTGTGATAGTGTCCGCCTATTGAGGGCACGCTTTTCGGCAGCAGCAACAGCATCATCTCTTCCTGCCTTGCAGTATACCACGAGCAGACGCAGGCGTCAATCGCTGCGCAGACTGAACGGGGGACGGCGCGAGGGGTGCTTGCGCTCCGCCTGCTTGTGTGCCACTTGCGGGGCCCGGCTGGCCCTGCGACCGAAGGCGCGAAGGCTCTCATCAGGCGAGAAGAACGGCCGCCATCTGTGTAGCAGCGCTATGCAGGACTATTTCTCTCTTGCAGCGATCTTGGCCTTGAGCTCAGCCAGACGTGCTTCTATCTCGATGTCAGCCTGGCTCTTTTCGGCTTCCGCTACTTCAGCGCTCATTGCAGCGATTTCCTCGCGGGCAGCGGCCTTGGCGGCTTCGCGCTCCACGCGCTCTTTCATGCGCTTAATGCCTTTGATAGCTGCCGTGGCTTTCTTGCCGCTGACTCTCGCTGTAGTCAGGGTTTCCTTGGCCCGGGTTGCCTTGTGCTCGGCAAGAAGCGCGTCGCGCTCACTCTTGACTGAGGCCAGCTTCTTCTCGATTTGCTCGAACTGCTCCTGCAATTCGGCAACCTTCTCCTTCTGTGCTTTCCAGGCGGCAGCAGTGGTATCCACTTCCTTCTGATAGGCACGAGCTGCTCGCAGTGCTGAGCGGGCTGCCTCATCCTTGTTCAGGCGGACTGCCTGTTCGGCCCTGTCCTCCCAGTCCCTGACCTGGCGCTTGCGCTCCTTAAGTTTGGCCGCCAAGCGCTTCTCGTCAGCCATAGCGTTGACCAATTCCTCGCGGCCCTCGTGCACGCCGCTTTCCAGGTCTCGAATGTACTGATCCAGCATGATCTCAGGATCTTCGGCCCTGTCCAACAGGTCGTGAATGTTGGCTTTCACGATGGTGCTGATGCGTTCCAAGATGCCCATTTCCTCTTGTCCTCCTTCTTACGGTCGGTCGTGCTTTGCACGTATATTACCACATCTCTGCGAAGCCTGCCTGACGTAACCCTGTCGGCTGGCTGACACTTTACCGCAGAGCACGCAGAGGACGCCGAGAATTCCTCCATTTTCTCTGCGGGCTCAGCGTTCTCCGCGTCGTTCATCCCGCTTGACGGGACCGGGGGTGACCAAGCCCTGACTGTGCACGCCCTGTTATTAATATAACACAGCTTCTTGGGTAGTGTCAAAAGCAGCTTTGTCGAGGCGCGGTCATTCCGAGCGTTCATGACCGTATGTGCTCACCACATGGACGGGAATTGCGCCATACTCATTTGGAACTCGAATGCGCCCTGAGTCTGGCGCTTTGCGCTAAGCCGAGTTTGTGCTATACTAGCGCGGTGCTAAGACTATGGTAGACAAGTCAGTTCAGATGCAAGAGAATCAAATAGTCAGGCAAGTCGCGATGCCCCAACCGTCTGAGCCTCGTAAGACAGTGCTGGCGCGCTTCAATGATGGCCGTATCTTCGAGGCGCCAGTGGGTACGCCACTGGAATCGTTCATCCGGGCAGCGTACAATGATAGCCCCGTTCCCATTGTAGCCGGCTTGATAAACTGCAAGCTGCACGAACTGACGTACCCTGTGACGCACGACGTAGAGGTGACCCCTCTCTCCACTGGTCAGAGCGATGGCTTTCGAATCTATCGGCGTTCGTTGACGTTTCTGCTCGTGGTCGGAATGCACGAACTGTTTCCCGACGCGCAGGTATATGTGGATCACTCGCTGACTTTCGGTGGCTTCTTCTGTGAGGTGCGAGGACGTGATCCGCTGACGCCGCAGGAGGCAGTGCTCCTAGAGCAGCGTATGCAAGAGATGGTCGCTGAGGATGCTCCG
Source organism: uncultured Anaerolineales bacterium (assembly GCA_964478075.1). Taxonomy (GTDB): domain Bacteria; phylum Chloroflexota; class Anaerolineae; order UBA2200; family UBA2200; genus DAOUEX01. The sequence goes on along the minus strand of CAYZGO010000036.1, from coordinate 20,391 downwards.
ATCACCAAGAGGCGTGTGCCCCTGAAAGAGGCGATAGCCCTGTTTCAGGCCCGTGGCCAGGAGGCCAAGGTGCGCCTGCTGAGATACCGGCGGAAAGACTATGTTACGCTCTACCGTCTGCGTGACGTGGACGATTACTTCCATGGCTACATGGTGCCTTCCACTGGCTGTTTGCGCTATTTTGCCCTACAGCATTATCCTCCGGGGTTGATCTTGCGCTACCCGCGTCCTGAGCAGCCGACGGTGCTGCAGCCTGTGGTGGAGTATCCCAAACTCGTGGCCGTCTTCCGCGAATATGGGAAGTGGTTGCGCGTGCTGGGCATAGACCACGCGGGCGGGTTGAACGATGCCCTGGCTGAGGGACGTGGCGGAGAGGTAGCCCTGGTCTCCGAAGCACTGCACGAGCAGCGCATCGCTCAGATTGCCGAGGAGATTGCCAAGCGACGCAAGGAGTTGCGCCTTGTTTTGATAGCAGGCCCATCTGCTTCGGGAAAGACGACTTTCTCCAAGCGCCTCGCCATCCAGTTGCTCGCCAATGGTCTGCGCCCGGTGGCGATGGGGCTAGACAACTATTTCGTGGATCGCGAGAAGACGCCGATTGACGAGCACGGCGAGTATGACTTTGAACACCTCCGGACTGTGGACCTGGACTTGCTCAACGACCAGCTTTTGAGACTGATGGATGGTCGTGAGGTACGGCTGCCCCGTTATAACTTTCGGCTTGGCAAGCGTGAAGAGGGGGAGTTGTTGAAGCTCAGCAAGGACCACGTTATATTGTTGGAGGGCATACATGGCCTGAACCCGGATCTGGTGTCCGCCGTGCCCAGAGAGCGCATATATCGCATTTACGCTTCCGCACTGACGCAGCTCAACCTGGATCAATACAACCGTGTACCCACTACGGATACGCGCCTTATCCGCCGCATAGTGCGTGACGCTCGTGAGCGAGGATACAGTGCTCTCGATACGATTCGGCGCTGGGAAAGCGTGCGCAAAGGCGAGAAACGCTGGATCTTTCCTTATCAGGAACATGCCGATGTGATGTTCAATTCTGCGCTGGTCTACGAGTTGTCAGCGCTCAAGCCCCTGGCTGAGCCACTGCTTCTCCAGATTGACCCTAACGTGCCTGAGCACGTCGAGGCAAAGCGTCTGTTGACCTTGGTTCGCTGGTTCCTGCCCTGCGCAGTGGATCTCGTTCCGACCAACTCTATTCTGCGCGAGTTCGTCGGCGGCTCAAGCCTGCGGGATTTCACTCTTTGGCGACATGGAGTGCCGGAAGAGGCGAGGGTCTACTGGTCTTAGCAATGGCGCAGAGATATCTAAATCAGAGGTGATTCCCCTTATGCGACCAATGTTCTCTATCAATGTTGTCCCATCCCTGCCCCCCGAACTTGGGGCGCTGAGGGAATTGGCCTACAACTTGTGGTGGGCATGGAATCCACAGGCCATCGAGTTGTTTCGTCGCCTGGATCATGAGGCCTGGGAGGAGTCCGGCCACAATCCAGTGCGCATGCTGCAGATGGTTGATCAGGCCCGGCTTGAAAGCGCGGCGCGTGACGATAGCTTCCTGGTACATCTGGAGCGCGTTCACCTTGACTTTGAGCGCTACATGACTGCGCCTACGACCTGGTACCACAAGAACCACGGTCCGCCTCCGGCTCCCTTTATTGCCTATTTCTGCCTCGAATTTGGCCTCACGGAATGCATACCCATCTACTCCGGCGGTATGGGGGTGCTGGCTGGTGATCATCTCAAGTCGGCGAGTAACCTGGGAATCCCGCTGGTCGCAGTAGGATTGCTGTATCAGCAAGGCTATTTCCGTCAGTATCTCAACGCTGATGGCTGGCAGGGGGAGCTCTACCCCGAGAATGACTTTTACACGATGCCGCTGCAACTCGAAGAACGCGATGGCGTGCCGATAACGGTTGACGTGGACTATCCCGGTCGTCGCGTGACCGCACAAATCTGGCGCGTGCAAGTGGGGCGTGTACCCCTCTACCTGCTAGATTCTAACATCTCGCAGAACCAGCCCGATGACCGGTCTATTACTCATCAGTTGTATGGTGGTGACAATGAGTGGCGCATTGGCCAGGAGATTATGCTGGGTATAGGCGGTCTGAGAGCCCTGCGAGCGTTAGGCGTCACGCCCCGCATCTGCCACATGAATGAAGGGCACTCTGCCTTTCTGGCTATCGAACGCATACGAGAGTTAGTTGATGAACACGGCTTGACCTTTGCCGAAGCGCGGGAGGTGGTTTGCGCAGGCACTGTGTTTACTACGCACACTTCTGTTCCAGCGGGCATTGACCTTTTCTCCCCACAACTGGTTGACAAGTACCTGGGACATTACTACAAGGCACTCGGTATTTCCCGCTCCGAGTTTCTGGCCCTGGGACGTCAGAATCCTGCCGACAGTGATGAGCCATGTAGTATGGCTGTCCTGGCTTTGCATCTGTCTGCACGAGCCAATGCAGTCAGCAAACTACACGGGGAGGTCTCCCGCAGGCTTTGGCAGAACATCTGGCCAGGCGTGCCCGAGTGGGAAGTGCCCATTATCTCCATCAACAACGGCGTTCACACCCGTTCCTGGATCTCGCACGACATGGCCAGTCTTTTTGATCGCTATCTGGGTCCACGCTGGACGGAGCGCCCTGGAGACCAAACTGTCTGGGAGTCGGTGGATGAGATTCCAGATGAGGAGTTGTGGCGTGTGCACGAGAGGCGACGGGCGCGCCTGGTTGCCTTTACCCGCCAGCGACAGCGCGCTCAACTGGAACAGCGCGGCGCTCTGCCTACGGAGATTGCACGCGCTACAGAGACATTGGACCCGGAGGCGCTGACCATTGGCTTTGCACGTCGCTTTGCCACCTACAAGCGTGCCACGCTGCTGCTGCGTCACCCCGAGCGCTTGGCACAGATTTTGGAGGACAAAGAGCGGCCGGTGCAAGTCATCTTTGCCGGCAAAGCCCATCCACGGGACAATCCGGCAAAGGAACTGATTCGCCAGATCATTCACCTGACGTGGCAAAACGGTCTACAGAATGTGGTCTTCATCGAGGACTATGACATGAACGTGGCTCGCTACTTGCTGCAGGGCGTGGATCTATGGCTCAATACTCCTCGTATGGGTCAGGAGGGAAGCGGCACCAGCGGCATGAAAGCAGCAGCCAACGGTGCTCTGAACCTCAGTGTGCCGGACGGCTGGTGGGCCGAGGCTTATCACCCGGACATTGGCTGGGCTATGGGGCGTGGTGAAGTGTACGAGGACCTGGACTATCAGGATGAGGTGGAGTCGAATGCCATCTACAATCTGCTGGAAAAGGAGATTGTGCCACTGTTCTACGACCGTGGGCCTGACGGCTTGCCCCGTGGCTGGCTCGCCCGCATGAAAAAGGCTATGCACATCGTTTGCCCCATATACAATACGAACCGCATGGTGCTGGAGTACATGGAGCGCCTTTACGAGCCTGCGTCCCAGCGCCATCAACGCCTGTCTGCAAACGAGTTTGAGCGTGCCAGGAGGCTGGCGGAGTGGAAGGCAACAGCGCGTGAGCACTGGCCAGAGGTTCAGGTCGTAGGGGTGGAGACGGACGTCAACGGCAAGCTTGTAGCAGGGTCCGAGTTGGAGGTGCGTGCGAGCGTGAAGCTGGGTCAACTGGGCCCGGATGACGTCTCAGTAGAGGTGTACGAGGGAGCCCTGAACACGAACCAGGAAATCGTGCAGGGCGAGGCCGCGCCGATGTCGTACGTGAGTGTTCAGAAGGGGATTTCTCTCTTCGTGGCCAAGATACGCTGCCAAAACAGTGGGCTGCGCGGATACACGTTGCGCATCCTGCCCCGCCATGAGGACCTGCCTCATCCCTTTGAGCCGCGGCTTATCGTGTGGGGCAGCTAGGTTCACCGCAGAGATCGCGGAGATCGCAGAGCAATAGAGAAACCCGGTTCTTGTCAGAACCTGGGTTTCTAGTGTTTTTGAACCAGCCAATACCTACGGCTTATTGAGTGGGCCGTTCGATTGCTGTAGAACAGCTTCCGCCTGCGTCCGTATCTCCCTTAGGCGCTGGGCGGTTTGTGGTCTCTGTTGCTTCTCGAGATCCGCCGCCAGCGTGCCCAGGAGCTCCAGAAGCTCGGCATCTAATTCGGCTCGACGCTCTTGCAAGAGTTGCTGCGTTTCCTGTGGGTCTTGTGCAGCGAGCAACTCGTTCACGAAACGGAGTGCCGGCGGGAGATCCTCTCGGAGGATCTCGAGCGCGGCCTCGCTTATTGCCTGCAGCCGCTGCACCTGCTCCGATTCCCCTCTCTCTTGGGCGTTGTGCAGGGCCGCGCCAAGTATGGCCATAAAGAGCACGTCAAGCTCTTCTTTCCTCTGGCGCAAGGCCTGGACCGGCTCTGAACTTGACAGCGCATCCTGCAGCAGGCGTACCTTTGCCTCTTGTGCGGCCTGAGCTTCCTTATCCAGTTGTTCAGTGATTTCGAGCAACTCGGCGCGCAGGCTACGCAGGGATTCTGCTTCTTCGGGCGGGGCCTTTTCAATGTGGTTAGTCAGTTCTTGGAAGAAGGCATAGTCCAACAAGTGGCGGTTGTACATCACGAGCGCCCAACGGCTTTCCTCGTCTTCGGCTGCCAGCAGCCTCTCAACAATCTTGGCTGGCGGCGTGTCTGGGGGCAACGGTTCCGGAAGGGCTATGGACACGTGGGCCAGCAGGACATCGCGCAGTTTCAGCAGCTTTTCGGCCACTTGTTTCTGACCGGCTGCAGCGCTGCCCTCGCCAGCCGCAGCCAATGTCAGGAAGAATGGATAATCAATGTCCTGCTTATTCTGCTCGATCAATGATTTCAGTTGGTCTTCATCGTCCAAGGCCATAAACAGGCTTTGCAGCAGCCGGCTCCGAGCCCGCTGCTTGTCCAGCATGTCTTTCGTGATGCCATCGGCTCTGAGGATCTCGTCTGTCAGACTTTGCATGGTGAGCACGGTGCGAGGGTTTAAGAAGTAGCCCTTGCGCTCCTCGGTGGGTAGGGTACTCATCAAGGCATTGACCAGGCTGCCCGTCAGCCGTTCGCGGTCGGCCATGGGCAGGTTGAGCTCCGGTGGGATGAACACCAGAAGCAGCTCCTTTTGTGGATCGTGGTAGAGCAAGGGGGCGCTCACACGCCCAAGCGCTCCGCATGACGGGCAGGTGACCGTATTCAGCCCTCCGCGCAGCAGAAAAGACTTTAGCTGGGGCTCCTTGCCCACGTCAACGATGCTCTGCACCTGAGCGACGTATTTCCCGCCGCAACTCGGACAGGTTATCTGGATGGGTAGTGTTGGTATCACGTATGCTCCTGTTCAGAGCCGGATGGCAAGGCAGGCTCGTCAAGATAGTCGAGAGATTATAACTTGAGAGAGCCAGTTTGCCAAAGTCAGGCCGTAAGCGTAACTTGAACAATCTGTCCTTTTCTCGTATAATGGGCTCATCCATATTGCGGGTCTTGTAAAGGGATGCCAGTAACATATCATTCTGCATTGGAAGGGTATCAGAGACCGACACCAAGAATGAGCGGCCTGGTTTGATCCCTAAGCTTCCCTATTGGAAGCGCTGGCGTCAAGGTGACTAACCTGATCTGACCCCGAGAAGCATACTCTACAAGGAGGGTACCATGAAGATGAAAGTGAAAGTTCTTGGCACGCTAACACTGGTTGTGTCTCTGTTACTTGTAGCCTGCGGGAGCGGCGGTTCGCAGAAACCCGACTCCGCGCCACCCCCAAGAGCGACCAGTACCCCGGCTGCGCCCCGACCGACAAACACGCAGCCCCCTGTTCCGGCTACGGCAGAGGCCGGGGAGTACAATTTGGGCCAGGCATCTGACCTCTCTGGTCTGAACAGCTACCGTGCGCACTCTACTTTCCAATGGGAAAGCATCAAGGCTGGGCAGAAGGAGACTGGCTCCTGGGAAGTGCTGGAGGACTTTGTCAGGCAGCCGCCAGCGCATCGCCTCGTGTGGACCGGCACCGGCGCTGGAGAATTGAAAACAGAAGAGGGCGGTCTGGAGTTCATTCAGATCGGCAAAGATACTTACATGAACACTGGTTCAGGGTGGATCGCCATGACCACCAGTGAGGAGGACATCTTCGGAGGTAACCTGTTCCTTAGCAACCCCCTGCATCTGGTCTCAGGGAACCGGGGGACGCTGGTGCAAAAGAACGTGATGGTCAATGGCGTGTCGACTAACCACTATACTTTTGACGAGAGCAGCCTCGGAGCGGATCTTGGCCTGGGTGTTATCGCCAAGGCCAAGGGCGATGTGTGGGTTTCTCCAGAGTTCAACGTCGTGGTCAAGTACGGGGTGCACTACGAGGGCAAGAATCTGACAATTGGCGGCGGCGAGGAGGGAAAGCTCGACCTGGCCTTTGACCTCACGGATATCAACAAGCCCATCACTATCCAAGCACCCGAGGGCGTGGGGCCAGCCATGCCGGAGGACATCCCCATTATCGACGGTGCGACCGAGTTGACTGCTATCTCTGGCATTGTTACCTACAAGACCACCAGGAGCGTAGAGGAGGTCACGGCCTTCTACGAGGCGCAGATGCCAGCCGAAGGTTGGACCAAGGGCGAGAGCGTCATTCCGGGCATGATGTCTTTCACCAAGGCCGAGCGCACAGCCCAGGTCATGATCGAGACGGAAGACGGCGAGACCAGCGTCATCGTCATGGTGGGTGAGTAGCTTTTCGTAACCAATGGGGGCGGCGTTGATCCAAGGGGCGTGAACGCATGTGTTCACGCCCCTTCTCCTATTTGCAGAGGGCCGAGTTCTCTTTGCACAATTTGGTCGCTTATCGTAAAATGAATTAGCGGTGGCTTTTGGCTTCAGCGGGCGGCTGAAGCATTTGCTGCCTGCATCCTACGCCAGCAGGTGTCGCAGATGGCTGACAACAACCACAGGTGGTTCGGTTCTGTAGCGGAAAGGCCGTTGCCGATTGAGAAGCTTCTGGAGCTGAGCAGCGATCCCTACTGGCGGCAGCAGGCGGAGGAGCAACTGGAAGCTTTGGGGGCAATGTAGTCCACAACATCGGATGGCAACGGATTCACAGGAGGCATTCAAATGGGCTACAACTACGCAGTGTTGGGCGCTGGACGGCAGGGGACAGGCGCAGCCTACGACCTGGCACGGTATGGAGAAGCACAGAGCCTGGTGATCGCGGATCGGGATGCGAGCCTGGCGCAAGAGGCGGCAGCCAGGGTGAACGCTTTGCTGCAGCGTGACCTGGTGCAAGCTGAGGCCGTGGACGTACGCGACCACGCGGCTCTGCTGCGCCTGCTGCGCGGCGTGGATGCGCTGGTGAGCGCCGTGCCCTATCGCTTCAACCTGGATGTGGCCAGAGCGGCTATCGAGGCTGGAGCCAGCATGTGCGATCTGGGCGGCAACACCGAAGTGGTGTGGCAGGAGCTGGCCTTAGACAATGAAGCCAAGGCCGCTGGCGTGTCCATCATACCGGACTGTGGCCTGATGCCTGGCATGGGCAATACCCTGGCCGTTTATGCCATGAGCCTCATGGCCAAGCCGCAGCACGTGCGCATCTTTGTCGGGGGATTGCCCCTCCATCCACGTCCTCCGTTTGACTACCTGCTGACCTTCAACATCGCTGGCCTCAGCAACGAGTACGCTGGCACGGCGACCTATCTACGCGACAGCGAGATTGTCGAGGTGCCGGTCTTCTCCGAGTTGGAGCCCATTGACTTTCCCATGCCTGTCGGGCGCTGTGAGGCTTTCGTCACCGCAGGGGGGACGTCCACCTGCCCCTGGACGTTTAAAGGCAAGCTGCAGACCTACGAAGAAAAGACCGTGCGCTATCCTGGCCATTACGCTGCTTTCAAAGCCTTCGCCGACCTCGGCCTGCTGGGGGAAAAGCCTATGCAGGTGGGGGACGTGTCCATTGTGCCGCGAGAGGTCTTTCACGCGCTGCTGGAGCCCAAGATCGCCTTCCCTGAAGACGAGGACATTGTCGTCTTACGCGTCCTGTGCAGTGGGCAGACAGCAGATGGGCGCAGAGCAGAAGCAAAGCTGGAAGTGATAGACTTCTATGACAAAGTCACGGGCTTTCGGGCCATGGAGCGCACGACTGGCTTCCCGGCGGCCATCGTTGCTCACCTGATGGCTGCGGGACGGACGCCGCGTGGGGCAGTGCCGCTGGAGGTGGCCGTGGATGGTGCGGCCTTTGTTGCTGAATGGCGTAGGCGGGGCCTGCCGCTCGCGCAGGCTGTGGCATAGGCTGCGGTACTACTCATGGGCCAGAGTCAGCCCCCAGACTGCACGGGCATCGCCCTGTAACAGGGCGTGGGCGCAGGCGCGCAGCGTCGCGCCTGTGGTCAGCACGTCGTCCACCAGCAATACTTGCAGGCCGCGCAGACTTTCGTCGCAGCAGCGGAAAGCGTCGCGCACGTTCTCAGCCCGCTCCTCGGCGTTCAAGCCGACCTGGGGACGGGTGGGTGTGATGCGCAGCAGTACCCGCTCTGCGACGCGCAAGCCGGAGCGGCGGGCAAGCTCGTGGGCCAGCAGCCCTGATTGGTTGTAGCCGCGCTCGCGCAGCCGGCTGGGGTGTAGTGGCACTGGCACAATGACGTCCACCGGCCAGGGCTCGGCATTCCAGCATTCATACAGCATCTCGCCCAGTGTGCGTGCCAGTGCGCGCAGGCCTTTGTATTTGAAGCTGTGAACGGCTTCCCGCAGTGGGCCGCTCAAGCGAGCAGCCGAACGGACGCCCCGCAACGGCGGGATTTCATCAATACGTAAACTCTGCTCCGACGGCGATTTGAAAAACTCTATCTGTGTTGTGCAAGAAGCGCACAGCCAGCTTCCGCGTGTGCCGCAGGCCACACACTGAGGAGGAAAGAGCAGGTTCCATAACCTTTCGCCAAGGCGATGCGTGGTCGCGCGCGTGCGATGGGGTATGTCCGCGTTGCTGCCGGAACCTTTAGCCGTCATTGCTGGGCCACCTTCCCCAATACGAAGGTGACGCTTCGGGCCCACGGGAAGAGGCTGCTTCGGAAAACCCAACGCACCCCTTGAGCCTCGCTCGGAATCTGGTAGGCCGCTGCCCCACGTGCCCTCTCCCCGATACTCAGTTCACCGTCTGGGACGAGCCACTGCTGCAGACGTGCTGCCACCAGGGCCGCAGTGCGGTCTGGCGCATAAGCCCGGCCATCGCCGTCGAGCAGTGTCATTTGCTTTTCGTGCATGACGAAGCGGATTCGTTCGCTCTGATTCTCCAGCGTCAACTCCACTGCGCAGAGAACGTGGCCTTCTGTGGGCTGATGCCATCGGTCTGCGGGCAGTACGGAGAAGCTGTGCACCGTGACCCGCCATCCATCTATCTCGGCTGTCTGGCCGATGGCGTACAGATGCTCTGTTGTATACTGGCCCGCGCATGCCACGGATAGCAAGATGAGGGCTATGCCGAGCAAGGCGCTTCCCAGGATTGATCTTGCGTGGCAAGATGGCGGCTGGCGTGGCCGCTCTGCCCGCTTGTACATTGGATACGTCCTCTTTGCGCCGCCTCGCCGTTGTTCACCTGGCTTGACGAGGTAGGCGGTGTTGACCTTAGACTTCCGAAGTTTCTAAAACCTCGGAAGTCTGCGCGTTCAGTGCATATTATCGCACAGAAGGAATGGGGTGTCAAAACGGTTGCAGGATGAGGGATGGCAAGTATTGGAAAAGCCGTTATTCTGTGCTATAATCATGATGTTCATCCAATTCCTTGTCAGGAGACCAGCTCTTATGCAACCAGCTACCATACGACGTTTGCTATTGCTTGTGGGCATTGTCGCCTTGGCCGTGGCCCTTTTGCTGACGCTTCTACCTCTCCTCTTGCGTGCTGCTCCTGTGGTGGACATCTTCCCCCTGGAGCCAGGAGTTCTGGACTTGCCGGTGCCCACAGCGATGCTCTCTGCCGCTCCTGCCGTCATGTCATCTCCAACTGCGACACCGTTGCCTGCGCAAGCCGCCACCCGAATACCTTCTGTCGCGGTCTTGCAGCAGGGTCTTGCGGGCTACAACGGGTGCGCTGATACCTACATACTGATATATCTGCCAGACGACAACTTCTGCCAGAGTCCCGAATTATCGGTGGGCACCAGCAACAAAGCTGCCCTTCTGTTGCGGTTTGATCTCACGGGACTACCTGACTCGGTCATCGGGCTCAACAGCGCATCTGTCATCCAGGAAGCGAGATTGGCTCTCTACGCGGTGCAGGGACGTGCTGAAACCGTGATCGGCGCTTACCTGCTCCGCCGCGAATGGGAGGCTTGTGCCGTGACCTGGAATCAGCCCTGGCAGGAGCCAGGCGCCGACGGGGCGCAGGACCGCGATGCGGAGCCGTGGAGCGAAGCGGCAGCGGAGAGAGCACCGTCGTGGTTGGAGTTTGACGTCACAGGGTTGGTACAAGACTGGCTGTGTGATCCTGGCAACAACTACGGTTTGATTATCAAGAGCTTTGAGGCCGCTTTGCCCTCACATCACATTCTCTTTGCCAGTGATCATCCTGCTGTCAGTTCGCGGCCCAAGCTGACCATCAAGTACGAGCCTGTCGCCCCCACGCGCACTCCTGTGCCCCAGACGGCCACGCCAACGGCTGAACCCACAGCTACGCTAGGCCAGCCGCTTGCCCGGCGTGTGGTTGAGGTACACTGGCGGGACGCAATGAACGTTGGCAATCCGTACCTGATCACGATGGGATTTCGGCTTGCTACAGCGGAGGCAGCGCTAGCGGGCACTTCACAGTTGTACAATCTGAGCGTCGCGGCGCACTTGACGGCGCCCGGCTTTGACGTTGCAAGCGATTCCCGGGCGGAGCAAACGTTGGAGGATTTGATAGATCCTCTCTCCTGGTCATGGACGGTCACGCCGCGTATCGTCGGTTCACAAGTGATATCCCTTGATCTGCTGTTCGCGTGGAAGCCAGCTTTGGGTGCGGGCGCTGTGACTGCAGTGGAACCCGGCGTTTGGTATTGGACAAAGACGGTCAAGGTTGAGAAGGCCTTTGCTACCTGGACACAGCTGGAGGCGGCGCGCAACGTAATGGCCATATTGGGACTGATATGCGTTGCGGGCTCGTACCTGCTGAAGAAGCGTGCGGGCCAGGCCTGATTCTGACGAATGCGCTAGGCGGCGCCCAATCTACATAGACTGAGCACCGCGAGTTACATGGCACAGCAAGTGGATTTCGACGCCCGCTGGCAGCCAGATAAATAGGGGCTGTCGCTGGCATAACATGCGGAGAACAGCGACGATCTCCGGTTGGGGGTCGTCGCTTTCACTTTTCGGATGAATGGAGGAGAGGAATGGATGAGCAGGGAGAGGTAATCATAGCGAGAGCTCAAGCTGACCAGGTGTACTTCATTAGTCTGCAATTCACTGACATCTTCGGCACGGTCAAGAACGTGACCATTCCGGTGGGGATGCTGGCCTCTGCACTGGAGCACGGGGTGAACTTTGACGGTTCCTCTATCGAGGGCTTTGCTCGAATCGCTGAAAGTGACATGGTCTTGCGTCCCGACGTCAGCACGTACAGTGTGCTGCCCTGGACGGCCACGCGTGAGCGAACGGCGCGGCTCATCTGCGACGTGTTCGACACAGAAGGGAAGCCATTCGTGGGCGATCCTCGCCATATACTCAAGCGTGTTCTGGCTGAGGCGCGTGAGATGGGTTTCCAGTACAATACGGGGCCCGAAGTAGAGTTTTTCTTGTTCAAGATGGATGGAGAGCCGCGCGTACGCCCGGTGCCGCAGGACATAGGAAGCTACTTTGACTTCTCGCCGCGTGATCTGGCCTCTCAAGTGCGCAATAGCATCACCCTTACCTTGCAGGCCATGGGCATTGAAATAGAGGCCACGCACCACGAGGTTGCACCAGGGCAGCACGAAATCGATTTCCACTATGCTGATGGGCTGGTGAGCGCTGATGCCGTTGTGACACTGCGTTACGTTATCAGAGCCATAGCTCAGAGCGAAGGGTTATATGCCACTTTTATGCCCAAGCCTTTGCACGGTGTCTTCGGTTCGGGTATGCATATCCATCAGAGTCTGTACACTCCGGACGGGTGCAATACCTTCTATGATCCTGACGATCGCTACCGCTTATCGCATATTGCCTACAGCTTCATTGCCGGACAAATGGCGCACGCACGTGCCCTGGCAGCAGTAGTGGCGCCTACTGTCAACTCCTATAAGCGGCTTGTTCCGGGCTATGAAGCCCCTGTGTACATTTGCTGGGGACAGATCAATCGCTCGGCACTGATCCGCATCCCGGGCTATCTGCCTGGCCTTGGTGAGAGTTCGGCGCGCTGCGAGTTGCGCTGCCCGGACCCAAGTGCCAATCCTTATCTGGCATTTGCAGCGATGCTGGCGACAGGCCTGGATGGTATCCGTCGCGATCTCATGCCGCCGCCGCCAGTGGAGGAGAACGTCTACGAGTTCGATTCGCTGGAATTGCGCTCGCACAAGATTGCTTCACTGCCAGGCACACTGGAAGAAGCGTTGAAGGAGCTGGAGCAGGATGAGGTCATTGCTGAGGCATTAGGTGAACACACATTTCGCCGCTACCTGGAGGCGAAGCGTCTCGAATGGGACGAATATCGCATCCAGGTTACGCCGTGGGAACTGGATCGCTATCTGACAACATTATAGGAGGGGGCCAGACTTCTAGTTACAGTTCAGAGGATAAGTGCACTCAATCTCGGCATGGCCCAGGCTGCGGTGTCGAGATTGCAGTTGATGTTTGTGCAGCACGCAGCATGGCCAGAAACTCGGCTAGTATCATGGCGGTAGCACCCCAGACCTTGTGATGTGCTACTTCATAGATGGGGACTTGGAACCTCTGCTTATCCCGGAAGTGTATCTCAACCTGTCGTGTTGCCGGGTCTAGCAGATGTTCCAAGGGCACCTCGATTACTTCCGCTACCTCGTTTGGATCTGGATGCAGAGGAAAGGTGTGCCTGGCATAGCCGACGTAGGGGTACACACAGAAGCGACTGGGTGGAATGTAGAGTGGCGTGAGTGAACCTAGTAGTTCAATTGCTTCCTCTGGTATGCCCAATTCTTCGCAGGTTTCACGCAGAGCAGTCTGCGCGAAGCTGGCATCCTGCGGCTCTCTGGCACCGCCGGGTAGGGATATCTGTCCTTTGTGCATCTCCACCGTCTGCGTGCGACGCGTGAGGGGCATTACCAGGCCGCTTTCTCGCTCATAGAGCAGCACAAGAACGCTGCCTTCGTTGGGACAGGGGTGCGGGAGATCAGGGCGGTCGCCCGGCCGAGGTCGGGGAGCCATGGTTAGCTGTGCGGCGCGCCCGGGAAGCGGAACTTGCAGCGCAGCGCGAACGGTTTGCAAGGTCACAGATGGTTGCCGGCTCATACGGACATTCTACTACTCATCAGGTGTTTGGACAAACGCGCTGCGCCTTGCTGGGTACTGCAGCCCGTGCAACTTGGCTCTCTATCCAGTGTGCTGTAGTTGACAGAAGAGCCCCGCGGGAGCCCATCCCAGCAACAGCGGGCCCTGCTCACACGCTGTGTTTGGTCTATGACAAGTCTATGCGCTGCACCTCGTGGCCTGTGAAGCGCAGGATGCGCCTGGCCTCGTCGAATGACACGTCCTGCACGGGCTGCCCATCCGCCAATACACGCTCTGGCACGTGGGTCTGCCCGTGTACGTTCCATTCCCAGTCAGCGTACGTAGGACGGTACGCTCCCTGTACCTGACAGGCGATAGTGAGGCTGTTCTCGCCTGTCGTGCGGCACTCGAAACTCGTGACTCGGTGCTCTCCTCGCTGGTATGCCAGGCTGTGCCCATCGTCTTCGTAAAGCCAACTGTCCCCGTCGCCTGCATAGACGTGCAAGATTAGCGTTTCCACCGCTTGTGCGCCGGTGTGCTGCAGGACTGGCCACGTTGGCAATACTGTGCCTGCACGCACGAATAGAGGTGTGCGTTCCAGCGGAGCAGCAACCTTCAGGCTCGTTGGCCCTGTGTGTAACTCCTCGGTCCAGAAGTCAAACCATTGGCCTGCTGGCAGGTAGACCTCTCGTATTGTTACCCCGGCTTCGCAGACTGGAGCCACGAGGAGTGCATCACCGCAGAGGAATTCATCGTCGAGGGAGTACGTCAGCACGTCGTCCTGATAGGCGAGCAACAGTGGGCGCACGATAGGTTGCCCGCTCTGTGTGCACTGCCAGGTAGCAGTGTACAGGTAGGGCAGCAAGCGGTAGCGTAACTCGATTGCATTACGGTTCATGGTCAGATATGGCTCACCGTGTACCCAAGGCTCCTGTTCACGGCTCCAACGAGAAGCGTGGTTGCGGAAGAATGGCAGGAAAACGCCCAACTGCGTCCAGCGAACGAGCAATTCGGCTTCTGCTCCACCATCGAACCCACCGATATCGGGGCCGCTGAAGGCGAGCCCTGAGAGTCCCAATCCCATCAGCATGGGCATTGTCAGTCGCAGATGCTCCCAGGTGCTCTGATTGTCTCCTGTCCAGGAGACGGCGTAGCGCTGCACTCCTGCCCAGCCCGCACGGGTGATCACAAATGCGCGCCTGTTGGGGCGCAGGTGCTGCAAGCCTTGAGTAGTGGCACGCGCCATTTGCATGCCGTAGACGTTGTGCGCCTGGCGATGATCAGTGCCCGTCCCCTCCCAATTGTGGCGCACGCATCTCGCCAAAGTATCACCTCTTGTGCTTATCACCGTGGGCTCGTTCATGTCATTCCAGATGCCATCCACGCCAATCCCGGTCAGTGGAGCGTAGAGTTGCCCCCACCACTGGCGCACACGGGGGTTGGTGAAATCAGGGAAGCAGCAGTCTCCTGGCCAGACTGGCCCAACGGCAATTGTCCCGTCCGGATACGTGCAGAACATCCCTTTCTCCAGACCCTCGGCAAATACGTGATAGTGTCGGCCGGTTTTGATGCCGCAATCTATTATCACCACCACCTTGAACCCCTGGTTGTGCAGGTCCGTAAGCAGTGCCGAAGGATTTGGGAAGCGTTTCTTGTCCCAGGTGAAGCAGCGATAACCGTCCATGTAATCTATATCCAGATGGAGCACGTCGCACGGGATGCGATGCTCACGGAAGAGGCGCGCTATTTCACGCACGCGCGATTCCGGGTAGTAGCTCCAGCGGCTCTGCTGATAGCCGAGTGCCCAGAGAGGCGGGAGGCTCATATGGCCTGTCAGTTCCGTATACCGTTCCAGTATGGTGGTTAACGCAGGGCCGTAGAAGAAGTAGTAGCGCAACTCCCCATCATCGGCGAGGTAGATGGCCTCTTCCGCAGTGGTTTCGCCTATATCAAAACGTGAGCGATAGCTGTTGTCGTAAAAGAGGCCATAGCCCCGCGCAGGGGATGGCGGGACGCTAGCGGAGCTCTGGTCCTCGTGCAGCCCGATGTAGAACGGGATATTGAGGTATATGGGGTCATCGCCTGGCGCATAGTTCTGCGGGTCGTTGTTCCACATGACATAACTACGTCCGCGCCGATCAAGGGGGAAAGCCTTTTCCCCGAGGCCATAAACGTGTTCATGAGGTTCGAGTGTAGAGAAGCGGACGACCCTTCTTCCCCGCCCTTTGGCAGGCTCAGGGCATCGCCAGCCGAGTCCTGAGGTATCGGCGTGGATGCGGCGGCCGTTTCCGTCCAGAAAGGCCAGGCGACAGGGCCGTTTGGCGATGTGGCACGTCACGCGCGCTGTGCGTATCTCGATGGCCCCCGCCGTCTCTTTGAGCGTGTAGGGTGTTTGCGTCCACTCGTCATCCGCTTTTGCTACGGCATAAGACTGCAGTGGGGGAAAGATGCCGGAGGGGCCGTACCGTCCCGCTTTGACGGGGCTGAGCCGCACACGCAGCAGGTCTGCTGCCAGGATCGTCACCTGAAGCGACGCATTCTGGCAGCAGATGGTGACGGTCTGCCCTTCATGGCTGAGAGAGAGGACGTCCCCAAGCAGCACGAAATCGTGGGGGGAGAGCCTGTCTTCCTCCGGCGCTTGGCGTGCAGCGAAGAGTCCAGCGAGTCCGCGAAGTACTGAACCACCGTTATCTCCTGCGCCGAACTTGGCCTCATAATACGCGCGGCGAAACGGGTACAGTGCTCCCCGTATGGCTAGCCCAAGGCCCAGCGCGCGTACGCCCAAAAGTACACGGGCGATGCCCTTGGCTGGAGGAGGCGCAGTCTCTGAAAGAGGCGTAGTCTCTGGAAGAGGCATTGTGTTCATCCTTTCTCATGCTCGCGAGCTTGGCACTGTAGTTGATAATGGGTAGTGCCTGGTAAAGAGGAGGTTCCCAGACGACAACCATCACCTGGGGACCGATTTGGAGAGAGCATGTGGCGAGACACGCTGCTAGCGTAATACTTGCAGCAGTGTCCCGCAGCCACTTACGATCATGGACACGCCAACAGCGAATAGCAGCAGTAGCATCAAAGCTTTACGCATATGAGGACTCCTTTGTCGCAAGTGATAACTTCTGAACAAGGGACGTCGGTTACGGGCACCCAGTTCCACCTTTCGTGGCCTTAGTGCCGCTTCTTTTCCGTCCCTTTCTTGAACTCATCATACACACGTTCCACGCTGCTTCTGATGCGTCGTTCGATTTCCTCGCGCTGTTGTGAGGGCACGCTGAAAAAGTCCCGCATCTTGACCTTGTCCACCGCCTCGCGACGCGTATAGTTATTAGTGTAATACTCGTGCACACGTTCGCGCATCTTGGTGATGTAATCCGTGAGTATCTCCGTAGCTGGAGGATCACAGAGGTCGCCGTAGCCAGGGACAATGATGTCTACGTCATCCATTTGGCGGATCAATTCCAGGGCATGCAGCCACTGCATGCTGTTCGCTTCACCCAGAGAGGGGTGTTCTCCGGTGATGACCACGTTGCCGGTGAAGAGGATGCGTTCTTTTGGCAGGTGGACTATGATACTTGCGGCTGTATGCCCTCCAACGTGAATCAGGCGAAAGGTCCGTTCACCCTTGTACAGTGTCATGTCCTCTGTCAGTGCGAGTTCAGGCAGCACGACGCGTGCCTTACTCAAGTGGGCCGCGATGCTGGGATAGCGCTCCTTATGGCGAGCGAAATGACGTTGCAGGAATCCCTCGTCATAGCGCTGCATTTCTATCCATGCGAGCTGATGGGCGATAGTTGGTGTTGGGAAAAAGCAGTTGCCCAGGACACGCTCTATGCGATAGTCTGTGTTGATCAGGAAGGCGATGCCTTGCTTGGTTACGGAGGCAATCTTTTTGAGCCAGTCCCAGGCGTCCCTGGGTAGCATCGGGGAGTCAATCAGCATTGCCCCCTCAGCGGTGATCGCGCAGCCCACGTTGCCCGAACGGTAAGCGTTCTCGAAGTACACTCCCTCAGCTATCTCGTGCATTGTCTTGCCCTTCATGCTGCAATCAGAGTGTGATAAGCAAAGTCCAAAGCTTCTTCCAATCTATCTCCTTGGAGACCCCCGCCCTGAGCAAGATGTGGCTGTCCGCCTCCCCTTCCGCCGAAGGCGAGGCATGTTTTCTTGAGCAGAGCTGCCATGTCGGCGGCCAAGTCGTCTGTGCGAGCAAAGAAGAGGCGCGCCTGTTTGGCAGATATGCCCAATAGCGCTATCGTCCTTTGGCCCTCGGCCAGAAGGAGAGCCAGCTTGCGCACCTCCTGAGGCTGCCGTTTGTCGAAAGTATGCATCACAATCCTGACGTCGTCCCACAGAGTCGCGTCTGTGAGCAGTCTCGCTGCTTCTGCGGCGAGCGATTGATCCTGCAAGTGGTGCAACTTTCGCCGGTTGTCAGCCGCCTCCTGCATCAAGCGAAGGACGGCAGCCGAAAGCTCCCTGTCCTTGACGCTGAAGGCCAGCGCCAATTCGTTGATAGTGGCGGTCTTACGGCGGTAGTCGCGCAGGGCGCGCCAGCCGCATAGGAAGTCTACGCGGGTTTGCTGTCCTCGTCGCTCCCACTTGCGTACGGCGATAGGCCCTACTTCGCCCGTCCTGGAGCAGTGCGTGCCACCGCAAGGTGAGAGGTCGAATTCCTCTATCTCTACAATGCGAATGTCTCGCTTCACGGCCGGTGCTTTACGTAACTCGAGCATAACGAGTTCGTCTGGCCCCACGAATCTGGCTGTCACAGGGCGATTCGCAAACACAATTTGACTGGCCAGGTCTTCAACGGCCTCGGCTTCTGTGATCTCCAGGACTGCACGGTCGAGGTCAATAGTTGACGATTCCTCTCCAAGGTGGAAGGAAACCGTCTGTGCGCTTGATACTTTCAAGAAGGCTTGCGAGAGTATGTGCTGACCGGTGTGTTGCTGCATGTGATCGAAGCGGCGCGGCCAGGTAATGCGCCCGTGGACGGATGCCCCCCGGAGTTTTCCGGCGATCCAATGGACGATTTCCTCGTCCTCTTCCAATACCTCGAAGACAGGATAAGTATCCAGAGTACCTCGATCACACGGTTGCCCACCCGAGGTAGGGTAGAAGCAAGTGCGGTCCAGGATGACGCCGGTGGTGCCCTTGTCGCCCTCGATTGAGCGCAGTACCTTGGCGTCGAATTCAGTCCGATAAGCGTCTTCGTAGTACAGGCGTAGTGTCACGGCTATGATTCCCTCGTTGGCCTACTGCTTTGTGCCTCAGTGGCTGAACCTCTTTGGTCGAGTTGCTGTCCCGTCGAGCGGGATGAACGATATGAGAACAGGTGCTCAAGTTTAGCGATCCCGTCAAGGCGGTCGCCCGTCGCCCGTCGCCCGCAGGGCATGCAAAGCAAGGGCATGCAGAGCACGAACGATTGACGCAGTACTCTGCGATACGGACCAATTGCAGACTCTCCCGGACTTGGAACGGCCCATATTATAGCATTGAGGCTGGCCCTGGTCAACAGCAGCGTGAGAGAGAACTGAAAGGGCGTAGTCCGCCTCCCGCGCTACGCTCCCCAAGGCTGTCGCGTCCCGCGATTGGGCGTGGTGAAAACGACCTACAGGAGGGTTCTGCCGCTTGACGAAAACGTCAAGATGGGATACAATCCTGTCTAGTAGCACACGTGTTCTATCAACAGCTATACTGAGGCAGAGGAGGCATGATGAAACAAATCACCGTCGCTACTGTACAGATGGCCCCCAAGTTGACTGAGACTGAGGCCAATCTCGAGCGCATGGGCAAATGGGTGGAAGACATCTGCCGCGATCAAAAGGTGGATCTGATTGTATTCCCAGAGCTGGTCACGACTGGCTATGAGTGTGGGCTGCGCTTCGCTGAGTTGGCTGAGCACGTGCCCGGCCGCACAGTGGATTACATGGCCGAGCGTGCTGCTGACTTTGAGGTGCACCTGGCCTTCGGTTTGGTAGAGAAGCAAAGAGTAGAGAGCATCATCTATGACTCTGCCATCTTGATTGACTCTCAGGGAGAGGTCATTAGCGCCTATCACAAAGTTCACCTGCGGGGCGAAGAGCGGTTGGCTTTCCGGCCGGGCTATCGTTTTGTGCTTGGGGAAGCGTCGTTTGGACCGGTGGGCCTTCTGATTGGCTGGGACCTGGCCTTCCCAGAGGCCGCGCGCTGCCTGACCCTGCAGGGGGCCGAGTTGCTGTGTGTCTGTGCTAACTGGGAGCGTCCACACACGAGTGCTTGGCGCAACTATGTGTTCACACGGGCGTTAGAAAACTCGGTATTCGTGGTGGCTGCAAACCGTGTTGGCGAGGAGTACACCTACAGCTTTTTCGGCAGCAGTCTGATCGTGGGGCCTCACGGCGAGGTGCACAGTGCGATGGAAGAGGAGGTGGAGGGCTACGGACTGGCTACTATTGACCTGGATGAGGTGAGAAAGAACCGCGAAGATACGCAGCTATTGCAAGTTCGCCAGCCCCGCAGCTACCGCGAGATTGTGAAGATGTATTAGATCCGTCGCTTTCAGCCCGCGCCCAGACTTCGCAAGGTGCCAAGACTTCCGAGATGTAAGTCCATAGTGGCGACTTCAGTCGCTCCTTTCCCTGACAGACGACTAACGTGGTTACTGCGAGCAAAAACGCCAATATATAGTTCCGAGGTCTTGATAGGATCAGAAGCCGAGTAGCCCCATACCTTGGCATAGCTTGCTCGGTCGCAAGATGCGAGTCTGTAGTGTCCCCGACAGACGACCAACGTCGTCACTACGAACAAAAACGCCAATGTCCAGTTCCGAAGTCTCGGCAGAATCAGAAGCGGTAGGTGCGCACAAGTTTCTTTTCTGCACCCTCTATGTGCGCTTCGACTTCGATGTACGGCTCCAGGCCTGAGCCGTGCAGTTTCTCCTTCAACAGCTCGTCGAGCTGGAATATGCCTGCAGAGTTGGTCATCAGCACGCGCAAGAGTACCGGCTTGTCCTTCCCATGCCCGATCTCCAGATTGTCAATAGCTGCCGCA
>CAYZGO010000035.1:0-26799 GCA_964478075.1 uncultured Anaerolineales bacterium | reverse complement strand
CCTTTGTGCCTCCCGCCAAATCAACGAATCTCTAACGGACTTTTTCAACACCCTCGTGACTGAGACTTGACAACAAGCCAAGTTCGGTGTAGAATTGTATTAGTATTCCACGATTATGTGCAAGGATTGAGCACGGCGACCAAGGTGGTATGTATCCGCTGTTCGCCCGGACTTTGACGAGCATTCGTCTTTGCTAATCTGGCAGGGAATGGTGTGGTAATGCGCTGAGCTACTGTGCCTTGGCCTCGTTGCGAGATGTTTGCTTCCTGCCGATAATCGGCGTTCCGGCTTTCGGGACAAGGGCGGAAGTCTGCGTTGGGTTATGGCAGTGTGCTTGCAGTTCTATCCCAAAGTGCTCGTCAGTTTGCCGTTCACTATTTCCCCGAAATAGTCTCAGGGTGAAGGTCAGCTGGGGGATTGAGAAGAGATGTTCTTAGGCACGTTCGGGTACAGGATTGATGACAAAGGACGTTTGACCATCCCAGCCAAGTATCGGACCAGTTTGGCTGCCGGTGTGGTGGTTACTCGCGGTATTGATCGCTGTTTGTACATCTATCCGTTGGCCGAGTGGGAACGTCTTGCACAGAAGACCAGACAGCTTCCCCTGACCAGGAAAGACGCCCGTGCCTTTGACCGCCTCCTGTTCTCTGAGGCTAATGACTGTGTCCCCGATAGACAAGGTCGTGTGCTGATCCCTGCCTATCTCCGCGAATATGCTAATCTGGACGATGAGATAATCGTCGCCGGTTCGCATGACCGCCTAGAGGTCTGGAACGCCAATGCCTATCAGCAGGACAATTCCATGTTGGAACACGATGTGGACGTGGTTGCTGAAAGGTTGAGCGAACTCGGGATCCTCTGACGGGTCGTGAGCGAGTTGTACGTGCCGCGGTGATGGCTCCTCTTTCGCGACTGGCTGTCAATTGACAGGTTAGGAGTTCCGCCACAGGGGCTGATGCAGCCTCTGGCTGTGCTAACCCCAGGCGGGCACCTGGCGATGATTGACTTCCACTTCTCTTGAGGATCGTGTGCTGAAGGACTACTTCCGTCAGGGAAGCACGGGGCACCACAGTGGGGGTAGTCCGATGTCACGCTCGTTGACGCCCAAGCCCATGCGGGCCTCCTTCGCGTGGGGAACGCAATCCAAGGTCGCGGTGCGCGGTTCGGGGTCGTGGAGAACCTTCGCCTGGATAGGTGACTGCGCGGTGGTGAGGTGGAGAGCGGCTGGCGGTCCGATGGCAGAGTCTCGCAACGAGAATTTGCTTGGGCAGGCCTTATCCCAGTTGTCCGATGACCTGCGGCGGTGGCTCTATGTCCTGGTGTTGTGCCTGGTTAGCGTGCTGTCTTTTCTTTACCTGGCTCAGGCCAGTTGCGTGGCAAAGCATATCGCTGAGATGGAGACGTTGGATAATGATGTGCGCGAGTTGAAAAAAGGAGAACAACGTTGTTCTTCTCCGAATCGCACAGTATGAGCGAATGCCACGTACAAAGCAAAAGGCCAGAGCTTGGGCCTTGATGAGCCAGAGCACATTGATTACGTTGACGTGGTGCTAGATGGACCAGCCTCTTCATTGGGTGGCGACATGATGCATGACTCCTGGTCTCTCTCCCCCTGCTGCTTCTTCACACTTGCCAGCGTGGTGGTACAGTGTGGTGCGCCAGTTCAAAGGCTGGGTCAGTGCGGGTACGGTACGCGCCGAGCAGGCTGATAGCTAGAGATGCGTGCCTCAATATAGTTGTTTCTCTGCATTTGGATGAGCACCGGGTTTTGCCAATTTGGCAGTCATCAGTATAATGACAAGCTGGAGTATTCGGTCTAGGCCTGTGCTGCAGAACGGAGTTGCTCCCTGCCGAGAATTTGCAGTCTGGCCTTCCGGATGAAAGCGGAGGCTTGCAATGAAAAAGCTGCTAAGGATCCTGCTCATTCCTTGTCTGTTGTGGGGATTGATTTCTTGGGGTGTGGTTCTCGCCCTGGCCCAAGGTGCTCGTGGGGCTGGCGTTCGCTATTTCCCTGAAACAGGCCACAATGTCCAAGGGGCCTTTCTGGCCTTCTTTGAGAGATACGGTGGGGACAGAATCCTTGGTCTGCCGCGCACGGAAGAGTTTGTTCAGGATGGCCTCACGGTCCAGTATTTTCAACGTGCACGCATGGAATATTATCCTCTCAATCCCCAGCCATACCAAGTACAGCTCTCATTGCTAGGGGACTTGCTGGGCTATCGTACGCCTCCCATTCCCCATTCTAACATCCCAGCACCTGACCATCCACAACGGCGCTATTATCCTCAGACCGGGCACACGCTGTCTTACGGCTTCCTGCAGTACTTTGACAGTCACGGCAGCCTGGACGTGTTTGGTTATCCCATTACCGAGTTATTGATGGAGAGTGGGGGAGTCGTGCAGTATTTCCAGCGGGCCAAGATGGAGTGGCACCCAGAGAACCCCATCCTTTACCAGGTAACGCTGAGCAACTTGGGAGATGAGTATATCACGCGCATCAACTTGAGCCCTTCTGTCTTGGCGCGGGTCCCACTTATGACACAACCATCGTCTGATCTCGCTCCTGGTGAGCCCCCACCCACCACGGGCTGGGATAGTGGACGACAGACGTCTCCCACTCCCACGCCTTTGCCGGTGATCGCCACCACCGACTTGAGCGCGTCAGCCTGGGTCAAGTATCCCATTACGGGGCAAGGTGGCTCGCAGACTGTATATGTGCGGGCCACGGATGTTTGGGGACAAGGCGTGCGTGATGCTGCAGTGGAGATTATTGCTCACTTTCGTAGCGGCGACCGTGCTCTACGTGCTCCGAGTACCGATGCCTCTGGGCATAGTCTATTGACTTTCGGCATCGGTTATCCACCACCTGGCTATACCGTGATCATTGAGGTACGGGTGACCTGTAGTGGACGCACGGCGACGACGCAGACCTCGTTCATCGCTTGGTGGTAACTTCTTCTCGGGCAGGCAGCCGCGGACGCTCCCGTTCTCTAGGTCCCGTACCTGCGCTCCAGGAGAACCAGTTGGCGACGCCCGAATTCCGTAGATGACGCCGCAAGGGCCTCAAATCTGTCCCTGCAGGTTGCGCTTTTCTGGTGCACCGTGCTGCGGCATGATATCGCCCACGAGCACCCTCCTGAGCTGGCCGTCGTCGAGGCGTAACAACAAAGCGCCTTCATCATCAACGCCCTCTGCCAATCCATGCCATGTGCCCTGAGTCGTGTGTACCTGGACGCGTTGTCCCACTGTTTCCAAAGCCATTGCCCAGTCCTTAACTGGCCACTTGCCAGCCCGTAGTGCACAATAGCGCTCCTCAATGTGCGCGAGGATCTGTTGGAGGAGGTTCACACGGGGCACTGCTCGCCCCAGTTCATGTCCGATGCTGGTAGCGTTCAAGTCGGCCGGAAGCGCTGTGACGTGCAGATTCACGTTCAAGCCTATTCCGGCCACGACATAGCTCAAGCGTCCCCCGGTGGTACTTGCTTCGGTCAGTATGCCAGCGGCTTTTCGACCGCGCAGCATGATATCATTGGGCCACTTTAGTTGAGCCTGCAGACCAGTAGCCTCGCGGATGGCTTCTCTAACGCCAAGCCCGCAGATCATGGTCAGTCCCTGTACACGCCTGGCCTCCAGGTCTGGGCGCAAGATGAGGGAGAATAGCAGACACGTACCGCGCGGCGCCAGCCAGGGCCTGCCAAGCCGCCCTCGTCCAGCGGTCTGTTCGTTGGCCACGACCAGTGTTCCCTCGACAGCCCCTTGCTGCGCCAGGGCTTTCGCCACAGAGTTTGTGGAGGCTATTGTCTCGTAATATACGATTTCTCGGCCCAGGAATTCAGTGCGCAGGCCGTCGAGGATGGTTTCTGCTGTCAAGGCGTCCAAGGCCATCTCCTGATGATACGTCATCTGTTCGGTGATTTGGGCGAAGCTTACTATACAAATATCCCTCTGTCAAAAGGCGGTTGACGAAAGACGTGAGTTGAGGTAAACTATCCCCGCATCTTACAACGACTTCAGTGAGGAAGTGGTGTGGCAGTAGACGTTGACCTGATTGTGCATGGCGCTGGCGAGTTACTGACACTGGCTGGTGATGGGCGCCGATGTGGCGGGGCGATGGGTGAATTAGGGTTGGTTGCCGATGGCGCTGTGGCCATTGCTGACGGACACATCGTTGCCGTGGGCACCACTTCCGAATTGCGAGCTTTCCATCACGCCCGCCGCGAAATCGATGCGGCTGGGCGTGTCGTTTTGCCCGGGTTTGTAGACGCTCATACGCACCTGGTCTTTGCTGGCTCCCGCCAGGCTGAGTTCGAGCGACGGATCGCTGGCGTTACCTATCTAGAGATCATGGCTGCTGGGGGCGGCATCATGAGTACGGTGCGCGCCACGCGGGCTGCTTCGCTAGCGCAACTGGTAAGCGAGGCCCGACCACGCCTGGCGCGTATGCTGGCTCACGGCACAACTACCGCCGAAGCCAAGACCGGCTATGGTCTGACCACTGCTGACGAACTAAAGTGCCTGCAAGCCATAGACCTGCTGAATCGTTCTCAGCCCCTGGAACTGGTGCCTACCTTTCTTGGAGCTCACGCTGTGCCAGAGGAGTACGCGGGTCGGACAGGGGCATACGTTGACCTTGTGGTCAACGAGATGCTGCCCTCTGTGTCCGAGAAGGCGCAATCCAGCGCGCACTCTGCGCCGATGTTCTGTGATGTCTTTTGTGACGAGGGGGCGTTCAGTCTGGAAGAGACGCGGCGCATTCTGAGCGCGGCGAACGCACTAGGCATGTCGTTGAAAGTACATGCCGATGAATTCGCTCACCTGGGTGCTGCCCGCCTGGCAGCCGAGTTGGGCGCTGTCTCTGCCGATCACCTGCTGCGCACGCCAAGCGAAGAGATGGCAGCCATGGCGGAGGCAGGCGTGGTAGCCGTGTTGCTGCCTGGCACGCCATTTGGCCTGGGCCGCCATGACTATGCGGATGCGCGAACGATGATTTCTGTGGATTTGCCCGTGGCCCTGGGGACAGACTTGAATCCCGGCACGTGCTATTGCGAGTCTATGCCTTTTGTCATGGCACTGGCCTGTCGCTTCATGAAGATGACCCCAGCAGAGGCTGTTGTGGCCAGTACAGTGAATGCGGCCTATGCCATTGGCCGCGGTGCCGATCTAGGGCGTCTAGAACCAGGTTTCGTGGCCGATATAGTGATTTTGGATGCTGATGACTATCGGCACCTGACCTACCGGTTTGGCACCAATCTCGTACGGACTGTTATCAAACGAGGTAAAGTCGTTTTGTCGTCCGGCGACGTGTAAACAGAAACACGTTTTCTGCCACACATGCCCTGGCGTGCAGTGCCAGGGGGAAATGGGTCTCTAGAGTTGATACAAATACGACCAGAAAGGGGAAATATGGTGGATCAAGCAAAGGTTGAGGAGCTGAAGAAGATTGCCCACCGGATACGCTGTGACATCATCTGGGCGCTGGCATATGCACAATCTGGCCATCCGGGAGGCTCTCTATCGGCCACGGACTTTGGGGTGGCGCTCTACTTCTATGCCCTGAAGCACAATCCCAAGGACTGCTCTTGGCCCGACCGTGACCGGGTGGTGTTCTCCAAGGGCCACGTCTCGCCCCTGATCTTCTCACTGCTGGCGGAGTCAGGGTATATCGAACGCGACGAACTCAGGACCTTCCGCCAGTTTGGCAGTCGCCTGCAGGGTCATCCCAGCCTTGAGTGCCCGGGCATCGAAGTGGGCACTGGGTCCCTAGGACAGGGGCTATCCATAGCGGTGGGCATGGCGCTGGGGCTGCGGATGGATGGCAAGAAGAACCGTGTCTACTGCATCATGGGTGACGGAGAGAACCAGGAGGGCTCTACCTGGGAAGCGATCATGTCCGCCGGCCATTTCAAGCTGGACAACCTAGCTCTTGTGCTGGACAGCAACCGCTTGCAGATTGACGGCTGGGTAGAAGACGTCATGGGACTGCAACCCCTCGCTGACAAATGGCGTGCCTTCCGCTGGCACGTGATCGAGATCGACGGCCACGACATGGCCCAATGCATGGAAGCCTTTGACCAGGCGAAGCAGGTGAAAGGCCAGCCGACGATGATCCTTGCCAACACTGTGAAGGGCAAGGGCGTATCCTGGATGGAGGACGTTGCGGAATGGCACGGCAAGGCCCCGAAGCCAGGTCGGTGCCGCGACGCGCTGAAGGAACTGGCCTGCCCGGCCGAGTACTTTGACTTCTAAGGAGAAGACGATGTCAGAAAAGAAAGCAATCGCTACAAGAGATGGATATGGTGAGGCACTAATTGAACTGGCTGCTGAGGACGAGCGCATCGTTGTCCTGGGTGCTGACCTGACAGGCTCTACACGCACCCTCTGGTTTGCAGAGAAGTACCCTGATCGCTTCTTCGATTTTGGTATCGCTGAGCAGAACCTGCTCAACGCTGCAGCCGGGCTGAGCCTGGTGGGCAAGATTCCGTGGGTCAGTACCTACGGCGTGTTCGTAGCGGGACGAGCCTGGGAGCAGATCCGAACGACCACCTGCTACAGCAATCTGAATGTCAAGATCGGCGGGGCGCACGGGGGCATCTCCGTGGGTCCCGATGGCGCAACGCATCAAGCGCTGGAAGACGTCGCGACTATGCGGGTGCTGCCCAACATGACCGTCATTGTGCCAGCGGACTATCATGAGACAAAGAAAGCGGTAGCCTGGGCCTGCAAGTACGTGGGGCCGGTCTACGTGCGCTTTGGTCGTGAGCCAGTGCCCGTTGTCACCAAGCCCGAGGATCCATTTGTCATGGGCAAGGCCAACGTGATCAATGATGGCACGGACGTCACCATTGCCAGCAACGGCCCGGTTCTCCGCGAGGCCATGGAAGCAGTCGAGATGCTCAAGACAAAGGGCGTATCCGCCCGGCTGCTCAACATCCACACGGTCAAGCCTATAGATCGGGAAGCCATCGCCAAGGCAGCTCGTGAGACAGGTGCCATTGTCACCGTTGAGGAGCATCAGGTTATGGGCGGCTTTGGAAGTGCTGTGGCTGAGGCCGTCGTGCAGACGCATGCAGTGCCGATGCGCTTTATAGGCATCCAAGATCGCTTTGGCCAGTCCGGCACACCCGAAGAGCTGTTCGAAGAGTATGGCCTCACGGCGAAGCACATTGCGGCTGCGGTGGAGGATGTTCTAGGGGCCAAGAAAGGGTAGCCACACTGCGAGACTGCAAACTTCCGAAGTCTCCGAAACTTCGGAAGTCTGTGTGCACCGAACTGCAAAGCCTGGCGCGTTTTCGCGTCGGGCTTTTGCTTTGTCTGGGCGATGTTCGTTGTGAAACAGAATATAGCGCCTGACCCGGGGACGTAAGCCTCCCCGGTGCGGAAATAATAGTGCTTGCGCCGGATGGCGTCGTGGGCCTGGTCGAGCAGTCTATTGGGACGTTTTTTCACGTGTGCTCTCCCTCCTGAGTTGACCTGTGGGGTTTTTGCCTTATAATGCTTGCAGAGAGGAGCTGCTGTTGCGGCGAGACTTCCGCATAATCCCCATGGAGATATCGTGGCGGACATTCCGCATAAGGCCAGATGCAAGGGGTGTTATACGGAAAGATTTCTGTCTAACGGGAATGGGTGATTAGCCCGAAATCTTTCGGCGTAATAAGTAGTTAGCCGCCAGCAGGAAGGAACAGCATGAAGCGTGTGTGCCCTGAGGACCCAATGTTGAGCTCAGAAGACTCCGCCTTTCAGGTGAGAGATTGGCGGCAAATGACACTCCCGGGGGATGATCCCCGGCGTGAGGATCCCGAGTACCTGTCAAAGCAGCTAATCACCTACATCGGGAATAAGCGCGGCCTGCTCCCCCACATTGGCCGTGCTCTGGAACAGGTCAAGAGAAGGCTTGGCAAGAGTCGCCTGCGTATCTTCGATGTCTTCTCGGGGTCCGGGGTGGTGTCGCGCTTCTTCAAGGCCCACTCAGTGTCGCTCGTGAGTAATGATTTTGAAGACTACGCCGCTGTAATCGGGCGGTGCTATCTTCGCAACCGCAGCACGGTCGATATACCTGCGCTGATCCAGATAGTGGAAGATCTTAACAATAGGGTTCATTCTGAAGTCTTCGCCACTGGGTTCATCGAACAGCTCTACGCCCCCCGCGATGAGTCGCACATTACGCGCGAGGACCGTGTCTTCTATACACTTGAGAATGCGCGCCGGCTTGACGCATACCGACGTCTTATCGAAACCGTTCCAGAAGATCTCAAGGGAATGCTCTTGGGTCCTCTTCTGAGCGAAGCCTCAGTACATGCCAACACGGCTGGTGTCTTCAAAGGCTTCTACAAGGACCGTCGCGCGAAGGTAGGAAAATTCGGTGGGAGCAATTCCGACGCCCTCACTCGAATACGGGGCAAAATTGTGCTCGAGCCACCTGTTCTATCACGCTTCGAGTGCGATGTTGAGGTGCTACGGGAAGACGCGAACATAGCAGCGGGGCAAGTGCGCAATCTCGATCTCGCGTATGCCGACCCGCCGTACAATCAACACCCATACGGCTCGAACTACTTTATGCTCAATCTGCTGGTCCACTATGAAAGGCCAAGGCACATCAGTAAGGTGTCCGGGATCCCACACGGGTGGCGCCGCTCAGGCTACAACGTACGATCTCGTGCCTTTCCGCTATTACGCGACCTACTGCAAACAATTGATGCCCCCTTTGTTGTCGTGTCATTCAACAACGAGGGCTTCATCGCGCCCGATCAGATGCGAGGGCTTCTTGCCAGCATGGGTTCAGTTGAGGTAATCGAAATCCCGTACAATACATTCAGGGGTAGTAGAAACCTACGGAATCGCAGTATTCTTGTTAAGGAGCAGCTTTTCCTGCTGGAGCGGAGGTAGCGACGATGGCCCGTAAAGACCAGTTGCGTGAACAACACGCCGGGACGGTCTTAAATCTCACTTCGAAGAAACAAGAAAAGCGCGTCGGCAAGGCTCTAATCGCAGTGGTGGACAGGCTTCAGGGGGAGCTCGGCGTCATGTTGCACCATGAGCGAGAATGGAAGCTGGCGTCGGTAGTAGCCCGTCTGCGGGCTCTCTTCCCAGGGGTCGAGTTTGACTGTTACTTCGATACCTCGTCAATGCGACCTGACGGCGGCATTCTGTCGATGCAAGATAACGACGGCGAGTTGTTCCCTATTCTGATCGTCGAGGTGAAAAATCAGGGGACGAACGTTCTCCGCCGAGCTGAGGGTAAACCGCCTCAGGCGAAGGGCAATGCGATTGAGCGTTTGGGAAAGAACGTCATCGGGTTTCGCACTGCCATGATGAGCGAGGGCATAGTGCCGTTCGTGTGTTTCGGAGATGGGTGTGATTTCGCGGACACGAGCAGCATTCTCGATAGGGTCGTGACTATCGCGATGTTCGGTCGGCTTAACGAGATTCACTTGATGAACCAGGGTCCCTATGGGCGCTTTAACCGTGGCAGCTTCTTTTTCCGGGACCGGGAGTGGACTGTGGATGAGATGGCAGATGTGATGTATGAGATTGCCCGGCGAAGCGTTCACTACTACTTCGCCAAGTACGGTGAGGCTCGCTTTCGCAACTCCTAAGGCAGAAGGCCGCTCGATCACGCCCCGTCTGGCGTCTAACAACGGCATGCAGCTGACGGCGCTCCGCGCCGCACCTGATGCCCAAGCCGTTATCCGCCTGCATGGGTTGCTACTCTAAACTTGCTCTTCAGGACAGATCCAATGGACACACGACCAGTTTTCAGAGAATCAGATCGCGACAACCTCGAACTTGTACGTCAAATTGTGCTCTATCGACTTAAGCACGATTCCGACTGGAACCAGTTTGACTACGTTTGGGGTGAGCGAGGTTCAAGCTTCGTTGAGTTCGAAAGTGGCCGACTCAGAGGACGCTTCTCGGTCTTGGCCAATGAGGTGATGTGGCAGTTGCTAATACAGGGCGTCATAACTGTAGGAATGAATGCCAGCAATCCGAATCTACCCTTCTTCCGCATAACGGACTACGGACACAAGGTTTTGGAGGGCCAGCGTTTCATCCCGCACGACCCCACCGGCTATTTAGAAGAACTGAGAGCCGCAACCGGAGTGATTGCGACAGACGTTACCATCGCTTACGTAGAGGAGGCGCTCAGGTGCTTCAATGCTGGATGCCACATAGCCTCTGTCCTGCTACTGGGCATAGCAGCGGAGAGCATCTTCAATCATATGTGTAGCATCATACGATCGTCACTCGAGAATAGTAGCGAGCACAACAAGTTGAATAGCAAACTGCCCGTGAAGCCAAGACATCGGTGGATTGTGCAGAAATACCAGAATCTTGGCAATACCGCTCGACGAGAGCAATTGCCTGAATCCCTGGATATGACACTCACCTCGCTGTATGATTTGATTCGAAGGCAACGAAACGAGTTGGGACATCCGCAGGAGAAGCCGCCGGAGCTGAGTCGTGAGCAAGCCTTCGTCTTCTTCCGGCTGTTCCCAGGGTTCGTCAGTGACGTACAGGCCTTTGCAGAGTATTGTCAGAAGAATGGTCTCTAGCGATATCAAGAGAGGCGGGTAACAACTCGCTGCACCCGCGCGGCGGCTGAACCGCAGGCCGTTAGGCGCGTGTGCAGTAGAGAATCCTTGTGTTTTCAGGAGAATGAAATGAAACTGACAGTGCTCATTGACAATAACACGCTTATTGACAGGTACTTCCTTGGCGAACCAGGGCTATCGTATCTTGTTGAGGATGAAGGCAAGAAGATCTTATTCGATGTCGGGTATTCAGATGCGTTCATAACAAATGCACGAAAACTCTCTATCGATTTGCTGGACGTGGACTTTGTAGTGCTGTCTCACGGCCATTTGGATCACACCTGGGGGCTCATGCCACTTATTCGGCTCTACGCGGAAGGGATGATAGAGAAGCTGCACGTTAACAAGCCCGCGCTCGTGACTCATCCATTGACACTGTCAGCTAGAGCATTCGGTGACTTGCCAGAGATCGGGTCCTTGCTCTTGGAAGGCAAGCTTTCTGCCTATTTCCATCTTGAATTGAGCAGAAAGCCCGTGTACTTGACCGAACGGTTGATGTTTCTGGGGGAGATTGAGAGGACTAATGAATTCGAAGCCAAGAACCCGATAGGAAGAATCCTGGAAAACGGTGTTGAAAAGGACGACTTCGTAGTTGATGACTCGGCGTTAGCCTACAAGTCGCCTGAAGGTTTGGTCATAATTACAGGGTGTTCCCATGCTGGAATCTGCAACATTGTAGAATATGCAAGAAAGGTCTGTGGTGATGACAGGATTGTCGACATAATAGGTGGCTTTCATCTGCTGGATCCTTCTGCAGAGCAATTACGAGGAACCATAGAGTACATGAAATCTCTGCACCCCGGTTCGGTGCATGCATGCCACTGTACGGATCTGAACTCCAAAATCGCGTTGTCAAGGGTTGTCGATCTCAAGGAGGTGGGCGTCGGCCTAACACTCGAGTACTGAGCTTGGAAGCCATCTGGTCGTAGCGGGCCCAGCCAGGGGCAGGTGCACACACGCCTGACATGCGCTGGAGCCACCGCGCTATCGCACGGGCTAATGGCGTAGTGTTGCATTTGCAAGTTGTTTCTTGTTGAAGGACAAAGTGGTGGCCGCTGGACTGACCGTGGCACACAAGGGTCAGTGGAGGCGTATCAGGTGACTGGCACCTTCGAAGTGCCGGTCACCTGCAAGAGGGGTTGCCATGTATGTAGAGCGTCCTGGGATGAAAGACAATGTGAAGGGTCCGGGTGTCCTGGAGCTCCCTCACGGTCCACTGCAGCTTCCCGTATTCTTGCCAGATGCCACCCTGGGGGTTGTGCGCTCGCTCGATTCTGGCGATTTGCTGAGATGCGGCGTGGAAGCTGTGCAGATGAACGTCTTTCATCTGATGCAAAAGCCTGGATCCTCTGTCATCAAGGCCCTGGGTGGACTGCACAGCTTGTTTGGCTGGAAACTCCCAATAATCACCGACTCGGGAGGTTTTCAGGTCTATTCGTTGATCCGGCAGAATTCCAAGTATGGCACGCTCACTGACAAAGGTATGATCTTTCGCCCGGAGGGTTCCTCTCGCCGGATCAAGTTCACGCCCGAAAAGAGCATCCAGTTGCAGATGGACTATGGTGCTGACGTAGTGATCTGTCTCGATGATTGCACTCACGTGGACGAGTCACTGACAGCGCAGCAGGAGTCGGTGGCACGGACAGTAAACTGGGCCAGGCGATGCAAGGCCGAGTTTGAGCGCAGGATAGAGCAGCGTCAAGTGCCTCCTGAGCAAAGGCCGCTGTTGTTTGCCGTTGTTCAAGGCGGTGGCTATCGGGATTTGCGCAAGCGATGTGCGGAAGAACTGCTGGAGATGGGTTTTGACGGGTTCGGACTGGGTGGGTGGCCGCTTGATAGCGAAGGCAACCTGCTGATTGACATCATTGCATACGTCCGAGAGCTCATCCCAGCCGAGTGGCCCACGCACGCACTGGGTGTCGGTCAGCCAGCCAATATCGTGGCTTGCGCCGACATTGGCTACGATTTATTTGACAGCTCTATGCCCACGAGAGATGCACGGCATGGCCGGCTATACACGTTTGCAAACAATCCGGCTTCCAGCAGCTTGGAGGGTGAATGGTACTCTTACGTATACATTGGTGACCGGAAGTATATCAGGGCCAACTTGCCGATTTCTCCCTATTGTGACTGTTTGTGCTGCGCTAACTATTCCCTCGCCTATTTGCACCATCTGTTCAGGATCAAGGATACCCTGTTCTACAGGCTTGCGACCATGCACAATCTCAGGTTCATGACGCAGTTGATGGCGCGGCTCAGGGCGTCTCTTGCGGATGGGTTGTGACGTGGACGATCTAGACAGGCTGGTACGTGCTGTTCTTGAGAACACGAAATACAGGAACGTGTGCGAGGACGTAGTCAGGAACGTAGGCTCGCGAGAGCTTGCGACGGGGCGAAGGCTGAAGGAAGCGATAAAAGCTACCAAGAGCAAGTTGCATCAGGTTGGTGGAGCGTACTTTGGCGGTCGCATCAAGTATGCTCAGTGGCTGGACAAACTGAAGGTAGCAGCCACGTCAGGAGACAGGGATAGTTTTCTCCGAGTCTGTACCGAAGTCATGGGTCATCATTCTTCCACCAGGGAGCGTCTGAAGATTCTCGATCAATTCTATGCGCAGACGCTTTCTGATCTGCCCCCCGTTGGCACTGTGCTTGATATCGCCTGCGGCCTCAATCCGCTGGCGATTCCCTGGATGCCTCTGGATGAGGGTGTGCAGTATTACGCCTACGATATCTACGGAGACATGGTGGACTTTGTAGGCGAGTTCATGAGAATCGCCAACGTGCAAGGGCAAGCACAGGTGTGCGATATTACGCAGTTTCCCCCTACGCGCAGGGCTGACCTGGCCTTTGTCCTTAAGAGTCTGCCGTGTATTGAGCAACTGGACAAGTCTGCCAGTCTCAGGCTCTTGGAGACAGTCAACGCTGATCATCTTCTTGTTTCGTTTCCTGTGCGCAGTCTTGGCGGCAGGGACAAGAACATGGCGC
The DNA here is from genome assembly GCA_964478075.1 of uncultured Anaerolineales bacterium. Taxonomy (GTDB): domain Bacteria; phylum Chloroflexota; class Anaerolineae; order UBA2200; family UBA2200; genus DAOUEX01. Next base: position 13,225 of record CAYZGO010000035.1, on the reverse strand, counting down.
GGAACTACGAGGCCGGGTTTCGGCAGTTGATGCAGGGCAAACCGTGGGCAGTGCAGCGGTTCGAATTTGCGACAGAGTTGGCCTTCTTGGTAAGCAAATAGGCGGAATCCTCCCGCAGGTCTGCTTTTGCCAGAAGCGCCAACGCGTCGCTAGTTGGCTCTTTGCCAGAAATAACCTGCGGGCAGGTGAATGAGACAAGGAGGGAGACATGCAGCAAGCCACATCCCCGGACATGCAGCAAATGCTCAAGGGGTTCGTGCAGCCCTGGTACCAGGCGCTAGCTGATCCCGCTGCTGCGCAACAAGCTGTGCTTGAGAGGTTGGTGCAAGGCTACGCGCGTACGCGCTACGGCGAGGAGCACAAGGCCAGCGCGGTCGGAACCATTAACGAATACCGCCGTGCCTTTCCTATCGTCACCTACGACGATCTTGAGTCGTTGATGCAGCGCACAATGGCTGGCGAGACTGACCTGCTGCTGTACGAGCCGCCCGTCGGCTGGGCTATCACTCGCGGAACCACACGGGGCGAGTCCAAGTTCATCCCCATGACGGCGACGGATGTGAAGATGCGCGTCAGCGCTGGGCGAGCCGTGATTAACCACGTGCTGCGCACGGGGCATTTTGACGTCTTCCAGGGCGTAAACCTGAATTTGAACTTTCCGTCCGTGGTCGGCAAGATACGGGTGGGCGATCGAGAAGTTGAGTATGGCTACAGTTCCGGCATCTACGTCAAGCACGTCTCCAAAACTACACCAGTGCGTTCCCTGCCCACGCAGGATGAGATTGACGCCCTGGGTGGCGGCAAAACCATTAGCGATTGGGAGCGGCGTTTTGAGCTGGCTTATGAGCGCTGCAAAGATGAAAACGTCACCCTGGTCGGTGGTGTGTCGCCAACTGCTATCCGGTTCGGCCGCTATCTGCGCAAGGCGCACAAAGTCTATCCCAAGGATTTGTGGAGAGTGCGCATCATGACGCTGGGCAGCGTGCCAGGCATCAACACCAAGTATGCGCCGGCCCTGCGCGCCATGTACGGGCCGGTTGACGTTGCCGAGATTTACGGTGCGACTGAGGGGATGTTTGGCCAGCAGCGAGACGAGCGCCGCGCCTGGGTCCCAAACTATGACCTGTTCTTCTTTGAAATCGAGACCAGGCGCGGGCTGATCATGCTCCACGAGATGCGTCCTGGTGAGAGGGGCAGCCTGGTGGTCTCGACACCCGTCCTGCCGCGTTACAAGATTGGTGACCTGATCCTCGCTTTCGATGCGCCCTACTTCCGCTGCATCGGTCGCGATAAGCCATTTACCGTCTTGCGCTACTTCTGGGATCGCCTCATGAGTCTGGATTTTGGCGCTCCCTGACACGCGTAGCCAGCGCCCGCCTAAGCAGAGACTAACCGGCGCTTCTACTGGCGACTGTACCACCGTCCGCAATGGCTTTTTCTGTGCAGCATTGCACGCTGCAGGCATATCGTTCTAGAGGCGACCTTTCAGGAGCCCGCTGATGATGATGGCCAGGCCAGCGATGATCAGGAACAGAGGCCAGGTCACACCCCGGCCGAGGAAGCCGCCCAGGCCAATGGACAACAGGATGAAGGCGAATACCAGCGTGCCGAGAACTGGTCGGCGGTAGGCGGGGACTACCAGGCGCAGAGCGGCTTGCAGCAGCAGAATGAGTCCTGCGGCGACCAAAATGACGTTCCACGCGCTGCCGTACCACAGAAGGATGCCCAGCGACTCGACGAGCAAAATCGCCCCGGCCACGATGAGGATCAATGCCCAGGTGACGCCGCTCAGGGGGTCACGGGTCCACTTTTCTTCCTTCTCCGTCTTCTCCTCTTCCTTTTCCTCTTTCTCCTCTTTTTCCTCTGGCCTGCGTTCACGCCGACGCATTTCACGCCAGCTTTCCTCTTCTTCCAGTGGTTCGTCGGTTCGCAACTCTTCGTCTGACATTGTTTCCCCTTTCTGCGGTCGCGCCAATAAAGAATTCTGTGTCATTCTAGCACAGATGGCCAGCCTGCGCAAACTGCTTCCTGCAGAACAGTCATTCACGTTTCACTCCTCACGTTTCACTCCTCACATTTCACCTGCTCTCCAACAAATCTCCATCAAATGTCCACAGCTTTCTGGTATTATGGGCCCAGAAACATGGAGCGGGATCAACCCGCACCAAGAGAAAAGGAGGAGCAGATGAAAAGGTTCTGGAAGATTGCGGGAATCGCCACGTTGGTCGCGGTTCTGGGGGTAGCGGCCCTGGGTGCTGTTGCCTTGGCGCAAGAGGGGTCGGAAGACAGCTCTGGCTGGAACTTCCGGGAGAGGCTGCAGCAGGCCATCGCCGGCATCTTGGGCATCAGTGTCGAGGAGTACGACACAGCCGTGGACACGGCCCAGGGGCAGGTCCTCGAAGAGGCCGTTGCCGATGGCTGGCTGACCCAGGAGCAGGCTGATAGGATGCAGGAGCGAATGAACCTGGATCCTGGGGCACGCTGGATGGGCAAGGGCTTCTGGGGTAGGCGCGGAGCGTGGGGTATGCGTGGAGACTCCCTCTTCTCAATAGCTGCCGACGAGCTGGGCATGTCGCTCAGTGACCTGACGGCCGAGCTTCAGGAAGGCAAGAGCATTGCCGAGGTAGCTGAAGAAAAGGGCGTGGACCCACAGACCATCGCTGACGCCTACTTGGCGCAGTACGCCGAGACACTGTCCGAGGCGGTGGAGGACGAGCGCATCACGCAGAAGCAGGCTGACTTGATGCTGAAGAGCATGACAGAGACCGTAGGCGCCCAGCTCGAAGCTGCCTGTGGCGGCTGCGGGCCCGCTGGCTTCATGGGCCGTGGTGGCCGAGCCGGCGGATTCGGTGGCTTCCCTGGCTGGGGCGGATTCTAGCCGTCAACAAGCCCCAATGAAACGAGGGGCGGGCGCGCCCAAGCGGCGGCTCGCCCCTCGCGTCACGCAGGGCCAACGGTTAGCTATCCCTCTTGGGTATCTCTCCCTGAGAACGCAAGAAGATTCACGGATGCGGAGTGGGCAGTCACTCCGTTCTGACAGGCACCGCAAGTGCCGCAAGACATACTCGTAAAGTGAACAGGAGGATAACATGTTGAGAAACAGAAGAATGCTAGGCATCATACTCGCCATAGTGGTCCTGGCAGCGGGCGGTGCGTACTACTACAGCAACGGCAGCCAGTCCCAGGCACAGCAGCCCGAAGAGACCACCATCGCCACGGCGCAGGTGATCCGCGGCGACCTGACCATCACTGCTGATGCATCTGGGACCCTGGTGCCTGGGTCGGAACTTGATCTTATGTAGCCACGGAGCTATTGACACACAGGGATGCTTGAGATATCCTGAACATGGTTGTGAAAAGCGTTTCTACGAGGGACTGACAAGAAGGCCTGGCGGGTGTCGAGGGGACAACGCGATGATGAGGTGGGATAAGACGCTTCGCATTGATTCCGAGGCAAAGTCCGGGACATCGCTGGGAGAATGGGATCTCAGACGAGACGCGATGCGTGCTTGGATCACAAAACTGCATGGGCCAACTATGAGGGTGGCAACTGGCCAGCAGCGGGAGTCTGCACAATGAGTGCCAGCCGTCCGGACGAACAAAAGCCGGTCAGACGCAACCCGACAATCCACACAGTCTGGAACATGTTCACGATTTGCGGAAGACATAAGCGCAACAGTGGGGATACGGTCCGTAACCCCCCTCACCTGCCGAATGTCTTTCAAATGTGAAAGGTGTAATTCACCCCCTGTGCTTTAACTGGATGAATGGATGACGCAACGGCAAAGAATAGCCTGGATAAGTGTCATATCGATCCTTCTGCTGGTATGGCTTTCACTCATTGCTGGATGTGACCATGAAGCGGATATCCCATCGCACCCCGGGTCCACAGTAACACCTTCTGCGTGGGCAACCCCAATTCAGCCTACTCCTACTTTGAGCCCCGCCGTTCGCATAGAAAGGGCTTACCTGGCCCTGCATGATGGAGACTATGAAGTGGCGATCACTCTGTGCCAGGAAGCTCTGGATGTAGGGGACGGGACCGCGAGACAACAACTGCTCTTGCCCTTGGCTCGTGCCTACTTTGGAGCCGGCCGCTATGGCGAGTTGGTTACATTGTGGATCCCGTCCAATTTGGAGGCTCTTACGACGGCTGACAGGACGGTCGCTCTGGGATTGCTGGCCCGGTCTTGTGAGGCACTTGGCGAATGGGAGGAGGCCATCTCCGCCTACGAGCGCTACCCGGAGCTGGATGATGCGGCAGCATATCAGATACGCCTGCGCATGGCCAAGGCCTATGAGTCCCTGGATGAGCCAGGGAAGGCCGTCCAGCAATTGCAGGGGATCGATCTTATTGACTTGGACCCCGCCAGAAAGGCCAAGATCCTGGAAGAGCTGGCAGCCCTGCTAACTCAGTTGGAAGACCATGAGGGCGCCCTGGCAGCCTATGACCAGATCCTGAGCTTTGCGGAAGTAGCCTATTATCGCAGCCTCATTTTGCAGTACAAGGGTCAGTTGCTTCTGGAGATGGGGCGCGAGGATGAGGGCGTGGCAGTGCTCCATCAGGCTCTACAGCAGTATCCCCAGACCTGGGGCGCCTACGCGGCCCTACTGTCGCTTGACGAGATCGACGCGGCAGAGATCACACTTCTGCTGCGCGGTGAGATCCTCTATCATGCGGGGCGATATGAGCAGAGTATCCAGACTCTGGAAGGGTATCGGCTTGCCAACCCGCATGGCTTCCACTCCACGGCACACTTCTATGCGGGTCTTGCCTACCACGCCCTGGGTCGATATGAGATGGCTATCGAGGAATTCGACGTGGTGATCCGCCGCTTTGCCTGGAGTGACGTGGTTGGCGATGCGTGGATGGAAAAAGCGCGCTCGTTGGCGGCGTTGGGTGAGGAGCCCTCAGAGCTCTACCGAGAATTTGCCAGCCGTTACCCCGTCCATCCGCGAGCCCCAGAGGCTCTCTGGCGCGCCGCGGTGGGGTTGCAGCGTCAAGGCGATTGGAAACAGGCCGGGAAGTTCTATGGTGCGCTACGACGCGAGTATCCAGACGACTCAGGTGCAGAGGAAGCGGGCTTCCGCGAGGCCCTGACCGCCTACGCCCTGGGCGACTACGATCGGGCACGGGACCTTTGGGAGCGGAGTTTGCCGGCCATCTCGTCCGCCGCCTCCGCCGAGCAGGACGGCTCCACACGCGAGCGCGCGCGAGTGCTCACTTGGATGGGCCTGGCAAGCGCTCGCGCAGGCGACGTGGAGTCTGCGAAGGCATCTTGGAACGAAGCGGCCAGTCTTGCTCCCGAAAGCTACTACTGTTTGCGCGCGCGTGACTTAATGCGGGGGGATTGCCTGCAGCTGCCTCTCGACGCTGCCGCCGAGATACCGGAATTCGATCTCAGCGAGGAAGACTGGCGACAGATCCATGAATGGCTCCAGAGCTGGGCGCAGACCGATGGCGATCTGGAGGGCCCCATAGAAGATCAAGCCCTCGTGCGTGGAGCAAAGGCCCTCTGGGAGCTTTGCTGGTATGATGAGGCGATGGACGCGTATCGCCTGTTCAGAGATGAGACGGCAGATGACCCTCAAACGATTCTCGCCCTGGCCGAGCATTCGTACGAGAATGACGTACAGGCCATGGTCATTGCGTGCGCCGAGCGGCTGATCTGCCTGGGCAACAGCTTCGGAGCGGATGAACCACCAGGCGCGCTGCTCAAGCTGGCCTATCCAACCGCGTACAGCCATCTGGTCAACGCAGAGGCAACACCGCGCGACATCGATCCGCTGCTCTTTCTTGCGCTCATCCGTCAGGAGAGTCAATTTAATCCCCATGTCACATCGTGGGCAGGGGCGGTAGGCCTGGCCCAGGTGATGCCGGACACGGGAGCCTGGATCGCGGAGAAGATAGGGCCGGAATCCTACGAAGATGCTTTGCTGCTTCGTCCGGTGGTGAGCGTACGCTACGGCGTCTGGTACCTTGCGGGGGCGCTGGAGGTCTGCGATCGAAACTGGCCGGCGGCTCTGGCCGCCTATAACGCTGGCTGGACGAATGTCGGCGACTGGATGAGCGGAGAACCCATCCACGATCCGGACTTGTTCTATGAATCCATTCCCCTCGCGGAGACCAAGGCGTACGTGCGGCTTGTCTACGAGAACTATCGCACCTATCAGAGGATATACCGCTAGCAACGCGCTATCCACCTCAGAGCAACCCGCAGGCAGCTCAGCCGGACGAAGGAAGCACTTGGGTCTCCGGCTCTACGACCACAGTGCCCCCACGGGTCACATAGCCGAGGGGACGCAAGGGACGTGAGCGGGCAGCTTGCGTCGGGAACGCTGCGGCTGGAAGAGACGGGGAATGCCGTGACTGCGGAGCAGGCAGCGGCTCTGCTGGCGCTGTGGCAGGCAATCCGTGGGGGAACACTGCAGAGCGAAGCGGAATCAGGCGCCGTCCTGAAGCAGATCGAGGGCACCATGAGCCCAGAGCAACTGGCGGCTATCGCCGCCGTGCAGCTCACCTGGGAGGACCTCGGGATCTGGGCGGAAAACCAAGGACTCAGCCTCGGCATGGGGGAGGGCCCCGGACTGGCGGGTCAGGGTCGGCAGCTATCAGCTGAGGTGCGGGAGACACTCCAGGCACAGTTCGGCGATCAGCCGCCAGGGCCTGAAGCACGGGCGACGCTCCAGGCCCAAATCGGCAGCATGAGTCAGGAAGAACGGGAAGCCGCGCGAGCTACCGCCGAGGCCAGCGGCGGCACCGTCGGCGGCAAGGTACTCGGTGGCGGCCTGGGACAACTGACCATCCTGCTCGATCCGCTGATCGAACTGCTAACCGAGCGGGCTGCAGCGTGACCGACCCAGCTGAGCCCGTGATTGAGATTCTAGGAGCACGCAATGGTTACAGACGCGAAGGTTCTCGTAGTCAATCGCGACAGACACGTAATCGACTGGCTTCGTAGCTGCCTGGAGGCCGATGGCTTCGGTGTCCTCGCTGCCAGCGACGGAGCATCCGCACTGGATCTACTCGCGAGTGAGGCTCCGTCGCTGGTGCTGATGGGCTTTACGCCCCCAACTGAGCACTGCACGGATGATGCTGGCCAGGCGCAGATGGACAGCTTCCAACTCTTGCGCCGCCTGCGCCTGGAGAGTGATGTGGGAGTGATCGTATTGAGCCGAGAGGCCGACGAGGAGATCAAGCTGTACTTCCTCGACTCAGGTGCGGACGATTACCTAACCTGGCCGTGCAACCGCCGGGAACTACTGGCACGGATCCGCGCTGTTGTCCGCCGGACGCACGGCAATGCACCCCGGTTGGGAGGGGGCAGACAGCACCGGGCTGGGAAGTCAGTATGGACATAGATGGTACACAACACTTGAGCAATTTGTGGACAGGAGTGAAGACAGTGAAGAAGACTCGGATGCATGGGATCTTGGTGGCAGCCACTCTCATGTTGCTGCTCGTGATGCCGGGATGTAGCTTGCAGGGCATCGTGGCGCTCAACCCAACAGCGATCCCAACTTCCGTTTTGCCCACGGACACGCCAGCGCCGCCCCTGGTGCCGGCTCTTCCCAACGAGCAGGAAGCTGCCAACGCCTTGGAGGCGCAGGTCATCGCCGTGTACGAGACCGTCGGCCCTGCCGTGGTGAACATCACCAACCGCAGCTATGCCTACGACTGGTTTATGCGGCCAAGTCCCCAGGAGGGGAGCGGGTCCGGCTTTGTGTACGACACCGAGGGGCACATCGTCACCAACTACCACGTGGTCGAAAACGCGGAGGAGCTTTTGGTCACCCTCGCCAGCGGTCAGGTGTACGAGGCTGAGATTGTTGGCGTAGACCCGACCAACGACTTGGCGGTGATTCATATTGACGCTGGTGTCGCCCTACCGGAGCCGGTTGCCTTGGGCGATTCGGACAAGCTGCGGGTGGGCCAGTTCGTGCTCGCCATCGGCAATCCCTTTGGCCTGGAACAGACGCTGACCATCGGCGTGATCAGCGCCTTGGGCCGGGTCATTCAAAGCCCTGAAGATAACCGTTTCATCGGCGAGGCGATCCAGACCGATGCAGCCATTAACCCCGGCAACTCGGGCGGACCCATGCTCGACCTGGAAGGGCGCGTGATCGGCGTCAACTCGCAGATTATCAGTCCCAGTGGCGCCTCGGCGGGCATTGGTTTTGCCGTGTCAGCCAACACCGTGCGGCGTGTGGTGCCCGAACTGATCACGCGTGGGTATTATCCCCATCCCTGGTTGGGCGCGCAGATGCTGTCCCTGACGCCATCTGTCGCCGAGGTGTTGCGCGAGGCCGGCATGAACGTCCCAGTGGACACTGGGCTGCTGGTGATTGAGGCGGTGAGGGGCGCTCCGGCCGACAAGGCGGGGATACAAGGCGGCAGCCGCCTGGTGCGGATTGGGCGCTATCAAATCCCGGTGGATGGCGACATCATCATCGCCATTGATGGCGAATCGGTCAACGATTTTCAAGAACTGACGGTATACCTGGAGACACAGACCGCTGCCGACAGCACGGTGGAACTGACCATCATTCGCAACGGTCAGGAACTGTTGGTCCCCGTGACGCTGCAAGAACGGCCACAGGAGTGATAATACCCTGAACGATACCGGTGAGCTTTTTTCCGATAGGATGTTCTGCGGATGCTATCACTACGGATCAATGACCGGCTATGCGCGAGGTGCTGCGCATCTTTCGCCTGACACCGATTATCAAAATCGCTTCTTGGGGGCCTGATCTTACTGGTGAGGTTATTGTTGTGAACATCAACCCAGTTGGGGATCCTGCTGCGCGCGGCCCTACGCTGCTTCTAGCGCTGCTGGTGCTGCCTCCCTGGCTGGAGCGAACTTTGGACTGGCCGCTTCCAGCGCGACGACGCGAAGCCTGGTCGCTTTCGTCTTTTTCCCGGTCAGGGCGAATCGTAGCCGATAGGGCTTGATTCGCGCGAGGGTCGGATGTCGCGTTCGCCCCTCATTTTGCACCATACATCTTTCATCGTTCACGTTTCGTTCTTCACTTTTCGCATTTCACTAGCCCTCCATCAGGTCTCCATCAAATCTCCATAACTTTCTGCTATCGTAAGGCTCGTCTTATGCACCATACATCCCAGCACGCGTCCAAGATTGTTCGCGTCCAAACTAAACAAGGGGAAATCAGTCTTGCGTGTTTTCCCAACTTGGGCGATAATAGGGCCACCCAGAGGATCCAGGAAGAGGTGGCGCATGAATCGTGTGCCCCGTCTCTCTGGCAAAGAGACTCGGGCTCTGGAGCGACTCCCCCCTGAAACGGGCGATGTCGATGGGACTTGTGCTGGGTCTAGTGTCTATGGAGGATGGCGATGTCGCCGATCGTCTCACCGCCATCGGCTCGCCGGACGGTAAGAGGCGTATGGTAGCCAGGGCGATCAAAGTTTTCGCGGAGGCCAAACGATGATAGAGCTGAAAGACGTGACCAAGGTTTATGAGGTGGGCGAGGTGGAGGTTCACGCCCTGCGGGGCGTCTCCCTGCAAGTAGAGGAGGGGGAGATGGTGGCCATCATGGGCCCCTCTGGATCGGGCAAATCCACGCTGATGAACGTCATCGGCTGCCTGGACAAGCCTACCTCGGGCTCTTACTGGCTGGAGGAGGTTGATGTCGGCCAACTGAGCGACGACCAGCTAGCCGAGATCCGCAACCGGAAGATTGGCTTTGTCTTCCAGACGTACAACCTACTGCCGCGCACCACAGCCATTGACAACGTTGAGCTGCCCCTCATCTACGCTGGCGGGGGGGGCAGGGATCGCCGTCGGCGAGCCATCGCCGCCCTGGAAGCAGTGGGGCTGGGGGATCGCATCGGCCACCGGCCCAATCAGCTCTCCGGTGGCGAACAGCAGCGGGTGGCCATCGCCCGGGCCTTGGTCAACCAGCCGTCCATCATCTTGGCCGATGAGCCCACAGGCAACATAGACACCAAGTCGAGCGAGGAAATCATGGATATCTTCCGCAGACTCAACGAGGAGCAGGAGATTACTATTATCGTGGTCACCCACGATCCCGAGATCGCTGCCTACACCAGACGTATCGTCCACTTTCGCGATGGGCGGATCGAGGGTGAGCAGACAGCAGCAACATGAGTGGGAGGAGAGACATGAGGAAACCCATTGTCATCATAGCAGCACTGCTAGTCGTCCTGGCTGTGGGGGCCGGCTCCTTTTGGGCGGGGACAAAGGTGGGAGAAAACCGGGTAATCCAGGATCCGGCCCGTCTCTTCCAGCAGGGGGCAATGCGCCAGAGTCGCGAGTTCCCAGATCAGCTCAGGACCCCCCAGCCAGGGCAGGGGGGCGCCCAGGGACTGGGTGGCGGCATCGTGGGCACCATCGAGGAGATTGAGGGCGATGCCTTGGTCGTCAGCACTGAGGAGGGAACGATCCGCGTGCAAACGAGCGATACCACCCTCATTGAGAAGTCCATGACGGTGAACGTGGGCGACCTGGAGGTCGGCGAGCAGGTGGTCGTCTCGGGCTCGCGCAACGATGACGGCAGCCTCACCGCGCGGTCCATCCGATCCACGCAGGGGTTCCAGTTCCTACAGCCAGATCAACCATGAGAGGCAGGAGAATGCCGCAGGTCACACGCCTGTTTGCGTGGTGGCTGGCCTTGAGCTTGGCTGGGGCGCTGGTCTGGATGGGAATGGGAGCGCTGCGGGGCCAGGATGCCCTGCGGCCAGCAGAGGATGATGAGATCATAGAGGTCGGAGGTCAAGCATGAGACATTGGAGAAAAAGGGGGGCAATCGTGGCCATTATCGTCCTGGCCACGGCCGGCGTGCTGGCTCTGCGGATGCGCAACGCCGCATCCCAGGCGACGAGCTTCACCCAGGTGGTCACGGTGGAGCGAGGAAACCTGGTGGCGGCCATCACGCCCACAGGCGAGGTCTCCGCGGAGCGCCGGGCGCAGTTGAGCTTCGACGTCAACAAGATCCCTCTCCTTGAGCTGTACGTCGCTCCAGGTCAGCAGGTGCAGAAAGGAGAGGTGCTGGCACGCATTGACTCGGCCTCGCTGGAGCGAGCGGTGGACCAGGCAGAGGCAGACCTGCTGTCGGCTGAGGAGGCGCTGCAAGAGGCGGAGAAACCATACACAGAGCTGGACCGGCAGAAGGCTGAACTGGATGTGGCACAGGCGGAAATCGCCCTGGAGGAAGCCAAGCTGTCACTGGAAGAACTGCTGGACCCCGATCTCGCGGAGAAGGCAGTGCGGGACGCGGCCGCTGAGCTGCAAGAGACCACGGACAACCTCGCGGCCTTACAAAGCGGCTCTTCGACCCAAGAGCAGATTGACCGCCTGCAGTTGCAAGCCAACGTGGCCGAGGTGGAGCACGGCGGACTGCTGGACAACCCCAACCCCACGGAGGAGAGCAGGGATCGCCAACTCCTGGCCTACAACCGCATGCTGGATGCCAAAGACAGCCTGGAGGTAGCCAAAGCCCGGGCAGGCTTGGACCTGCTCAGCGCTCAAGACAAGGTCGTTCAGGCTGAGGAGGCGCTGGCCGAGTTGCAGGCAGGCCCTGACGCCCTTGCCCTGGCCCAGGCCGAGTACAACCTGGCCAAGGCAAAAGACAATCTGGCCACTGTCTTGGCCGGTCCCGACCCTAAGGCGCTGCAGCTGGCCCAGGGCTGCTACGACGCTGCCAAAGCGACCCTCGAAGAGGCCCAGGCCGCCCTGGAAGCGTCCACCATGGTGGCTCCGTTTGACGCTACGGTCATCTCGGTCGGCGTCGAGGTGGGCGACCTGGTTTCCTCCAACACAAATGTGGTGACCTTGGCCGACCTCTCGGACCTGCAGGTGCTGGCCATCGTGGACGAGACGGACATCAGCCAGGTGGAGGTGGGCCAAGAGGCGGAGATCACCTTCGATGCCTTCCCTGGGCAACGGTTCCGGGGCAAGGTGCTGGAGGTGCCGTTGGAAGGGAAGCTGGTGCAGAACGTCGTGACCTACGAGGTGCTGGTAAGCCTGGAAGGGGCCGAGGGGGTGTCCCTCAAGTCAGGAATGACGGCCAATCTGAGCATTGTGGTGGGCCGCCGGGAGAACGCGCTGCTGCTGCCCGCCCTAGCCGTGTGGCAAGCAGAAGAGGGGAACGTGGTGATGGTGCAGGATTCTCCGCAAGGAGCGGCGACGGTGACGCGGGTGGAAGTGGGGTTGAGCGATGGGCTGTACGTCGAGGTGGTGCGAGGGCTGAACGAGGGGGATCGGGTGGTGGTTGAGTACCAATCGGCCGAGCAGCAGCCGGGCCGTTTACCCGGCTTCGGGGCCATGATGCCTGGCGGCCAGCAGTGGATGACGAGACCATAGAGGTCGGAGGTCAAGCATGAGACATTGGAGAAAAAGGGGGGCAATCGTGGCCATTATCGTCCTGGCCACGGCCGGCGTGCTGGCTCTGCGGATGCGCAACGCCGCATCCCAGGCGACGAGCTTCACCCAGGTGGTCACGGTGGAGCGAGGAAACCTGGTGGCGGCCATCACGCCCACAGGCGAGGTCTCCGCGGAGCGCCGGGCGCAGTTGAGCTTCGACGTCAACAAGATCCCTCTCCTTGAGCTGTACGTCGCTCCAGGTCAGCAGGTGCAGAAAGGAGAGGTGCTGGCACGCATTGACTCGGCCTCGCTGGAGCGAGCGGTGGACCAGGCAGAGGCAGACCTGCTGTCGGCTGAGGAGGCGCTGCAAGAGGCGGAGAAACCATACACAGAGCTGGACCGGCAGAAGGCTGAACTGGATGTGGCACAGGCGGAAGCCGCCCTGGAGGAGGCCAAGATGGGCCCCGCCGAGGCAGTGCGCCAGGCCGAATTGAACCTGGAGAGCGCGCGGCTGAATCTGACCATTACGCAGCATAGTTCAACGGTAGGGAAAACCGTGCGCGATTTGGAGTATACCGTGGCCTGGCACGAGCGCAAACTGCGAGGTCTCGAGACGCAGCGTCAGCAGGGCAAAGTTGAACAGCAGGCGGTCGACGACCAGTCGGAGACGCTGGCCAAAGCGAGGGCCCAACTGGAAGCTGCCCGGTACACTGCCCAGGCAAGCCTGGCCGCAGCCGAAGACAGGGTGACCCAGGCTGAGGAGGCGCTGGCCGAATTGCAGGCGGGGCCCGACGCTCTTGCCATGGTCCAAGCCAGCATTAAGGTGTCTCAGGCCGAGTACAACCTGGCCAAGGCAAAAGACAATCTGGCCACTGTCTTGGCCG
>CAYZGO010000034.1:0-29095 GCA_964478075.1 uncultured Anaerolineales bacterium | reverse complement strand
TTGTGCCTCCCGCCAAATCAACGAATCTCTAACGGACTTTTTCAACACCCTCAATTCGAGACCTTGACAAACTGAGACATTTGTGCTATAATCCTAGTAATCCATTAATTGGAGGTGGATGACCGTAACGGTCATCGGAAGCGCCCCGCAAGGGGCGTTTTTCTACGGTAGCAACTTCTTGCCACACCCTTTTACCTGTCGCCTGCTGCCGGAGGTGGGTAGGTACTTCCCCAACTCTAGAGCTTGGCATATCTTGTCCGAAAACGACGGCTTCCTCCTCGTGATGCGTCCCTCTTCTTGCAGTATGTGATATGACGATGGATACGCGAGTATATCTGCGAGCTGAAGCCCCGCTATGTTTGCTGTCTTCGGCCTCACCTTCAGCTGACTCGACGTTAATGTCGACTGAAATCTTCGCGCAGGGATATTGGGATTGCCACGCCGATAGAAACGGTTATAGCATTTCTTCAGCTTCATGTCTTCCGTTGTTCCCCGAGACTCCACCATGACGTCACCCATGGCCTGGCTGTAGTAAAGGAATAGCACATACCGTTCAAGGATGGCCTCGAGACAATAGTGATACGGTTCTTTCTGCCACACTCGATACTTTCGGACATGTTCTAGCTTGTCTATGACAACAGTGATTACCCGATACTCCCAAGAACACAGCCGCGCCAACAGTTGTTCGTTGAAAGCTTGCTCAACTGACTTATCTAGCAGGCTGTTGAAAGGCCCCACCTTCCTGACCAGCTTGGTCCTATGCAGAATCACAGGCGCAGTGTCTACGTCACCCCCGAAGAAGCGCCACTTCAGCATTTCAAGTTCTGGCTTCACCACGGTAGCGTATGCCTCTTGCTCTATGATAACACCAATCAGACAGAGAAACCTCCGCGCAAGGTCTGCCACATCGTTCATACTGTGGTCGCCGGTCTCATCGATGTAGAGTCGGTATAGAGTCATTAGTCATTGCCAGTGCTGTACGGTACAGGGAAGGTCAGCCAAGCAAAAGCCCGTCCACCGCTTCGCAGTGAACGGGCTGCTATGTCTGCTACGTTGGTCACTGCGCAGTCTCTTACCGGCAGGTAAGAGGCACCGTGGCCACCCTTGCTTCGCTATCCACAAGCCAGGTGGGCTGCTTCCATTGACCTATTCCTATTATACCACGAGCCACAACAGGGGGCAAGTGCTCGGGCCGAACCCTCCCATAGGTTCTGATGACGTGTTGGATCCCCTTCCGTGACACTCGACAGACTACCAGAAAGCGAAGGGCCTTGATGGTAACCTACTGGAGGGTCTGTTTGCCCCCAAGCTGGCCTACGCCCGCTTGTTGCGTGTTGAGCTAGGTGGTGGTATACTTGTGGTGATCGTCGAAGTACAGAAGCCTTGGTACTCTTGCTTGGCCTGAGGCGACTGGCGCGACGACGAAGGCGCCTACTTGCATTGTGTGAACCTGCAAGGCCCCGACCTGAGGCATGCCGACTTGTGAGAAGTTGACTTTCGAGACGTCATCGAGACAGGGCTACTGGGCGTCCGGCTGTACCGGGCCAAGCTCGACCCTACCCAGTTGAAAAGAGACCAAGTGGGGCCATCCGCTTGCGAGCGGTGTCCTCATCCGCGCCGTTACGGACCTGTCCATACCGAGATTGCTCTCTGAGGAGGCATTTGCGTGACTGAGCTGCAAAAGCAATTCAACCAAGCAATGCTGCGCATATACGAACGGGCCAGGGACCAGTGCAGATATACTGCAACCCGTTTCTTGAGTATGCTCCATGAAAAGGGCGGCCTGGCAACGGCCAAAGCTCTTCTGGCAACGAGCGAGCCGTCGTCTGGTCTGGTCCGACTGTGGCAATGTGGCCGGTTGGATCTCAGCGTGGAAGCTCACGTGCTGAAGCCAGAATTCGCCTCTCTGTTCACGGAACGGGAGAGATGGACCGCAAGGGAGCGCCTTGAAGCGTACAAATACGATTTTGCCCAAGGAGAGCAGCCCGGACCGCCCGGGCCAGCGACAGACCAACAACGGCCTGATCGCAAGCCATTCGGCCAGACCGAGCCTGAGATCATGCCAACCCTACAGGATCTAAGAGCTGCAAGGGATGCCTTTGAAGCCAACGAACCACGAGATCTTTTCTATCGTGCAGCCACAGAACTCGTGGTTCTCGCCCTACAAGGAGCAACCTCGCTCAGCATCGCCAAGGCCCTGGCCGTGTTGCTTCAGACATGGAATCGGGCTTACTACCAATTCAGACCCTTTGACAGTCAGCACTTCGAGCGCATTGAACGTCTGCTGAAAGAGCACCTAGATGTGCTGAGAGCCTTTCGGAAACGCTCCATCGAGGCTTTTGTCCCGGATGATGATCCCACGAGCGCCAGCATGTTTACAGACTTCGAGCAGGTACTCGGGCCTGTAGGCGCCGCCAAATCACTACACTTGTTGGCACCTCGCTTCTTCCCGCTGTGGGATCGCGCCATCGCGGAAGCGTACGGGTTGGCACTGGGACGCCGTGGCACCAACGCCAAGCGGTATCTTAGATTCATGAGCATCACTCGCTCACAGTGCACGCACCTGAAGCCGGGCCTACCCAGCACATGGAATCTGCTCAAGGCGATAGACGAATACAACTACTGCAAGTTCACGAAAGAGTGGATCTAGCGCGCGCATTGCGACCGCAGCGTGAGGGATACGTGACATGCCAGAGAGAAAGAGCCGTGGTCATGCCACCAAACGCGGCGAAGTACTCGTGGCCATCATGAACAACAAGCGAGACTTTGATATCCTGCAAAGGGAGCTTTGGTATCGCATTCCTGTGAAGAGTGCGCCAAGGCGTTGGCCGCCAGAGTGGCTGGCCTTCTACCACACGAAGGTGTTCGAAGAGGAACGCTATACCATCCAATACTACGGCCGGGTACGGGAAATCCGCAAGGTCAAGCGTCGTGAGCTGTTCCCCAATGAGTTCCCCAACCCAAAGTCGGAGCGCCAGTACTATCAGGTCTTCCTGGAAAACCTCGAGCGACTTCCAGAACGGATCCGCAGCGTGCAGCCGCGACGGATCGTCTTCATTGCTACTACCGCAGAGAAATTCTTCCGGGCTGAGCAGGTCAATGATCTGTTCGATGAAAGTCCGCTGGAGGACCGCCTGTGGCACGAACTCAAGAAGCAGGATATCCCAGCCGAGCGACAGTGGAACGTGATGACACGAGAGGGCCAATATCGGTTGGACTTTGCCCTGTTCTGTGCGGAGGGCAAGGTCGATATTGAAACCGATGGCGATACGTGGCACGTCAACGTTGAGGCGGCGAAGAAAGACTACCCGCGGGACAATGCGGTCCAATCCGATGGCTGGCATGTGTTGCGTTTCAACACCCGCAATGTCCGCGAGCAGATGGCGAAGTACTGTATCCCTACGATAGGAAAGGCCATCAGGAGGCTCGGGGGGCTCGCTGAGGAGAAGCTGGTGCCGCGCGTGTTCTACAATTCGCCCGATGGCACGGCGCAGCAACTCACCATGTTCGAGGCCGAGGTGGAGTACGATCTGGATTGAGAGTGGAGCGGGGCGCTGGCGCTCCCGGTCTCGTGCCTGATGACACTGGTACTGCGGGGCACGTATGCTGCAGGGTCCGGAACGGCATCAGTCCGCCTTCGATAGAAGTCGGGGCAGGCGAACCATTCGCCTGAAGGGGTGGCCTGGAGTGACAGGCATCCAGTCCAGAGTGGCGCGTTGCCCCACATGAACAGGCTTGGGAGGAAATGCAGTGGAGATGCGAGTTCGTTTCAGGGGAACGGTGATCACGCTCCGACAGGTGCTTGACGAGATGCAGTGGTACGATGACCAGTACCCACACAACGACTACTGCGAAGCACCGGCGATCAAGACCTGGCTTGAGAACAAGGCGTATAAGTTCGCAGTTGTTCACGCCGAGCGACTCTACCCACCGAAGCTGTTGGCTCACCGTCTTACGGGGCGCGCTCTTCAGGGCGACGGCCTAATCGGAGGGCAGGTCAACCGGATCTTTGTGCAGTTGGGTTTCGAGGTCAAGCGTATCAGGGACTGAATAGAGCTCACGCCAGCTATCACTACAAGCGCGGGCGACAGGACGTCGCCATAGCGACCATCACGAGCAATGTGTCGCATGGTGGTGCGCAGTGCGTAGGCGTCGTTGCTCGAGGAGTCAGCGAAAGGAGTCAGTGCCATGTCACACTCGATTGAGGACCGAGCCGAAGCGATTCGCCAGCAGGTCTCTGCTGACCCTGCCCTGGCCCGCTACGTGGACAGCAAATTGTGCATTCCCCAGCCATTCCGCGGTAGTGGGCCCATCAAGCTTGTCATCCTGGGCCAGGACCCGACGGTGAAGCGCGCCAGCGAACGGGTCAAGATCACGACCGTGCTGAACCTCCACCGGCGAGGCAGCCTGCGCCGGTACCTGGCCCGGATATGCGCGGGCCTGGGGCTAGAGCTGGCCCGCCATGTCTACGCCACGAACTACGTCAAGAACTTTTTCGTGCGACCGCCCACGCAGATCGGGGACTTGGATGTGCTGGCTGCGGCCGCGCGCTACTGGCTGCCGCTGTTGAAGGATGAGCTAGCGCGCCTCGGCCGTGTGCCTGTCATCAGCCTGGGGCAACCTCTTCTGAGAGCGCTGGTCATTGGCGATGCGAGTCGCCTCGTAAGGTACTATTGGGGCTACACGCCGCGCTGGCGGTCAGGCGAGTTCGGTGAGTTGCATCAGCTCACGCCAGAGGACAATCAGCTCAGCCGGGTGGTCTTCCCGTTCCCGCACCAGCCCAGCGTTCGCAAGGCCTTCTACAGAGAGCGCATGAGCGAGTATCTTGCATTTGTGCGGCGCACGGCCGACCTGAAGTAGACCTCTGGCATTTCGCGAGTGACAAAGATCTGGGCAACTGGCACACCGGTGCACAGCCAACCTGAGGAGGATAGGGATGGGTCAATACGGCAGAGCTGCCATACGGGCGGTCGAACTGTACACGAGCGGAATTGTTGGCTCGCCTGTCGAAGCCTGGGAGCGAGCCACGAGTGAATTCTATGGGCGCGGCACTGCGAGCCAGAAGAAGGGGTGTCCGCGCAACGCGTTCCTTGGCCTTTGTGAAGAGGGGCTTGTCAGAGGCATACCGGCAGGTCGGTACACCCGCTCACGGAAGAACAAGCAGTATGCCGTTGATGCTGTTCGCATACAGCACACTCCTGGTCTAGCTGACAGTCCTGGTGACCTGTGGCATGCGGTCACTGGGGCTGAGCGTAAGGTTCACAATCAGCAGATGATTGTGGTCGCCGCGCTTTGGAATCATGAACTCATCACCCGTGAAGACTAGCTGACGCGAACGGAGCCGCACCGAGCCTCCGTGGCGGGCGATTCTTCGCCAAATGAGCTTCCCAGTTCCGAGGGGAGGCCAGCAACGGAAAGGAATGCCTACGTGCCTATTGCGGCAAGACACAGGCATAACGGCCGGTGAGATGGTCGTAAATGCTAAGACAAAGGCACGCGAAGGCTACGCGGCATTCCCGTTCGCCGTGTCCGGACCCGCGATGGACCCATGCGAGAGCTAGCTTGGATGGTGGTGAAACGTTGTGCCAAGCCGTATGCCCCGAGTGCGGGGCAGAGGTTGAATGGCACGCACGCGACAACCTGACAAGTATCCGACAGGGAGGGTTAGTGATGGGCAGAGACACTGTCACGTTCAAAGGGGCGACTATCAGTCGACAGCGAATCCTGGACCTGATGGCTCGGTACGATAGACAGTACCCCAACAATGACTACCACGAACCGCCAACAAAGAAGGGATGGCTTGACAACAATGCTTACAAGTACGCCGTGCTATATGGGGGCAAGCGATATCCTCCCAAGTATCTTGTTCACTTGGCAACTGGCAGAGCGTTGCAGGGGGAGGGGCTCAAGGGAGGCCAGGTGAACAGAGTCTTTGAGCAACTGGCGTTCGACGTGGTCAGAAAGTGAATGACAACACCTTTCGGGTTTGAGAAACCCGAAAGGTCTGCTTCACCTGCGCCAACCACAGACTCACCGCTGATACCCGCAGCTTCCACGCTCGATCAGCGGCGTGCTCAGTGTCGGTGGCGTGGTTCCGACAGTGTTGCCGGGCACGGGCAACAGGGAACGCATGGTGCCCATGGGCCGCAGTGCGCCGCCAACCCTTGTGGGCTGCGCAAGAAGTGAAGGCGATTGACGGACCTGGACAAGCTGCTTCTTCCGAGGTTGTGGCATTCCCCTCGCCCTGTTGTAGTAAACTTGGCCTCTGGGCGCGCTGCACTTATAATAGAGCTGTCTCTTGCCTTGAACTATGCAGCAAGGTCCTATCTGATCTGTGCAGGCATCTCGTGCACATTAGGCGCGATTCTCTCCGCCAAGTCCCATTTGTCGGCAGCTAGTTGCCACAATCTTGACAACCTATATATCCATTCCTATAATAATACCCTGGAGAGGGTATTATGGATGGCAGAGATATAAGAACACTAGGCGACACTGAGGCACGCTTGCTCCTCACCCTGGCATCCCAGGACAAGCAAGTCTTCACCACCGACGACGCTCAGGCAGTCATTGGCGAACCTGCCTACCGTGCCAACAAGATGCTGGCCCGCTTGAGCCAAAAGCGCTGGGTGCTCCGCCTAAGGCGTGGCCTCTACCTGATCCTGCCCTTTGAGGCCGGTGTCGAAGGGACCTACAGCGTTCACCCGTTCCGACTGGCTCCCTACCTGGTGACGCCCTATGCCATCGCCTACTGGACAGCACTTCATCACCACGGCTACACGGAGCAAATGCCCGGTGTGATCTTAATCGCCACCACTGCCCAGCGGGCCTCCGCTACCGTGAGGCTTGAGGACCTGGGGCTCACCTATCGCTTCGTGACAGTGGCCATTCACAAGTTCTTTGGGCACCGGCGCACCTGGGTCGAGGGAAAGGAGATCACCATCACCGACCAAGCCAAGACAGTGGTGGATTGTCTGGACCACCCCGAGCACTGCGGAGGGATCGTCGAAGCGGCCAAGGGACTGTACGAGAGTTTGAACAAGGAGGATGTATCCGCACCGTTGCTGACCGAGTATGCCCGGCGCATGCAAAACGGCGCCATCTTCAAGCGATTGGGCTACCTGGCCGAGCTGCTGGACCTCCCAGTTGGCGGGGAAATCGAGCGGTGGCGGGCTGCCCTGACCACGGGGTACAGCCGCCTCGATCCACTGGCGGGTGAGCACGGATCCTACAACCGCCGCTGGCGGCTGCGCCTCAACCGCACGCCGGCTGATCTGACCGATTGGCTGGTGCACTGATGATTCCTGAGGCTGAACTGCGCCGTCTGGCTGGTGCCTGGAACGCCGACGTCACTGTGATCGAACGCGACTATGTACTCGCCTGGGTGCTGGCGGGGCTCTACCGGCGACCGGCGTTGGAGGTGTCTGTGCAGGTGAGGCGTACTGGATTCGAACCGGTGATACCGTGCCCAAAAGCAGGTGCTCTGCCAAACTGAGCTAACGGCTCATCGCCCATCTCGGGCAAGATCAAGTATATAATAAGACGGGTTTGGTGTGAAACACTCTCGTTATCTAGTTAGATGGACACTAAGGTCTGCATTTCGCTATTCTACATACGTACTTACCCATCGCATAATGGCGACCCAAACTCGGCAATCTTCGCGGCCATCCAACTTTGGACTGCAAAGTCTCACCTTACGATTCTCGACAAAGCTTTACATCCCAGATGGCAGATGTCAAGCTTTGGTAGATTATGTAAAGGTTTGTGGTCGAGGCAAGGCGCGCCAATGACGCGACCAGTTAACCCTCAGTGGGGAATATCCTCACGAGTATCTTCTCTGCGCCCTAGTATCCCTAAATTCAATCAAGCCTTGCCCATGGTGTCCCACGCCTACCGGCTTAGGCCATCTGGGAATGGCTGCGCAGTCTGTTGAAAGCATTCCAGTAGTTCGCGGGCTGAACATAATTGATTTGACAAGACCCTGTTCCGACACTATACTGGGTCAAATTGAAAAGGAAGAGGCCTGAGGTGGCTGCCCCAGGCCCCTGGTGCCAAAAAGTTCTCATCTCCTCCTTTTGGCGCGCTTTTTATAGCATAGTTTGTATGCTTTGTCAAGAAAGTCTTGGGGTACTTAGGGCGGCGCATATTGGCCGCCCTGTTTTTGTTGCAGCTAAGAACACCATTGCGAGGGACAGATGTAATGAGAAACACACCATATTACTCAGTTAGAAAGGGCCTCAACCCACGACTTACTAATCTCGACTTACCACTCTTGTGCAGTCTCTTTCTTGCCATGTATCGAGACTTTGATCAACGAGGATACTTCGTAGACGCCTTTGGCTATTCTGAGGGAAGCCTCTGGTATCCTGGATACATAGCTGACCTGGGCAACTACTTTTTGAGGAAGCTGAGAAAACCCCAATTGTGGCCCATTGAAACTCGTACTAGCTACTATTCCGAGGATGACCTGTTTGATGTCATTGAGTTGGTATATGACCTTGTTGATAAGCCCAAAGGTGCGGCAATCACGCCTAGTGATGCAAGGATTCCCTTTCGCGGAGGCGTAGCAAGTCGCTTTGGTCGAGAGGCTGGTCAAGCGGAGTTTCGTGCAGAGGTAAATGAGATTCTTCGAGACTACAAGTCCGGCTATGAGCTCTCACCAGATGGGGAGATACTGGAAATTGCAGATATCGGCTTGGAGAGTCTGTTGAAGACAGAACTTCCACAACTTGACCCATTAAATGTTGAAGCCAGAGTAGAAGCGGCTGTGCCCAAGTTCCGGCGACGTCATTCATCACTCGATGACCGAAGGGATGCAGTCAAGTCGCTCGTTGAAGTTCTGGAGTTTCTGCGCCCAAAACTCAAAACTGTTATCACTCGCAAAGACGAAAGTGATTTGTTCAATATCGCCAATAACTTCGGGATTCGTCACCACAACACTAAGCAGAAAATGAATTATGACCAAGCGGTATGGCTGAGTTGGATGTTTTACTTCTACCTCGCTACCATACATGCTGTAACGCGGCTTATCAAGAACGGAAAGGAGGGCTGAAATGTCACGCAAACGAGTATGTGATGGTTGCGCTGTGGAGCACGTTGAAACAAAGAAAACTAAACAGACGTTTGGTCATTGGGGCCGTTTTCAACCGCATGAGTATAACGATGAGCTTCATTTATGCCCTGATTGTGCAGCCAAAGTTCAAGAGTTTATGAAGACCCTAAAGAAGTAAATGGTCAACAAGCGAGGGCCGCTGGTGGACGGGGAGTCCGGGTCTCCGAACTTGTGGGGCTACGCTTGGCCAACCTGTACCTGGAGAGCGGAGACTGCAGAGTGCCGAGCAAGCGCAACAGGGAACGCATGGTGCCCATGGGCCGCAGTGCGCCGCGAACCCACGTCAGCCGCGCAAGAAGCGAAAGCGATTGACGAACCTGGACAAGCTGCTTCTTCGGAGGTTCTGGCATTCCCCTTCCCCCTGTTGCGCCAGACTTGGCCTTTGGCCGCGCTACACTTATAATAGAGCTGTCTGTTGCCTTGAACTATGTGGCAAGGTCCTATCTGGTCTGTGCAGGCATCTCGTGCAGACTAGGCGCAATTTTCTCCGTTAAGTCCCATTTGTCGGCAGCTAGTTGCCACTCGGCACAACGGTATTGGGTGAAATCAGGGTCTAGACCGAAAGCAGAGCAAAATGAAACGCAACTTGCTTCTCGCACTCTTTGTTACCTTGCTGACCGCCTGCGGAACTGGCAAAACACCACCCCCAACATTTAGGCCAACCGAAACAACGCCCCCAACGAGACCACCAGCAACCACAATGCCGCTCTCCCCCACGCCTGCGGCCACTGGCCTGACCGTGGAAGTCATCGGGCAAATCGGCGGCGCGTCCAAGGCCGTGGCGGTACAGGGCCGCTACGCCTATCTCAACGTAGGACCACGCCTGGTCATCCTGGACATTGCCGACACGGCCCGGCCCGTCGTCGCCGGCCACTCACCTCCGCTGGCCGGCTTTGAAAGCCTGAGCGTGGTCCAGGATCACGCCTACGTCGCCGCCGGAGAGGGCGCCCTGCGCGCGATAGACATCTCGGACCCCGCTGCCCCGACCGAGGTCAGCTTCTACGCGACAGCAGGGCCAGCCTTGAGTATAGCAGCGCTAGGGGATATCGCGTATCTCGCGGCCGGGGACGGCCTGTATATCCTGGACATCTCGAATCCCATCGCGCCGGCTGGCATCGGTTTCTTCGAGACACCGGGCCCGGCCTCTGACGTCACAGTAGTGGGAAACGTCGCCTACATCGCTGAGACATTGTCAGGGGATGATAGGCCTGTCGAAAGCGGCGGTCTGCGGGTCGTGGACGTCTCCGATCCCACGAACCCAAACGAGATTGGTTTCTACCCCATGAATCCCACCCGGGCCGGTGAATTCGAGAGGCCCCATGCGCCCAGGGGTGCACAGGCCGTGGCGGTCGCAGGTGACTACGCCTACCTCACGTACCGGACCTCGCGACAGGGCGGCCTGCGGGTTGTGGACATTTCCGAGCCGGCCAATCCGAGCGAGATCAGCGACTACCAGGACTATATCTATTTCGTCTCTGACGTGGCCGTGGTGCGGGACCTCTCGACAAGCTCAGATCAGGTCTATGCTTACGTCGCCACGGGGGTGAACTTTGGCCTGCTCGTCCTCGATCTCTCCGATCCAACGCAGCCTGCCGTCTTGGCCGATGAGGTGCCAGGGGCCGCCCGGGCCATCGCGGTGGCGGGGGACACCCTCTTCGTCGCCGACGAATGGGGGGGCCTGCACATCGCAGACATCTCGGACCCGGCACATGCCTTTGAGATTGGCGTATACAACACGCTGGGGGATGCTCGCAATGTAGTGCTGGCCGGGAACACGGCCTACGTCACCGACGGCATGCGCGGCCTGTGGGGGGTGGATGTCTCGCAGCCGACGCAGCCTGTTGAAACCGGCCTCTACATAGCACCGGGCAGCATCAAGGACGTGGTCGCCGTCGGGACTAGCGTCTACATCGCAGCCGAGACGGCCGGCTTGCTGATTGTGGACGTTTCCGACCCGGCGCACCCCACTCAGGTCGGTGCCTACGACACACCGGGGCTGGCCTACGGCGTGGCCGTGGCAGGAGACTATGCATACGTCGCCGATGGTCAACTACAAGTGTTGAACGTCTCGGACCCAGCAGCTCCGGCTCCGGTGGCCGTTTATGAAAGCCCACTGCGGATTGAAGAGGTCGTCATCGTAGAAAACAGCGCCTATATCGCCAACAGCGGCCTGCACGTCCTGAACCTCTCCGACCCGGCGCATCCCGTAGAAGTCAGTTTCTACGGCACATCGGGTGTAAGCCAGTACATGACGGTGGTGGAGGACTGTGCCTACCTCGTCGTTAACGGCGACCTGCACATCGTGGATGTCTCGAACCCGGCACACCCCCTTGGGTTGGGCCTTTACGATGTGCCGGAGTGGGCCGTGCAGGTGGCGGTGGCAGGGGATTATGCGTACGTCGTCGGCGAAGGCGCTCTGCGCATCGTGGATGTCTCCAATCCGGCGGATCCGAGTGAGGCCGTCTTCTACGACGCACTAGAGCTTGCCAATGGCATCGCGGCGTCGGAAGACTACGTGTACGTCGCTGATGGGGCCGGCGGGCTGGTCATCTTGCAGTTGAGCAACCATCATTAATAAAGTCAAGTCCTATTGGTCAACGTCAAGCTGCTGGTCACCTGGTCACTTTCGGACCATCGGCATCACGACAGGTAGTCGAGTGAGAGAGACCACACTTGGAATCACCCACCCCTGTTCTACGTTTGGGTCATTTCCAAAGCCGCTGGCGGCTGCGCCTGAACCGCACGTCGGCTGATCTGACCGATTGGCGGCTCGATGTCTATGAGCGCTATCGGCGTGCACTGCGGCACGCACTGCTGCTGTCGGTCGAGGGGCGATTGCACGCGAGGGACACGCGGTCAGCGTGTTGGTGTCTAGGGCGGAGGCTCTCTTAACGGCACGAGCCATGACCAGAGGCAGGCCATGCCAGTGAACGAGCTGCTGTGTTACAGCAAGTGCGCGACGCTGTCTACGGCACTGCGGCTGTGTCCACTCAAACGAGGCATTCGGCAGATTGAAAGCCACCCTCCGGACTTGAACCGGAAACCTAGCGCTTACGAAGCGCTTGCTCTGCCGATTGAGCTAGGGTGGCGTGGTGTCTAGTGGCTATGACGCTAGAGGCATTTGTGCAGGTGAGCCGTACTGGATTCGAACCAGTGACACCCTGCTTAAAAGGCAGGTGCTCTGCCAGACTGAGCTAACGGCCCATCACCCATGTTGGGCAAGGTCAAGTATATAGTAAGACAGGCTTACTGTCAAACAGACTTGTTGGGCGAAGCCTCCCGCCCTCCAGGTGAACTGCACCCCTTGCGCGATTTGACAAGAACGCTATCCTGCCTATAATCGCGTCAAAGGCTGTGACGGAGAGAGTAAGCGCGTGAGGGCCAACAGGGAGAGGGGGTCGCCGACTGTAAACCTCCTTTGGAAGTAGCTCGCCGAAGTTCACTCCTGAGCCGACAGCTGAAATGGACGCCAACTGCGTCCGCAAGTAGGCTGCTCCGGAAGCCCACCGTTAGCCGGGCAACCGGTAAGCCACGTTCCAAAGCGAACCATGGCCGCCGGTGCGGAGAGGCCCCCCTTGCGGGGTCAAACAGGGTGGTACCGCGGAGATCAGCCGGTTGTGACTTCGTCCCTGAAGTCGCAACCGTTTTGTTTTCTGTTCATAGGTCAAGGCTGATTGGTCAGCAGGAATTGCGCAGTCCGTGCATAAAGGTCCCGAAAACGTGCCGAAACGTACAGAGTGCCTGACTCAAGAGGATGCAGGACCCAACTCGTCTACGGCGAGGGAAGGAATGTCTGCAGAAATCAAAGAGAGCCGACTCTCCCGCCGCAGGTTCCTGAAGCTCGGCTGCGGGGCGCTGCTGGGCGGAGCAGCAACGTGCGTGTCCGGACCAATCTATGTCACCCAGATTGAGCCCCGCTGGATAGAAGTCACCAGACTGGACGTTCTGCTGCCGGGCTTGCTGGAGCCGCTGGACGGTTTCACCATCGCCCAACTCAGTGACTTGCACTTGGGGCCGTATGTGAGCATCGAACACGTGCGCCGCAGTGTGGAAATCACCAACGATTTGGGGGCCGACTTGATCGTCCTGACCGGCGACTTTGTCTATCACTCGGCCAGTTATAGCGCCGCCTGCGCCCAGGAATTGGCCTCGCTCCATGCCGAATATGAAGTCTACGCTGTGCTGGGCAATCACGATATCTGGACTAACGCCAGACGAGTGACCGAAAGCCTGATTCAGGTAGGCATCACCGTCCTGCGGAATGACCGGCAGCCCTTAGAGGTAGGGAGTGCCCACCTGTGGCTGCTGGGCATCAAAGACACAGGCTACACTGGCTACATCGGCGGCTCTTTCGACAGGTTCCAGGCGATGTGGCAGGAGACCCGCGATGATCTGGCGGCTTTGATGGAGGGGATACCGGCCGACGAGCCACGGCTGCTCCTGGTGCATAACCCGGACTTTACAGAGATGCTGCCCAAAGGGCGGATCGACCTGGCCCTGTGCGGCCACACCCACGGCGGGCAGGTGCGCTTGCCCTTTGTCGGCACGCCGGTGGTGCCATCCTGCTTCGGGGAAAAGTACGCCAGCGGGCTGGTGCAGGGGCCGAGCACGCTGGTCTACGTCAACCGGGGCATCGGCCTCATCCCCCCACCGGTACGCTTCAATTGCCGACCGGAGGTAACATTGCTGCGGCTGCGGAGGGGGTGAAAGGCGTGCACGCCAGGGAACGCTCTTTGTGTATACGATCTTGACAACTGCATAAGTGTCGCTACAAGAGTACGATGGAGGGATAAAAGTGCTTGAGCAATTGCATCAACTGAAGGAGAGGGCACTCAGCGAACTGCAGGGCCTGAGCTCAGTGGACGCTTTGGAAAAATGGCGCGTCGCTTACCTGGGTCGCAAGGGGGCGCTGACCAACATCCTGCGCAGCGTTGGTCAGTTGCCGGTGCAGGAACGGCCTACGGTTGGCCAGGAAGCCAACCTGGTCAAGCTCGCCCTGAAACAGGCCTACAACGAGAAAGCAGAGGCCTTCAAGCGTGAGGAGACCCTGCGCCTGCTGGAACAGGAGCACATTGATGTCACCCTGCCGGGCAGGCCCGTGCAGCCCGGTTATCTCCACGTCAGCACGCAGACCCTGCGCGAAATTTACGCCATCTTTGCCCAGATGGGCTTCCAAGTGTTAGAGACGCCGGAGGTGGAGACAGACGTCAATAACTTCCAGTTGCTGAACATCCCCCCATACCACCCCGCGCGCGACATGTGGAGCACATTCTACACCACGCACGAGGGAGTACTGCTGCGCACGCACACTTCCCCAGGGCAGATACGCGCCATGCGCATGTACTGCCCCGAGACCATCCGCCTCCTCCTGCCTGGCAAGTGTTACCGCTACGAGGCAGTCACGGCCCGCTCTGAGTCCATGTTCTACCAGGTCGAGGGCCTGGCTGTGGGCAAGCACGTGACCATGGGCGATCTAAAAGGCGTGCTCATCAGTTTTGCCCGGCAGATGTTCGGCGCTGACCGGAGGGTGCGCTTCCGTTGCAGCTACTTCCCTTTCACTGAGCCCAGCGTCGAAGTGGATATGGACTGCATCATCTGCGGAGGCGAGGGCTGCCGTGTGTGCAAGCACACCGGCTGGGTCGAGATCCTGGGGGCAGGCATGGTGCACCCACAGGTGCTGCGCAACGGCGGCTATGATCCCACTGTGTACACTGGGTTTGCCTTTGGCCTGGGCCCGGAACGCATCGCCATGTTAAAGTATCGCATTGACGATATCCGCTACTTCTTCGGCAATGACCTGCGCTTCCTGCACCAGTTCGCCTAAACAATGGACATCGCCCGTGGCGAGCATGCTCTCATCCACGGCACGTCCAGATTCATCGCAGAGGAGATGAAGCCATGAGAGTACCAGTAAGTTGGCTGAAAGAATACGTGGACATTGTGCTACCCCTGTCAGAACTGGCTGAACGCATGACGTTGGCTGGGCTGGAGGTGGCAGCCATCGACCACATTGGCGCCGAGTGGGACCGTGACAAGATCGTGGTGGGTGAGGTTGTGGAGGTGCGCCCACACCCCAATGCCGATCGCCTGACCATTGCTGTAGTCAACCATGGCGCGGACGAACCCGAGGCTGTGGTCACTGGTGCGCCCAACATCAAAGTAGGCGATCGTGGCCTAAAGGTGGCCTTTGCTTGCAGCGGCGCAAAACTCATAGATGGCTATTCGGAGGAGCGGCGCTACATTAAGCTCAAGCCCACCAAGATTCGTGGGGTGCTTTCTGCAGGTATGGTCTGCTCAGAAAAGGAACTTGGGCTGTCGGATGAACACGAGGGCATCCTGAGCCTGGATGACGACGCTCCTGTAGGCGTGCCCCTGCAGGACTACCTGGGCGAGACGGTCCTCGACCTGGACCTGAC
This sequence comes from uncultured Anaerolineales bacterium, assembly GCA_964478075.1. Lineage (GTDB taxonomy): Bacteria > Chloroflexota > Anaerolineae > UBA2200 > UBA2200 > DAOUEX01. Next base: position 13,570 of record CAYZGO010000034.1, on the reverse strand, counting down.
GCCCAATTTGGGACGCTGCCTGTCGATCATCGGCGTTGCACGTGAGGTAGCAGCGCTCACTGGCCAGCAACTGAGGCTGACAGCACCGACGATGAAGGCCGAAGGTGCGCCCATCGCTGAGCAAGTCGAGATTGAGATTGCCGATCCTGACCTGTGCTCGCGCTACAGCGCTACGCTGATCAAAGGGATAAAGGTCGGCCCTTCGCCCACGTGGATGCAGCTTCGTCTCCGCGCAGCGGGGATGCGCCCCATCAATTGCATCGTGGACACCACCAATTACGTGATGTTGGAATGGGGCCAGCCACTGCACGCTTTTGACTATAACAAACTGCGCGGCCGAAAAGAAGGCGAAAAACCGGTCATCATCGTCCGCCGCGCCAGGCCTGGCGAGCGAATCACTACCCTGGATGGCGTAGAGCGCGAACTCGCATCGGACATGCTGCTTATCACCGACGGCAGTGGTGCGGTCGCCATTGCTGGCGTTATGGGCGGTCTGGAGAGCGAGGTCGGGCTGGCCACTACTAATGTGCTGCTAGAGTCGGCCCACTTTGATAACATCAACAATCGGCGCACTTCCGAGATGCTCAAGCTGCCCAGCGAAGCGTCACTGCGCTTCGGGCGTGGTGTGCCAGCAGAGACCACCGTCATCGCTGCGAGGCGGGCCAGCGAATTGATGCGCCAGTTGGCAGGCGGCATCATCGCCGCTGGCATCGCTGATGTCTATCCTGTCAAACAGCCTACCAGGACCATTGACCTGGCACCAGCAGAGGCCGAACGCCTGTTGGGCATGAAACTCAGCGGGCGGCGCATCGTGGACGCCCTCGAGTCATTGGGCTTCATTTGCAAGTCAGGCAAAGGCTCAGCCCCCATTCACGTCACGGTGCCCTACCACCGGTTAGACGTGGAGATCCCTGCCGATTTGGTGGAGGAGGTGGCACGCGTAGTCGGTTATGACAACATTCCCAGCACACTGCTGAGCGATGAATTACCCTCGCAGCGGCGTGACCTCTCACTCGAGGGTGAGCAGCGTGTGCGCGACATCCTCGTCGCATGTGGGCTGACGGAGGTTATCACGTATTCGCTGACAAACCTGGAGAGCGTGGCCAAACTCGATCCGGCGCGGAAAGCGGTAGATCCTGCAGCCTACATCCGCCTTGCCAATCCGCTGAGCAGCGAACGGGAGTACATGCGCCGCACACTGATGAACTCGCTGCTGGAGACCCTGCACGACAACCTGCGCTTCACCAGCCGGGTGGCGATCTTTGAAGTCGCTAGGGTCTACCTGACACAGGCAGGACAGGCGCTTCGGCCGGGCTCACCTGTGCCTGCGGCCCAAGTGCAGGCAGGACACGAGTTGCCGGACGAGCCTCGCCGCCTGGGCGTTGTCATCAGTGGCCCGCGCCGCCCTGTCACCTGGTCTGGCACTGAGAGTGAGCTACTGGACTTTTACGACCTCAAGGGCATGGTGGAGACGCTGCTCGATCGCCTGCACTTGGCTGATTACACTCTTATCCCGATAGAGCATCCCGCGTTCCAAAGCGGTCGTGCAGCAAAGCTGCTTGTCCTGAGTAGAGTCGAAGGGCTTGTCACTGAGATCGAGATTGGCGTGCTGGGAGAGGTGCATCCACTAGTGCGAGAGAACTATGGGCTGGCGGCGCAGCGCGTGTGCCTACTGGAGTTCGACCTGGAAGCGCTTCTGGCACAGGTTCCGTTGTCATATTACTACCAGCCGCTTTCGCGCTTCCCCGCCGTAACGCAGGACCTGGCCCTGATCGTGGATGAGACTGTTCCTGCAGCCCAGGTGCGCGATGCCATCGCCAAGGCAGGGGGCAGGCTACTGCAGAGGATTGAGCTGTTTGACGTCTATCGCGGCGCGCAAATCCCGCCGGGCAAAAAAAGCCTGGCCTACACGCTCACCTATCAGGCTATGGACCGCACCCTGACCGACGAACAGGTGAATCGCCTTCGGATGCGCATACAGAAGAAGCTGGAGAAAGAGTTGGGGGCGCGACTGCGCGACTGAGCGCTATCCTCCTAAGCGGTATCCTCCCGCAGGTTGAGTGTCTGGCAGATAACCAAGTGGCCGTGCATCGGCGCCCTTGGCAGGAGCGAACCTGCGGGAGGATTCTGCTAGTACAAACAGAGGGACCGGGCAGGAATGCTGTCCGGTCTTTTTATGTATGCTGGCGCACATTTGGGGTGCGGATTGGGTTGTGTTATACTTGGCGTGCTGAGGGCGAACGCGATGCCCTCGATTTATGTGTTTGCGTGTAAGACGTGAATCCTAAATATCTAGAAACTCTGGAACTCCATAAGATCCTGCGGCAACTGGCCGAACATACCTCATTCTCGGCGGGACGCGAACTGGCCTTGGCTCTACATCCTTCTGCGGATATCGATAAAGTGCGGCTGCGACAACGGGAGACGGCTGAGGCCAAGATGCTGCTTTCGCTGAAGCCAGGCACATCCCTGGGAGGTGCACACGATGTGCGTCCGCTGCTCAAGGATGCCGAGATTGAAGCCATCCTGGAACCGCAGTCCTTGCTCGACGTGCAGTCCACTCTACTCAGCGGTAAAACGCTGCGTCGTGCCATCGTGCCGGACACGGATACCTTTCCAGCGCTAACAGCCATTGCGCAGCGCATCGAAGAGTGCCCCAGGCTAGTGGCCGAGATTGCGCGCTGTATCAACGACCGTGGCGAGGTAGTGGACAATGCCAGCTCTGCCCTTGCGCGCATCCGGCGCAAGTTAGCTGTGGCGCGCGAGCGGCTGTTGGACCGTGTCAACAAGCTGATTACTTCACCAGCCAATGCCAACTACCTGCAAGAAGCGCTCATCACCCAGCGCGGCGGACGGTACGTCATACCCCTGAAAGCCGAGTTCAAGGGCCGCATCCGCGGCATCGTGCATGACCAATCGGCCAGCGGTGCAACACTGTTCATCGAGCCTTTGGCCATTGTCGAACTCGGCAACCAATGGCGACAGCTTCAATTGGATGAACATCAGGAGGTCGAGCGTATCCTGCGCCAGTTGACACTGGCCGTCGCAGAGCACGCAACAGAGATTCTCGCCACTGTAGAGGCCCTGGCCGAACTTGACCTGGCCCTCGCCAAGGCAAAGTACGCCTTCGAGATCAAAGCCGTGGAGCCGGCCCTGCTGGACAAGGCAACCCCGGGAGTCGCTGCAAAACGCCCAGACGCTGAGCAGGTGCGCTTCCCTGACTACCTGCACCTGCTACGTGCGCGTCATCCGCTGCTGCCTGCTGAAACGGTGGTGCCCATTGACGTGCACCTGGGCGGCGAATTCGCCATACTGGTTGTCACCGGCCCCAACACGGGCGGCAAAACGGTTGCGCTCAAGACGGTTGGGCTGTTGGCAGCGATGGCGCAGGCCGGGCTGCAAATCCCTGCCGCCGAAGGTTCTGCTCTCAGGGTGTTTGCTGGGCTGCACGCGGACATCGGCGACGAACAGAGCATCGAACAGAGCCTCTCCACTTTCTCGTCGCACATGACCAATATCACCGCCATGCTGGCCGAAGCAGACGACAAGTCACTCGTGCTGCTGGACGAACTGGGCGCCGGCACTGACCCCACGGAGGGCTCGGCGCTGGCACGGGCCATCCTCTCCAAACTGCTACAGCGGCGCATCCCGGCGATGATCACCACTCACTACACAGAGCTAAAGTTGTTCGCCCAGATCACTCCGGGAGTGGAGAATGCGGCCGTGGAATTCGACGTGCGTACGCTGTCGCCCACTTACGAGCTGACCATTGGACTGCCCGGCCGCAGCAATGCCTTTGCTATCGCCAGTCGTCTGGGGCTCCCACGGCCGATCATCGAACAAGCGAGGGAGCTGATCTCCACCGAGGATCGCGAGGCGGACCGTATAATGGATCGCATCCGCAAATCGCGCAAGGAAGTTGCCCGTGCGGCTCACGCTGCGCAGTCTACCCTGGCCTCCGCCCGCCGCAAAGAGAAAGAAGCTCGCCGCCGCCTGCGTGAGATTGAGCAAGAGCGCCATGAGCTCCTGGGCGAGGCACGCCGTCATCTCGAGGCGGCACAAGAGGAATGTCGCCGCATACGCAGCGCAGTGGAACGGCAGGAGGTAACCAGACAGTGGCTAGAGGAAGCTGCCCAGCGCTTGCACACGCTAGAACAGGAGCAAAAGCCAGCGGCGCCTGCGCGGCTTGCTCCCTCTGCACAAGATCGGCTTCCGCAAGAGCCATTGGAGGTTGGTGATACGGTTTGGATATCCAGCCTGAACCAGATGGGCCAGATTATTGACCTGGCTGACGAGGAGGCGGAAGTACATGTCGGCACATTCCGTACAAGAGTGCCCGTGCTTGATCTGGAGAAGCGGCCACCGGCTGTGCCGCACGTTGGCGAAAGCGGAGTGCGGGTTTCGCTATCTTCGCGCCCACTGCCCGGTGTGGAGCTCCACCTGCGAGGGTGGCGCGTGGAAGACGTCTTACCGCGCCTGGACAAGTACCTGGACGATGCATATCTGGCCTCTTTGCCCTTCGTGCGCATCATTCACGGCAAAGGCACAGGCACGCTGCGCAGTGTGGTGCGCGATGCCCTGGCCGAGCATCCGCTGGTCGCCTCCTTTCGGGCCGGCGAACTGAATGAGGGTGGTGACGGCGTCACCGTCGTGAAACTGGCACCGAGGTCGCTAGGCTAGACCGCTAAGCCTCCGAAGATTGAAATCTCCGGCTGAAGATCACAAGTGCCCTCAGGCACTGGGAAAATGACAGACACCTGCGGCGACAGGATCAAGACCCTGAGGGGTCTTTTCAGTTTCAGCCGGCGAATTCACTCCCTGCCCCTGGCGCGTTTCCATCTTGACACAGCGGATTGCTTGAGAGCAGGTATGTTACCCAGTACAGGCAGCCCCAGCCATTGTTCCACTTCCTGCGCGGTTTGCACGAAATCCACGCGCGCCCATTCCAGAGCCAGCGCGATGAGCAGGCCCAACATCAGTCCACCACCTACTCCGGCGACTGCAAGGAGCTTGTTCCTGGGCCACGTCCTGGTGGCTGCCTGGGCACCGCCGTTGAGCATGGTTGCTGTCAGGCGATCCAACGGGTCCTGGCGCAGGGCGAAAGCCTGCACGTCCCCGACAAAGATCTCTGCAGCCGCTTGAGCGACGCGTTGGGCGAACACAGGATCTGTGTCTGTGACCTCGATCTTGATCTTGAACTCTGATTCGCGGGCTTCAGCTTCAATCCGCGTGCGTAGGGTGGCAGCATCTATGTCGTTCAAGCCCAGGCGCTCGATCACTCTGCGGGCCATACTCTCCGATTCTATGCTCGACACATAGTTGCGCAGCAGGTTGATGACCGTCTGGCTCAGCCCCAGCTCGAGCCGGACTGGCGTGACGTTCAACTCCACGATCGAAGTGTAGCGCGGGGTCTGCAGCTTGCCGAAGCCAATTGCAGCCGCAGCGCAAAGCGTGGTCACCAGCACGATGACCCAGCCCCATCTGAGCAAAACCTCAACGTACTCCCAAAGCTCCATGTGTACTCCCTTGGCCTGCTAGAAACCAGGTTTTTAACAAAAACCTGGTTTCTAGACACCCAGCACTAGCTCTCCAGGCTTCTGAGCCGCTCTTCCAGCTTGCTGTACCTTTGGCGATAATCGCCGAGCTTGGTGCGCTCTTTGTTGACCACCTCGGCAGGGGCTTTCGACACAAAGTCCTGATTGCCCAGCAGCTTCTCTGCGCGGGCAATCTCCTTCTGGATGTCCTTCAACTCTGTGGTCAGCCGTGCGCGCTCACGGGCCATGTCCACCAGTTCGGCCAGCGGCAGGAAGACTTCGTAGTCGCTCACTACGAGCGCAAGCGCCTTGGCCGGCTTTTCAGCTAGTTTCTCCTCGATGCGCAATTTGGCCGCGTCCACACGCGCCAGGCGCGTGAGGATCGCAGCCTGCGCTGCCACCAGGTCGCGCTTCTCCCCAGCTACGATAATTGCAGCGATGGGCCTCGACGGTTCCACTTCGTATTCGGCGCGTGCGTTGCGGATGGCACGCACCATCTCCATGATGGGCCCCATCTCCGTCTCGGCTGCTTCATCAATCGGGTCTGGTTCGGGCCAGGGGGCGATGATGAGCGCCTCGCCTTCGTGCGGCAGGTGCTGCCAGATTTCCTCAGTGACGAAGGGCATCAAGGGATGCAGCAGGCGCAGCGCACGTTCCAACACGTACACCAAGACGGACTGCGTCCCCAGCGCCCCCGCCCTGTCCTCTCCGTAGAGCGGAACCTTGGCCATTTCAATGTACCAATCACAGAACTCGCCCCACAGAAACTCGTGAAGCCGACGCCCCGCCTCACCGAACTGGTACTGCTCAATCAGGCGATTCACTTCTCCGATGAGCCAATCGTGACGGCTCAGAATCCAGCGGTCAGGCAGGCTCAGCGCCGCCCGGCTTTTCCTCCAGTGGGCGGCCGCGCTGGCAGTGTCCTGCGCGCCGTAGCCCTCGTCCAGGTTGCTGACTACGAAGCGCGCCGCATTCCACAGCTTGTTGGCAAAGTTGCGTGCAGCCTCCACCTTCTGCAGAGAGAGCTTCGTGTCCTGGCCGGGTGTGCTGCCCGTCAGCAAGGCGAAACGCAGCGCGTCCGCGCCATAGTCCTCTATCACGACCAACGGGTCCACCGCGTTGCCTTTGGACTTGCTCATCTTCTGTCCATACTGGTCACGGATCAGCCCGTGCAGGTACACGGTGTGGAAGGGGATGTCACCGGTCATCTCCAGCCCCATCATGATCATACGCGCCACCCAGAAGAACAAGATGTCGTAGGCAGTCTCCAGCACGTCGGTGGGATAGAAATAACGCAGATCTTCTGTCTCTTCGGGCCAGCCCAGCGTGGAGAACGGCCACAGCGCAGATGAGAACCAGGTATCCAGTATGTCAGGGTCTTGCTTGATGTTGCTGCTGCCACATTTCTCGCACGTAGGCACCTTCTCCTCAGTGCTCGCACCCATGTGGCCACAATCGTCACAGTACCACACCGGGATGCGGTGCCCCCACCACAGTTGCCGTGAGATGCACCAGTCACGGATGTTCTCCATCCAGTTGAAGTACACCTTGGTAAAGCGCCCAGGCACTAAACGGATGCGCCCGTCACGTACAGCGGCCATCGCTCGGTCGGCAAGAGGCTTTATCTTTACGAACCACTGCGTAGAGACGCGCGGCTCGACTACCGTATTGCAGCGCTGGCAGTGCCCGATAGCGTGGGGGTGTGGCTCCGTCTTGACCAGCAAGCCCTCCCTCTCCAGGTCAGCCAGCAGGTTCTGCCGAGCTTCGTAACGATCCTGTCCAGCGTATGGGCCGGCGTTTTCGTTCAGCGTGCCATCGTCATTCATGATATTGACGATCGGCAGCTTGTGTCGCTGGCCTACGTCATAGTCGGTGGGATCGTGTCCAGGCGTCACTTTCACCGCTCCCGTGCCGAACTCGCGGTCCACGCTCTCGTCGGCAATGATGGGAATAGGCCGATGCAGAGCAGGCAGAATAGCCATGTGGCCAATGAGGGCTTTGTAGCGCTCGTCGTCGGGGTGCACGGCCACTGCCGTGTCCCCCAGGATGGTTTCGGGTCGTGTAGTGGCCACAGTGATATACTCGCCTTTGGAGGACTCTAACGGGTAGCGTACGTAATACAGTTTGCCCTCTTCATCCTTGTGCTCCACTTCCAAGTCAGAGAGGGCCGTGCCGCAGCGCGGACACCAGTTCACCATATAGTTCCCTCGGTAAATCAATCCCTTTTTGAAGAGACGCACAAAGGCTTCGCGCACTGCCCGCGCCAGGCCCTCGTCCATGGTAAAGCGCTCGCGCGTCCAGTCACACGAGGTGCCCAGACGGCGATGCTGTTCGGCAATAACGTGGCGGTAGCGATGCATCCAGTCCCAGACCCGCTCCAAGAACTTCTCCCTCCCCAGGCCCTGGCGCGTCAATCCCTCTTTGGCGATCTCTTTCTCCACCACGTACTGCGCAGCGATGCTGGCATGGTCTTCGCCCGGCAGCCACAGCGTGGGTTCGCCTTTCATGCGATGGTAGCGGATCATCAAATCCTGCAGAGCGGCGGTGATGGCCTGACCCACGTGCAACCCGCCGGTCACGTTTGGGGGCGGCATAGAGATAACGAACGGCTTCCTGGCCGGGTCAATTTCGGGCATGAAATATCCCTTCTTTTCCCACCAAGCGTAGATCCGCTGTTCTACGCTTCGGGGGTCGTAAGTTTTGGGCATCTCTGGTTTTTCCATTGCTCTATCCTTTCTGGGCAACACGAAGGGGATTCAACACAGCGCAAACAGTTTGGACATCAGTATCAACGTCGTCCATCTTCATCCCCTCCTTTCGGCAACGATGTACATGGATGAGTTACTGTAAAACAAAAGCCCCTTTCATCACCAAGGACGAAAGGGACCTTCCCTCGCGCGGTACCACCTTGCTACGGCAGCGAACGATCTGCTGCTGCGCTCTTCGCTGTAACGGGCTTACCCGTGCCAGCTTACTGTGGACTATCGTCCTGTTCTGCTGGCCAACTCCCAGGCGACCTTCGGCGGTTTGTTCTGCGGGTGGTTTTCAGCCAGTGACCACCCTTCTCTACCAGACACGCCCCCGCCTACTCCTCCTGTTCAGTGCCTTTGCCTTTCTCAGTGACCACATCTTAGCACACTTCCCGCTCTGTGTCAAACTCCGTATCCTCCCGCAGGTTTGCTCTTGTCAAGGACTACCCACGGCCAGTTGGTTCTCTGCCGAAGAACTCAACCTGCGGGAGGATAGAGTTAGTGCCGGATGTTGTAGAATGCGTCAAACCCAGGGTAAATAGCGGTGTCGGCGAGCTCCTCCTCTATGCGCAGCAACTGGTTGTACTTTGCCACGCGCTCTGAGCGGCAAGGAGCGCCGGTCTTGATCTGCCCAGTATTGAGGGCTACGGCCAGGTCGGCGATGGTCGTGTCTTCCGTTTCGCCACTGCGGTGCGAAATCACTGCCGTCCAACCGGCTCGCTTGGCCATCTCCACTGCCGCAATCGTCTCGGTGAGGGTGCCGATTTGGTTCAATTTGATCAGAATCGAGTTAGCCGCCTTGCGCTCGATGCCCATTGCCAGGCGCTCAACGTTAGTCACCAGCAAATCGTCACCCACGATCTGCACACGGTCCCCGATGCGCTGCTGGAGGAGTTGCCAGCTTTCCCAGTCGTCCTGGGCCAGACCATCCTCAATAGAGATGATGGGGTATCTGGCGACCCAGTCTGCGTAAAAGTCCACCATTTCCGCCCCGCTGAGCTTGCGCCCCTCCTTCTTCAGGACATACACCCCATCCTGGTATAGCTCGCTCGCGGCAGGGTCCAAGGCGATGGATATCTCCTCACCTGGCTTGAAACCTGCCTTCTCAATGGCTTCGAGGATGAGTTCAATGGCCTCCTTGTTAGCGCCGAGTGCAGGGGCAAAGCCTCCTTCGTCTCCCACGTTGGTGTTGTATTTCTTGCCGCGTAGCACTCTTTTGAGCTGGTGGTAAACTTCGCTTCCCCAGCGCAATGCGTCGGCGAAAGACGGTGCACCCACAGGCACGACCATGAACTCTTGTAAGTCGGCGCTATCCTCAGCATGCTTGCCGCCATTCAAGATGTTCATCATGGGCACGGGCAGAACCCTGGCGCCGACGCCGCCCAGGTAGCGGTAGAGAGGCAGGCCCACTGCTGCAGCCGCCGCTTTGGCAATAGCCAGGGAGACGCCCAGAACAGCGTTGGCTCCCAACTTGCTTTTGTTCGGCGTGCCATCCAATCCGCACATGAACTTGTCAATGCCTGTCTGGTCCAGAGCATACCAGCCGGCCAGTTCTATGGCAAGGGTCTCGTTGATGTTTCTTATCGCCTTCAGTACGCCCTTGCCCCCGAAGCGCGTCTTATCGCCGTCACGCAGTTCGAGTGCCTCGTGCACGCCAGTAGAAGCTCCAGAAGGGACTGCGGCCACACCAACCGCCCCACCTGACAGGATCACCTCAACTTCGACGGTTGGGTTTCCACGTGAATCCAGGATTTCACGCCCTACAATGTCCTCTATGAACGTCGACATCGCATCATCTCCTTGCCCATGTTCGGGATGCGTCTTCTGCCTCAGGCAGCTTACGCATGCTCCAGGCCTAGTGCCTTGTACAGCTTGGTGAAGTCAAAGCGCTCGGCGAGCATGCGCTCGAAGCGCTCGATTTTCTTCTCCTGGTGGAAACGTGTCTTACCAAAGGCTTGTTCTGACAGTTGTACGGTGGTCATGGTGTCATACTTCACCAGAATCACGGCTACCCCAGATTCTTCTGCCCGGCTGAGGATTAAGGGACTGGGGTGAAGATTGCCGGTCAAGATCAGGCACCTAAGAGATGTCTCCAGCGCTGCCAGTTGGATGTCGGGGCGGTCGCCGCCAGTTATGACGGCCTTGTTCAGCTTGCGACCGAAGTACGTCAGCGCAGAATCAACGCTCATGGCACCCACCATGAGGTTCTCGACCAGTGCGTCGGCGAGGTCAGGGCGACAGATAATCTCGCCTTGCAACGCCTCAGCCAACTCGCCAACCGAGACGGAGGCAAAGATGCGTTCCAGAGGCAGCACGGCGTAGACCGGCACATCATTCTTATTTAGAAATGGCACTGCCGCCTCCTGCACAAAGTCCAGCCGATGTCGCTGCACAGCATTCAAAACAACACCCAACATCGAGCTTCCTAACAACTCCCTGGCCGCCAGAAGCTCATCTACGACCAGGTCCGAGTTGTACTTAACCACTACTAACTCTTGTGCTTGCAGCAGCTTCGAGACTTTATGGCAGGGGAGGCCAATCATCGAGCCTTCAGTCAACGTGCTGCCACCTTCAAGGAGCACGATGTCTTTCTCTTTGGAGACCTGCGCAAAGGCATCTATGACCAACTTTGTATAGTTCCCACCTTCGCCACGCAGGACGGTTTCAACGGTATGAGGGTCGAGACAGACCGGCCAGGTGGCGTCCACTGGATCAGTCAAGCCCAAGGTCTGGCGCATTAACTCCGCCTCCCCGTCAACCATGCACTCTCCAATGCGCGTGATAGCGGTGGTCAAGGGACGCATGTAGCCGGTAGTGTAGCCATCCTTCTCGAAACGCCTGCTCAGACCGACGCACAGAGCGCTTTTCCCCGCATAAGGTGTCGTGGAAGTGATGTACAGCGTGATCATTGTTCCTTGCTCTCCTTTTCTTTCAGCACGAATCGCATGTCAACGGCGACTGCTCCTTTACCCGTTTCGTGAACCATCAAGGGATTGATGTCCATTTCCACAATCTCTGAAAAGTCCGTCACCAGTTGCGAGACGCGCAGAATGGCATCCACTATCGCCTTCAGATCAGACGCTCTCTCACCGCGCACGCCGCGCAGCAGATGATATGAGCGTATCTCGCTAATCATTTCCGTCGCTTCCTTGGTCGATACTGGCGCGATACGGAAAGTGACATCCTTGAGTACTTCTACATAGATACCGCCTAAACCGAACATCAGCAAGGGCCCGAACTGTGGGTCGAGATTGACGCCGATGATGACTTCTTTCCCCTTGGAGACCATCTCCTGTACCAGAACGCCCCATATCCGGGCATCCGCCATGTAGCGCTGAGCACGGTAAACTAGCAGGTCAAAGAGGTCCCGCACCTGCTCTGCGTCGCGCACGTTCAGGCGCACGCCCCCGATATCTGACTTGTGCAGGATGTCTGGCGACGCTATTTTCATCACCACTGGATAGCCGATAGCCTCGGCAGCGCTTACAGCTTCATCTGCCGTCTTGGCCAGTATGGAATGTGGAATGCGCAGGCCGTATGCCTCCATGATATCCCGGGCTTCGGCGTCACCCAGCGTAAGCCGGCCTTCGTCCCGCACCCGATCGAAGATGTACCTCACACGTCCTTGGTCAACTTGGAAGTGCTCATAGTGCGGTGCGGGCTGCTCACGCCACTCCCAGTACTCAGACATGGCCCTGAGAGCGCCCACAGCCCGCTCTGGGAATGAGTAGTTGGGAATCTTGTGGCGGTTGAGAATCTTGATTCCAGGGCCGACCTTCTCTTCGCCCATGAAGCAACCCAGCACTGGCTTATCATGTGCTGCAGCCAGGCGGCCGATGTCTTGCGCCGTCTCTTCGATCTGAGTATAGACCTGCGGAGTCAGGATGACCACCACGCCGTCAACGTTTTTGTCCTCTAACACGGCCTTGAGTGCGAGCGCATAGCGGTCCGCCAGCGCATCGCCTATGACGTCAATGGGATTGTATATGTTGGCGGCTGGCGGCAGCCCCTGTCTGAGGAGCTCAATCGTCTCTGGCTGCAGTGTAGCCAGCTTCAAGCCACTTTGCTCCAGAGCATCAGTGGCCATGATGCCTGGGCCACCGGCATTAGTGACGATAGCAATGTTTTGGCCCTTGAGATTGGGCTGATAGGCGAACGCCAGAGAGTAGTCGAACAAGTGCTCTATCGAGTCTGCGCGGAGTATGCCAGTTTGACTGAAGGCGGCATCGTAGGCGCGCTCGGAGCCGGCCAGTGTGCCAGTGTGTGACGAGACAGCTCTCGAGCCGGCGGCCGTGTTGCCCGATTTCACTGCGATGACTGGAGTGTGCTGTGTGACTTGACGCGCTACCTCCATGAACTTGTGCCCGTCTCCAAGCCCCTCCATGTAGATAATGACGACGTGGGAGTTCTCATCTTTTTCCCAGGCCTCCAGAAGGTCAACTTCGTCCACGTCCGCCTTGTTGCCAAGGCTTACAAAATGAGAGAACCCGATTTCCTTAGCCAGCGCCCAGTCGAGGATGGCCGTACACAATGCGCCGGATTGTGACATGAAAGCAATGCCCCCTTTGGGGGGCATACCAGCGGCAAAAGAGGCGTTAAGGGGCGTGTAAGTGCTGATAATGCCCAGGCAGTTCGGACCCACCACGCGGATCCCGTACCGCTTGGCAATGTCCAATATCTGACGCTCCAACTTGATGCCGTCCAGTCCGGCTTCACGGAAGCCAGCGCTGATGATGATCGTCCCCCGGACACCCTTTTCACCGCATTCTTCCATTACCTGTGGCACGAACCTGTTGGGAATAACGATGATAGCCAGTTCGATCTGGCCAGGCACGTCAAGGACACTGGGATAGCACTTGAGGCCCAGGATCTCATCTGCTTTGGGGTTGATGGGATAAACCTTGCCGCTGTAGCCGCATTGCAGGATGTTGCTCAACACACCATGCCCTAGCTTGCCTGGCTTGCGAGCGGCCCCAATCACTGCCACAGATTGGGGGGTAAAGAACATATCGAGCATAGTCACACTCCCCAGTTTGTCCAACCATGCCAACTAGGCAACTGCACGTCCCCGCCTAGCTATCTTACAACATGTCAGGTGAAATCGCAAGCGAGCCTGCCTGCGAGTGTGTCCCAAAGTTTGGGCAGCAGTTACTGAGACGTAGCATGCTACGTCTCTACAAATGCCGCGCCAACGCGTAGAGACTGGGCTGATCCCAAACCCCTGCTCAATTCGCGTTGCCTCATCGTAAAACCTAACCGAAGGCGTATCGTTGCCTCAATATGAAA
>CAYZGO010000033.1:0-29223 GCA_964478075.1 uncultured Anaerolineales bacterium | reverse complement strand
AACCGCTGAAACCGGGGGCACTATCCTGGTAGACCCCGTTTTTCAACACCCTCCCCTACGACAGTTGTTCCGTGTCCCAGTCGAATTGTGGCGCTGGCTCTGCTTTGCTCGTTCGAAACTACCTCCTGCACAACCGCGAGCCACAACCGGGGCTTGACACCATCGCTGCACAATACCTGCGCAGTGCACATTGCTTCTTGCCGCGGATGCGAGCTTCCCGCTCGGGTCCCGGGCCATGCGCCACTGGTGGTTGGTCCCTTCTAGGGGTTAGTTCAGTCTTGGGGCAAACTGAGAACGAGGATTGGAAATCCCCGCCTGAAACTGAGAAGTGCCCGCAGGCACTGCCGTGAAACGGCTTTCCTAGCCCCTGTGGGGGCTTGCCAACTTGAGGCAGCGAATTCATTCAGTGCCACTTCGGCAGTCGGGATTCGACATTCGCTCCCAAGTTGAACTCCACCCCGCTTCTACCGTCTCTTGTACAACCTCGCCGCTTTCAGGTATCATGTGCGTAGCACTTAGCTGACTTGGGAAGGCGGCTCCCAGGGACATATCAATTGTCTACTGGAGCAAGACAGACAACCGAAAAGCGTTTGTCAGCAAGGTCCTGGAAGGTCTTGCCTTCGAGGTGAGTAGCGCTCAGACCTTTTTCGTCAAAGTCAATCTTGTCTCGTCAGAGCCTTATCCCACGAGCACTCATCGAGAGACATTGCAGGCAGTGCTCGAATTCCTCTCCGGCCAGGACGTCGTCGTGGGTGATGCCCCTCCAATCGACGCTGGAAGCTCTGAAGAGGTGTTAAGAAGCTCATCCCTGCGGCAGGTGTGTGACTCCCACAGAGTTCCCCTCGTCAACCTCTACAAGACCAAAGCCAGGAAGTCTGTCTCTCCCCGGGCTACAGATTCCGCGTGTCCCTGGACTGCTTCGGGCTTCAAGTACTCCAGATGGTTGAACCTAAACTACGCGACATGTCGCCTCATAGCATCGCGCATATCGGGTACGCTTTGGACTACCACGTAGGTTCTGCCGAGTTTCAAACAGAGGAGAGCACGGTCTAACACCACGGCATCGGCATCATCAATGCCATCCAATGAGGACGCTGAGGATCACCTCTGTTTCGCATCCGCGTTAATCAGATGTACCAAACCCCAACCCGCGCTCTTTCAGGCTCACATAGCGCTGCCGCCTAATAATCAAATGGTCAAGGACTTCGATGTCGAGCAGCTTGCTGGCCTCCACGATTTGCTCAGTGACGCGGACGTCGTTAGGCGATGCGCGATGAGGATGGTCGTCCTGCCTACCATCACCCGTTACAGCACAGTTTCACCCTTCACGTTTCACGCTTGGCGTTTCACGCCCTGTATGAACTCCTCGCCACGTGCCATCAGCTCAGCATGATCTGCTGGAGCGCTGACCTGGCCCAGCAACCGCTGCGTGTGGCGCCGCAGCACATCCATCGCCCGAGGGCAGCCCTGTGCCTGCCACGCTTCCAGCGTCAGGTTCGGAAACACCCGGCTCTCGTAGTACGCCTGGCGGAACAGGCTGAGCGTCATCTCAGACGTGAGATAGTTGCCGCCTGGCCCAACCCGCGCCGTGTCCTCCAAGCTTGGAGTCACGTCATCCCAGGCAAAGCCCTGCGCCAGACGCCGCGCCTGGGCGATGACCTCGTTGGCATAGACCGCTACCACCGGCGAGAAGGCCTTTGATCCCAGAGTGTCGCCCACAAACGGCACCAGCCCCACCTTGCCCAGGCAGCTCGTCAGGTGATTTATCCACTGGTGGCCCCAGGCGATGGGATCGGGCCCCCAGCCGATGCCGCTCCCGGAGGTCCCGGCGTGCGGCAGGCCGTAGTGTGCCATCATCTCCGCACAGGCCAGGTTGATCAGATAGCTGTGCGCATCGTAAAAGCTGCCCATTCCTCGCATGTCGAAGTAGGCGGGCAGGCTGCCCAGGATCACCGGCGTGCCCTCTTTCATCAACTGGCTCAGCGTCAGGCCAGCCAACAGCTCCGCATTGAGCAGCACAAGCATGCCCGCTGGCGTAATCGGTGTCGTCGCTCCGGCCATGCCGTAGTTGGAGTAGATGAACGGCAAGCCGCGCTCGATCGTCCAGCACATCTTATCTGCCGTCCCGGCGTTGATGACCAGCGGCGTGATGGGGTTGAAATAGGGAATCAGGAACGGCCGTTCCGCCAGGTCACCGCACAGGGACTCTAACAGGTCGAGCAGGTGCGGGAAGACGGCCTCATCGGCCACCAGGATCACCAGCGGCTTGGTGGTGTTGGCCGCCATCTCCAATGACGCGTACAGGTCGCTGAGAGCGGGATCGACGTCCTGCACCACACCCACCGTGGAGATCAGGTCAAAGCTGGGCAGCGCGCCGCCCAGTCGCACCATCGCTCGCATGTGCTGGCGCGTGAACGGCATCACCGCATCGCTCTCCGCATCCTGGTAGTAGAGGCAGGTCACGCCGATTCCAAAGCGCGCCTGTGGCCCGGGCACGCGCTTGCCCAGGCGGAAAACATGCCTCCCCCGCCGGTCGTGCACGTCCACAGTGGAAGGAGCCACCCGCAGGGCCCATTCCACCGGTTCGGGCGGCAAGAACACGCGCCCGCCTTCCCCAGGACGCGCCCCGGCCCGCAATAGGAGCTGGCGCGCTCTGTCCGCATCCACGCGCACGCCCACGCTGGACAACAGGCGCAGCGATTGTTCGTGGATCTGTCCGATCTGGCCTTTGCTCAGCACCGTAATGTGGGGGCGAAGCGTCGCTTTGGAGCCCATTTCTGATCCCATCCCTGTGAACTGTGGCAATCATAGTGCAGAACAGCAAGACTGGCATTCTGTCATCAAAGGTGTCACCGAAGCGAAGTGGTTCTCTGGGTGACCTTTCGCCCTCGCGCAGCATCTTCCCCGTCAGGGTGTCTCCTTTGTCTCTCGACACCTTTGTCACGTCTGACAAAGACGTGGAAGACGAGAGGGCGCCCCCCTGCGGGGCGCTTCGGCGCCGCCCCTCGGATTGCTCATCCCGCCCAAAGTCTCACCTCAGGCGACGGCTCGGCACAGCATCAGGTCTTGCCTTTCAGTTAACCATTATGGGGTAGCAGTGCAGATTCGACAAATCATGTCCAGGACAGTGCCCGGCGTTCAAGGATTGCCGCGCCACATCACTGCTGATGCCGAGCAGTCAGTTTTCGCCGCGAGCAGGCTTTGCAGCAGAGGGTGACTCATCATGCCCCAGTGGCTCACAATGTCAGCGCAGGACTCGGCCTGTTATCGGCGTTCGCCACCACATTGCCTGAGGCAAGACACGCTACCTTCTCTGACCCTTGCACGGTTGATCATGCCGAAGCTCTTGGCGCCAACAGAGACTAGATCTGCCTCCGCGGACGATATCGGCGATGGATGCCAGGTTCGAGACATTCTGTTTGTTGACGACTTGATGCGAGCCTTCCGCCTCGCGGTTGCCGAGATTGAGGTGAGCAAAGGACAGATCTATAACGTAGGGGGAGGCCCGATGAATACTATCTCGTTGCTGGAATTGCTCGAGTGGGTTGGCGTGAGATTGGGCAAAAGTGTGCCCTATGTCCTGGCACCGTGGCGACCGGGCGATCAGCGTGTCTACGTCAGCAATACCGAGAAGGCCAGACAAGATTTTGCCTGGAAGCCAGAGCTCACAAAGGAAGATGGCCTGCAAATGTTGCTCAGTTGGCTACTTGGAACCGGATGAATCGTGGCCTGAGTATTCCAGGTCTGTGATGCGCAGGGTGTTGGCAAGGGGTAAGGGTGCGACTGTGACGGTGGGAGTCGCTGTAGCTCTGCGCGTGGGTGTGCTCGGGAAAGCACAAGTGGAGGTGGTATGAAGCGGCCAAGTAGGTACTCAGAGAGGTAGGGGGCACGATCGCCTACAACGCGCCGATGCTGTCCAAGTAGAACATGGCCGCCAACACCAATGCGAAAGCGTCTTCGAAATACGAAAGCCAATCCTGGTTCGCAGAGGGCTTGGGATCGAACTGGTGATGCGTGTAGTTCCTACACAATCGCAGGCAGCACAGAACCCTCTCCTCGGGAGAGACCTTGGTAGCTAGTATTCCCCGCAGATTGCCTACAAACTCCCGTGTACAACTGGCTGAACATTGAAGCTTGGAGTTCTCGTATCCAGTCTTCTTCCCTTTGACAGCTTTGCACAGGAGTGGGTGCAGCGTGCCAGGACCAAACTTGTCGCGCAGAAGTGATTCTATCATCCAGCAGACACTACTCAATGCTGACAGAAGCTGTGTTCTGTACACGATGTTGCTGTGCGGCATTGCAGCATGACGGAGGCTCCTACTTGCTGCCCAAACTTGGGATTCCAGCAGCAGTCGGTTCTCAAGTGAGAGTCTGCCAACCAAGGTCTGCAGCGTTGCGCGATCCAGAGTGATTCTTAGGCTACTCGCGAGTTGCCCTGCGATCTGAATGACATAGTTGAACACGTTTGGTCTTTCGAACTGCTGCCATAGGATTCCATTGAGGATGTTGTGGACATTCTTGGACAGCCCCGTGTGCTCTCTGTCCTGATAGTCGGCATTCAGCAGACTCGCGATCCCTTCCTGTATCTTGCCCGTTGCGATCTGGCAGACGCCCAGGTTGCCGTACACCATCCCCTTATTGAACACCTTACCTGTTCTCGTTTCGTACTCGCGTATCCACTCAAGCATAAGCTGGTTGAAAAGCTCCCCGAGGTGCGCGTACTGAATCCTGACGACTGACCCATCTTGTCGCACAAAGAATGGCAACTGCTGAAGCAGATCGTGGCCCATCTCCTCACACCGTTTGTAGTACCAGTTCTTCTGCTGGTATGGGCGCGCAGCGTCGTAGCTAGGAAAGTGCTCCATGTCCTCAAGGAGTACTCGCCTGCCTTCCATCAGCAGTCTCTGCACCTGCCCGATCGCCGTCTTGGTAACGTTTGTCGGGTGATGATGCAGGTAAGTCTTGAGTTCGCTCGCAAGTACAGACCACTTGCCCCCGATTCTTCTGCCGGTCAGCTTGCCATCGCGGAGCAGGCGCCTGACTGTCTTGGGCGATACGTCCAATATGGCAGCGATCTGTCGGACTCCATACATTGGCTCATCTTGGCTCGGACTAGACACTAGACACCTCCTATTGCTACGTTAACCGCACAAGCTCTCCTGGTTCGTACAGATGCTGTATGAGGTGTTGCAGGTAAGTACCCGTGTTACTACTACGACTTCTTTGAGCGATCCGAAGTGGCTATCATCGGTGGCATGCCGTTCTTGGTCCGTTCGCCTTGGCATTCTCGCGACTCTGCCACAAGGCCAAGGCACTGTTTAGCTGATGTCATTATGCCACTTCTTTTGATTTCGCCAAAGCCAGGGGATCCTGATGGCGTCGCTTCCGGTGCCTGCTGCCTACATGCCAGGTCGGCGATGGTGTGGACCAGTTTGAGGATGCGCCCTTCGGCAGGCTCAGGATATAGCAGAAGGCTCTGGCGCTGATGCCCAGTTGGGTCATGGCCGCGTGCAGCCCCGCCGGACCCCGCCAAACTGACGGCCGGCCCTCGCACATGGCAGGATGCAGGCGGCCCCGCCTGACTGATGGCGGGACCTAAGGGCAGGCCCTTGCCGGCGTCGTCCACCACTCCCACTCCCCTCATGAAAACCCCAGCCCACGCTCTTTCAAACTCACGTAGCGCTGTCGTCCAATAATCAAGTGGTCGAGCACTTCGATATCGAGCAGCTTGCCTGCCTCCACGATTTGCTCGGTGACGCGGACGTCGTCGGGTGAGGGCGTGGGGTCGCCTGATGGGTGGTTATGGGCGACGATGATGGCGGCGCAGTTGACCCTGATTGCTTCGCGGAACACTTCGGCGACGCGGATGACTGAGGTGTTCACGTTGCCCATATATACAGTCGGTGAAGCCAGCACGTGATGCTTGGTATCCAGCAGCAGTACGCGCAGGTGTTCCTGCTCTAGCAGTGCCATCTCTGGCATCAGCAGGTTGGCGGCATCGGCTGGCGACGTGATCTGGGGCCGCTCGTCGGGCGAGGCAATGAGCAGGCGGCGCCCCAGTTCCAACGCAGCCTGTATCTGGGCCGTCTTGGCCACGCCCACACCATGCTCGCGTTCCAGCTCGCCAAAGCTGGCGCGTGCCAGGCCAGCCAAACCTCTGTAAGTTGAGAGCAGGCGCTGGGCCATGTTGAGCACGTTCTCACCGCCTACGCCAGTGCGCAGGATGATCGCCAGTAGCTCGGCATTGGAGAGGGCAGATGCGCCATAGTGCTGTATCCGCTCCCGTGGGCGCTCAGAGGCGGGCAACTCGCGAATAGTGGGCCGATAAGGGATCCTGTTTTCCTCAGTCATGGTGTTCTCCTCTGATCTGTTTTCTGCTCCAGACGATATAGCGCTATCCGGGCACCGGTGCTCCCGCCTCCTGTGTGGTAGAAAGGGATGTCGTAAAGACCAACCAATTGCAGTTGGTAGCGCTGGCGTGCGGTTGCAATTGGAGCAGCCATTTCCAGTCCGTCTTCGAGCAGGTAGAGGGGCATACCGCGTGACAGGGCGTCGTCGGCAAAGGTGTATAGCTCATCGGCCCGCCAGACGGCAGGGCGGAAGGCAGTCCGTTCGCTGTGCAGTTCCACCGAGCCGCTGTTCAGCGAGGCGCCGATCAGTGCTGCCTCCTCGGTGTCATGTCCGATCTGCACAAAGCCTGCGCGTTGAAAGGCGTTGAGGTGCCCGAACGCATCAAAGTCGGGCGCGCGCGGCAGTTCCAGTGTGGAGCGTGTGCGCAGCAGGAGCAATCCCGCCAGAAGCCAGGCATAGGCGAGGCCAGCCAGGTAGCGGGTCGTGTTCCGCTGCCGCGACCGGTCCCCAATCCAGCGCCAGAGGCCAACCACGCCGTAGCCAGCCCACAGGCACAGTACTGGAAAGAGAGACAGCAGGTCGCGCAGGCGCAGAGCCTCGTACGGCAGGTGGATCAGAAGAATGGCTGCGGCCCAACTGCTGAGCAGTCCAAAGGAGGCCCGCTCCTCGCGCCACTGCCGCAAGAGGCCGTAGAGCACGAATGGGCTGACGTACAGGAACTCTCTTGTTGTGAAAAGCTCACGTGCCATGCGCAACGCCGTCTGCCCCATAAAGGCCAGAGAGAAGTGGCGCAGTTCCAGCGATTCGGGGCGCAGCCAGTGGCCCATGACCCACTGGTGGTAGAGCAGGTCGGGCACGACGAACAACAGTGCGCCCCCAGCGAACAGGGCCAGCGAGGCAGCCTTCTGACGCCTCCTGCCCGGGCTGACCCAGGCCAGCAACAGCACGCTTGCCGCCAGCAGCAGTTGAGTGTGCCTGACCAGGTACGCTGCTCCGAACGACAAGCCGGCCAGCAATGCCCAGACGTACCCTCGTCTTGAGCTCGGGTGAAGGGTCTGTGGGCGACGTACAGCTCGCCCCGCCTGGCCCCGCCTGAACGAGGGCGGGACTGCGCAGACGGCGGGACTGCGCGTGGCTTGCCCCGCCTGACCCCGCCTAAAGGAGGGCGGGACTGCGCAGATGGCGGGACTGCGCGTGGCTTGCAGCCACAGCAGCGCAGTCAAAGTGGTAAAGAACTGCGCTGCAGCGTCAGCCATGGGCACTACCAGGCGCTCGATCTGCGCGTAGGAAGTGGCCAACAGGAAAACGGCCACGGCACTGAGCAGCAGCTTCTCGCCAGCGGAGCGGCCTGACCACAGTTCCCAACTGAGCGCCGCCAGCGCTGCAAGCGACAATAGCCCCAACACGGGGGTGGCCAGGTAGAGTCCTTTTTCCCCCGCCACACCGTATCCCACCGCCAACAGCAGGGACTGGCCAACTGGCCACACTGTAGCGGCCCGCCCGCTGGCGTCGAACGGCAGATGGTAGCCCAGGTGTATACCCGCTTCGGGGAACACCCCCAACTGCTCCATCCGCGCGACCAGCGGAAAGTGGTGCACGGGCACGTGGTGCTCAGCCAGGTCCACAGCCATCTGTGCGTAGCAGTAGGGGTCGCTGCCAGTCACACCGTGTGTGTGGTGGTGAACGTAGGTGTACGAGGCCCAGGCGAAGGAGAGCACCAGCCACCCCGCTGCTATACCGGGCAGCAGCAATCGTTCCCGACGCTGGTAGCGCAAGATGGCGTACACTTGTGAAAGGAGCGACCAGGACAAGGCCACGAACAGTGCCACGTCCACGTTCAGCAGTGCGTCCCATCTTGCTGGCAAGGAGAAGCCTGGGTATGCCAGCAGTACTTTGGCGCTAATCAGCACCATGAGACGAGCAGCCAGGACGCTGTACAGCAGAAACAGCGGTGCCAGAGCTTCCAGATGGACCCGCCAACGTCGCACGCTCAGGCTGAACAGCCACTGCGGGATGAGCAAGCCGGCTAGCAGGAGCAGTGGTGACAGCAGGAGCCAGCCGTAGTGCTGGGTCAGCATGGTCAGGCCCACGAGGTGCATGCCTAACAGCAGCAGCAAGGAGCCCCAGGGCAGCGAGGGTTGCACTACGTCCATCTGGCCGCTCAGTGCGCGGCGGTGTCTTTGCCAGAGATTCAATGGTTCGCGCTGGCGCACCCAGACCACGATGGGGTAGACCACGGCAGCGAGGTTAACGCCAAAGACCAGTATGCGCATGGAGAGGCAGGGTACGCCAGCAAACGCGCACCCGATGAGCAGCAGGGCAACCGCAGCGAGTATCGTTTCCGCTGCCAGGGCTCGCCGGAGGTGCTGGTCGTGGCGCTTGAGCTGCGCGCGTGTGGCCAGGAGCAGGCTGCAGCCCGTGCCAATGGCCAAGAGCAAGTAAACGACGCGGAACTGGGCTGGCTGCCCGGGGATGGGCTCCAGCAGGTACTCATAGCTCAACAGTCTGCGCCACATCGCTTTCTCTGCATTAGGTAGAGACGTAGCATGCCAAAGGTCCCACCATACGTTCAGCGGGGCTACGTCTCTACAGTATCTCCTGGCCTGATGCGGCCATTATATCACCCGCTGCGTTCTCCCGCAGTTGCACTGCGGGTAAGCAGAGCACGGTGCTGTGGTCGCCTGCGTATGTACCCAACCCGCGGCAGTGCCTTTGTCTTTACGCCAGAGGCGTAAACGGAAGGCGTAAACGGCAACTGCCGCTGAACACTAGATACTGATTCACACCAAGCGCTTGTGGTGCCGCACCAACGTCCGTAGAGACGTAGCATGCTACGTCTCTACAATGGCTGCTCCAGGGCTGATGCGGCCATTATATCATCCTGCCCTTGGTTTGACAAACGCATTCCTTGGCTGTATCATCGGTGGAGTGCAATTCCCACGTCGGGCTGCCGGATACGTGGATCAGGAGGTGTCACCCTTGTGGATCAATCATTGCTGAGCTACTACGTCTATCGTTTGTGTGGCGCAGTAATGCCCCTGCTTCCGCCGCGTCTGGGCTACGCTATCTCTAGCAAAATCGGGGACCTTGCTTACGCAGGGTCAGCTACTTCCAGAGAGAACGTGCACGACAATCTGCGTCACCTGCTGGGGCCGCAAGGGAATCCGGGGCGCATCCAGGAAGTGGCGCGTCAGATTTTCCGCAATCAGGCGCGGAATTACTACGACCTCTTTCGCGTGGCTGCGCTCAGTTCTGAGCAGATTGAGCGGCTGGTGACTGTGCGCGGTTGGAAGCACGTGGAACAGGCACTGTCGGCAGGCAAGGGCTTGATCGTGGTCACGCCGCATTTCGGGAGCATGGACATTGTGGCCCAGATGTTCGCCGTGCGCCAGTACCCTGTTACTGTGGTAGCGGAGCATCTGCGACCGGAAAAACTGTACCAGTACGTGGTCTCTCTGCGGGCCAGCAAGGGCATCAACTTCATACCGATAGACAGTTTCCTGCGGCCGCTGTTCAGAGCACTGCGCAAGAACGAAATCATAGGCCTGGCTGCGGACAGGAACCTGACCGAGACGGGGATGTTGGTTGAGTTCTTCGGCGCGCCGGCTTTGCTTCCCGATGGACATATACAACTGGCGCTGCGCACAGGGGCCAGGCTGGTGCTGGTTTTCGGCATGCGTAGGCCAGACAATACTTTCGAGGCTTTTATTGAGCCCCCTTTAGCGCTCGAGAATAGAGGTGACTTGGAACATGATACGCGCCTGGGCATGTCCAGGCTGGTGACGGTTCTGGAGAAGTACATTGGCCAACATCCTGAGCAGTGGGTGATGTTTCAGCCGGTCTGGAAATTGCCCAGCTACCTGACGGGACAATGAACTGATGAAGATCGCGCTGGTCACGCCTTACGAATATCCGTACCCCGGCGGCGTCACCGAGCACGTCTCTTATCTGGATCGTTGCTTTCGCGGATGGGGACACGAGGTCAAGATCATCGCGCCTTGCGCCGAGGACGAGGAGGGCTTGCAGAACAATGTGATCAGGATGAGCGGGACTATAGTTTCCCTGCCTTTCAGTGGTTCTGTGTCTCGTGTGTCGTTTTCGCCACGCATATACCGCCCTGTGAAACGCCTCTTGAAGCGAGAGCAATTCGATGTTATCCACCTGCACGAGCCGTTGATGCCTGTCTTACCACTCATTGTGCTACGTCACTCAAAGACTGTGAATGTGGGCACCTTTCATGCCTACCGTGAGGAGCATCTGGCTTTGCAGGTCATGCGCCCCGTTCTGCAGCCCTTTATGGACAAGATAGACGGAAGGATCTGTGTTTCTGAAGCGGCGCGGGAGATGGTGAGCCGCTATTTCCCTGGCGAGTACGTCATCATTCCTAATGGCATTGATCTGCAGCACTTTGGGGGTACGCATCTGCAGCCGATAGAGAGGTACCACGACGGCCGTCCTAACATTCTCTTTGTAGGTCGGCTGGAGAAACGCAAGGGCTTCCGCTATCTGATGCGCGCCTATCCCCATATCGTAGAGGCCATCCCTAACGCGCGTTTGATGGTCGTCGGTGCCTACGACAGGGAAGACAAAGAGCCTTTTGTGCGCTATGCGCGCATGCACCATCTGAGCAGTGTCAGGTTCGTGGGGCGCGTCTCGGCTGCAGAGCTGCCTCGTTACTACAAGACCTGCGACGTATTCTGTGCGCCATCCACGGGCTTTGAGAGCTTTGGCATTGTGCTGCTGGAGGCCATGGCTTCCGGAAAGCCCATCGTGGCCACAGGCATCACTGGGTATCGCTGTGTCGTGGAGGATGGGCAGGAGGGGCTGCTCGTGGAGCCGGGGAACGAACGCGCCTTGGCCGGAGCCATCGTGAAGCTGCTGCGGGACCCCGCTCTGCGTCAGGAAATGGGCGAGCGTGGTCGGCGCAAGGCAGCCCGCTACGACTGGCCTATCATCGCTCGCCAGGTGCTTGATATCTATCAGGAACTCGTACATAAGAAAGCGCAGGACAGACTCCATGCTGAGTGATTGGGCTCGCAAGTGGACGCGCGGAATCAGGATGGCCATCGCCCGCGTGCTCGCCCGCCTGGGCGTCTCGCCGAATGGCTTGACTGTGTTTGGCTATCTCTTCCACCTGCCGGCCATGTACACGTTGGCAACTGGTCGTTTGCAGCTTGGGGGCGTCCTGGTGGCAATCGGCGGTCTGATCGATACGCTGGATGGTGTTTTGGCACGCGAAGTGGGCCAAGGCAGCAGCTTTGGTGCATTTCTGGATTCTGTGGCCGACCGCTTCTCTGAAGCCACGGTGTTCTTTGGGCTCTTTCTCTGGTATCTGCGCAGCGGATGCCAGCAAGAACTTGCCTTGATCTACGCCGCAATTTTCGGCTCGTTGATGGTCAGCTATGCCCGGGCCCGTGCGGAGGCGCTGGGAGTGCAGTGCAAAGTGGGTCTGTTCACCCGCTTCGAGCGAGTTACAGTGCTGGTGATCGGTCTCATTGCGCAGCAGGTGCGGCCTGCGCTTTGGGTGCTGGCTATCCTGGCCAACGTGACGGCGCTACAGCGCATCTATCACGTCTGGCGTGTTACGCGGGGAGGAGATGGCGATTCCAGGCCATAGCTGTGGCCGCGTGCGCCAGACCGGGAGACCGGACAGAGGTGAGAGATAGTGGCCATTTTGACCTTCCTTGGCTCGTCGGGGGCGGTGCCAGCGATAGGGCACGACAATACCTACCTCGCAGTTGAGGGCGAGCAGTCGACGCTGCTCATTGATTGTGCCAGCAGCCCGCTGCTCAAGCTGCAGTTGGCGGGGATTGAACCTTCCAGCCTGGAGTACGTGATTCTCACGCACAGGCACCCGGACCATGTCTATGGCTTTCCAATGCTGATGCAAGGCCTGTGGTTGCTGGGCCGCAGGATGCCTTTGCAGGTGTGCGGCGAGGCGGAGGGGCTGCGGACAGTTCAGGGTCTGCTAGCCCTTTTTCGTCCCGAGGAATGGCCTGGCTTCTGCCCGCCGCACTATCACGAGGTAGTGCTGTCCAACGAGAGCATAGTCCTTGACCTGCCAGATTTGCTCATTAGCGCTTACCCGGTCGAGCACCTCATTCCCAACATGGCGCTCAAGATCGTGAGCAAGTGCTCGGGGCGTGCAGCGCTCTATACGAGCGACACAGGCCCTTGTGAGGGATTGGTGCGCTTTGCGCGTGGCGTTGATGTGCTCATTCACGAAGCATCGGGTGAAGCCCCTGGCCATTCGTCGGCTGCTCAGGCTGGCCAAGTGGCGCAACGCGCGGGCGTAGGCAAGCTGTATCTGATCCACTACCCTGCCCTGACTGGCGACTTGAACACGCTGCTTGCCGAGGCGCGGCAAGAGTTTGCCGGGCCCGTGGAGCTGGCACGCGACTTTGGCACTTGCGAGTTCTAGAGAGGACACTGGTCGGAAAACCCGCCTATGTGTTTGGGAGAAACCGGGTTTTTGGTCCAGAGATGTGCCTTCCGTGCATCACAGAGACCCTGCAAAGCAATGATTGCGCCATTCAGTACAGGGAAAACCGGGTTTCTTGGTCGCCTGCCCATCAGCACGGAAGGAGAGACAAATGGAACTCCAATGCGATCCCGTTGCCTTTGTGTTGGCTCGCGGCGATACGCGCGACAAGCTGCGGCTATTCCTGGCCCTGGGCCGACTGGATGAGGCGCGTCGCAAGCAGTGGATGAGGGAGATCGGCGTCCTGCAGAACGCCGACGGCGGTTGGCCGTGGCGTATGGAGGTCGGCAACCTCAGCGGCGTGACCGAAACAGCGCGCACGCTGCGGCTGCTGCTGCGGGCAGGTCTGGCACGCGATTCACGAGTGGTGCGCGATGCGCTGCGCTTCCTGCTCTCCGGGCAGCGGGCTGACGGGGGCTGGGCGGAGAACCCGCAGTTGGCCGCCTTGATCCCCAAAGAGTGGCGCTGGATCAGCACTAGCTACAGCGGCTGGCAGACGCCTGTCGTAGTCAGTGCTCTGTTGGAGGCCGGTCACCCACAGGATACGGACATCGGACGCGCGTTAGACTTTATGCGGCAGACGCAGGACGAAGAAGGGGGCTGGCCCTCGCACGTTGCCCCCGAACACCACTACCGCACAGACCTGTCGGTCATCTGTGGAACTGTGGAGGCATTTCTGCAAGCGGGCGAGTCCCCTGACTCACCCCTGGTGCAGCGCTCCCTGGCTGCTATCCGTGCCAACCGCGACCGCTGGGCTACGCCCGTGCTCAATCCCCTCGATACGTTTGTACTACTGGGCTACCCGCCCACGCACCCCGATGTGCAGGAGGCCATGCGTTTGTTGCTGGAGAAGCAGCGCCCCGATGGCGGCTGGAACTGGTTCGGCGACGAAGCCTCTTCTATTGCTGCCCAGACTGTGCACTGGATAGAGCAGTTGCTGCGCTGTGGCCTGGAACTGTAGGGGTGGGGCATTCAGTCCAGACGGACAATGGGTAGCCTCCGGGAGTGACGACAGGATTGTGCGGGTGTGGGAGGCGAACAGCGGGCGATAGGTGCCCGGATGGGCGCTGGCTGGCCTCGGGGAGTTGGGACAGGACAGTGTGCGTGTCGCTATGGAGGCCAGAGAACTTGATCGCCCAGGCCTGCGCCCGAATGAGGCGCAACCTTACACGGGAGGACTGGCGCCTGTACCTACCACGCGAGCCGTATCGCAAGACCTACCCTAACCTGCCGTGAACGAATGTGTCTCCGGCGAATCGCCGATGTGACTTTTCTTTGTCGGACCGTCCAGCCGCCCAATTAAGGGAAGCAAGAACTAACGTTAGCAAGATGCCATGCCTATTGGGCATATCTTCGAGACGACCAATGTGCGGCCGACCCTCATCATGTAGAGGATCTGCCGAGGGTTCCTGAGCTAGGTAGTTGGGCAGCATATGAATCAAATACGGATTTGAGGTTGGCTTGCAAGTCTTGACGAGGAGAAACTGCATGAGCCCTGACCAGATTCTTCAATACTTGGCTGATAATGCTCTTGGCATTGCGGCCCTCATACTGTCGATTATTGGTTTCTTTTGGAACCGCCAGCACACGAATAGGACATTCCAGGCTTCAAACTATCCTGCGCTAAGGGTCATTCTACGCAAAGCCTACAGCTATGCTTATCCTCGTCTATTTACCAGCCTATGGCTCAGAGTTCGGAATCTTAGCAATGATAAGTCAGTTTCGCATGTTACAGCCTCGCTTATGATTCGCAAGGCACGTACAGGAGTGCGCTTCTGGCAACAATCCCGATGGGTTCTCTATGATAGCGTGGAAGGAGAGTTCGGTATTTCACCGGCCGAGTCCTGGCGTGGGGACATCAAGCCTAGTCTTGAAGAATTCATGACACAGCACTTCCCAGATATGCTACGAAAGGAAGAAACCCCGACCGCACCGTACCGGGTTCTCCAGAAACATCCATTGGACCTGCTACTCACCGTGACATATCAGCCGGCGGTATATGGATCGAAACGCTGCATAAT
This sequence comes from uncultured Anaerolineales bacterium, assembly GCA_964478075.1. Taxonomy (GTDB): domain Bacteria; phylum Chloroflexota; class Anaerolineae; order UBA2200; family UBA2200; genus DAOUEX01. The sequence continues at coordinate 14,370 of CAYZGO010000033.1, read as the reverse complement.
CTCCAAGATATACAAGCTCGTTCCGATGGGAGACTGCATTCCCGCCGAGTGGAAACAGGGCGAATCAGATAAAGATATCACGGAACTGTTGGATACGGAATACTGGAACCTTCAAGAAAGACGTTGAGTTGATAAACAAGGTGATCATGGGGAATCGTTTCTCTTACCATTCCTTATCGTCAGTCATTCAACTGGCGAGAAGCGGTTGGGTATGTCTTTGCACATGACACTGACAGCGGGCTCTTGAACTTTGAATGTGTTCGCTTTTCAACTTTCGCTAACACGACGAAAGAAGGCCATCATGCTTGAACCGTTGCTGACCGAAGAGCAGCGCGCCCTGCGCGACGAGGTGCGTTTGTTCGTCAAGAGTGTGCCCCGGCAGTTGCTGCTGGATATGGACGCCGAACGGGTGCGCTACCCGCGCGACTTCCTGCGCGATGCCGCCCAGCTCGGCTTGTTGGGCCTGCGCTTCGCCCCGCAGTGGGGTGGGCGCGGCCTGCCCTGGACGTCGGAGGTCATCGCCATTGAGGAACTGGGCGTGCTGGGCACCAGCCTGGGCTGTCTCTACTGCCTGCCCAGCATCGTGGGCGAGGCCATCTCCGTGTTCGGCACTGATGAGCAGAAGGAGAAGTACCTGCGCCCGACGCTGGAGGGCAGGCTGGCCTACGCCGAGGCGCTCACCGAACCGCGCGGCGGCTCCGATTTCTTTGGCACTACCACGCAAGCGCGCCGCGACGGGGATGTGTATGTCCTCCAGGGCCAGAAGCGCTTTGTCGTCGGGGCAGAGGGGGCCGATTACTTTCTGGTCTACGCACGCACGGACCCGCAGGCCGCACCGCGTGAGAGCATCAGTGCTTTCCTGGTGGACCGCGGGCCAGGCGTGGACGTCGAACACGTCTATGGGTTGATGGGCACGCGCGGCGGCGGCACTGGGCGCATCTACTTCCGCGACGCGCGTGTGCCAGCGGAGAATCTGGTTGGTCGCGAGAATGGCGGCGCTGAGATCTTTTACCGGATGATGGTTCCTGAACGCCTCACCAGCGCAGCCGCTGCGGTGGGCTTGGCCAGGGCCGCACTGGAAGTCGCCGCCCGCTACAGCAACCGGCGGAAGGCCTTTGGAGCCACCATCCGCACGTTTGAGGGCGTGAGCTTCAAAGTGGCCGACAGCGTCACCTTACTGGACGCCGCCCGCGGCCTGATCCACGCCACGGCACACGCTGCGGATACCGACGAGGACGCTCGGCGCGTCCGCCGCCTGGTCTCCGAATCCAAGAAATTCGCCACCGAGGCTGCCTGGCAGGTGGTGAACCATGCCATGCAAATCATGGGCGGCATCGGCTACACCGACGTCTATCCGGTGGAACGCCTCCTGCGCGATGCACGCCTGATCATGATCTGGACCGGTACCAACGAGATCATGGACCTGGTCATCCAGCACGAGTACTACAAAGAGCTGCTCGGTCGTGGCCCTAGCGGGCGAGACGTGGAGCCTGATGCTGCGCAGGCGGAACGCACCGAAGAGAAAGTGTACGAATAGCAGATAGGCGCTGCGTGGCCAACGCTGCAGCGAGAGCCTCGTGCGCCTGGTGCCAGTACCAGCGCAGAGTGCGATTCACCGGATGATGAGTAGGGACTAGCGAGTAGTGAGTAGGGAGTGGTGAGTAGCGAGTACGGCTTACCGCGTATCGCGCTTCACGCATCACGTTTCACGCACACGCTGCAGCCGTGCGCCGATGGCTTGCAGCGCAGAGACTGTCAGGCTTTCTCTGTCTTCTTTGTGTCTTTGTGTCCTCGTGGTCCAATCTCCTACCCCTTGATCACGCCAAGCGGCACCGTTCTGGCTACCTTGCGGGCCAGGCCAGCCTTGTGCACCACGTTCACCACTCGGTCAATGTCCTTGTAGGCTTCCGGCGCTTCCTCCGCCAGGCCTTTCCAGCGGCCTCGAATGGTAATGCCTTGCTGTGCCAGGCGCCCCTGCAGCTCTTCAGCGCGCACCTGCCTCTGCGCCGCGCGGCGGCTCATCACGCGCCCCGCCCCGTGACAGCTCGAGGCGAAGGACTTTTCCGCGGCTTCCGCAGTTCCTACCATCACGTAGGAAGCCGTGCCCATGGTACCTACTACCAGCACTGGCTGGCCCACTGCCCGGTAATCGGCTGGCAAAGCGGGGTGACCAGGGCCGAAGGATCGCGTCGCTCCTTTGCGGTGCACGACGAGCTTTGTCGTGCGGCCATTGATGACAAAGTCTTCGACTTTGGCGATGTTGTGCGCTATGTCGTAGACCAGCTTGAAAGCACGGTCCTTGAAGTGAGGAGCCAGCACGTCGTCCATGGTCATGCGCACACGGTGCATGAGCATCTGGCGGTTGGCCCAGGCATAGTTGGCTGCACAGGCCATCGCGGCCACGTATTCCTGTCCCTCGGGAGAGTTGATTGGGGCACAGACCAGCTCGCGGTCTGGCAGGCGGATACCATACTTGGTTACTGCTTGCTGCATGCTTTTGACATAATCGGTACACACCTGGTGCCCCAGTCCGCGCGACCCAGTGTGTATCCACAGCACGAGTTGGCCCCGAAATAGCCCGAACTGCTGCGCAACTTCCTCGTCATAGATGTCAACGACTTCTCCCACTTCTACAAAATGGTTGCCTGCGCCCAAGGTGCCGAGTTGCCTGCTGCCGCGCTCTTTTGCTCTGTCACTGATGGCGCTTACCCGTGCCCCGGCCAGTGCGCCCCGTTCTTCAGTGTGCTCCAGGTCGTCTTTGGTGCCATAACCCTGGGCCACAACCCAGCCTGAACCTCGTTCCAGCACATCGTCCATATCTCGGCGCGATAGCCGCACATCTCCGCCTCGCCCCACGCCGCTTGGCACTCTGTCGTACAGGGCGTGCACGATCTCACCCATCAGCGGCTTGATCTGTTCTGCCTCAAGAGCAGAACTCATCAGGCGAACACCGCAGTTGATGTCGTAGCCCACGGCTCCTGGTGAGATTACGCCCTCCTCGATTTCCATCGCCGCAACACCGCCGATAGGCGGCCCGTAACCCTGGTGGATGTCAGGCATGGCGAGCGTGTATTTCACCACGCCAGGGAGGCACGCCGTGTTGATCAACTGCACTATGGAGCGGTCTTGCAGCGCTGCTTCCAGCAAGACGTCGTCGGCGTAAATGCGGGCTGGTACGCGCATGTCGCTGCGGTAACCCAGCGGTATCTCCCACAGGTAGTCTTCGATTCTCTTCAGTTCTTTCTTGCTTACCATGTAGCACCTCCTCTCATAGTCAGCAGCCTGCACTCGCCATCGCGCCCAGCCAATGGCGCTCGACTGTCAACCGGTAGCTGCCAACCGCCAACCGACTACACGTCAAGTACGATTGTGGCCTCGTACCCCGAGTCCGTCCCGTGGATAGCCAGATCGTGAAAGGTCGCAGCCTTGATAATCGTATGTATGTCCTCGCTACGTTCGCCGCTCACTGTTGCCTGGAGACCCTGGGGCGAGAGCTCGTGAATGTCAAAGCTTGAGTAAACCTCGCCTCGCGTCTCATGCAAGTAGATCAGTTCGTTCAGCCAGTTGACCAGCAAAGACTCGTAGTCAGTGCCCTCGACTCTCACATGGCGCTGCATGGAGAGCCCAATGTGCTCCAGATCCGCCAGTTGGCAGAACATGGCGTAGGCGGCATTAGCGAAAAGCTCGCTCAAATCCTGCCCGTAAATGCGCAGAGCGAGGTCCGCGGTGTGCTCCAACTGCTCGTAGCGAGGCATCATCAAAGAACCTCCCGGGCCCTGGCTATGTCGTGCTCGATCTGAGCGCGCAGCGCGGCCGTGTCTGGGAAGTGACGTTCGTCGCGCAGACGCTCCACAAACTGGACGCTGATCTCCTCTCCGTACAGGTCACCGCTGAAGTCGAGCAGGTGCACTTCGACGTTGCGGTCCCCGCCTCCGAACGTTGGCCGGAAGCCGATGTTGGCCACGGCGGAGTAGCGCTTACTCCTGGTCGTAACGTAGACCGCGTAGACGCCATTGGCCGGCAGTGCGCAGTGCGGCGGCACCTGCAGGTTGGCCGTAGGAAAACCCAGTTGCCTGCCCCGTGCTGCTCCGGTTACCACGCGGGCCTTGAGCTGGTGGTAGCGACCTAGCATCTCCGCAGCTTCGTGCACGCGCCCTGCGCTCAGTAAGTTGCGAATTTGGGTGCTGCTGATCAGCACCTCGCCGTCACGCACGGGCGTGATGACGTGCACGTGGAAGCCCATAGCTGTGCCCAGCTTCTTCAGGATGGGCACGTTGCCTTCGCGCCCACGCCCCAGAGCAAAGTCCCACCCGACCCACAGTTCTGTCATGTGCAGGTGCTGATACAGCATCTGCGCAAAGTCTCGCGCCGATGTGCGCGCCAGTTCTGGTGTGAAGGGCAGAATGGCCAATATGTCCAGCCCCCACTGCTCGAGGAGTCCTATCTTGTCGTCGGTCGTAGTCAAACAGATAGCGTTGTTGGCAGGGCTCAGGATTGCCCGTGGGAGCGGGTCGAAAGTCACCACTCCGCCAAATCGCTCTGTCTGGCGTGCCCTACGTACTAACCGTCTCAGCAGATCTTGGTGGCCCAGGTGCAGCCCATCGAAGGCACCGATGGTCAGGACAGTCTCGCGTTCTATGTTGACTTGATGCAGATCATGGATGATTCTCATCGTTACCACGGTAATAGCATTATGCATGTAGTGCGAGTCAGAATCTCGCGTCCTGTCGTAGAGACGTTGCATGCAACGTCTCTACGCGACAAGGCGTAGATGGTGCCTCTAGGCGTACGGACTAGAGGTGGCGCAAAGACAAAGGCAGTGCGAGGCAGAGTCTCGCGTCCTGTTGTACAGACGTTGCCTCGCCCCACCCTGCCCAAGGCATCGCAGTCCCTCGTCAGGCGAGGCGAACGGCCGCCATCCTCCAGGCGGGGGGCGACTGCGTAGAGGGCGAGACTGCGCATGCCAGAGGTCCCGCCATATGTTAGGCGAGGCAACGTCTCTACGGTGCTAGACGAAGACCTTGTGTGGCTGCCACAGTCCCCCGGCATCATATCTGAGCAGAGCCAACAGGCGGTCATCTGCAGAGTAGGCCCGACACATGAGTGCCTCTGGGGGTTCAGAGAGCCTCACACGCTGCCCGAAGCCGATCTTGCTTTCCGTAGCCTGGTCCACAATGACGGATGGGAAGGCTTGCAGTGCCGCATCGAGCGGCTGCAACAGGCTGGCCCCCTCGCCCTTGGCGAAGGCTTGCTCCAGCTCTTCCAGCGTAATCGCCTGTTCAATGCTAAAGCGGCCACTGGCCATTCGCGTCAAGCCTGCCAGGTGCGCACCGCACCCGAGGCGTTGGCCCAAATCATGTGCCAGGGACCGTATGTATGTGCCCTTGCTGCAGTGCACCTCAATCTCCAGTTGCGGTGGTGCCCACTCGGTCAGTCTGAGCGTTCGTATCTCCACTTTCCTCGCTTTCCGCGCAACGACCTGGCCGCGTCTGGCAAGGCGGTACAGCGGAGTACCCTTGTGTTTGATAGCGGAGTACATGGGCGGCGTCTGTTCCAAGCTTCCTACAAAGCCGCTTAATTCGCGTTCGACCTGCGCACGTGTGATGCCTTCGGCCCCTGCCTGACCTGTGACTCTGCCTTCCGTGTCGTAGGTGTCCGTGGTGACGCCCAGGCGGACGCGTGCGCGATACATCTTGTCGCTGGCCATCAGGTACTCGGCCACGCGCGTCGCCTGTCCCAGGCAGAGGATTAGCACACCAGTGGCCAGGGGATCCAGCGTGCCAGCATGACCGACCCGTTTCTGCCCGCTGATCTTGCGCACACGGAGCACGACGTCGTGGGAGGTCATGCCGCTGGGCTTGTTGATGTTCAGTATGCCGCAGAGCTTCTGACCTGGCATGCGTCCCCTACCTGCTGTCGCACAGCACATCTCACTGCAGAGACGTAGCGCATCCTACTGTAGAGACGTAGCATGCTACGTCTCTACGGGCCTCGCCCCGGCCTGTTTCTGCAGTGCAGCTTCGATTTCGCGCAGGACGCGCTCGCGTACGGCACTCATCTTGCCTGCGATAGCGCATCCTGCTGCCCGCGGATGTCCACCCCCGCCGAGTTTCAGCGCGACTCTGGATATGTCCCAGCCTGGGCCTGCGCGCATGGAGGCTTCTATGCGCCCATCATCCTTTTCGCGGAAGACGATGGCCACATCCACACCCTTGGCGCTGGCCAGGAAGCTGACCAGGCCATTGCCTTCGTTGGGTGAGGCGCGGCATTTGCGCAGCATGCCCTGGTCTATCTCCGTCCAGATGACACCCCTGCGCGTCCGCGTCTTCGCCAGCGCCTGCCCCCAAACACAGATGGTTGAAACTGGTTTGCGGTTGAATACGAGCTCCGTGATGTCAGTGAGTGAGGCGCCCGCACCCATGAGTGCCATGGCGATGCGCAGTTGCTTGGTCGTAACGTTGCCGGTGCGGAAGCAGCGCGTATCGGTAACCAATCCGGTGAGGAGTGCAGAAGCAATGTCTTTGTCCAGCGGCACTCCCAGGCGTCGCATCAGGGCGTACACAATCTCCGCCGTGGATGGGACCAGGCGTACGAGGTTCACTGTGCCGAAGCGAGTATTCGTGACGTGGTGGTCGATATTGATCACCGGCCGGCTGCGGAAAATCGCCTCGTCATACAGAGATCCCAGACGCTCAATGTCACTGGAATCCACGGCGACGATGACCTCCTCCGCAGTTGGTGGATGGGAGACAATCTCTTGCACACCAGGAAGAAAGTCGAACCTGAACGGCACTGGATCAGCACAAGCCATGGTACACTGTTTCCCCAAGCGGCGTAATGCCCCGCCAAGTCCCAGCAGGGAACCAATGGCATCCCCGTCAGGAATGATGTGACAGGCGATGTAGACGCTCTGCGCTGCCGCGAGGTATTTCTTAGCGGTTCTCATCGCTGCAACCGTCACCTGAAGAGTCCGTGAGCTTATGGTTTGATGCAGTACCCCGCAATTGCTCCAACAATTCGTCAATGTGCGCGCCGCGCTCCCACGAATCATCCAGAAAGAAGCGCAACTCTGGCACAAAGCGCAAGCTCAGGCGCTGCGCCAACTCGCGCCTGATGTAGCCCGAAGCGTGCTGCAGACCCTGTAGGGCATTGTTGCGCGAATCGCGATCACCAAGTGTGCTAACGAATACCTTGGCTCGTTTCAGGTCTGGGCTGATCTCAATGTCAGTTACAGTGACGTTGGTGAGGCGGGGATCACTTGTTCTCTTTTGCAACAGGTCACTGATCTCTTCGTGAATGCGTTCACTAACCCGTTCTTGACGCCGAGTTGGCATATCCCAAGGTGCGAGAAGTGGGAGCACGAATCCCGTAAGCGGGTCCCACTTCAGACTTTCACCTGTTCCTTTCTGTAGAATTCAAGCACATCGCCTACCGCAACGTCATCAGAGCCTTCCAAGCCTACGCCGCACTCCATGCCCGTGCTCACTTCGCGCACGTCGTCCTTAAAGCGGCGCAGGGATGCGACTTGGCCCTCGAAGACAACTTGCTCATCGCGTCTCACACGAACCATAGCATTGCGTGCGGCAATGCCATCTGTGACCAGGCAGCCCGCCACCTTCTTTTTATGCGGAATGCCGAAGATGGCCTTTACCTCAGCATGACCAATGGTCACGTCCTCATAAGTGGGCTCTAGCAGCCCTTTGAGTGCCCTGTCTATGTCATCTATCAACTTGTAGATGATATTGTAGAAGCGCACGTCAACCCTCTCGGCCTCCGCCGTGCGGCTGGCAGCGGCGTCTGCGAGCACACTGAAGCCGATAACAATGGCATTAGAGGCCACGGCAAGCATGACGTCCGATTCGTTGATATTGCCGGTTGCCGTGTGCAGGAACTTGACTTTGAGCGATTCATCTCCAAGTTTCTCCACCGAGTTGACGATAGGTTCAATAGAGCCTTGCGCATCTGCCTTGAGTATGATGTTGAGTTCTTTCACCTGGCCAGCCTGAGCCTGGGCAAAGAAATCGTCAAGGCTGAGGACCTTTTGCTTCTGCTCAGTGGCTGTCTCTTGGCGCCGCGTGACTTCGGCAGCAGCCAGTGCCCGTGCCGTGCGCTCGTCCTTGACGACCTCGAAGGTGTCACCAGCGGTGGGCACATTGCTCAGACCCAGGACAGCGACTGCCGTTGCGGGAGGGGCAGTCTTAATGCGCTGGCCCTTGTCATTGAACATGGCACGAACCTTGCCCGCGAGGTCTCCGACGATCAGATGGTTGCCAACGCGCAGCGTACCCTCTTGTACCAGCAATGTGGCCATGGGGCCTTTCGTTTTGTCCAACTGACCCTCGATGACCGTGCCTGAGGCACGAGCTTCAGGGTTGGCTTTCAAATCGGCCATTTCGGCGACCAACAGGATCATTTCCAGCAAGCTCTCCAGACCGATCTTTTGCTTGGCAGAGACGGGAACGCAAATGACATCGCCGCCATAATCTTCCACGAGTAGTCCCACTTCTGAGAGTTGCTTCTTGACTAGGTCGGGACTGGCGTTGGACTTGTCAATCTTGTTCAGGGCGATAACGATGGGCACTTGTGCCGCGCGGGCATGGTCTATTGCCTCAAGTGTCTGGGGCTGCACACCGTCGTCGGCTGCGATGACCAGTACGGCAATGTCGGTGGCCATGGCTCCACGTGCGCGCATGGCAGTGAAAGCCTCGTGTCCTGGTGTGTCCAGGAAGGTGATCTTTTTCCCTTGTGTTTCTACCTGATAGGCACCAATGTGTTGGGTAATGCCACCCGCCTCGCCTGCAACCACATCGGTCTGGCGGATGACGTCTAACAGGGAGGTCTTGCCGTGGTCAACGTGGCCCATGATTGTCACCACTGGCGGCCGTGGTGCCAGCTTGGACAGTTCCTCGGCTGTATATTCACGACGTCTGCGTAGTGGCACCACGGGCGCTTCCTCGACTGGCTCCGGTGGGCGCTCCTCTTCTACTTCGAAGCCCATATCCGTGGTTACGACGGCTGCCGTGTCAAAGTCGATCACTTGGTTGATATTGGCCATAACGCCGTTTTTCATCAACTCGCGGATGACGCTAATGGGGCTGGTGCCCAGTAGCTTGGACAGGTCGCGTACCGTGATCAAGGATGGGACCGTGATCGCATTGGCGGCAGGTGCGGCCTCTTTGGCCTCCGCCACGGCCATAGCATCTGGAACTACAGTATCTGCCGGTGCGGCGCTGGGTACTGCGGGTTGCTGCGAAGGAGCGGCTTCCTCCTCAGATGGCCCGATAACCTCAGGCTCCGCTGCGGGCTTTGGCTCTGGTTCTTTTGGCCGGGGCTTTGCCTTTCGGGCGGCGGCCTTTGGCTTGGCGCGTGTGCGCTTGGCCGTATCCGCTGCAGCCTTGGCCTTCTTCTTCGCAGCAGCCTTTGGCGTCGTGATCTCGGGTCCTGCTGCTGGCTTCTTTGCTGCAGGCTTTGCCTTTCGGGCGGCGGCTTTCGGTTTCTTTCTTGTGGGCTTGGCGGCATCCGCTGCAGCTTTGGCCTTTTTCTTGGCACGGGTCTTTGGTGTGGTGACCTCTGGCTCTGCCGCCGGCTTCGCCTTGCGGGTCGCGGCTTTCGCCTTCTTTCGTATAACCTTGGCGGCATCCGCTGCAGCCTTGGCCGTTTTCTTGGCAGCAGCCTTTGGCACGGTGACCTCAGGCTCTGCTGCCGGCTTTGCCTCTGCTTTCTTTGGAGGAGACTTTGCCTTGCGTGTAGTAGCTTTCGCCTTCGTGCGTGTGCGCTTGGTCGTATCAGATCCAGGTTTGGCCGTTTTCTTGGCTCTGCTCTTTGACACGGCAGTATCAGACCCTGCTTTGCCCTTTGTGTCAGGGGCCTCGCTGGGCTTGTTGGCCGTGGATTGGCCTTTGGATGTAGTAGTCATCTTCTTGCGGGTGGTTTTCTCTTCACTCATAACCTACCCCCCTTTCATCCTTCGATTATCGCGAATCCTAAGGGATGCATCCCAGCGTCTGGGTGCTGGCGGCAGCACCACTACAGCCGGAACTTGGATACACTCGCGATGCGCAGGGCTTGAGGGCCTTGCGTAGTGGCGGAGAATCTGCTCTCGGTTGTTGCCAACAGATGCAGTGCTTCTATCTGCAGGGCGAAGATACGCAATCCCTGCTGGGGAAGGAGGGGGTGAGGAGGGGGAACTGACGGCGTCTCTTGCGCGTAGTACTCAGCCAGCCATAAGCATCTCCTCTTCGTTCATCTCACCCCTGACGTCTCTTCGCGCATGCATGGATCTAGTGTCTGGTGCAGTATTCGGAATCGGGATGTGCACGTCTCTGACCTTCAACCGTGGTGGTTGTCCCTCTCTCCTTTCCTAGAACTGCCTTTGACTTCAGAAGCTGGCGGTTGTGCTTCTGTACCCTCATGCGCGTCGGTGTAAGGCAACTGCTGCCCGTATTCCAGAAGTCGCTCCTTGTCCTCAGGACTCAACTTGGTCTTGAGAGCATAGCCCAGGCGGTCTCGGGCTATAGCGCTTTCCCAACAGGCTTTGTTGCGGCACAGGTATGCACCTCGGCCAGCAGCCTTGCCCTTCTCATCTATCTCGATATTCCCGTGAGGGGTGCGGACTATACGGATCAATTCTCGCTTAGGGCGCACCTGCTGGCATTGAACACAAGTGCGCAACGGAACGTGTTTGCGTGCCATTGCTCAAATCACTGCTTCTGGAGCCGCTGATGACAAGGCGACATCCAGCTCCTTTCCTCACCATTCCGCCTCGTCTTCCCACTCGTCAAGACGGCGGCTGGCCTTTCGCCTCTGGCGACTGACAATCGTTCCGGACTCTTCATCGTAGATCAGGTCTCGCCGGCGGCGCTTCTTCTTGCCTTTGGGCTTGTCCCCCTCCGCTTCTTCGTCTTCCTCAGTCTCCCGAACCATGGCGGCTTCTTCGCTGACCTCTGGCTCGACAATCTGTTCTGTGACCTGCTCTTGCGCTTCGTCCGGAATCTCCATCGGGAGTTCTACTGCTTCAAGAGCGGCTTCCTCCTCAGGCAAAAGCTCTGCGGCAGGCGCTTCTGCTTCCTCGACGGCGGCTGCTACTTCTTCAGTCACGGCTTCTTCAGTAAGCGGCAACTCTTCTGCCTGAGTCTCAACAGCCTGTGCGGTTTCCTCCTGCTCTGCTTGCGCCAGGCTTACTTCTGCTTCAGCTAGGAGCGCTGCGGCGGCCTCTCGCTTGGCAGCTAGTTCCGCCTCTTTTGCCGCTGCCTCAGCTTCCTCCTCCGCGCGGCGTTGGATCTCTTCTGCGGCCTCGGTGAGGCTCTTGATGTCAATGCGCCAGTTTGTCAGCTTGGCCGCCAGACGGGCATTCTGTCCTTCCTTGCCAATGGCCAGCGAGAGTTGGTTGTCGGGCACTACCACAGTGGCCGTCCTGGTATCACGGTCCAACCAGACGTGCTCCACCCTGGCCGGACTGAGGGCGTTGGCGACGAATCTCGTCTCTTCTGGGGCCCAGGCTACGACGTCTATTTTCTCGCCGTTCAGCTCGTTCACGATGCTCTGGATGCGCACTCCGCGCATGCCCACGCAGGAGCCCACTGGATCAACCCCCTCCTGGGTGGCAGTTACGGCTACTTTTGAGCGGGAACCAGGTTCTCGCGCGATGCCCTTGATCTCGACGGTGCCCTGAAATATCTCTGGCACTTCAGATTCCAGCAGGCGCCGCAGCAGTTTGCGGTGGGTGCGCGAGACCCTGATGCGTGGCCCTCGACTCGTCTTCTCTACTTCATAGACATAGGCTCGTACTCTCCGGTTGGGCGTGTATTGCTCGGTCCGAATCCGCTCATTTCTGGGCATTATTGCTTCTGCCCTGCCTAGGGACAGGATGACGTTGCCGGAGGTGTCTATATTGCGCACGGTGCCCATGACGACCTCACCAGTGCGGTCTGACCAATCGGCGTACATGGTCTCCCGTTCAGCTTCTCGGATGCGCTGCAGGATGACTTGCTTCGCCGTTTGGGCATCGATGCGTCCAAAGTTCTTAGGCGTCAACTCAACATGGACTGTGCTGCCTAGCTCAGCCGCGTCGTCAAGCTTGCAGGCTTCCTTCAGCGAGATCTGACTGCCCTGGTGCTCAATCTCTTCGACGACCTCTTTTTTTGCGTAAACACGCACCTTACCCGTGTTGGGGTCAACTTTGACAGCGATGTTCTGATCTGTGCCAAACTTTCGCTTGTAGGCCAGAATTAGGGCCTGCTCAATGGCGTCCAGAATCACCGCTTCAGGCAGGTGCCGTTCTGCACATACCTGGGTTATGGCAACGAGAAAGGTGTTCTTCAAACCCGAGAACCTCCTATGGGGCACAGTGCCCTGTCGTAAAGCCAATTACAAGAAGAAAAGCGGGGGGAACCCACTTTTCAGCGACGCTTTTCTGCGCAAACGCATTATAGCATTGTTGCCCATTTTCTGCAAATGCCGATTACGGCCTGTGCCTCTGCAAGTGTTGAGCTTATCCGGCCGTTAGCTTAGCCAGCACAGCATCCAGTTCGCTCAGTGGCACCAGACGGACTGTGCTTGCGCTTCGCTTTTTGATCTCTATGCTATCTTGTGCCAGTGTTTTGCGACTCACAGCAAGGCGCCAGGGAATGCCAATCAAATCCGCATTGTTGAACTTGACTCCTGCCCTTTCCTCACGGTCATCGTACAGCACTTCGTAGCCAGCTTTCAGGAGGTGATGGTACAGTTGCTCCGTTGCTGTTACGACCTGTGGTTGGGCTGTGCCCAGAGACAGCAAGTGGAACTGGTAGGGCGCCACCGATGCGGGCCAGATGATGCCCCGCTCGTCGTGGTTGAGTTCGATGATCGCAGCCATCAACCTACCTGTACCGATACCGTATGAACCCATGACGATAGGCCGTGCCTGGCCGTCCTTGTCCAAGTAGGTCGCGCCTACAGCTTCGCTGTATCTGGTGCCCAACTTAAAGAGATGGCCCATCTCAATGCCGTGCGTTGCCTGCAGGGCGCCGTTGCATTGCGGGCAGTGGTCCCCAGCGCGGGCGAGGGCTATGTCAGTCACGGCCGTGACAGCAAAGTCGCGCGGATAGTTCACATTCTTAAGGTGGTATCCCTCTTTGTTGGCTCCTGCCACAAAGTTGGTGTCCATGGTGATCGAATCGTCGGCGATGACGCGAAAGCCTGATAGACCCACGGGCGAGGCGTAGCCCGCAACGATGCCTGCAGCCTGCAACTCCTCTTCGCGCGAAGGACGCAACTGGGAGCCCCCCAGTGCGTTGGAAAGCTTGACCGAGTTCACCTCCAGGTCGCCACGTATGAGGGCCAGCACGACTTCACTGCTTTCCGTGGTGTAAAAGACCACTTTGAGCGTCCGGCGGCTGGGCACGCCAACAAAGGCCGCCACATCCTCGATGCTTTTGCAGTCCGGCGTGGCCACCTCAGTGACACGACGTTTCGCCTCCGAGACGCCAGTAGGCTTGACGAACCTTGCCTTTTCCACATTGGCAGCGTAGCCGCAACTGGGGCAGATGATCAGCGTATCTTCGCCTACATCTGAGACAACCATGAACTCGTGGGAGCTGGCGCCGCCCATCACGCCCGTGTCGGCGGCCACGGCGATGGTGGGCACCGCACAACGCTCAAATATACTGACATAAGCTTGATACATTCGGGGGTAGAACTCGTCCAGGCTGTCGAAATCCGGGTGGCAACTGTAGGCATCCTTCATGGTGAACTCTCGTGTGCGGATCAGCCCCCCACGAGCGCGTGGCTCGTCGCGAAACTTGGTCTGGATATGGTAAATCATAAGCGGCAGTTGACGATAGGAATTGATTTCCGTGCGCAGCAGGTCCGCCACTACCTCTTCGTGGGTTATGGCCAGCAACCATATCGCGAGCGGCCCGGTCACGGAAGCGCACCAGGGTAGGGCCAGGTGCGGGAGCATCGTAGCGGCCGGTAGCCCGCCAGATTTCGGCAGGGTTAACCACGGGCATGTTCATCTCCTGACCGCCGATGGCGTCCATCTCTTCGCGCATGATGCGCTCGATCTTGCGCAGGACACGCCAGCCAAGGGGCAGGTAGGTGTAAATGCCGGCCGCCAGTCGGCGGATCAGTCCGGCACGCAGCGCAAGTTGATGGCTGAGCAGTTCAGCCTCAGCAGGCGGCTCGCGCAGTGTTCGCCCAAACAGATTGGATAGGCGCATATTCCAGGCCTCCTTGCGCTTGGTATTGTAGCTATTATATACCACCGAGACGCTACCACCAAGAAACGAAGACACCACTCAACACTGCCGCAGGAGACTGCCAACTGGTAAGCGGTAACGAGGGTGTTGAAAAACGGGGTCTACCAGGATAGTGCCCCCGGTTTCAGCGGTT
>CAYZGO010000032.1:0-29418 GCA_964478075.1 uncultured Anaerolineales bacterium | reverse complement strand
GTTGATGTACGCGGTACCGCTCCAGGGATATTGGGCACACAGTAATGCATGACGCCATCGACCAAGAAAGTGGGCTGACTGTGAGAGGTGGGGCGGGTCGTCTCCACACATCCGCCCTGATCAACCGCCACATCCACTATTATGCTGCCTGGCTTCATCGCGGCTATCATCTCCCGAGTGACCAGGCATGGAGCTTTAGCGCCTTTGACCAGCACAGCTCCAATTACTACATCTGCCCGTCGCACAGCTTCTGCAATGTTTAGAGGATTGGAAACAAGGGTGTTCAGATTGCCGTGCAGCACCTCGGCCAGGTAGCCAAGACGTTCGGAGTTTATATCCAGAATCAGGACATTGGCGCCCATGCCCAAAGCGACGAGTGCGGCATTGGTTCCCACGGTGCCACCGCCAATGATCACTACGTCGGCAGGCAGGACGCCCGGTATGCCACCAAGCAACTTGCCACGGCCTCCGTTCATTTTCTCCAGATAATGCGCCGCAGTCTGCACGGCCATCTTGCCTGCCACTTTGCTCATAGGAGTGAGGAGTGGCAGAGAGCCATCAGGCAACTCTACAGTCTCGTAAGCGATGCCCGTTACTTTGCGGGCCATCAACTCTCGTGTCAGTTCCTCATTTGCGGCCAGATGCAGGTACGTGTACACGATGAGGTCCTCGCGCAGGTAGCCATATTCCTGCGGCAGCGGTTCCTTCACTTTCATGATTGTTTCGGCCTTGTGCCACACATCTGCGGCGTCCGAGAGCATCTCAGCTCCTGCCTCCGCATATTCGTCGTCCGCGAAGCCGCTGCCTTCGCCCGCTCCCTGCTCCACCAGCACACGGTGTCCCTCTTGCACGAGCAGGTGCACCCCCCCGGGAGTGACAGACACCCGATACTCATTGTCCTTGATCTCTTTCAGTATCCCAACGATCATCTTTGATCATCCTCCTCAAGTTTTTTGTGTCATCTTATGGTGGCTGAGGGCTAGAGCTAGCTAGAGCAAGCCAAGGATTGAAATCCCTGTCTCAAGATGAAAGGGTGCCCTCACCTGTGCCTGCCCTGTCTCACCTTTGTCTTTACGCCACCTCTGGTCTTTGCGCCAGAGGCGTAAACGGAAGGCGCCGTCTACGCCTTATCGCGTACCTCTGGTCTTTACGCCAGAGGCGTAAACGGGAGACAAGGTAAACGGGGACGACAGGACTGAGGCGACACAGGTGCAGGCAGGCACCGGATTTCAGGTGCTAAGACAAGCCGCTGCAGGGGCTTGTCGACTTCAGACGGCGAATTTATCCGCTCCAACAGCAGATATATGCCAATGGTCGGCTGCTTCATCATAGGCAAGCACGTAAATGGCAGCATTGTCTGCGAGTACTTCAAAGCAGGGCCCTGCTGGTTCACGCCATCTTTTGCGCACTGCTGTCACTACTCGTCGCTCGTTCTTGAAGACAAAAGCACGTGGTTCCTGGGCGTAGGAATAGCCAGAGTAGCACTCCACGGATATGTCGTTACTCGTATTCATTGCCGGCCAGGTCTACTTGCGAGGAATCGCCCACGTTCAACCGCTGGGACGAGCCGCGGACGTGGGCATCTTTGCCTATCAAAGACTGGCTCAGGCTGGCGTCTTCAATGTGCGCGCCCTCATTGATGATCGAGTCCCTGACAATGGAGCGGATTATCGTCGCGCCCCCTGCCACGCTGACGTAGGGTCCGACGACAGAGTCCTTGATCACAGCGGTTTTCTCTACGTATACAGGCGCTATCAATACCGAGTTTTCTGTCTCTATCTCCTGCGCGCCACCGTGTTCCAATAAATAGCGATTCGTATGCAGCACAGTTTCAGGTTTGCCGCAGTCCTCCCAGACTTCCACCGTGCGCGCTACCAGTCTGGCGCCCCTGTTGATCATCAACTGAAAGGCATCTACCAGGAAGTACTCTCCCTTGGTCTTGATGTCCTTTCTGATCAATTCCGCGATGCATTCCAGCATCAGTTGGGAGTCTTTGACATAATAGAGGCCAATGACAGCCAGGTTAGAAACTGGAGTGGAAGGCTTCTCGACCAGCTTGGTAACGTAGCCGTTTTCCGTGATGACGACGCCGAATCGTCGGGGATCCTCCACTTCCTTGACGTACATGACGCCATCGGAAGGTTCCTGCGCGAGAACGCCGAGATCCGTCTCGAAAATAGTATCTACGAAGATGATGAGCACAGGCCCGGAAACGTGCTCCCTGGCCAGGTGGATAGCGTGAGCCTGGCCTTTCAATTCCTTTTGCTCGATGTAACGCGAAGGGAAGTCATAGTTGGCTGTCACATAGTCGCGTATCTGATCCCCGAGGTAGCCGACGATGAAAATGATCTCCTCTATATCCAACCCCTTAAGCTTGTCCAGGATGTGGCCAAGCACGGGCTTCCCAGCTACGGAGACCAGTGGCTTGGGCTTGGTATACGTATGCGGGCGCAGTCTTGTCCCAAAGCCTGCGAGAGGTATGATGACCTTCATATCTAATGCTCCTCCTTGATTTTGGGCTTTCGGGTGTGCCACTCTGTTGCCTGCTCGTAGGCATAGGCCACACGTAGCACGATTTCCTCACCCAAGGCTGGTCCGCTGATTTGTAGGCCTACCGGCAATCCGTTGGCCATGCCTCTGACTTTTCTGCCTGTCCCGGCTGTGCCGACACCTTGTCCTGGCGACAAGACAGGGCAGACGGGGCTAGAGACGAAGCCGCAGGGAAGCGAGAGCGCGCAGATACCTGCCAAAGGCTGGGACAGTGTGAAGACATCCGACAGATACATCTGCAGCGGATCGTCAACCTTTTCTCCAATTCTGAACGCCACAGTGGGCGAAGTGGGGCCGACCAGTACGTCAAACTGCTGAAAAGCCTGATCAAAATCCTGCTTGATCAAAGTGCGAACCTTCTGAGCTTTCAGATAGTAAGCATCGTAATAGCCCGCTGAAAGAGCGTATGTGCCCAACATGATACGTCGCTTTACTTCTGCGCCAAAGCCGTGCTGCCTTGTCCTGCGGTAGGCCTCCCAGATGTCGGGGGCATCTGTGGCTGAGTACCCGTACTTGATGCCATCGTAGCGAGCCAGGTTAGCCGAAGCCTCGGCGGTCGCGAGCAAGTAGTATGCCGGCAAAGCATATTCAGTATGTGGTAGAGAAGTCTCGGCAATGTCGGCCCCAAGATCCGCCAGAACCTGAATAGCGTTGCGCACGGCCTTTTCGACTCCTGGCTGTATGCCGGCGGCAAAGTACTCACGTGGCACGCCTATGCGCAGCCCTTTAATCTCGGGGCGAAGAGCAGTGGTGTAGTCTGGCACGGGCGCATCGAGCGACGTGGAATCCCGCGGATCATAGCGAGCAATCACGTTTAACAGCAACGCGCAGTCAGTGACGTCTTTTCCCAATGGCCCGATTTGATCGAGCGACGAGGCAAAGGCAACCAGGCCGTAGCGGGATACGCGCCCGTAAGTAGGTTTCATACCTGCTATGCTGCAGAGCGAAGCTGGTTGGCGTACGCTGCCGCCTGTGTCTGAGCCGAATGCACCCAATGCCTCATCAGCGATGAGAGCGGCTGCGCTACCGCCGCTGGAACCGCCAGGCACTCGCGTCAGGTCCCAGGGATTGTGTGTCGTGAAAAAGGCCGAGTTCTCTGTGGATGAGCCCATAGCGAACTCGTCCAAATTGGTCTTGCCGAGAAATACTGCGCCTGCATGGCGAAGCTGCGTGACCACCGTCGCGTCGTATGGCGGGACAAAGGACTCCAGGATGCGTGAGCCACAGGTAGTAGGCACTCCTGCCAGGCAGATGTTGTCCTTGATCGCCAAGGGGATGCCCAACAGCGCTCCGTCGGTGCCTGCTGCGCGAAGCTCATCTGCCTTGCGAGCCTCTTGCAGGGCAGTCTCTGGTGTCAAGGTGAGATAGGCTTTGATGTCATTGTCTACATCCACGATACGATCCAGGAGCGCCTGTGTCAATTCCGTGGCGGAAATGTCGCGCCGTCGCAGCAACTCCAGCGCCCCATGAATGGTCAGTTCGTGCAGTCTCACATCCTATCCTTGTCTATTGGGTTGCCATCTGCTGTACGCCAGCTACTCCAGGATGGCCTTGACCTGGAAGTAACCCTCCGCTGTGGATGGGGCGTTGTCCAGAGCATCTGCCTGCGGAAGCGAAGACGCCGGTTTGTCAGCGCGCATCACATTGCGCAAAGGTAGGACAGTAGCCGTGGGCGGGATGGCATCTGTATCCAGGCGTTCCAGGATGGCAGCGTATTCCAGAATGGCTGAAAGGTGTTCACGAAGTGTCTCGATTTCCTCTTCGCTCAGGCCTAGTTTAGCCAAATCAGCGATATGCTCGACTTCTTCACGCGTGAGTGCCATTGCTTCCTCTGTTGCTTCCAACACGCTATCCGCCGGCTGGGGCGACTTGGTATTCGATGTGGTTTGGCAATGTGACGCGGCGCGAGGCATTGAGAATCTCCAGTGATACCAAATTGCCCAACGCATCGTAGTCCAGAATCACACCAGGCTTATCCTCGTCGCTTTCTGCGACAGGCGTATCGGCAAGTACAAGTGTCAAAGCATCGGTCTCGCGGTCATAAATCAGCTTCATTGGTCGGGCCTCCAGTACTTCTCAATCTTGCTAGTGCGATAAACAGTAACTACCTCCGGCGGCTCCTGATCAACGCCCACAAAAACTGGAAGCAGGTAAGCTTTGGGTGAGTCACCCAGCTCCAATCGAGACTGATACACGTTGCGGCCAGAGCGCGGGTTCAATTTGCTGCGGCGCAGACAGGACTTGGGCAACGTCGGCCTCTGTGATTTGGCGGCGCGCCATTTCAATCCGAGCGTGCCCAGTCAGGCGATATTCCGCGAGTGGCGCAGGTTTTAGCATGTTATTAGTCTGTTCAATGGTTGCCAGCTAGGCCCTTCAGCAGCCGTGCCCGCAACCCGATTAAGGTAAGCCCCACGACTTCTCTACGCGATTCGTCATACCGTAGAATAACCCCTTCGCCGATGTCCATACCCACAGCCGGCCCAGGCTCTCCAATAGAGAGGTACAGGACATCAGCTTCTTCGTCATAGTCCCAGGTGATTTCTGTTGGTTTTTCCAAGATTCTGGGCGCTTCAATATTGCTGCCCTCCCGGCTCGCGGCCGATTGGTCAGATAAGCCGTCAGAATGAATCCGTCATCGGGATGGACTTCTCAATGCGCCGCCACCAGAGATTTGCTGGTCAATGGTGTCTCGGAATAAAAACGAACAGCCAGCAATTGAGAGTCACCTCAAGGGGAACGGGACAACGACGACATCGCCTTTCACAAATCTGCCCATGCTGATTCTTCCTCGGGTCTTTCCCAATCTTGGCGCAGCAGGGGTTCTGAAGCTAGCATCGTCTGGAAGGACTCCGACGCAAGCTGTTGTTCCAGCAAGTAGGACACGAAAGCGAAAACAACAGCTAGCCTGTCGGGAGATAATTTCCTGAGCCGCTCCTCAATCTGAGAAACAGTGATTGTTTGCATCCCTCTTACCCCCCATCTCCAGACCCTGATTTTCCTCACAGGCATTGCACTAGCGTCTTGCCAAAAGCAGAATGAGTCCTATGATTACCAGCACGGCTGCCAGTACCAGCGGCAGGCATCCCGCCCGTGATTCTGGCTTGATGTCCGCCGTTTCTTCTGAGGCTGGGGTAGGCTCCTGTGTCGGCCGCTTCTGAGATGACGACGGCCATGCATCAGTACTTGGCAACACGCCACGGATGCCCCGAAGATACCTGCTTACCTCCTGCTCGGCTGGCGACTCTAGAGGCGGTGTTGGGGACACAGCAGCAGGTCCGCTGGGTGTCTCTGGCTGTTCAGCAGGTTGCTGGTAAAGCCACGACGGCAGTTCAGTCTCGGGTAACGTGGCAGGCCTGGGCCTCTCAGGTTCGCTCTCAACTGGTTCTTTCCTGAGCGGGAGTTCTTGCCGGACGCCGATGTCGTCCTTTTCGGCTGCAAGAGGAGGAATGAGTGGAGCTCCGCAGAAACTACAGGAGGCACCGCCTGCTGGGTTTGGCCCGTTGCACGAGGGACAGGTTATGATAGGAACTGTGTCCAGGCGCTGGCCACAGTCACTGCAGTACCTGCTCCCTTTTCGATTAGGAGTGCCGCAGTTCGGACAATCGATCATGTGGATAACTCCTATGCAGAGTACTTGGATATGAGACTCTCATGATAAGCGCAAGCGGTGCATTCGCTCCTGATTCCTCTGCCGTCGCCTGATGGTCTGCATAGCCTCACGGGCGGCCTCGGCTATTGACACGCCAAATATCTCAGTTTCATCGCTTAGTAGCGGAGCCAGGAAGGGCAAAGTTGCCGAGTCAGCGATTGTACTCAGAGCATGCACCGCGTGCCACCTTACCCCAGCGTCGGCATCCTTCAGCGCGTGTTGCAAGGAGTTAGCAGCCTCGGGGCCAGCGACTTTTCCCAATGCCTTGGCGGCGCTGGTGCGTACCAGCGCGCTATTGTCTTCCAACATGGTCAACAATGCAGGTACTGGCTCTGGACGGCCTATAGCCCCCAAGGCGTTCGCGATTGCCCGCCTCACCTGCGCATCGCCGTCGCCGAGTGCCTTGCGCAGCGCTGGCAGGGTTGTCGGATCCGCGAGGCGAGCTAGTGCTTCTGCAGCGCTGCAACGCACCTCCGCGCTGCGGCTGCCAAGTGCCCTGCAAAGAGCACTCGTTGCTCGCTTATCTCCAAGTTTTCCCAGAACGTCCGCTGCACCACTACGACGGTGGCTGTTCCTGCTCGAGAGAGCAGCCTGCAGGAGGACGAACGTGCGCTCGTTTTTGCATCGGGCTAGACTCTCACCCGACTGCCAACGCACAAATGGATGCGGATCGCCCAGAGCGTTAATCAGGGCCTCCGTTACTCTCGCCGCACTGCTGTGCTGAGCAAGAGCTTCTGCTGCCTCCCAGCGGGTGCGGGCGTCTTCGCGAGATAGCTGAGCCAACAAGTCTTCGAGGCTGGGTCCCTTGCTGGGGCGCAGAGCATTCAGGGTCGCTCTTAGTTTCCTAAGCATCAGTAACAGGCACGGCCTTCCCGTATTTCAAGCTCGAAGGCATCGTAACTCCGTGACAAAGTATACCACGGCTTGAGTAATCTGTAAAACCGGGGTACTTCTCGGGTGGGGCGGGGATTGCCAACTCTGTCAGGTCACGCAAGAACGAACCTTGTGGAACGAACGTCCTGGTTTCTTGGCCGCTGCTTGGTGGCGTGCTTGAACTGCTGGGCGTCAGTCCGATGTTCTTGGAGAAAAGAAGGTATTCCCTCAGCGCACTCGCTCGTAGAGCTCGTAGGGCTCATCGATGAAGAGCAGGTGGAATGCATCGCTTTCCAGCACAGCCTCGTAGATCATCCACAGGCCATAACGCCGACAAACTACCAGGTAGTCTGGATCTGCAGACAACGGATCGTAGTCTATGGGTACGTCTTGTCCCCACGACAGTCGGCGTATGATCTGTACGTTAACTTGGTCCGGTGGATAGTGATAACTGCGATCTAGAAGAAAGAAAACCTCGGGGCTATAGGCTTCGATGAGCGCATTAGGCGGAGTCTGGGTGTTGAGGAAGTGGGCAACCTGTTGAGCTGGCGTGCCAAAGTTCATGACACTGAGTAAACCGAGTATGTATACGGTGAATAGAACTGTCGTAGCCACCAGGACGACCGCCAGCAGCGCACCAGCGCCCTGCCGGTCAAAATGCAGGCATCTGAGAGCATGGCAGGCACGCTTCATCGTAGGTGATGCGCTATAGCCATCGGTGAGATCATACAGCCACGCCGCTGCAAACATACTGCCGAGAAACATGGGAGGAAAGAGATAGCGCGTCCAGCCGATGGAAAGCAGCACATACCAGGCAAACCAACTTCCAGCCAGAGAAAGCAAAGCCAGCCGCACTACATCCAGGTCAGCGTTTAGAGTGCTATCTCTGTGCTTTTTGATGGTTTCCCATGTGGCGTTGCATAAGCCCAGCGCTGTCGGGAGCCCGATGGTCAGGGCCACTGTCAGAGCAACCAGGCGGACCTGTGCTATGGGGACCAAGGCTGCCGTACTGGGCAGCCCTGTTAACGGGCCATTGGGCAGGCTGTCCCGCATCACCACAAGCTGCCACAAACGTAGCAACAACTGCTTTGCGCCCAGTGAGCCAATCAACCCGATGCTCAGCAGACATGCCACTTTCCATCGTCTTTTCAAGAGCATGACCAACAGCGGCACAACCAAGGATACTGTCCAAAAAGGCAATGGCTGCGCTTTGGTATTCAGGCCAATTCCCCACAAGACCACTGCCAATAGCATGAACCACATAGATCTCTGCGAGGTCAGCAAGAAGCAAACATAGCCAGCCAACAGGAAGAACAGCATTGGTGTTTCGGCCCATACCACCCGGCCGGTAACCAGTGGATGAACGTCAGGAAAGGGGCTCATGAGCAGCACCACGGCCAGTGTGCCTGCCGCTATGCGGCGGTTGTAGAGACGCCGAGCTAGATAATACAGCAGAAGCAGCGACGCCAGCGTATGCAGCACGACAACCAGTCGTCCCTGCCATATACCAACACCAAAAAGGCGAAAACTGAGCGCGATCGGTGCGACAACTGGGAATGCTGCTGAAAGTCTGGCCGATATGGGCTGTCCAGCCAGCAAGCGTCCATAGTGTCCGAGCTCCACCCAGGTACGGGCCACCAAGAGGGTCCAGCCCTCATCCCATCGCAAGGATGGCGTCGTATCCAGGCGCCACAGAGCATGGGCTAGCGAGAGCAGGATCAGAATCGCTGGTCCCCAGTCAATGCGGTGAATCAAAGAACAGCTTGCCGCCATTTTTGTCAGATGCTTCTGTGGGACTTTGACTGGGGCACTTGAGAATGCGACGATCATCTAGTCTTGACCTCCTGCTTCAAGAGGATGTTTGAAAAGCCCATTTAGTGCACTCCACCACCCAACGGCGAGGCAAACCTTGGAAACGCTTGGTATCGTCACAACGCATAACGATCTCGAGCACCCAGCCATAGACATCCCGTAGCCAGTGCACCGACTGTCCGGTATAGCCACCATCCGCCCAAACCAGGCGTAAACGAGGTGGACAATGTTTTACTTTGTCGAGAACCAGCCTCGCACCGCCGCATCTTGGTCTTCCTCCGCCACAGAGCGACGAGATCGACGCCCTCCCCGAAGGACATCCCACATTTCGAACAGACCCCCTATGATCCCACCAACGACCACCGTGGCGAAAATCACAAGGGAACAGCCAAGAGCTTGTGTCTCTGGAATACCATAATCTGCTAGAAGCAACACTAGGCTGACCTCACGTACGCCAAGTCCGGCAATCGAGATCGGGAGAAACTCGAACAACTGAAGCATTGAGCGAACCCATCCAACAACAAAGACGGACAAGTGAATGTCAATTGCCAGTGTAAGCAAGTAAAAGACGAATGTGCTGAGCAAGTGAGACAGCAATGACAAACCAAGTACAATTACAACGGTCCAACTATCCAACTCCTGAAAGGATTTCAGTGCCTTCCAGATTATTGGCCCCTTCTCCCTCAGGCAGCCGTGCAGGGGCAACTTTCGTAACACCGCACGACCGACGCGTTCCACTTGGTCGGTGGCCGCTGTGGAAACGAATGGCAGAAAAGCCAGGACAACTCCCACAAACATCACCCCAACTACAGCTCTGAAGCTGGGCGTTGCCAAACGCGGGTCAAGCCACATTCCAAGTAGGCCTACCCCGAGTAGCGTGAGCGTGTTGACTATCCGGAAGTAAACTAGCAGTGCTGCGGCTTCGATGCCTCTACCGTTGGAGCGGGAAAGTTTGTACCAGGAAGCGGTACCGCCAGCGACCAGATTTCCGGGTAGGACCAAGCTGTAGAAACCAGCGATAAGGATGACTTTGAACAAGCGAGGTGTAGTTAGACGCATGCCAAGTGGCGCAAGTCCCAGAGACATCTGGTAGGCCCAGATCAGTCGCACAACGAAGAAGAGGACAAAGGCAGGCACGAGAAATTGCACATTGGCAGACCTCAGTGTGTCAAGTACAGTGACAAAATCGACCTGCGTAGAAAGCAAAGTCAGAATGAGAGCCGAGAAGGCTAACCGCAAGAACCAGCCAACCGAAGGGTTGCGCCAAATACGATAGATGTTGGAGACCATAGTGTAGCCGCCCGCCAACAGCACTTTGCAGTTATTGGTTCCAATGACTCAGATCCCTATCCAACAACTCACTGAGTGACATATTCTCTTCAGCACGTATTGCCAATAATCTGGCTTGAGAAAGGTCCTGATTTTCTTGGCTTGAGGTTGGGTCCTGAAAAAGACCGTTGTATTACCAACAAAGTCCCGGATAAGCACAGAACGTATCCCGTTTTCTCTCGTTTACCTTTGTATATAGACTGGAAGGACAGTTGAGTGATAAAATGAATCCAAGCTTTCAGTAGGATTGCAATATGGAATCGGAATCCTGGCATCTGGCAAGTGTCTCCTGATGAGTACTGGGGCCGCCGGATCAACTAGGTAGGCTGTGGTTATTACTCCTCTTATCTGTCCCGGTTGCCAGTGTGCGAACCTGGCTCGCAACCACTTCTCTCCTTTTTCATAGTGAGTAAGAAGCTGGGGCCAAAGGGCCCTTGTGCAAAAGAAGCACAGTTCGTTTGGGTTAGGCATGCAAACCTGTGGATGCTCCCGCAGATATGCCGGAAGCCATGTTGTTTGAGCCAGGCTGCACCAACCCCAATCAAGTCCAGCCTGAAGTCACTCATCGACCACCACCAGATTCTCACCAACTCATATGCAGTTGGTAACCTTGTTCGAAGAAAGACTCGTAACACCAATTCACTGAATGAAAGAGCAATTGAGAGCTACTGTCCTCGCTATTAACATCAGACAATGTCCTAAAAATCGTGAGATGTCGACCGATGGGTTATCCAATAAGCGAGGCTGCCATTTTAGCATTGGATACAGCGAGTCGGTGCATCTCATCCATCGTTACCGTCAATGCTTGCCGGATGTTTTGACGATTGTACCATGCACTATCTAAGAGGGATAACACATGTTCCTTCTCCAGCGTTTCGAGATGCAAAATGTTAGCTTCCTGTTTGACAAGTTTCATATAGCCTTCCACCTTCGGCCCATAGCTGATGGCTACTGTCGGCGTAAAAACTGATGAAGCCAATACGGCTGCGTGTAAACGGACCGCAAGTACAAACTCACATTGTTTGAAGATCCCAGCTATTTCGCGCGGCCCGTATTGTCGTCTTATTACATGGCATCGATCGCTATGGGCCATTGAGTCACACACCAAATCAATGGTCTGACAGTCATCATCTGGGCTTTCAGTATTCAGTGGAACAAACAGAACTTGACCTCGATTTGTTAACCAATCCGCTGCTTGTGCGAGTACCTGATGGTACTGCTCAATTGCTTCTTTGGAAAACTCTTCATAGTGATGTATTCGATATGAGTGATCAGGGCTTAAGAAGTGGGGACAAATCGCCACCAGGGGCTGGTTGCCCACTTCAACCCCTTCCTTTGACAGGATCTTCCTTACGTCAGCGTCATCCAGTGGCTCCAGTGTCACCGCTGGATCAGTGAACAGGTAGATCGGCTTCCGTGCACCCAAGCTGCGCAAGCGACCCACTGCTTGAGGCTCCCGAACGGTCACCAGATTCACAAGACCGAGGCTGGCTCGTGCCAAGAGCCTTCCCAACGTGGAATTGAAAGGACGAGCACTGACGGCATAGGTCATAACGGGCTTGCCAGCGAGACGTGTCGTACCTACTAGCAGGAGCATCGCAACTAGGTGGAGCCAATCATCATAAAACGGAGTGCCACCACCTAGAAGGAACAGTTCGCATGTGACGAGCTCACGCAGCACGGCCAGCAGGCTGTATCGTTGGCTGAGTGCTCGCACCGGATACACGGAACGCATGTAGTCCTTAGTGAACTGTGGCCGATTAGACAAGACGACAAGCTCCAGATCTGGTATTTGCTGACTCAGGAGGCGAGCAATTGCCATCAGAACGGCTTGGTCGCCTGCATTTGCGCTTTCGTACCATGCTCCCCAGATACAAACCTTGGTCATACACTGTCCCCCAGAAGCCCCTCGTAAACGGCAAGATGATGATCAACTACGTGTTGCTGGTCATGAATATCCCAAACGTACTGATATCCTGCCTCAGCCTTCTCGCGCCAACGGTCGTTTTCCAGGAGCCACTTTAAGCCCTTGGCATAGTCATCCACCGTCGCCTGCACGCCGCCTGACTGCGTTCGTTGGCCCGATGAAACAGCCGCCTTAACATGGCAACCGCCACGTGAAGCAAAGCCATCAGAGTCGACGGCGCTTAGGATAGCACAGCGGTGTGCGGCAGACTCCACGTAGGCCGCCGGCAGCCCCTCACGTGCCGCAGTGTTAATCATGATCCAACTCTCTTCCAGAATGTGCTCTAGACGGACGGATTCGAATGGGTTGATGAAGCCTACTAGGTGCAGATTGGGAATCCCAGAATACCGTTTGCGCAGATGAGCATCACGCCGGGAGCTGTGCGCTCTACCCAAAGCTATGAAGCGCACATTCGGGAATGTGCTGGCCAGCTCAAAGAATAGCTCAGGTCGCTTGCGCGAATCCCATCGCGATAGGTAGCAGACCGTCGGGTGTGTTGCCTTATGCATAGGACGTTTTGGAACAGTATATGGATTGGGAAGAAAGATGGGTGGATCGGGAAGATGATATAGCCGTTGTACCTTTGGTATCAAGAAGCGCGCCTGACTGAAGACAGCGTGGGCACGAAGCACGGCCGGCCGCACAATAATCGGGCTATAATAGCCCCATAACAAGGGATACACCAGACCGCGCATTGGGCTGCTCTTCACGTCATAAGTGAATTCCTGCCACCAATCTCGACAGTCCCACGGATCAATACAGGTCACGACATGCTTGCGATCGGGCATCGCCCATCGTGCGCCCAGCGTCGCCAAAGTGGCTTCCTGCGAGTGGTAGACGTCTGCATCCACCTGTTGGTACACGCTGCCGGCCAATACTGCCCATCCTGGATGGCTGAGAACGGTGAAACCGTCCAAATTCTCACGCGGTTTCTGCCCTGGCCGTCGGGGCACAATTGCATATACCTCGACACCCCGTTCAGCAAGGCCGCGGGCCAGAAAACGTACCATACTGCCGAAGCCTCCGTACTTGCCCCACGCGAATATCTCACTAACCACGAAACACACGCGCATAATCGCTATAAGAACTCCTTAGTGTGCACCTGGCTGGACCAATCGTTCTGCTGGAGCACACTACGATATGCCTCCTCAACCTGCTGATTCACCAGCGATATGCTGTATACGTGTTCCACTAATCGGCGTCCTTCTCGTCCCGTGATTCGCCGTCGCTCTTCATCATGCAATAGAGCTATCACAGCATCGGCAGCGGCAACTGGGTCTCTGGGTGGTATGAGGATTCCGCCTAGCCCCCTGCCCAGCACTTCGCTGGTACCATCAACATGTGTAGCCACAACAGGAACTTGCATGGCCAACGCCTCCAACAGGGTTAGGGGAAGTCCTTCGAAATCAGAAGTGAGAAGGAAAACATCACTGATTCCTAGCAGAGTAGGTACGTCAGAACGTGCCCCCGTGAATCGAACAGAAGGATACAGACCCAGCTTTGCAGCCAGACTCTCAAGTTCCTTCCGCTGTGAGCCGTCGCCGACAATTAGGAATCCGACATTCGGCATCTGATCGCTAACTAGTTTGGCAGTCTGTAGGAAGATATCAAATCTCTTCTGTTTCTCTAGCCTACCGATCCCGATCACAATCGGATCCACAGACGACAACTCAAAGGCATCAAGCATGCGCTGTCTTTGACCCCTGACAGCATCAGCGGAAAGGCGCTCTGGGTTAATGCTGTTCGGGATCACCAAAATGCGTGCAGGATCGATACCCTTAGCCTGCACATTGAAATCCTTCGTCGTCTGCGACACACAGATGACTACCGCAGTCCGCTTGCCCAGAACATGATCAATCCAACGCCTGAACCCACTAACCACCTTTGTTTCGTTGCGTTGCTCCTGGACAACAGTAGGCACTCTGACCATCATCGCTGCAAGACGTCCAAACACGCCAGACACGAACAAGTGGGTATGAACTAAGTCACACCTCTGTTTACGCATGAGTCGCAATAGGGAATAGGGAATGCCTGCAATATCTAGGAGATTGTGTCTACCCGCATCTAGGTGATAAAGTGGCACATTTAGACTACTGAATTGATGACTTAGCGAGGTCGGCTCAGTTAAGCAGCAGATAACCGGATCAACTGACCCACTCCTGCGTTGCTCAAGCACCAAGTCGAAGAGGAATGTCTGAGCGCCTCCGAATCCCAGATGATCGATAACGTGCAGAACCTTGATCGGTGTAGGGTTAGTCATGGGTAGGTGCTCGAAATCCGCCTACACGTATCCAAGTATCGGCGAGCAACTTTCTCCCAGCCATAAGGTAGCACAATCTGTCGGCCAAGTCGAGACATATGTTCGCGCAGATGAGGCGAGGCAACCAAGTGACTAAGGGCTTGGGCTAGTTGCCCAACATCAGCCCAAGGGACAACGATACCGTTGCCGTTGACAAGTTCTCGGGTACCACCTGTGTCCGTTACGACTACCGGCAAACCAGTCGCCATCGCCTCAAGCAACGCAATAGACATCCCTTCGTTATACGAGGGAAGCACGAAAATGTCAGATGTCTGGTAGAGTTGGGGCACGTTGTCCCATTCCACAAAGCCCGTAAATCGCACTATGTCTTCCAGCCCAGACTCCTCGACCTGACGGCGCAGCGCGGGCTCATTGTCGCCTGTGCCGACGATCAACAATTCAACAGCGAGTCCCCGTTTCTTCAACTCAGCAACAGCAGGAATAAGATACTGCTGTCCTTTGCGCTTGATGAGGCGGCCGCAGCAGATAAGACGGACGGCTTCGTTTTCCCTGTGTATTGTGGAGTCAGGGTAGAATAGCGACATATCCACCCCGTTGGGGATTGCCTCGATAGGTAGGTCTGGCTCTGTTTCCTGGGCCAGATCCCTATGTTGTTCACTGCATGCAGTCAGACCCGAGGCCTGACGCCATACCAGGCGAATGAAAGGCGTAAGGGCAGAATAAACCCAGCGGTAACGTTGCTCGAAACCGGGCACATCAGGCCCTTGCAAGGCAACGACGTACGGAAGAGCGAATTCCCACTTGAGCCACATAGCAACGCCACCGGCTGGAACGCCAGCCCAGGCCAGGCAAACATCATAGCCAGCACGTTTCGCTAGCCTACGTGCATGGCGCCAGGCACGCCACGTGTAGGTTAGCAACTCGCGGTTCGATGAATGGTGAATGTTCTTGTTATCCACCGGCACCTTGTGTACGCGAATACTTGCCGTGAATTCCTCGTACTCGTACTGGTCACGGGTACGGGAGGAGGTCACTAGATCAACCTCTACGTCCTCGCGATGCGCCCATTCCTCAAGGATGCGCTGGTTGACAACGCCCGTTCCCCCACCCAGCGGCGGGAACTCGTTGTTGAGCATTAGGATACGCATAGCCTTTCAGTTCCTCATGAGCCAGTGACCCGGCGCACAACGTAAAGCGGACGCCGTTTCACCTCATCAAAAGTTCGGCCCACGTATTCGCCCATCACACCGATGGTGATGAGCTGGATACCTGCCAGGAAGAACGTGGCCACGACCAGTGTGGCAAAGCCCGGTGGATTTAGGCCCATCATGACTTTCTTCACAAAATAGAATGCGGCCAACAGGAAGGACAGCAGCGAGATGCTGAATCCTATCAGAGAGGCCACGCGCAACGGTATGTGCGAGAAGGAGATAAAGCCATCCAGGGCCAGGAGCATCAAGCGGCCCCAGGTGTATTTCGGCCGGCCACCATGACGGGCCTGGCGCTCGTAGGGCAGGCCCGTCTGGCGCAGCCCCACCCAACTGCGCATGCCTCGTACAAAGCGGTTCCGTTCTGGCATGGCCTGCAGCAAGTCCACGACTTTGCGGTCCATGATGCAGAAATCGCCAGCATCTAGCGGGATGTCCACGTTCGCCACCTTACGCAGCATACGGTAAAAGGTGGTATACGCTTTGCGTTTCAGCCAGCATTCCTTGCGCTCTTGACGTACGGCGTATACCACATCATTGCCAGCGCGCCAACTGGCGATGAACTCAGGCAACACCTCGGGCGGATCCTGCAGGTCGGCATCCATAACGATGACCGCACTGCCCTCGGCGAAATCGAGGCCGGCGGTGATGGCCACTTGGTGTCCAAAGTTTCGAGCCAACTCCACCACCCTGACGCATGGATCATCAACTGCCAGTCTATGCAGCAGCGGTGTGCTTCCATCTGTACTGCCATCATCAACAAAGATGAGCTCGTACGGAATGTCCTCAGCGGTTAGTACGGCCGTGAGCCGACGATACAGTGGAATTAAGTTTTCCTGTTCGTTGCAGACTGGCAAGACCACAGAGACATCAGGTTTGGCTGCACTTGCCGTAGGTCTGCTCAGCCACGGTGGCGTCATGGGATTCTCACCTGTCTCCTGGCCGTTCAACATCTGCGCCAGAAACTGGCAGAAGCGTAGGGCTGCGTGCGGATCGTCTACCGGGATTGGCAGGCCCTGTTGGACAAGTATATCGTTCCCAGCCCTCATAAGCGACCTCCTGCTTGTGCCAATAGCCAGAGAAGCTATGAATTGCGCTTACGGTGTGTGCACACTGCAACGGCTGTCTTGGAATGCTACCACGTCCGTTGGGCGGCAGATGACCTGTGCGTATAAGCATGTGGCCCGCAAGGTCCACGCCACTTCAAGGAAGTTGTGCAAGCACTGGCTATTGAACTGAAATCATCTAGAACCTGAAGAAACTGTGTGAATCCGTTACTAGTATAGGATACCATCAGGTACGAAACGTGAAGAGTTCCCAAAGATAGTGTATACATTGCGTAAAAATGCCATAGTTCGGAGACAGGGAAGTATTGGATTGGAGGTCCTGGCCTGACGATGTATGACGTGGAAGTATGAAGTAGTAGATTGGATGACACTCATCCTCTACACAATTCTTTCCTGGACTCTGGCGAATCCCGCTTATCATCAACAGACGGCGTATGGCTAGTGGCCTGAGTATCGTCGGACTACCTCTACCTGTTGTCCGAGCATCTTCGCCTCTCGGAGCTAGTGCACAACAGCGACAGTGGCACACTTTGCGGTCGTGCAACCTATGGATATAATACGAACAATGGAGGTGAAGGTGCACGCCCAGTCTGATGCTCCGTCAGAAAATCGGCCAGTCAATACTGGGAAGCCGCCCTGGTTGAAGCGCAGGGCACTCACGATGGAAGCCTGGCAGAAGATGAAGTGCATGCTGGACAAGCTCTCTCTGGCTACGATTTGTGAGGAAGCCCACTGTCCGAATATTGGGGAGTGCTTCCGGCAACGCACAGCGACTTTCCTCATACTAGGCCGCGTCTGTACACGAAATTGCCGTTTCTGTGCGGTTGCGCATGGTCACCCCAAGTCTGTGGATGTCGAGGAGCCTCAGCATCTGGTTGATGCTGTGCGGCAGCTTGGCTTGCGCCACGTGGTCATCACGTCTGTGACACGGGATGACTTGCCAGATGGAGGGGCTGCGCACTTTGGGACGTGCATAGAAGCCTTGCACAGGAGTACTTCGGCTACGGTTGAGGTATTGGTACCTGACTTCCAAGGCAAAGAGGCCGCGCTACGAAGCGTCCTCGAAGCTCACCCTGAGGTGCTGGGGCACAATGTGGAAGTTGTGCCTCGGCTCTACCCTGGAATACGAGCACGAGCAGACTATAAGCGGTCGCTGCACTTACTCGAACGATCCAAGGAGCTGTGGGCTTCAGTATATACCAAATCTGGCCTGATGCTTGGCGTGGGAGAGCAGGAACAAGAGGTCATTGACGTTATGCGTGACCTTCGTGCCGTTGACTGCGATTTCTTGACTATTGGTCAGTACTTGCGCCCTTCGCTGCGGCACTGCCCGGTGACTGAGTACGTTCCCCCTGCAGCTTTTGAGCGCTACTCTCAGATAGCTAAAGATCTGGCGTTCCGAGGTGTGCTATGCGGCCCCTTTGTGCGCAGTTCCTATCGCGCTGGTGAGTTACTGCAGAATGCACGACGTGAACGTCGCTTGACAGGGTGCACGGGCCAGAGGCGGAAACGCTCCAGAGGAGGATAGAGCGGTCCATCGCTGTGGATCTCTCTTTTCTACTCGACGTCCGCTCCCTGTGGTGCTACTTCGTATACAGCGTATGCTCCCGTCTGAAACTGCTTTGTCAGGTAGGGGGCCTGGGAGGGGTCAAAATCGCCCGATGCCTTCTCTTGGGGCCCGTAGAACAAGTACCTGATGCCATACCTCTGCAGGAAGTAACACCTCCACTCGTCGGAAGTTCCGCGCTCGAAGAAGTCTCTAAACTCCCTACCTTTTTCTTCCAGGTGGATGGTTTCGCACCAATGGCCCCAGAAGACGCGATGTCCGATGGCAGCCGGTATGAAAGCGCCTGTGCGCAGCCCGGCCAGCACCGTATCATTGGGAGCAGAGTTGCTTTCGAGCCAGGCCATGGCCTCCAATTCTTCTCTAGAGCAGAATACAAGCTGTGTTTGGCTGAGGCATATCGTGGTCTGTTGCGTAACAATAATGACGTTGCAGATCACCACCAGGTACAGGAGGAGCCGACAGATGAAGGCAATCACGCCTTTCTCAGCTTTCCAGCATAGCCTCTCTATTCCCAAGGCAGCCAAGCAAGCGAGGGGGACGATAATGCCCTGGGCAAACCGCCTCTGGGGTAGGTAGGGTAAATAGATGAGTACAGCTGCTGCGAGTAGCCAGGCTATCAAGAAGAGTCCGGTCTCGTGTTTTTCCCGTAAGGTGCGCCTCGCCCCGATGATTGCGAGGGGGACGATAAGGCCGTATCCCCACAGGTAGTGAAGCGGCGGAGGGGATAGGGTAAGGCTTCGTGTCTTCCAACTACGGAAGACAGGGTTGATGAGAAAAGGGAGGAGGAAATACGCTGCCAGTGCGAGTGAGATAGCACCAACAATTAGGGTGATCACGATTTCCTCTCGCGTAGGCCACTGTCGACTTTCTGT
Source organism: uncultured Anaerolineales bacterium (assembly GCA_964478075.1). GTDB lineage: Bacteria > Chloroflexota > Anaerolineae > UBA2200 > UBA2200 > DAOUEX01. The sequence continues at coordinate 10,265 of CAYZGO010000032.1, read as the reverse complement.
CCATCGCCTCCAGGTCAGGAGGAGCATATATGTGCACACGGTTGTGGCCAGGATTGGTAGACAAAGGGGCTGGACAATGGCCAGGGCTATGGTTAGCAAGATGACTGTGGCCATTTCTCTCCGTGCGGTTGTTCGTTGATACTTGAGGATGGCCAGAAAAGTGATGAGCATGATAGCCGTTGCCAGCGCGCCGTGGACGAAGAAGAGAATAGTGGGAAAAGTAAAGCCTTCAAACAGCCAGAACTCTATGGGGACCCAATCAGCCCACTGGCATCCCGCAGCCTTGAGGAAAGGAATCAGCCAGCCCAGGCCTCCGCCTACGCATGCGAGCAGATATGCAACCAGGTGGCTTCTGCGGTCCTTCACAAAGTACCCTGTGAAGGTGTAGATGGCGGCTATGAGGCACGTTCCAGCAGCGATGCGAGCCAGTTGATAGGCCACTGCCATTGGAAGGCCAAAAGCGTGGGCGAGCTTTCCCAGTATTAGGTAAAAGAGCTTTAGCGGTTCACCATGGTGCTCCTCTGGTGTGTGCAGGATGTGATAGGACCAGTTTCCGTGCGCTCCCTGGTGCATGGCAGATAGATAAGTGTAGACGTCCGCCCTGTCGTGGGCAAGGACGCCGCCAAACTGCATCCTATCTGAACTTGCTGCCCAGCCAGCCAGGTAGGGCAAGCAGGAGGCCAGGAGGCAGAGGCAGGCGATGCAAATCGCTATTCGTCGGTAGCGCTTGCGGCCCTGCTGTTCCGTCAACTCGGCCTCCATTGCTCACACTGGACGAGTTCATACTTCATTGGGCTTCTTCTTTGACAAGTAGGATGGCCAGATCGTCCTGGTATATCGTGTTCCAGTCTTTGCTGTCTTCGAGCAAAACCGCAAGCGCACAGTCGGACTCGATGAGAACGTGGTGTATGTCGTATCTCTGGAACACCTGCGCGGGATGGGCTTTGCCGAGGTAGAGGCTGGCGTACTGGTTGAGGAAGTCATCTCCGTAGACGTCGGCCCGGCCATCTATAAAGACTTTCTCTCCGTGCCAGATGAGGTAACCTCCCCAGCCGTATTGATTGAACAGGTTCCCGGGGAGGCTGGCGCTGCGCATAAAGTCCACGGCGTGGACCGGGAAACGAGCCGCCTGGTCAGTCTCGTTCTGGGTGATGACCGTGTGCAGCCGCCAGGCACAACCTACTATGAGGACAGCAATGAGTACGAGTGCGAAACTGATGGCGAAACGCCTCGGCGCTTGCCAGGTGAGGAGTCTGTGAGTTGGCGAGTTGGAAGTAGCAGGTTCGCGAGTGCTTCCCGCTCGCTTTCTTGCCCATCTGCCTGCTTGTATGCCTGCCATCTGCTCGCTGAGCACTGGTGCGGTCACAATGGCGAACAGGGGAACGTGGCGGGCCGAGTTGAGGGCAGCATACATGGTGGCCAGGAGCAAGATGAGGCGGGTGGACGACGGCTTCTTCGTGGAAAGGGCCAGTGAGGCCACGACAGCCAGGAGCAGCAGGGCCAAAGGCTGGAAGGCTGGCATGTGGAAGTCTGGGCTGAACCACTCCATAATGAGCTCTCTCATGGCGCCGGAGGCCAAGGTCTGGAAGGGATAGAGGAGCAGCTTTATCCCGTAGGGGTTGAAGAGTGCACCGAGGCTCATCCCGACGGCAGCCAGGACCAGTTGCTTCACTGCCTTTCTTCCCTTTGCCCAATCCTTCTCCCCTAGGGCATCGATGGCTCTGCCCAGGACGTATACGCCCACGATGACTGGGCCAGTGAAAAACCCACCGTGCAGGTTGGCCCAGAGTGCGCCGAGGGGCACCAGGGTCCAGAGAGGCGCTCCGCCCTCCACGATGTAGAGGGTGAGGCTAGCCAGGAGGAGGCTGACCACCTGTGGGCGGGCCCCCAAACTAGGTGCCGAGGCCAATGTGGCGAGCAGGATGCAGGAGGCGACGACATAGGGTGAAGTGCGGCACCTGATGGCCACCAGTGCGAAGCTGGCAGCCACCACGGTGGCCGCGGCCACGATAAGGGCTGCCGGCCCGAGCTCATTGTGCAGGCCGTACATGATGATTTCGGTCAACCACTCGTGGCAGATCCACTCCTTTCCGCCTATGGTGAAGGAGAACGGGTCTGAGCGTGGTATGGAATGCGTACTCCACATGAGCCGCCCGTTTGCCAGGTGCCAGAACAAGTCGGGGTCGGTGAGCGGACTGAGGGCCAGTATGAAGATCATGGCTATGCTCAGGGGAAGTACGAGTCGTCTTGGCTGCCACCAGTCTCGGGTATCCATATGTCTCTCTCCTGCAACGTTTGCTCGCTACGCTCGGGTGGTCAAAGGCCTGGATTTCTGAGGTGTGCTCTGCAGCCCCTTCATGCTCAGTTCCTACTGCGCTGGCGTGCAACACTACTGCCCCCAGTTGCTGAAGGATGTTCGCGTACTGCCCTGGGCGCTGGGCCTGCTGTTTTCGGAGCCACTCATGACGGCTTGGAGCCCTCCTCTTGTCGTGCCTTGCGCCATTTTGCCAGGCGTTCCTGGATTGTCTCCTCATACCCAAGTTCACCAGGCTTATACCAGTGTCTACCCTGCAAGCCGTCAGGAAGGTACTGCTGCGATACCCAATGGCCGGGGAAGTCGTGTGAATACTTATAGCCCTTGCCGTGGCCCAATGCTGTGGCATCACGGCTACTATCTTTCAGGTGATCCGGTACGTCAATGATGCCCTCGTGCTCGACCACCTTCAGGGCCTCGAAGTAGGCCTGGCACGAGTTACTCTTAGGCGCTGTAGCCAGGTAGATTGCAGCTTGCGCCAAGGCGTATTGTGCCTCTGGTAAGCCCACCCACTCAAGAGCCTGAGCTGCAGCCGTCGCTACGACCAGGGCCTGTGGATCTGCCAATCCTATGTCCTCTGAGGCGAGGATGATCATGCGGCGTACGATGAAACGAGGGTCTTCGCCGCTGTAGATCATACGCGCCATCCAGTACAGGGCAGCGTCGGGATCACCACCGCGTACGCTTTTAATAAACGCCGAGATGGTGTCGTAGTGAGCGTCGCCGTCCTTGTCATAGAGCAAAGCACGACGCTGAATTGATTCCTGGGCGACAGTCAGGTCCACGTGCACGCGTCGTTCCTTATCGGCAGGAGTCGTAGTTACAGCCAGCTCTAGAGCATTTAGTGCGTTGCGCGCATCGCCGCCGGCCACGTGCATCAGGTGAGCAAGGGCATCGTCGTCTATTTGGACGCGGATTATGCCCAGACCTCTTTCCGTGTCGGAAAGAGCACAGCGCAAGATGATCTCTATCTCTTCGTCGCTTAGAGGTTTCAATTGAAAGATGCGTAACCGTGAGACCAAAGCGCCGATAACCTCGAAGTAGGGATTCTCCGTAGTCGCGCCAATGAGGATGATAGTGCCATCTTCTACATATGGCAGCAAAGCGTCCTGTTGTGCCTTATTGAAGCGGTGAATCTCATCCACGAGGATGATAGTCCGCTGTCCATACATACCCTGCCGATCCCTAGCCCCCTGCACCAGCCGCCGGATGTCCTTCACGCCGGCCATCACGGCACTGATGCTCTCAAAGTGAGAGTCAGTATGATTGGCGATGATCATGGCCAGTGTGGTCTTACCGCTGCCGGGCGGTCCCCACAAGATCATTGAGGAGATGCGATCGGCCTCAATGGCGCGCCGCAGCAATGTCCCTGGCCCTACGATGTGCTCTTGACCGACAAAATCCTCCAGCGTTCGCGGACGCATACGCGCGGCCAGAGGTTGTTCTCTTTCCGTCTGCAACTTGCGACTGTATTCAAAGAGGTCGCTTGTTCTCATCGTATCCTTTCAGCGGACCACGCTTCTCCAAAAGGGTTGCGTCGCTTACAAGTGTAGCACAAATTGCAGACGTTTCCAAAAGCGAGGGGGCCTACTGATTGTGCCTTTGTACTATGCCTGGCTTGTTGCTGCATTAGACGTTCACTTGAAGGGCTTGATCTTCCTGGCGGTGTTGCATGTCAGGGCTTTTCCAAAGTCAGCCGACCTCCCCATGTTCCCTCGCAGTTGCCGTTTACGCCTTCCGTTTACGCCTCTGGCGTAAAGACCAGAGGTGGCGTAAAGACAAAGGCACTGCGGGGTTGTCCCCGCGGCCTTTGCAGCTTTGCACCTACGGCCAGCGGCGTACCATCGCCAGGAGCCGCGGCAGTGCCCCGCTCCGCTGCGCTCCGGGGACTGCGCAACTGCCGCTGAACGTGATGGATATAACCAGACTTTGGAAAAGCCCCGTATTGCGTGTTGGTTGATTGGACATGTCGCCGGACTCGTGCTAAAATAGCAATATGGTTGTAGCAACTGTTGAAGGCATCCCATTAGTAATAGGCCACGAGTGGGCTGTTGATCTGCTAAAGCATGGTCTGGCAACTGATCATCTATCCCATGCTTATCTATTCACTGGGCCTCCGCGCATCGGCAAGACGAGCCTAGCACTTTACTTGGCGCGTGCTCTCAACTGCCTTAATCTGGAGGGCAGGCCATGTGGAAGCTGCAGCGCCTGTCTCAAGATTGGGAAGGGCCTTCACCCTGACGTGCGGGTCATTGGTGAGCAAGAAAGCAGCATCAAGATTGATCAAATACGCGAGCTGCAAAGGGAGATAAGCCTCTCGCCGTTCGCAGGTCGTTGGCGTGTCTATATTCTCTGTAACTTTCAGAAGGCTACGCCAGAAGCTGCTAATTGTCTGCTGAAGACGCTGGAGGAACCCCCACCCAGGGTAGTCCTTATCTTGACGGCAATCCAAGCTGAGATGCTTCTGCCGACTATCGTCTCACGCTGTCAGGTGCTGAATTTGCGCCCGCTCCCAGTTGATCAGGTGCAGCGGGCTCTCCAAGCTCACTGGGGCATTGAGCTCCGTCAGGCCAGTCTGCTGGCCAGACTATCTGGAGGACGCATAGGCTGGGCCATTGAGGCCAGTAGCAATGACGCTTTGCTGCGCAAGCGCGAGAAGTACCTTGTAGCATTGGAGCAGGCACTTTGCCAGGGACGAACGGGGCGAATGAGCCTGGCGCAACAGCTTAGCCGGGAACCACAGGTTTTGCCAGATGTTTTCGACCTCTGGCAAAGTTGGTGGCGTGATCTCATGTTGGCCAAAAGCGGGAACGCACACGCATTGACGAATATTGATCGGGAGCAGATGGTGCTTAACGAAGCACAGCACTATACACTGGGCGAGATCTGGGCTTGTTTACGCGCCATCCAGCGTGCTGCTCAACAGGTTAAGCAAAACGTGAGCCCGCGCCTGGCACTGGCAGTGTTGTTCCTGAGGATGCCCCGTTCATCATCATGAGCGAGTTAGAGGTAACGCTATGCCACAAGTAGTTGGTATTCGTTTCAAGCCTACAACAAAGATCTACTACTTCGACCCAGCGGGCTTGCAAGATCTGCGCGAGGGCGACTATGTCGTGGTGGAGACAGCACGAGCGCGGGAACTGGGGAGGATAGTCATCCCACCCAAAGAGGTGGCCCAGCAAGAGATTGTAGGCCAGCTTAAGCCTGTCATACGTAAGGCCACGCCTCCGGATCTGGCCGAGGCGCAGTACTACGCCGGTCGGGAAAGACAAGCCCTGCAGAAAGGCCGCGAGAAGGCGGCAGAACATGGATTGCCGATAAAGATGATCCGCGCCGAATACAACTTTGACGGCTCTCGCCTGGTCTTTTTCTTTACCGCTGAGCAGCGGGTTGACTTCCGCGCCCTGGTCAGAGATCTAGCGCGCATATTCCACGCGCGCATCGAGTTGCGACAGGTTGGGGTCCGTGACGAGGCAAAGCTTGTCAAAGGACTAGGGCCCTGTGGACGCCCACTGTGCTGTGCTACCCATTTGTGCGAATTTGTACCCGTGTCAATCAAAATGGCTAAACAGCAGAATCTGCCCCTGAGCCCGATGGAAATATCTGGCCTTTGTGGTCGTTTGTTGTGTTGCCTGACCTATGAGAACGCATATTACCAGGAAGTCCATAAGAAGATGCCTAGAGCAGGAGAGATAGTCAGCACGACTTACGGCATAGGTAAGGTTATGGGCCACAACGTGCTCAAGGAAGTACTCCGCGTGCAATTAGACAGCGGAGTCACAGTGGAAGTACCACTTGATCAAATTGGGAAGCACACCAAGCAGTAGAGAAGGGCAAGGGGTTTCTCTCTGAATCCTGATCAGGAAGATAGCCTGCTCTAATGAGCGGGCTGATGAACGCTGGGGATGCAGAGCCCGAGCACATGTTCTTAGGCTTTCGCTTGGCGGCGTTCATGATAGGCACGCAGGTTCTCCGCCACCGCTTGTGGGACCATGACTCCGCCTAGCTCTTTTCCGGGCAGCACACCCCCTCCATGGAAATCGCTGCCTCCTGTGGCTAGCAAGCCGTGTTTGCCGGCCAACTGAAGCAGGAAACGGGTCTCGTCAGGCGTATAGCCAGCGTAGTGGGCTTCCAAACCAACCAGGCCATTGTTGGCCAGTTCTGGCACTAGACGGCTTACGTGGAGTGGATGAGCCAGCACAGGTAGCCCATCTGCAGCCAGAATAGTCTGCACAGCCTCGATCGGCGAAAGCCTGTAACGTTCCACGTAGGCAGGGCTGTTCCGACCAATGTACAAATTGAATGCCTCATCCACGGAGGAGACGTAGCCTTTCTCCAACATGGCTTGAGCAACGTGAGGCCGCCCTAGGACCCCCTCACCGGCGATCTGTTGCACTCTGTCCCAATCCAGAGATAGGCCCATTCTGGTGAGCTTGGCCACCATTTTGCGTCCCCGCTTCAAGCGCGAGTCGCGGAAAAGCGCAAGCTTGCTGCGAAGATATGGGTCTCTGTACGCGATGTAGTATCCCAAGATGTGGACCTCTGACTGAGGGATGTCCGTACTGATCTCCACACCTGGGATCACTTCCAAGCTGGTGCCTCTGGCTGCCTTCAGCGCCTCCTCGATTCCTTCAGTCGTGTCATGATCGGTGATGGCAATGACTGCTAAACCGAGCTCAAGTGCCTTGCGCACCACTTCCTTAGGAGAAAGCTGACCGTCAGATGCTGTCGTGTGTACGTGAAGGTCAACTCGACTGCTCATCTCTTTTCCACGACCAGTTTGATTGCAGTCCGTTCTTGGTCGCCGATCATTACTTCGGTGAAAGCTGGAATGCAAACGACGTCAATCCCATCCTCGGCCAAGTAACCGCGAGCAATAGCTACTGCTTTAACTGCCTGGTTGACTGCTCCCGCACCTATGGCCTGGACTTCTGCGCGTCCGCTCTCCCTGACTACGCCGGCAATAGCGCCTGCGACTGCCGTAGACCTGGATTTCGCCGCTACTTTGAGGATCTCCATGTTCGTCGCCTCCTTCGGTGTCCATGTGCCAGCAGATAAATGACAGACGCGTGGACAAAGTTGGTGCTTCCGCCACGTCTTTTGGGGCACTGTCTTCTGCTATTTGGCGTAATCCACAGCCCTCGTCTCTCTGATAACAGTGACTTTGATCTGTCCGGGATACTCTAGACTTTCCTCGACCTTTTTGGCAATGTCCTTGGAAAGGGTGATGATGCCCAAGTCATCGATCTTCTCGGGCTTAACAATAATGCGGATCTCGCGTCCGGCCTGTATGGCGTAGGATTTCTTGACGCCACCGAAAGAAGCTGCAAGTGTCTCAAGAGACTCGACACGCTTGATATAGCTCTCCAGAGTTTCACGCCGCGCGCCGGGGCGCGCACCGGAGATAGCATCGGCAGCCTGGACCAAAACGGCTTCAACAGTCTGTGGCTCCTCCTCGGCGTGATGGGCAGCGATGGCGTTCACGACATCGGCTGGCCTTCCAAGGCGTTTGGCAATGTCAGCGCCGACAAGAGCGTGAGCGCCCTCTGTCTCATGGCTCACCGCCTTGCCGATGTCATGTAACAGGCCGCCTTCCTTGGCCAAAGCCACGTTTGCACCCAGTTCTGCGGCCATAATGGCAGCCAGATGTGCCGCCTCCACTGAATGCATGAGCACGTTCTGGCCATAGCTCGTGCGATACTTGAGCTGCCCCAGCAATCTGATGAGTTCTGGGTGTAGGCCGTGAATGCCTAGCTCGTATACGACACGTTCGCCTTCTTCCTGAATGACGGTCTCGACTTGTTGCTGGGCTTTTTTGACTACCTCCTCGATGCGGGCGGGATGGATGCGCCCGTCAAGAACGAGTTTGTTCAGAGCGACGCGCGCGATTTCACGACGCACCGGGTCGAAGCTTGACAGGATCACTGCCTCTGGTGTGTCATCTACTATTAGATCCACGCCTGTGGCGCCCTCAATGGCGCGGATGTTGCGCCCGCCACGGCCAATGATGCGCCCCTTCATCTCGTCATTGGGCAGCAGCACGGTAGACACAGTTGTCTCTGCAACATGATCCGATGCTACTCGTTGAATGGCCAACGTGATAATCTCTCGCGCCTTACGCTCGCTCTCTTCGCGAGCCTGCATCTCGACCTCTCTGATGACTCGGGCCATGTCTTGACGCGCTTGGCGTTCGACCTTTTGCAGAAGAAGCTCCTTGGCCTCCTCCAGGCTCAGGCCAGAGATGCGTTGCAATTCGTCGAATTCCTTCTGATGTAGCTGTTCCAGCTCATTCCTTTGCCGTTCGAGTTGTTTGTCCTTGAAATCCAGCTTCCGTGCGCGCTCCTCCAGGGAATCTATTCTGCGATCAAGGCTAGCACGTCTCTGCTGCAGGCGACGTTCCTGCCTGTTGAGTTCGGAGCGTCTCTTCTCAGTCTCCCGTTCTACTTTGTCCCTGATCGCGAGTGCTGCTGCCTTAGCTTCGAGCTCCGCCTCTTTGAGGCGTGTCTTGGATTGCGTCAGCATGCTCTCCGCTTCTTCGCTCATCCTTCGAATCTTGGCCCGAGCAGTATACTGCCTGAGCAAGTACCCCAGAACGAACGCCATTAAGCCTATTGCCAGGCTCTCAATTATGTTTACAACTGCGCTGTTCATTTTCTTCTATTCCTTTTCCATTTCAGCGATATGCTTAACAGGCCCAATACTGTGCGTGAGGTGGCAGACTCAATGACACAACATGGGGTCTGAGATCAGAGGATCAGAACCTCTCCTCCTCCGTGGGAGTCTGTACTTCCTGCCACAGACGTCTCACGGTCTTTTTCACAACATCGTAGTCAAAGCCGCGGCGTTTCAAGAAGCCGCCTAGACGACGGCTAAACACTTTGTAGTCCAGGCCACTGAGCCGTCGCGCTCGCTTGCACGCAGCACGATAAGCGCTCTTCGGTTCGTCAATGCCCTCTATTGCTTTGTCAATAACTGTGTCCGGCACGCCTTTGCGGCGCAGTTCAAAGCGCAATGCTCGCAGTCCGCGAGGCCGGAAAGCTTCACGATTCTCTACCCAGTACCGCGCAAAGGCTTCGTCATCGAGCAATCCTGCTCCCATCAATCTGTCTATGGCGGTTTGTATAGCAGTAGGTGACACCTTGTGACGCTTCAGATAGACTTCAATCTCTCTACGACTCCGTGGGCGGTAGCTCAGGAAATCCAATGCTCGGTTATAGGCGACCTCTGCCGAATCGCGTCTCTGAAGTTGTTCTATCTCCTCCGGCGCGAGAGTCTGTCCCACCTTCAGGTAAGCGGCAACGAGTGCTTGTAATCCGAATGCATACCTGCCATCTAGGTAGACATTCACCCGCCTGCGATTCTTCTTTTGCATCCTGAGTGCTGTAATCTTTTGTAGCATAAATGTGCGTTGAACGTGGCCGTTAAGCAAAAGCTGTGGCCTGCTGACCACAGCTCTTCAACCCGGCATATCTGTTTTCCGCCCTAAGCATCAACTTTGCCCAGGCGGGAAACGCAGCTTGGTTTTCCCTGTACCCTTGATTGTCCGCGGTTTGTGTTTCACCAAATTGGACCGGCTCCCACTGAGCGTACGTCCGCATGCCTCTACGTGGTCATTCCTAGTGGTCAATAGCCCAGGTCATCCGAACTGCTGCGCTACTCAGGTTAATGCCAGAGAGTGCATGTGCTGTTCTGCAGTTGCCGTATGCCAATTGGCCAAGGTCATCCAGTAGACCTGTACGAGAGAACATAATCATAAAGGGAAACCAAGCCCTGCTTAGAACACGCCGAGTGTCTAACTCACCGCTGTGGTCAAGAACGATTTGCTAAAGTCTTTCTGGTTTGATGCGAGTCATGCTCCTCAGAGAGAGCTGTCCGGGCTGAGTCGTTACACCGCACTACTACTTATCAGATGCGGAGGTATCTTCCTTCTTCTCCGTGTCGGGCTCAATGG
>CAYZGO010000031.1:0-33183 GCA_964478075.1 uncultured Anaerolineales bacterium | reverse complement strand
GTCAGCGTCGTCTTCCCGTGGTCTACGTGCCCTATCGTCCCCACGTTCACGTGCGTCTTCGTCCGCTCAAATTTCTTCTTGGCCATTGCAAAGACCTCCTCTACACGTTGGTGGCTCTGCCACAGCAGCTCCTGATTCAGGCGTAGGAGCCCTCGACCAGACTTGAACTGGTGACCCCGTTCTTACCAAGAACGTGCTCTGCCGACTGAGCTACGAGGGCGCCAAGGGCGCATGCCAGAGCAGCAGCTTTACCTGCTAACCGTAGCCTGACAACCCATTGTACCACATTCAGGGTACAAGTCAAATTGCCAGCTCTTGGTCGCTCTTGTCCCCACCTTGGCGAGTCACAAATAAGACCCCGGCCATCGGGGTCTCACAGCTAAACCATTATAATACAGAATACGAGTATTTGTCAAATCAAGGCATTTGGGGTATAATCGCTCGTCGTTGTAACCGGATATAAGTGAAAGGTGGTATGGACCATGTCCAGCCTGATGCAGTCATTGGAACCGAAACCCAACCCTAAGATACCTCGCTTGCGGCCTGGGGATACCGTCCGCGTATACAACCGCATCGTGGAAGGAGACCGGGAGAGAGTGCAGGTCTTCCAGGGTGTAGTGATGCGCATGCATGGCGGTGGCTTGAATGCCCGCTTCACAGTACGCCGCATCGCGTCCTATGGCATCGGCGTGGAGAGGACGTTCTTCCTGGCTTCACCTCGTTTGGAGAAGGTTAAAGTCATGCGCCACGCACATACCCGGCGAGCACAACTCTACTACCTCCGTGGGCGTCATGGCAAGGCTGCGCGCCTACGCGAGAAGCGCTTTCTGAAGCAAAACGCCGAAAAGAAGGCTGAGGTGGCCGCCAGCGCCGAGGAAAGCCAGGCAGAAGGCAAAGCAAAGGGATAGGCTCCTAACAGAGTCTCATCGTTCACAAATAGGGCAAGGGCGTAGGTGCAACAGCCTGCGCTTTGGTCTTTTACAGATAGGACTTACAAGATTGCCTTTCATAGAGGCGCATTTTACCGCAGAGCACGCCGCCCCGTGGAACGAAGGCCGGGACGCTTCGCAGAGAACGCAGAGACCTTATCCTGAAGGACTCGAGTCCTAAGGATTTCTTGGGTTTCCTCTGCGCCCTCAGCGTTCTCCGCGATGAGCATGGTCTAGCTGCGCAAGTCCTGTTACAGAGCGCTGCACAAGGATTCAAAGCGATGAACTCCGCAGAGGGTACACCCTTGAGTGAGCTGGGACTGAGGCAGGAGGGCGAGTTGTGGAAGGCAGGCTATCGCCTGGTCGCTGGGCTCGACGAGGCAGGGCGTGGCGCCTGGGCTGGCCCCGTGGCAGCGGCAGCGGTCATCTTGCCACCCGATCGCAGCGACCTCGCCTCCGCACTGCACGAGGTGCGCGATTCAAAGGCGCTCACCCCGCTCAAGCGCGAAGCCCTGTTTCCCCTGATCTGCGAAACCTCCCTGGCAGTGAGTGTTGGGATGGCCTCATCGCAGTTCATTGATAAGTGGGGCATCATCACAGCCACCCGGCAGGCCATGATCATTGCCCTGCGCAACCTGCCGTTTGTACCCCACTATCTCCTCGTAGACGCGCTGAGACTGCCGGGCGTTGACATACCACAGCGCAGCCTGATCAGAGGCGACGCTCGCGTGCTGTCCATTGCTGCCGCGTCTATCTTGGCCAAGGTATCCCGCGACCGGCTGATGATCGCCCTCGACGAATACCAACCCGGCTACGGTTTTGCTGCGCACAAGGGCTACGGCACGCCCGCCCACCGTGCTGCTCTGGAGCTGCTGGGCCCGTGTTCAGCTCACCGGCTGTCTTTTGCCCCGCTGCGCTGGATGTGAAGGCTGCTATTGACAGTCAATACACTCTATGGCAGACTAGGATAAGACGGCTTACCTCTTCTTACACAGAGCGTCAAGCCCTTTGCTATGATTCCCGTGCGAAAACATCTTCGCACTTGAGCGGCTAACTCAACACTCTGCCGGTATCCGATTACCCGATTCATATCCGCTGCCAGTCGTCGTCGGCAAGCAGCATCAATGGCTTGCCCCACGAGTTGAACACGTTGACCGAGCAAGAGACTGCGATTGTGGAAGGGAAGCAGGAGGCCCTCACTATCCTCCTACCCCCTTCCTCTCCCAAGATTGGGAGAGGAAGGGGGTGCCGAGCACAGCAAGGCCGGGGGAAGGTGAGGGCAAAGAAGCCATTACCGAACAATGTCAAGATGAACCGGCAAGAGTGAACAACGGAGCGATGCCAATCTGTCATCCGATTCACTCGGACCTTGAACACACAGCGACAATGCCAATGCAGCACACATTGTGGACGTCTGAAATCGGCATCTTTGCTTTTACAAGGGAGGTGATAACACAGCGAAGAAAAACCTACACACACGAGGAACGATTGGGGACATGTGAGCATACTACTCTCGCCGTACCCACAAGAGACCACAAAAGGAGAGAAAAAGATGAAAAACCGAACGATAGTCACCATACTGACAATCACTGTCATCCTGGGCCTGTTCGCGGCAGCGGGCAGCGCAGTGGCCGGCCCAGCGGAGCAAGGTGAAGTAAGCGCTGCCGCCATAGTCAACGGCAAGATGAGCTACCAGGGGCGGCTGACCAATCCCGGCGGTGAGCCGTTGAATGGCAACTTTAACCTCAAGTTCGAGCTCTACGACGCTGCATCCGGCGGCACCAAAGTGTGGGAGCAGATGAAAGACTGGGTGCAGGTGCAGGACGGCCTCTTCACCGTTGAACTGGACGTTGATCCCTACAAGTTCAACGGCGAGGGGCTGTGGCTGGCAATCACGGTAAACGGGCAGCTTCTAGAGCCACGCCAGGAGATCATGCCTGTACCCTACGCTTTCAGCCTCAGGCCAGGAGCTGTGATCAGCAGCCCAGGCCCGACCAACCTGGTCGTCGAGAACCTGGCCGGCGGCTACGCCGTTCAGGGCTGGAGCAAGAACAACATTGGCTTGCTCGGCGCCAGCTTGTCCGGGTGGTTTACTCACTGGCCTGCCGGGCAGCATGGTGTGTACGGCATGGGCGATGGGACCGGTGTCTACGGCGAGGGCGGCTGGGCCGGCGTATATGGGACGGGCGAGAACCACGGCGTAAAAGGCGAAAGCACCAATGGCGACGGCCTGCGCGGGATTAGCACCAATGGCTACGGCGTGTATGGGACAAGTACCAACGGCTATGGCGGCTTCTTCTCCAGCCAAGCTGACCACTACGACCTGGCCCTTGGGGGCGCCGTGGGCAGGATCAACACCGATCCTGGCAATGAGAACAGCAACCTGTACCTCTCCAGCAACAATGACATCACCGCTAAACTGGACAACGACGGCGGCGAAAACGGCGTGTTCAGGATCAAGAACTCGGGCGGCAACGACGTCTTCACCGTGGACGAACAGGGGAACTACAATGCCACTGGCACCAAGTCCGCTGTTGTAGAGACCGCCACGTATGGACGGCGCTTGCTGTACACCGTGGAGAGCTCTGGGGTCTGGTTCGAGGACGTGGGCACCGCTGCACTGGTGAATGGCAAGGCGCTAGTTGCCTTTGAGCCCATCTTCGCCGAGACGGTCAACACGGATGTGGACTACCACGTCTTCGTCACGCCACTGAGTCAGCAGCCGGTGCTGCTGTTCGTGAGCGCAAAGACAGCCACGGCCTTCACCGTGCAAGGGGTGACATTGGACGGCCAGCCGGCCGACTGCGCCTTTGACTACCGTATCATCGCCAAACGGTTGGCCTACGAGCGAGTGCGCATGGACAAGGCCACTATGCTGCAGGAGGGCGAGCCATGAGAAAGCATGCACTTCTGATTGGCGCCACTTTACTCGTCTGCGCCCTGCTGCTGACGCCTGTGGCTCTGGCGCAGTCATCAGCCAACTTTGACCTGCGCTGGCACCTCATCGCTGGCGGAGGAGGCCGCTCGTCATCGCCTGACTTTGTCGTCAACGGCAGCGTCGGCCAGCCGTCGGCTGGTGCGCTGACCAGCGCTCACTACAGACTTGGGGCCGGCTTCTGGTATGGGCTCGGCCAAGCAGCACCGCCACCGCCTACCCCAGGGCCCTACATGCTCTATCTGCCCATTGTTTTGAAGGAGTCTTCTGGCCTCCTGCCAACTCCGACACAAACCTACATATCCACTAGCACGCCAACGCCCATCATGCCCACAAACACGCGGACCATCACCCGCACTCCTACACATGTGCCTACGTCAACGACCACTCCGACCAGGACGGGCACACCCACAGCCGTCTTTACCTCGACCGTCAGGACGAGCACACCCACAGCCGTCTTTACCTCGACCGTCAGGACGAGCACACCCACAGCCACTCCGACCAGGAGGGGCAGACCCACAGCCACCCCGACCAGGAGGGGCAGACCCACAGCCATCTTTACCACGACCGTCGGTATTCCCGTCGAAGTTGCTATTTCGACGGAAAGCGGCCAGCAGTTGCGGCCGGCGGTGGCCTGCAACACCCGCCGCGCAGAGTACCTGGTCGTGTGGCAGGGCAATGCGGATGTTTGTGCGCAGCGTGTTTCGTCGTGCGGGCAGCGGCAGGGCGGTAAGATTGCCGTGTCTACTGCGGCGGAGAGGCAGGAGCATCCGGTAGCGGCCTAAAACAGCCAGCGTGACGAGTACCTGGTGGTCTGGCACAGTGGCACTGGGGAAGGAGTCCCGCCTGGCAACCGGGCGGGACTCTCCGTGTACCTCAAGTCAGACGAAGGGCGGAATTGCACCACGCCTGGTCGGCGACACTGCGCTTTCGTGTTGAACCGCAGATATTGAAGCGAGGTATTCAAAGAGAACGGATGCGGCAACGCTGCGCATGACGCGGGTCAAGCGACCGGCTAACGGCGCAGCAAGATCACGACCAGCGTGATCACCAGCCCGCTACCGCGGGCAGCGGAGAGCTTGGAGTCGCTGTGATCCTCGACCGCCGGACGGAGCACTAACCGGGATACAGGTGCAAGAAGGAACCTTCTAGATGGTGAGAAGAAACGGCATGAACATCACGATGGCCCTACTGCTGGTGCTCTTCCTGGCGAGCTGCTCTCAGGCGGAGCCTGCGAGGCGCCATACAGCAACGCCGGAAACAGTAGCCCTCTATTCAGACGAGGGCTGCTGGAGCGAATCTGTCCAAGCCGCTGAGAGGATGTTTCAATGGATGGGCTATACGGTCACACTAGTGAATGCAGACTACATCAAAAACGGGCGGCTCGACAATTCTAACATACTGTGCGTCCCAGGTGGTGACATGTACCAGTATGCTCAGAGCCTTTCTCCAGAAGGTATGGAGAACATAAGGGGTTTCATTCGCAACGGGGGAGGGTACATTGGGATTTGCGGCGGAGCCTACTTTGCCAGTGAGAAGGTCATCTGGCAAGGGGATCAACTTCCCATGACGTCCCTAAGACTGTTTTCAGGCACAGCCGAGGGGCCCCGCAATGAAATTGCTCCTTGTCCTGACTATGCCATGTGCAAAGTGAATACCGTGGCCCCTGCACATCCCATAACACAATCTGAGCCAGATTCTGCATGGATGCTCTACTACTGGGGTCCAATGCTGGTGCCGAACGAAGATGCTAATATCGTCATCTTGGGGGAGTACGACAGTGGAAATCAGGCCGCGATGCTGGCCCTTGATTACGGTCGTGGCAGGGTATTCCTCATCGGCACGCATCCCGAAATCGAGGAGGACAGTGAACGTGATGGAGCAGAATTTGCTGATGAATTGGATGATCAGGGTTCGGACTGGGACTTGATGAAAAAGGCGGTCCTTTGGTGCTTGAGGCGGGGTGTCGCCGACTAGGCCAGAAAAAGCCCCGCCTGAACACCAGGCGGGGCTTTCTAGCACCCCCGGCAGGACTCGAACCTGTGACCTTTGCGTCCGCAGCGCAACGCTCTATCCTCTGAGCTACGGGGGCACGCCGTTATGTGAAACAGGCCAGTTGGTCTTGTTAGGCGGGGAGACAGGGATTCGAACCCTGGAAGGAGGTCTTTAGCCCCCTTAACCGCTTAGCAGGCGGCTCCGATCAACCACTCTGGCATCTCCCCTGGAGTGCGGTATCAAGGCTGCGGAGGGAGAGGGATTCGAACCCCCGGTGGGCTATAACACCCACAACGGTTTTCAAGACCGCCGCAATCGTCCACTCTGCCATCCCTCCGGTGGTGCAATGGCATGTTCAACTGTGATGCTAGTATACTTCAGACCACCCGCAAAGTCAAGCGCAGCTAGTCGTTATCGTAAGCCTGCGGTATTTGCACCAGTCGCACGCGCTTGACCCACTCACAGTTGCAACGTACGTTGATGCAATAGTGCAAAGTGAGCGCTATGATGCCTATACCTCGTTCGACACCCCTAGCCATCCAGTCTATGCTTGGGTTCACGATTTCATAGTTATCGCCATAGCGCAACTCGCGCCCCCGTCGGTCCACGCCGCTGAAGCGCCCTACGTACAGATTGACGTGCCGCACGCGGTTGATCGCAAAATCGCCGTCACCGTAGACGATAACGTCGCCAGGCAACCATTCTGTGGTCAGATCGAGTTCGGCCAACTTGGGATTGCTAGGCCAGGGCAGGATTGACCTCCAGGGCACGGCTGCAGAACTCGCTCCAGTTGATACCTTCCACCTGGTCGCGCACATAGCGCTCCCACCACTGCCAGCGGTTGCCATAGAACCCAGTCAACTGCCGCGTCCAGGCGACGAGCGGTGTGGCCAGTGGGTATTCATCCTCTGAGTCGGCCGCGTTGGCGAACAATTCCGCTGCCGCGCACAAAGAGACAGCTACCTTCCTCAGTGGCGCAGCTGACAGCATCAATGACCCGTCCAATCAACGAGAACATCAACAGACCACCGTTCACCGGTGTACTACAAACGTAGCATAGGCCCTTGTGGCCGTTGTTCCTATACGTCAACACACCCACCCCGTCAAGTCGTCGCCCGTCGCCCGCAGGGCATGCAAAGCGAGGGCATGCAGAGCACGAACCACCGCCTTTGGCCTTAGCCTGGCGCCAAGATCTACGACGAGACAGGGAGCAAGCGGCCACGTCAGGTCCATGGTCAAATCTACCGAGGTTCGTCTCCTGTGAGCGGCATTCTGCGCCAAGAACTATTCAGCGGATGACCTCCAGGTCATCCATATAGGGGCGCAGCACCTCCGGGATAACAATGCTGCCATCGGCCTGCTGATAGTTCTCCAGCACGGCGATCAAGGTGCGCGGCAATGCCAGGCCTGACCCGTTCAGCGTGTGCACGTACTCCGGCTTTGCGCCCAGCTTGCGGCGAAAGCGGATGTTGGCGCGGCGGGCCTGGAAAGCTTCACAGTTGGAAATGCTTGACACCTCGAGCCACTCCTGGCAGCCAGGCGCCCACATCTCTATGTCGTACTTCTTGGCAGCCACAAAGCCCAGGTCGCCTGTGCACATTATCACTACGCGATGCGGAATGCCCAACAGACGCGCCACCTCCTCGGCGTGATCCACTATCTTCTCCAGCTCATCGTAGCTGCTCTCCGGCGTAGTGAACTTGAACAGCTCAACCTTGTCGAACTGGTGACCACGCTTGATGCCCCGCACGTCACGTCCTGCGCTCATCTTCTCACGGCGGAAGCAGGCCGAATAGGCCACGTAGCTCAATGGCAGAGTGCCCAGAGGAAGGATTTCATCACGGTGCAGGTTGGTCAAGGGCGTCTCGGCAGTGCCTATCAGCCACACATCGTCCTCGGCATCGTGGTAGATGCTGTCACGAAACTTGGGCAGTTTGCCGTCAGCCCATAGACATTTCTCTCGCACCAGGTAGGGTGGATAAATCTCCGTGTAGCCGTGCTGCTTGATGTGCAGGTCAAGCATCCAGGTAATCAGGGCGCGCTGCAGCCGCGCACCCAGGCCCTTCAGAATGTAGAAACGCGTGCCCGACATCCTGACCCCGCGCTCAAAGTCTATCAGGCCGAGCGAAGGGCCCAGTTCCCAGTGCGGCAGCGGTTCAAAATCGAATGTGCGCGGTTCCCCTTCGCTGCGCACAACCACGTTTTCGCTCTCGTCCACGCCCACCGGCACGCTCTCATGTGGCAGGTTGGGCACCTCCATCATAACCACATTAAGCCGTTCTTCCACGCTGCGCACCTGATCGTCAAAGGCCTTGATGCGCTTGCCGACCTTCCGCATCTCCTCTTTGAGCGGCTCGGCCTCAGGAGCACCGCGCAGGCGGCCTATCTCTTTGCACACCTCATTGCGACGGGCTTTCAATTGCTCGGCCTGGCGCAACACCTTGCGGCGCTCTTCGTCCAGGGCCAGGATTTCATCTACAGGCGCGGTGAGCTGCAGCGTGGCGATGGCCTGCCGCACTAGGTCTGGTTTTTCGCGGATCAGTTTCAAGTCAATCATCAGTCCACCTCCAGTACTGGAATACAAAACGCCCCCTCGCCGAAAGGACGAGGGGGCGCTCGTGGTGCCACCTTTCTTCGCCCCTGGAGCAGTGTTCCAGAGGCCTCTGCGCTCGCTAACGGGAGCGACCCGGCATGGCCTACTCGGGCCAGGCAAAGCCAGCCGTTTCCGCCTGCGGCTCAGGAGGGGATTTCAGCGCTGCTTGCCCATCGCCTTTCCACCAGCGGCGACTCCCTGTAGGGCCGAGCAACGCCTACTTGTCTCCGTCACAGCCTGTGCAGTCTTATCTTAGCACAAGCGGCGTTTTCTGTCAAAGCCGCCTTTCTCGCACGTGCCAAGACGATCGAGAGGCCGCCATTTGTGCCGTTACAAGAAGGAAATGGCCAGTCCATCGCGGATAGTGGCAGCAGCGCGCAAACACTTGTTTTCGCAGGTACCGGCAGGCAGAAGGCGCACGGTGCGATGCCCAAGCCTCGAGCTGGATCGGACTGGATCAGGGCTGTACATAGGCGTAGATGTCGGCCAGGTAGGAATTGCGGTAGTCCTCCCAGACAACCAAGTAGCCACCCTGTGCAGCATTGGCGGCGATGGCTGGCAAATGCTGCTTTTCTTGAGCATTGCAGATTGCCATCTCCGCGCCCAGGAAGGAGCCACCCGGAGACAAGCGTTGCCCACGGATATCCCAAGGGCGGTTATTGGTCCACACGACCACGTATTCCCCAGCCACTGGGTCGAAGGCAATCCCGGGATCCAACTGGCCATATGGAGCGTCCGACAACACCAACGGGCTGCCAACCAGACCGGATTCAGAGATGAAGGTACCATAGAGATCCGGCGGTGGGCCAATGCTAGGCTCAGGCCAGGCTACCAGGTACTCATTTGTGGCAGGGCAAAACTCCACCCCGGGGTGCGACTGGTGAGGGTCCTCCTCGCAAATGGCGATCTCAGTACCCACAAGAGCTCCGCTCGCCGACACGCGGTGGCCGTAGATGTCATAGTGCTGGCTACTGCGGTAATCGTCCCACACTACCAGATACTCATTGGCATGAGAGTTGTAAGCAATCGAAGGATGGTCCTGATGTCTGGGGGCGCTGCAAAGGGTGATGTTGTCACCACGCAGGTCACCGGAGCCCGAAACACGCTGGCCGACGATGTCACCGTAGCCCTTCTGCCAGACGACGAGGTATTCGTCATCATGACTGTTGTAGGCCACGTCTGGGTGGATATGCCAGTTTGTGGCGCCGGAGACCTTGATGGCGCCGCCGCATCGCTGTGCATCCCACGAAAGGCGCTGTGCATAAACGTGGTTGTAGCCGGAAGGGTCTCCTTCCCCAGTGCCACTGTGCCAGACCACCAAGTACTCGTCACGCTGGCTGTTGTAGGCCGCTACCGGATGCTCCTGCCTCTCCGCCGCAGTAGACACGGCAATCTTACTGCCCTGCAGCTGCCCGCACGACGAAACACGCTGCGCATGAACATCCGCATTGCCCTGCCACACGACCAGGTACTCTGCGCGGCGGGTGTTACAGGCCACCGCGGGCCGCAACTGCTGGCCGCTTTCCGTCGAAATGGCAACTTCGACGGGAATACCGACGGTCCTGGTCGGGGTAGCTGTGGGTGTGGCCGTCCTCGTCGGAGTGGCTGTGGGTGTGCTCGTCCTGGTCGAGGTGACTGTGGGTGTGCTCGTCCTGGTCGGAGTGGTCGTTGACGTAGGCACGTGTGTAGGAGTGCGGGTGATGGTCGGCGTGTTTGTGGGCAGGATGGGCGTTGGCGTGCTAGTGGATATGTGGGTTTGTGTCGGAGTTGGCAGGAGGCCAGAAGAGTCCTTCAAAACAATGGGCAGCAGCACGCGGTACGGCGTTGGTGTGAGCGTGTGTCTTGGTGTCGGCGTCAAGGTATCCGTTGCTGTCGGCGTCGGCGTCAGCGTGTCCGTTGGCGTAGGCGTCAGTGTGTCCGTCGGCGTGGGCGTCAGCGTATTGGTCGGCGTGGGCGTCAGCGTATCCGTCGGCGTGGGTGTCAGCGTATCCGTCGGCGTGGGTGTCAGCGTATCCGTTGGCGTTGGTGTCAGCGTATGCGTTGGCGTGGGCGTCAATGTGTCCGTCGGTGTTGGGGTCAGAGTCTCTGTTGACGTAGGCGTCACAGTAGGCGTCGGCGTGGCTGAGGGAGGCGGGTCTCCCACATAGAGGCGTCCCCAGCCGTACCGATTATCCATCCCGGCTGCGCCCAGATCTATGGCCCGGGTCTGGAGGTAGTATTGCACATGCGCCACCGTGTATGCTGGATATGCTTGGTGGAAAAGGGCTGCCGCACCAGCAACGTGTGGACAGGCTGCTGAGGTACCATTGAACTCTGTCCCCCCATAGCTCACCGTGGCAACATTCGCATAACCAGCAATGTTCGGCTTGACCCTGCCACCTACGCAAGCTCCCCCCGGCCCAAAGGTCGGCCCTAGCGAACTGTAGCCCTCCAGAGGATAGGCGGGAGGAGAAGTCGCGTCAACAGCGCCCACTGTGATAGCATCCCCTGAATCGGCGGGGAAGCCCAAACTGCGTGTAGCTACCTGCTTGTCAAAACCCGGCATCTGGGGCGCGGCCACAGATAGGCATACGTTGCGGGTGCCGCTGCGTCTACCAATCGCTACTCCATACACCGCACTGACGGGCACAACATAATGTATATACTCTTCGGGTGTCTGGCCACTCCTTCCACTTTGAGGCTGCTCTGACTGAGCGACGAGAACCCAGGTGGTGCCGGTCCACGCCAGCAGGTACAGATCATAGTCTTGATTGACGTTGGTCCAATCGTCCCAGTGCAGGCCCACCTGGATTGGATAGCCACCTGGCACGACATAGCCCGTGCCATCTCCTCGCACGAACCAATTGACGTTGCCGGAGCCGGCGGTCCACCGATGGTAGCCTGAGCCATCATCGCTGTATGGTCCGCTCCAACTCACTTGCGCATCGTTGCCGGCGGCCACCGCGAAGAAGATGCCGTGCGCACGGGCGTTTGCCACGATATCTGCCAGATACCCTGTTCCGTCACCTGGTCCATCAATGGTCCAAGCCAAGGACATGGAGACAATGTCCACGCCCTCAGCAATGAGATCAGCGACGGCGCTCGCAAACTCTACACGGGTGCCTACCTTGTACAGGTACATCGTGGCCCCAGGGGCCATATCGTGCACGATCTCTGCACAGCCTGTGCCATGCTTGCTGCCACCCATCCCACTGCCAGTCTAGTCACGGGCCTGTACGGTGACTGGCAAATCTGTTCCCAGCAGCGCTGCGTACCCTGCAAAGCCAGCATCAACTACCGCGATTTTCACCCCGCTGCCGTCGTAGCCAGCCAAGTGCCAGGCCGATGCGTTCGAGGCCGCCACCCCTGAGGTTGTCTGGGCTCCGACCAACGTAGGCTCGAGCGCTATCGCTCGCCGTGGGTCACGGACGAACCATACGTCTGGCTGCTCGGCCAACGACTCCAAAGCGTCAATGGGTACCAGAGCTTGCAGCAGTGTCTCGTAGTGGCCTTGGTACTCGCCGCCAAGAGCCTCGACGGTTTCTCGAATGCCGGCCATCGCTTCCCCGTCTGCCACTACTTCCACCTGCACTCGATGCGCATCCAGTAGCATAACATGCTGATCGGCAAAATCTTGCGCACCGGCCAGACCATTGCGGCGGTATGCCACCAGTAGTTGGTTCAATGATGTTCCCAATTTGGGATTGCCCGGCGGCAGCGGTTCAATGTCCGACAAATCTACATCGGTTCCAACAGTAGTGGTAATCCAGATCTGGTTGTCAAAGCCTGACGTGGTAGCGGTACCATTGGGATTGAAATAGAGGGGAGTAGGGTCTGGCTCAAAGGAAGGTGGCAAACCCCCGCTCGAAGCAGCACCTGGCAACAAGACAATCGCCAAGGCAAAGGACAGCAAGACAACCGACAGCACTCTGAAGCGTCGAGCCATGAGGATCACTCCTTTCAGATGCTGCACCGAAAAGGATAGGAGTCTGCGGCCGAGAGGTAGGGTGCTGCAGCGAGGAACTAGGATGTTGCAGGGAAGAGACAGGACGTTGCAGCGAACAGCACCGCATGCTCCAATAGAGATACAAGACTACTTACCTGCACCATCATTGTATAACATTCAGACGAAACCGTCAACTGCTGAAATATCCGAGGGTGTAGTTTACTCTGGGGCAGATAGCAACTTGGACTATGTTCACCAGCAGTTGCCGTTTACCTTGTCTCTCGTTTACGCCTTCCGTTTACGCCTCTGGCGTAAAGACAAAGGCACTGCCGCGGCTCCTTGTCATGCTACGCCGCTGGCCGTAGGTGCAAAGCTGCAAAGGCCGTGGAGACAGCACCGCAGTACAACTGCGGGGGAACGTGGGGAAGTCGGCCGACTTTGGAAAGGCCGTGCCCCACAAGCGAAGATGCGTTTACAAACACTTTACACTACCGCAAAACCCCGGCAATACGGCATTTCTATAATGCAAGCAGAACCGTGGGAAGCAAAGCTTCCCCATAGAATAACTGAGGAGGTACGAGATGAAAAGGTTCGTAAAGATTGCGGTGCTCGTGCTGGTGCTTGGGCTGCTAGCGAGTACTGTAGTCAGCGCTGAAACAGTGGAGGGCACGGGCACGATTACGGCACGAGGCGCAGGGGTGGCGCGTGTGCACGGCAGCGGCACAGTGGACATCAGAGGGCACGGGGTGGGCACGGGCTGGGTCCGCAACGCTGAGACATTGAAGGCGTCAGGCCGGGGCATCCGCTGGGACCTGCCAGGGGGGATCGTGTTCTTTGCTGGCTGGTCAGGGCATATCTACGCCAGTGGTGAGGAACTCGCCGTGACCATGATCGGCGGACTGATCGAGTTCAGCGCCAGCGGGACGGGTACCGTTCTCCTCAAAGGGCGTGGTAACTACTGGCTCAACAGTGAGCATGGCCCATGGAACCCAGAAGGCATCACATTGCAGCTCCAGCCAGTTCAGTAGATGTGGTATCCCACACAACCGAATAGCCAGGAGACCGAGGCGGCGGAGACTCCAGTGTTCTCCGCCGCCCTCTAGTTGTGTCTGGCACCGGCTTCACCTCGAGTTGTTGCCCTATGCGACGTTTTGTGTTATAATAGATGGGCCAACATGAGAGGAGGGAATTCAATGGAGAAGGACCTGACTACTCTGGCTGATTTGTCCACCGAGGAACTCTGGCACATTTTGAATCTGGCGCAGGAGTTGAAGGAAGAGTGGCAGGCTGGAGGCAATCAGCCTATCATTATGGGTAAGACGTTGGGCATGGTCTTTCAGAAACCATCGCTGCGCACACGTGTCTCATTTGAAACGGCGATGCTGCAACTCGGGGGCCAAGCACTATATCTATCACCGAACGAAATCCAACTCGGCAAGCGAGAAAGCGTCGAAGACGTGGCGCGTGTGCTGAGTCGTTACGTGGATTGTATCATGGCGCGCGTCTTTGCACACAAAGACGTAGAGACACTGGCAGCCTACGCCAGCGTGCCGGTGATCAACGGCTTGTCGGACTACAGTCACCCCTGTCAGGCCTTAGCGGACCTGTTGACTATTCTTGAGAAGAAAGGCGTGCTGCGCGGATTGAAACTGACATATGTAGGGGATGGCAACAACGTGCTGACTTCACTGCTCTTCGGTGCGAGCAAGGTCGGGATGGACGTTGCTGCTGCCACGCCACCAGGCTACGAGCCTCCCACCGATGTAGTGGAATTGGCCTTTCGCTTTGCCAGTGAGAGCGGCAGCGAAATCGAGATCGGCAACGATCCCCACGCGGCAGTCCGAGACGCCGACATCATCTATACGGATGTCTGGACCAGCATGGGGCGGGAGGCAGAAAGGGCGCAACGTCTCAAGCTCTTCCCTCCCTACCAGGTAAACCGCGCATTGGTGGGCGAAGCAACTCCTGAGGTGATCGTTATGCACTGCTTGCCTGCACACAGAGGAGAAGAGATCACTGCTGAGGTCGCCGACGGGCCACGCTCCGTGCTCTTCGACCAGGCCGAGAATCGCCTGCACGCCCAAAAAGGCCTGCTGGCCGTATTGCTCACCAGCAGGTAGAAGGAACCTGATAGTCACATTGTACGTTCAGTATTCGCACCTGACAATAAGAGGGCAACGTGTCGGATATCTTGTGGGTTTTCTCACGCCTCAGTTTCACAGATGTAATTGATATTCTTCTGGTCGCAGCCGTCTTCTATGCTCTTCTGCAGCTTATCAAGGGCACACAGGCCATCCAACTCCTGCGTGGAGTGATTATCTTCATCTTCCTTGCCGTGCTGCTGAGCAGTGTCCTCCGCCTCACGGCCTTTAGCTGGTTGATCGGGAATGCTATTCCTGCTTTGCTGGTGGCCATACCAGTCATCTTCCAGCCTGAATTGCGCAGGGCGCTGGAACGCCTGGGCCGGGCAGGGGGCCTGATTGACCGCCCCATGCGCGAAGCGGCAGCACATCGGGCCATCACCCAGGTCGCCCGGGCCTGCCGCAAACTGGCCGAAGCGCGACACGGTGCAATCATCGTCCTGGAACGACACACCGGACTTCAGGACTACATAGAGGCAGGCCTTCGAATCAACGCCCGTGTATCCAGCGAGCTTTTGCTGACCCTCTTCTACCCTAACACGGCTCTACACGATGGCGCAGTGATTGTGCGCGAGGACGAAATCGTCGCCGCTGCTGTGATACTGCCGCTCTCCAGCAGCCCACTGGCTGATCGTCACCTGGGTACACGCCACCGCGCAGCGCTGGGCATTACCGAGCAAACGGACGCCATCGCTGTCGTCGTCTCTGAGGAGACGGGCACTATCTCGGTAGCGCACAATGGGCGCATGGTACGCCACCTGGATGAGAACCGCCTGCGCAGCATCCTGCAAAGGCTCTACCGCCCTTACCTCCAGTTTGACCTCTCAGCCTGGCTGCGTCAACGTATGCGTGTCCAGCCCGAAGCAGAGAAAGCCGAGGAGCTGCAAGCATGAAAGTGTGGCGTGCTCTAGTCGCTAACTTCAGTTCGGCGCTTCTGGCTCTGTTCCTGGCTGTTGTGGTATGGGTGGTCGCTGCGTACGGAGAAGCCCCCCCACGTACAGACTTTTTCCCCACCGCCATCCCTGTTAAGATCGTCAACCTTGGAGAGGGGCTGGTCATCTCCAGCCTTGTGCAAACCGAGGTTAGAATCAAAGTACGTGCCTTGGCCAACACGTGGGAGCAATTCGGCCCGAGCAGTTTTGAAGCAACAGTTGACTTGCTTGGGCTGGACGCCGGGCAACACAAGGTGCCTGTGGACATCGAAACACTAGAGAAGGATATCGCTATCCTCAGCATTGACCCGCCTGACATCACCGTGAACCTGGGCGAAATAGCTGAGCGCAAAGTACGTGTGAGAGTCAAGGTGCTGGACGAGGAGAGCGTGCCGCTTGGCTACGTTTCCCGTCTGCCGGTTGTGTCCCCTGAGCAAATCACCATACGGGGCGCAAAGGCCTCCGTGACCCAGGTGGTCGAAGCCGTCATAGAAGTGAGCATAAAGAACGCTCGAGATACGGTCATAAGGCATAAAGTGCCGATCCTGCTGGACCAGGTCGGAAATCAAGTCCAGGGCTTGACGCTTTCGCCAACGACAGTAGAGGTCCAGGTGGTAATAGAACGCCAGGTGGGCTACCGTGACGTGACCGTGAGAGCCACGACACAAGGTTCACCAGCGCCCGGCTACTGGATCAGCAATATCAGCGTCGAGCCAGTACTGGTCACCGTCTATGGACAGCAGTCCGTCATAGGTGAACTCCCCGGGTACCTCGACACAGAGCCGATTGACGTAGACAACGCCGAGCAGGACGTCATGAAGCGCGTCGCGCTGGCCTTGCCGGAGGGAGTCCTGGTACTGGGTGAGGGAGCAGGCAGCGAGGGCATACTCGTTCAGATCAGCATCCAGCCCCTTATGGGCGGACAGACAATTCATCGCAAGCTTGAGTTGGAGAACCTGCGTTTCGGACTGAAGGCTACGGCCTCGCCAACGGGTGTGGACATTATCCTCTCGGGGCCACTGCCAGCCTTGCAAGAACTGCAACCCGATGACGTGCGAGTCATTCTGAATCTCATCGGACTGGGGAGAGGCACGCATAAGGTCACTCCAAGTGTTGTCCTGCCGGAGGGCCTGGGGTTGGAAGTGAAAAGCATCGTGCCTGATATCGTCGAAGTGACTATTGAATAACTGAGAAACCCGTTTTCTGTACGAAAACGGGTTTCTCGTTCCTTATGCAGACAAAAGGCGAGGCTTGAGCAACCTCGCCTTTTGTCTGCCCGAGACTCAAACGCTAACTGTACTCTAGCGCTTCGTGTACTGTGGTGCCTTACGTGCCCGCTTGAGACCAGGCTTCTTGCGCTCCTTCTGTCGCGGATCGCGAGTCAGAAAACCACGTTGGCGCAGCACCTGGCGCAGATCTGGATCGGCAACTAGTAGAGCACGCGCGATACCATGGCATACCGCGCCCGCCTGTCCAGAAATCCCACCTCCTCTGACCTTCACCATGACATTGAACTGTTCGAGCGTGTCAGTAGCACGCAGAGGTTCACAGACGTAGAGGCGGTCAGGCCCGCGTGAGAAGTATTCTTCCAGCGGTTTGTCGTTGATCACGATGCTACCTGTCCCTGGATAGAGCCGCACCCGGGCCACAGCCGTCTTCCGTCTTCCGGTGCCATAGTAGTATTCAGCTGACATTCAACTACGCTCCTTTACACTAGGAATAACGTGCCCCAACTCACAACTCCAGAGGTTCGGGTCGTTGAGCGGCATGAGGATGTTTGTCACCAGCATAGACCTTGAGCTTTTTCAGCATGGCACGACCAAGCCGGTTCTTGGGCAACATCCCGCGTATTGCGTGGACAAGAACGCGGTCGGGGTGCTTTTTCAACTGCTCGCTCAGCACAACGCTCTTCAACCCTCCGGGATAACCAGAGTACCTATAGTATCTCTTTGTGTCCAGTTTTTTTCCAGTGACCCGTATCTTGGCCGCATTGATGATGATCACGTAGTCACCAACGTCAAGGTGTGGACAGAAGACAGGCTTATGCTTTCCGCGCAGGATTCTGGCGACCTGGGTGGCCAACCGCCCCAGCGTCTTGCCCTGGGCATCGACCACAAACCAGCGCCGCTCAATCTCTCCCGCTTTCACAGTATAGGTCTTCACCTACCTCAACTCCTCCTAATCTACCCAGAAACAGAATGGGCACGCCGTCGCACAGCCAGGCAGGCGAGCCCGGTCCGTTATTCTCAGAGCAGGCTCCTAATACTTGACCTTCACCAGGCAAAGGCCCTGGGCCGGCACTTGTGCCGCAGGCGTGCGCCGGTGTCTCAGCGACAGAAGGCCAGCAAACCCTTCAACCGACAAATCACCAAGTCCTACAAGCAGCAAGTTGCCCACAATGCGCCGCACCATCCTACGCAAGAAGGCGTTCGCCTCGATTTCCACGTATACAAGGTCACCTGTTCTCCGACAACTGACTCGATAGACAGTGCGCACAGTGTTCTCGCCACGTGGCGGCCAGCCAAAGGGCAGAAAATCGTGCGTACCCATCAGACAGCCGCAGGCGCGACTCATGGCCCGTGCATCCAGTGGCCTAACACAGTGCCACGCATAGCGCAGAGCAAGTGGCGAGCGCACCGCACGATTGTAAATGGTGTATGCGTACTGCCGGCTGCGCGCGCTATGGCGCGCGTGAAACGCAGGCGCTGCCTCTCGCAACTCGACTATCGCAATGTCTGAGGCGAGAACGGCATTCAGAGCGCGGTGCAAATCAGATAAAGAATGGCCCCACACAGCAGTGAAACTGATCACTTGCCCACTGGCGTGAACGCCAGAATCAGTGCGGCCCGCGCCAGCAATCCTCGTTTGGTGTTGAGTAACTTCAGCCAGGGCGCGTTCTATCTCGCCTTGAATCGTCCTGCCACTACGCTGGATTTGAAAGCCAAGGTACTCAGTGCCATCGTATTCCACGATGGCCACAACGTGATACTCACCCGGGCGGCGCTGGTCATTGGCCCTGGTCTGAGGGGTGGTAGCCTGCGCCTCGCCTGTGCTCATTTGACCAGTTCGAGCAGAACCATCGGTGCGGCATCCCCCTTCCTCGGCCCCAGCTTGATTATGCGTGTATACCCTCCTGGCCTATCAGCATAGCGCGGGGCAACCTCGTCAAACAGCTTCTTAACGAGGTCAGGGTCAGTGATAGTACGCAAGGCCAGACGTCGGGAATGCAAATCCCCTCGCTTGGCTAGAGTTATGATCTTTTCGGCGTCGCCTTTGATGGCACACGCTTTCGCCGCAGTCGTTTTGATCCGCTCATGACGGATCAACTCGCTGATCAGATTTCGGAACAAAGCTCGGCGCATGCCAGTGCTGCGATTCAGACGTCGGCCTGCCACACGGTGTCTCATGGTGGAGGCCCTCCTTTCGATGACAAATGATAGCTGGAGACAGAAGCGGACAGTTTACTTGTTCTCTGCCGCGGTCTCGTCATCTTCGACGGCAGCGTCCTCTTCTTCTGGCGTCTCGTCCTCTGTGGACAGATACCCCTTGTCTTGCAGTTTGGTCAGCAACTCAGCCAAGGACTTTTGGCCAAAGTTACGAATAGCCAGTAATTCGTTCTCCCCCTTGGCCAGTCTATCCAGAATCTCGCCAATCCGGGTAATCCCTGCGCGCTTGAGACAATTGTAGGCACGCATAGACAGTTCCAGCGTCTCTATCGGTATATCGTAAACCCGGCTGGGAATAGCCGTCGGCGCCTCCTCCTCCTCAATCTCTTCCGGCTGCAGGTCGCCGAAGCTAGCCATAGGATTCAAATGCTGAATTAGTATTTGCGCCGCTATGCTCAGCGGTTCAGCAGGGCCAATAGTTCCATCGGTCCAAATCTCCATGACGAGACGATCATAGTCCGTCACTTGACCAACCCGGGTCCGTTCGACGGAGAAATTAGTCTTCAGGATAGGACTGAAGATGGCATCTACAGGGATTTGCCCAATGGGCAACTTTCCCCTCTCCTCGGCAGGGGAATAACCGCTTCCGCTCTCCACGATAAACTCGATATCCAGCTCTTCATCGGAAGAGTCGAGCGTCAACAGATGCAATTCTGGATTGATGATCTCCACGTCAGGCGGGCACTCGATGTCGGCGGCTGTTATCTCCGACTTGCCTTTCGTACTGACCTGCAGCCGAACGGGACCCTCAGCAAAAGAACGCAACCGCAGCTTCTTCACGTTCAAGATGAGGGTAGTCATATCTTCCTTGGCACTAGGTATATCTGAGAACTCGTGATGCACTCCACTGACGCGCAGAGAGGTCACTGCCGCCCCAGACAAGGATGAGAGCAGTACACGCCGCAGCGCGTTGCCGATTGTTACACCATAGCCAGTTTCCAGCGGGCTAATGCTGAAACGCCCATAGCTCTTCGTAGCGGCCTCACATTCTATTTTGGGCAAAACAAACTTCAATTGTGTACCCTCCCTCAGTGCGCACTATTCCCAACTTGCCGGTTGTCCTCATGAACAGCAAGGACCGGGTGCGCATCTGATACTTACTAACGTGAGTAGTACTCCACGACCAACTGCTCTTTTACGGGCACGTCTATCTGCTCTCGCGATGGCAGACTCAGCACCTGACCTTTCATTCCAGAGGCGTCAAGAGTGAGCCACTCTGACGTCGTCACGTGTTCTAATGTCTTTTGCAAGTCTTTGAAGTACTGGTTTTTCCGGCTGCGTTCGCGCACGGCAATCACGTCATTGGCCTTCACTAGCAAAGAAGGGATTCTAGCTTTCCTACCATTCAGATCAAAATGGCCATGGGAAACCAACTGTCGGGCCTGGTCTCGCGAACTCGCAAAGCCAAGCCGGTAAACGACATTGTCCATGCGCCGCTCCAGAATCTGTAACAAGTTGGCACCTGTCAACCCCTTATGCTTGACTGCGAGACGAAAGTATCTGCGAAATTGACGCTCCAGAACACCATAGATACGGCGAGCCTTCTGCTTCTCCCTTAGCTGCACCCCATAGTCCGAGACTTTGCGACGAAAGGTTCTCCTCCGCCCATGCATACCCGGAGCATATGCTCGACGCTCAAAGGCACACTTGGGAGAATAACAACGTTCGCCCTTCAAGAACAGCTTTTCACCTTGCCGTCGACATAACTTGCATTTTGAACCTGTATATCTTGCCACTAATCCTCCTCGTAGCCAGTCCCCTTTTCACCTGCCCTCATGAGTGGAATGAGTATCGTGGGACCAACCACCGACGAACTAAAGACGACGCTTCTTCGGTGGACGACACCCATTGTGCGGTATAGGCGTAATGTCTGTGATAGAAAGCACCCTCAGTCCCATAGCCTGGATGGAACGTATGGCAGCCTCCCGGCCTGGCCCAGGTCCTTTGATGTAGACGTCAATCTCTCTCACGCCCTGGTTCCGCGCCTCTTTGGCGGTATTCTGCGCTGCAATCTGGGCTGCGTAGGGAGTGCTCTTGCGAGACCCCCTGAAGCCGGAAGACCCCGCGCTTCCCCAGAGTATGACATTGCCCTCCAGATCCGTGAACGTGATTATCGTGTTATTGAATGTCGCATGGATATATGCATGAGCACGCGGCGTCACCTTACGCTCGCGCCGCCGTCCGGTCTTTCTCTTTCCTCGCTTCGCCTGTGGCATCTTGCCTCCAACTAGTCGCTACACAAGCCTGCTGTGCGCTAGCTTACTGACTCACTACTTCTTGGCACGCACGCGCTTCCGACCGGGAACCGTCTTCCGTGGTCCACGCTTGGTGCGGGCATTCGTGTGCGTTCGTTGACCTCGTACGGGCAGATTCCGACGATGACGCAGACCACGATAACAGCCAATCTCCGTCAATCGTTTGATGTTCATCGTTACTTCGCGCCGAAGATCACCCTCAACTTTGAACTCTTTGTCAATGAACACACGAATGCGGGTGATTTCGCCTTCCGTCAGATCGTTGGCACTGGTATCTGGGTTCACGCCTGTTTGCTGCAGAATGCGCTGACTTGTGCTGAGCCCAACGCCATAGATACGGGTCAGCCCAATCTCCACCCTTTTGTTTCTAGGCAGGTCTACCCCCGCAATTCTAGCCATTGTCGTCCTCCTCTGAGTGTACAGCCGTCCACGGCAGCATCATGGCTAGAGCACTAGCCCTGACGTTGCTTGTGCCGTGGATTTTCACAGATCACGCGCACCACGCCGCGTCGCTTGATGATTTTGCACTTTGCACAACGTCGCTTGACTGACGGTTTGACTTTCATCTAGCAATCTCCTTACTACCCAGATACGCCATTGAGAGACGTAGCATGCTACATCTCCATAATTGGCATGCGATGCGTCTCCGGCGTATCATCCGCTCGTTGACATAGTTGGCCGCCGCCCGTATCGCACCTGCCAGCCTCCTGCGGCGGATTGTGCAGAACGTGATGCACAGCCTCGTTCCCTTTCCAGCCCCCGGCGCGCCCAGCAGCACAAGAAGCACAATCGTGCTCAACTACTTCCCACGGAACTCGCTACTATCTCTTGATAAAGCCCTCGTAGTGCCGCATCAACAACTGCGCTTCGAGTTGCTTCATCGTATCCAGAACCGTGCCGACCACAATCAGCAAGCCTGTGCTTGTGACGATCATCTGTCCGGTGCCAGCAACGCCTCGGGTCAGGAAGGGTAGAATGGCTATTACGCCCAGGAAAACGGCGCCTACCAGGGTGATGCGCCGCAGCACACCACCTAGATATTCGGCAGTGCGCCTACCGGGGCGGATACCAGGGACAAAACCTCCTTGCCGCTGCAGCATTTCCCCCAGATTCTGCTGCTCAAAGATAATGGTCGTGTAGAAATAGGTGAAGGCTATGACCAGAGCAAAGTACAATATCCAATAAAGGATCCCATTGGAATCGAATATCCAGGAAACACTCCCTGCAATGCGGGCCAGCCAGGCTACCTCCGATTCGACAAAGTAGCTGGCCGCCACACCCGGCAAAAGCATGATTGAGACAGAAAAGATAAGTGGGAGCATACCCGCCGAGTTCACCTGCAAGGGAATGTGCGTGCTCTGCCCGCCGTAGATCTTGGTACCGCGTATTCGCTTGGCGTACTGTACAGGGATGCGCCGCTGTCCCTCTTGCACAAAGATGATACCTACAATCGTTATGACAGTGATCAGAGCAAAGATTACTAGCCCTGGGAGATTGCCCAGAATGAGCGCCCCCACACGCCCGGGAATGTCCGATACGATGCCGCTGAAGATGATCAGCGACATGCCGCTGCCGATACCCTGCGCATCAATCAACTCACCCAGCCAGATGGCGAACATGGTTCCCGCTGCTAGTGTAGCCAGTGTGGCCAGTGTAGGCAACAGCGTGGCAGGGGCCAACCCAAAGTTGGCAAGAGCACCACCACGCTGCAGGATAGTGGCCTGACCGAAACCATGCAACGCAGCCAACGGGATGGTCAGCAGGAGTGTGTATTGGTTGAGTTTACTGCGGCCAGCCTCACCTTCCTTGCCCAGCTCTTCGAGCGCAGGAATAATCGGCTGCAACAACTGCAGAATGATATTAGCCGTGATGTAGGGATAGACACCCATAGCCATCACCGAGAAATTGGACATAGCTCCGCCCGAGAACATATCCAGCAGGCCCAGCAACTGACTGGCCTCAAATAGCTTGCGCAAACTCTCGGGATCAATGCCAGGCACCGGCACGTGCGCCGCCAGCCGAAAGATCACTAGGATGAACAAGGTGAAGATCAGCTTTCGGCGCAGGTCGGGCAGCCTAAAAGCATTAGATATGGCTCGTAGCATTATTCCTCCATATCTGGCAAGAAACGGTTCAACGCTATGCTATTCCAACTCCACAACAGTACCACCTACCGCCCCAATCTTTTCCCTGGCGCTGGCTGAGAACTTGTGTGCCGCGATGGTCAGCGCTCGCTTCAACTCACCCCGTCCCAGTATCTTGACTCGTTCCCTGGAAGACCTGATGATGCCAGCCTCTGCCAGTTTCTCAGGGCCAACTTTACTGCCCTTGCGAAAGCCGGCCAAGCGATCAAGGTTTACCACGCTGTATTCCACCCTGAAGATGTTAGTGAAGCCGCGCTTCTGGGGAAGACGTCGCACCAACGGCAACTGCCCACCTTCAAAGTAGGGACGGACTCCCCCACCAGAGCGCGCGTTCTGCCCCTTGGTCCCACGTCCGGCGGTCTTGCCATGTCCCGAGGCGGTGCCCCGACCCACCCGCTTTCCATCTTTCCGAGCCCCTTTGGAAGGGCGCAATTCGTGTAGTTTCATCCCTGCCTCTCCTCACAACGCCCTTAGGCTTCCATGCCCTCCACCTGTACCAGGTGTCTCACTTTGTGTACCATTCCGCGCACGACGGTCGTGTCCTCATGCTCAACTATATCGCCCAGACGCTTGAGCCCCAGGGCGCGAATGGTGCTTTTCTGTCGCCGTGAGTAGCCAATAGAGCTCTTGACATAGGTTATGCGCAACTTCTTGGCGACCTTCCTTTTTCTAGGCATCCTTCTTCTTCCAAGGCGCGCTGAGGTCGGCCACGGTCTTGCCGCGCCACTGTGCCTCTAACTCGATATCCTTGAGTTGCTGCAACCCGCGCATTGTCGCATACACGACATTTAGCACGTTCGCACTGCCCAGGGACTTGCCAAGAATGTCCCTAACCCCTGCCACTTCCAGAATGATACGCATACCGCTGCCTGCAATCACACCAGTACCAGGCGAAGCCGGTTTGAGCAGGACTTTTGCTGCACCGAACTTGGCCACAACCTTGTGTGGAATTGTGGTGCCAGCTAATGGTATCCTCACCATGTTCTTCTTGGCCCGCTCAATGCCCTTGCGAATGGCATCAGGAACTCCACGAGCTCTGCCCAGACCGACACCTACATTGCCCTGACCATCGCCAACAGCGACGAGTACTCGAAATCCAAAGCGTCGGCCACCTTTGACTACTTTGGCCACACGATCTATGCGTACGACACGCTCCTCCAATACTTCCTCGGACTCTTCAAATTCGCGCTTAAAACCGCCCGTCATTGATCCCTCTCTTTCGAACTTGGCCTGCTGTGATTCGTCCTTGGCCCAAGCGAGATTAGAACTGCAGGCCCTTAGCCCGGGCACCTTCAGCAAGCGCTTTAACACGTCCGTGATACTTGTATCCACCACGGTCGAAGACAACCTGCTTCACACCCTTTTCCAGAGCGCGTTCTGCCAACACTCCCCCCACCAACCTGGCCTGGTCCACCTTGCTTAGACCACCAAGTTGCTGAGGAACATCCAAAGTGGAGGCCGAGACCATGGTATGGCCGACAGTATCATCAATAAGCTGGGCATATACGTGCCGCAGGCTACGAAAGACGTTCAAGCGAGGACGTTGCACTGTGCCATGCACGCGCATGCGTACCCTTCTGTGCCTCCTCTTGCGCGCCCACTCTGTACTCTTCGGTTGACCCATTCCTAACCCCCGCCCTTCTAGGGAGCAGTTCAGATCCCAATTACCCTTCCAGCCTTGCCAGCCTTGCGTCGGACATGCTCCCCAAGATAACGAATGCCCTTCCCCTTGTAGGGCTCCGGCTTGCGCACAGCCCTGATCTTGGCCGCGACGTCGCCAACCAACGCCTTGTCCATGCCATTGACATGGATAATACGGTTGCCTCTTTCCACCACGAGTGTAATCCCTTCAGGAGGAGCGTACCTGACTGGATGCGAATACCCCACTCGCAGTACCAAGTCGTTGTCCTCAAGCTCAGCTCGATAGCCAACACCAACGATCTCCAGTGACTTGTGAAACCCGGCGGTGACTCCCTCCACCATGTTAGCCAGCAAAGCGCGAGTCAGCCCGTGCAACGACCGTACCGTGCGATGGTCGCTGGAGCGGCTAACAAGCAGTTGATTGTCCTGTAGCGCAATCTCTATCCGTGGATCGAAATCGCGACCAAGCTCCCCTTTCGGACCTTCGACCGTGACGTGATGGCCATCAATCTCCACCCGGACTCCCTCTGGGAGTGATATGGGTAAGCAACCTATGCGTGACACTCCTCAACCTCCAGCTTGCTCAACGGCAAACAAACACGCCTTTCTGCGGACAGCCCCGGCACGTACCTGCCAGTCTACCAGATGTGACAAAGTATTTCGCCCCCGACCCCCAACCGATGCGCCTTCTTGCCGGTCATGACTCCACGCGGGGTAGAGAGCACGGCAATACCCATCCCGCTCAGGACCAAAGGAATGTCTTGTCGCCCGGCGTACACGCGCCGACCAGGTTTGCTAACCCTTTGCAGGCTAGACAATACAGGCTTGTTGTCCTCAGTATACTTGAGCCGTATACGGATCATAGGCTGAGGGCGATCCCTGGTCACATCGTAATGCCCGATGTAGCCCTCTTCCTTGAGCACACGAGCCAGTTCACGCTTCAACTTCGAAGATGGGACAACAACATAGCGATGCTGAGCAGCCAGTGCATTTCTAATCCGCGTCAGCATATCGGCAACAGGATCGGTTACGGTCATAAGAACTCTCCCTTAGGATGTGCTCAACGTCCCTCGAATTCAAGGCGGAATCCGGGAACCTGCACACTCATCACCAACTGGACTTGATAACTCCTGGGAGCTCGCCCTTCAGCGCCAGTTCGCGGAAGCAAATTCGGCATAGTTTGAATCGCCTCATGTAACCACGCGGACGACCACACCTCTGGCAGCGGTTGCGAACGCGTACCTCATACTTGCGTCGTTTTTCGCGTGCTATCATTGACTTTTTAGCCAAATGTACTCTCCCTTGCAATGCTCACAATCGCGATATTGTCTAAGCCCTTCTGAAGGGCATGCCCAACAACTGCAACAGATGGCGACCTTCATCATCAGTCTTGGCTGTGGTGACGATAGTGATCTCCATACCACGAACCTTGTCTATCGTATCGTAATCAACCTCCGGCCAGACAAGCTGCTCACGCAGCGCCAGGGTATAGTTTCCCCGGCCATCGAAAGAATCCGGAGAAACGCCACGGAAGTCCCGCGTACGCGGCAGCGCAATACTGAACAGGCGGTCCAAGAAATCGTACATCCGTTTCCCACGTAGGGTGACCTTCACACCGATGGGATTGCCAGCTCGCAACCTGAATGTGGCTATAGACTTCTTGGCCCTCGTAATGATCGGTCTCTGTCCAGTAATGGTGGCAATGTCCCCAGCCGCCGCATCGAGAGCCTTCACGTTCTCTAAGGCTTCTCCTAACCCAACATTAACCACAACCTTGACCAGCCGTGGCACCTGCATGACGTTCTGGTAGCCAAACTCGCGCTGCATGGCCTGAATGACTTCAGACAAGAAGCGCTCTTTTAGTCTCGGCATTCTTGACATTCCCCTGCTCTCCTCAGCAGCCAACTAGTCAATGGTCTGATGGCAGCGCTTACAGACTCGGAGCCTAACACCGGTCTCCAGTATTTGGTAACCTACCTTGGCGGGCCTTTTGCAGTGCGGGCACAGCAGCGCCACGTCAGAAATATGGATTGGTGCTTCGCGCTCAATAATGCCGACTTGGGTGCGCACATCACCGGTGCCTCGTTGGTGCTTCTTGACAAGGTTAATGCCAGAGACCACTATACGATCACGATTGTGGTCTGGCCGTGCACGGCGTTTTCCTTTTCTCCCCAGGCGACGCAGGGTCTCACGACCCAGGATGACACGGTGCACGGTTCCTCTCAAGCCTTTGTCATCTCCTGATATCACTTCAACAGTATCGCCTTTTCTGATCTTCATCGTTCACTAACCTCGGTCCAGAAATACTCGTAGGAAACACCCGGCCAGGGTACAGGTATAACACCCCTCGGAGTGTCACACAACCTCCGGTGACAGGGAAACAATCTTCATGAAACCTTTATCGCGTAATTCGCGGGCTACAGGCCCGAATATGCGCGTGCCCTTGGGATTCTGCTCATCGTCCAGGATCACGGCTGCATTCTCGTCAAAGCGGACATACGTCCCGTCCGGGCGACCGTACTCCTTAGCCGTGCGTACGATGACTGCGCGCACAACCTCACCCTTCTTCACCACACTGCCAGGCCTTGACACCTTGACGGAAGCCACAATAACATCACCCACATAGGCATAGCGCCTGCGCGTGCCTCCCAACACCTTGATGCACATGATTTCCCGTGCACCCGTATTATCGGCGATTCTCAGTCTGGTCAACGCTTGAATCATTTGGCCTTCCCCAGTATCTCAACTACGATCCAGCGCTTCTCCTTGCTCAAAGGCCTGGTTCCCTCAATGCGCACCAGATCACCCGTGTGGCTAGCGTTGTCCTCGTCATGAGCTTTGTACCGTTTGACGCTTCTGATAACCTTCCCATACAGGCGGTGACGCTTGCGCGTTTCTACGGCGACGACAACGGTTTTGTCCATCCTGCTACTAACGACTCGCCCGACCATTCTTTTACGTCGCCCTCTCATCTGCCTTGCCCCCCTGTTCCGCCTGCAGCTCCCGCTCACGCACAATTGTCTTGACACGCGCGATATCATGCCGCACTACGCGGATGCGGCTGGTGTCTTCAACCTGCTTTGTCACCAGTCGGAAACGCAAGTTGAAAAGCTCCTGATACGCCTCCTGTAACTTTTGCTGCAATTCGGCGTCGGTCATCGCTCGTAATTCTCTCACTGGTATCACGATGCCTCACCCCCCACACCAAAGTCTTCCCTGCTGACGAATTGCGTATGAATGGGCAGCTTACTTCCAGCCAGGCGAAAAGCCTCCCGAGCAGCCTCTTCACGCACGCCAGCGATCTCGAACAGGATTCGACCAGGCTTGACCACAGCAACCCAATGAGACAACGCCCCCTTACCGCCACCCATGCGCGTCTCTGCAGCCTTGGCCGTCACTGGCTTGTCAGGGAAGATGCGTATCCACAACTTGCCACCGCGTCTCACGTAGCGCACAATCGCCCGCCGTGCGGCTTCTATCTGCCGGCTTGTTATCCAGTGTGGCTCAAGCGCCTGTAAACCGTATTCGCCAAAAGCCACGGTATTACCTCGGGTTGCACGCCCTTTCATGCGACCACGATGAGCCTTGCGATATTTGACCCTTTTGGGCATCAACATGACGAAATCCCCCGAACGAGAATGGTGACCTAGTGCTTAGCCTTAGGCTTTGTTCAATGATGCGGCGCTTCCCTCTCTGTGCCCTTTGGCAACAGATCCCCGCGATAGATCCAAACTTTGACGCCAATTCGTCCCAGCGTGACCAGGGCCTCCCTGACAGCGTAGTCAATGTCGGCACGCAGTGTGTGCAAAGGTACACGACCTTCGCGCACCCACTCACGGCGGGCCATCTCAGCGCCAAATAGCCGCCCGCTGCATGCTATCTTGATACCCTTAGCACCCGCGCGCATGGCACGTGCAACAGCCTGCTTCATGGCACGCTTGTGAGATATGCGCCTTTTCAACTGCTCAGCAATGCTTTCGGCCACCAGTACTGCGTCCAGCTCGGGCCTCTCAACTTCCTCGACTTCCACCCGCACCTTTTTCTTTGTCAACCTCTCCAACTCTCCACGCAGGAGATTGACATTGGCTCCTTTGCGCCCAATGACAATACCCGGTTTAGCAGAGTGAATAGTGAGCCTGATCCGCTTGGGGAAACGTTCGATCTCCACTCTTGATATGGCTGCACGCGCAAGGTTCCGGCGAATCATGCGCCGAATAGCCAGATCCTCGTGCAGCAAGTCCGTGTAGAGCTTGCCTTCAGCGTACCAGCGAGCGTACCAATCCTTATTGTAGCCGAGCCTAAAGCCTAAGGGGTGTACCTTTCGCCCCACCACCACCTCCTTAATCTGATTAGCCACTGAGTACAATACATCATTGCGCAGTCTCTTCCAGTCTCCCCAACACCACCGTGATATGCGTAGACCGCTTCAGAATCGGCTTGAAACGGCCCCTTGCGCCAATACGCCCTCGCTTGAGAGTGGGGCCCTCATCAGCAGAGATCCGCACGATATGCAGTTCATCCGGTGAGAGGCCATAGTTCTCTTCGGCACCAGCTGCTGCCGACGCTATCACCTTGGCCACCGGTTTCGCTGCTGCTTTGGTTGAGTACCTGAGCATAGTCAGGGCTTCATTTACACTTTGGCCACGCACGCTGTCAACGACGAGCTTCACTTTGCGAGGCGACATACGTATGTACTTCGCCACAGCCCTAACTTGAATGTCCATGTCACAACTCCCCTAAAAGTGCTCTCCGGATGTGCCCGCTACCCCAGGGCACAGGTAGAGCAACTACGTCCTGGAGGTTATTCTCTCTCTAGCACTGTGCCCGCGGAAGTAGCGTGTGGGAGCGAACTCCCCCAACTTGTGCCCTACCATGTTCTCAGTAATGTAGATGGGCACATGGCGTCTTCCATCGTGCACTGCTATCGTGTGCCCTACCATCTGCGGGAAGACGGTGGAAGCGCGGGACCAGGTCTTGATAACGCGCTTCTCGCCCGAGCGGTTCATTGCCTCTATCCTCCCCAGCAGTTTGGAATCCACATAGGGCCCCTTCTTGAGTGATCTAGACATGTCCTCAACTCCTCATATCAAAGACAAATGGTCGGTGACCGCCGAGTGCTAGCGGCGCTTCTTCTGTCGGCGGCGGACAATCATCTTCTCGGTTAGCTTGCGACGACGTGTTTTCTTACCCAGAGTCGGCTTGCCCCAAGGGCTCTTGGGCGAAGGCATACCGATAGGAGTCTTGCCTTCTCCACCACCGTGCGGGTGGTCTCGAGGACTCATAACCGATCCTCGAGTAGCCGGGCGGATGCCCAACCACCGTGAGCGGCCAGCCTTCCCTAACTTGATATGGCCATGGTCCGTATTGCCTACCTGGCCAACCGTGGCCATACAACGGGTGTGGATAAGCCGCACCTCGCTTGATGGCAGCCGTATTCGTGCGTAGGTACCTTCCTTCGCCAGCAGTTGTGCCGATGCGCCCGCTGAACGCGCCAGCTGCCCACCTCGACCTGGCTCCAACTCGATGTTGTGAATCAGCGTGCCCAGTGGGATTCTCTCAATTGGTAAGGCATTGCCGGGACGGATTTCTGCAGATGGACCAGACATCAACACATGGCTCACTTTCACTTCCAAAGGAGCAATAATGTAACGCTTCTCGCCATCAGCGTAAACCAGAAGAGCAATGCGGGCCGAGCGATTAGGGTCATATTGGATTGATTCCACCCGCGCTGGTATACCTATCTTGTCACGCTTGAAATCAATAAGGCGATACTTCCGCTTGTGGCCGCCACCCTGGTGTCGTACCGTGATGACCCCACGAACATTGCGTCCCGCCTTCTTCTGCAACGGAGCTAGCAGCGAACGCTCAGGTCGAGAAACAGTTATCTCTTCGAAAGTAGACCCGGTCATCCCACGTCGACTGGGCGAAGTGGGCTTGTAGGTTTTAATTGCCATAGTATGTCATCCTCGGGAGATTGCTCTTCGCAGTGCCTGCACTTGGCCTTCCACTGCAGAGACAGTCCCACACCTCTCAGCAGACTATACACCCTCAAAGAACTGTATGGTCTGCCCTGGAGCCAAACT
Source organism: uncultured Anaerolineales bacterium (assembly GCA_964478075.1). GTDB lineage: Bacteria > Chloroflexota > Anaerolineae > UBA2200 > UBA2200 > DAOUEX01. Next base: position 2,164 of record CAYZGO010000031.1, on the reverse strand, counting down.
CACAATAGCCTTTTTCCAGTCCCTGGTACGCCCCACAATCCTGCCCAAGCGACGCTGTTTGCCACGGACGTTTATCACATTCACAGCCAGGACTTGCACATTGAATACCCGCTCCACGGCATCCTTGATCTGATGCTTGTTGGCGCGACAGTCCACCTCAAAAGTATAGCGATTGAGATGCTCCGATTGCAGACTGGACTTTTCCGTCAGAATCGGGCGTCTCAAGATCTCATAAGGGTTCATGATAGATACGACTCTCCTCATTGCCCCGCGGTATGCATCTCTGGGCAATACATCAACCGAGAATCTGCTCGATGACCGCGAGAGCCTTCACAGGCAGGATCAGGGTATCATAATTCAGGATATCAATAACGTTCAGATTGCTCGCATGCAGTGTCTTGACATCGGGTACGTTACTGGCAGACCTCTCGATATTGAAATCGCGCTCGGGAAGAAGAATCAGAACACTCGACTCAATTTGCAGACTGTCCAGAACAGCCAACATGTTCTTTGTCTTCGGCGCCTCCATGAGCAGGTCATCAAGCAAAACGATGCCATTCTCGGCCGCCTTGGCAGAAAGAGCAGACTTTAGGGCCAGACGCCGCATCTTGCGCGGCATGCGCTGGCGATAAGAGCGTGGATGTGGACCAAAAACCACGCCGCCACCTTTCCACTGAGGAGCGCGAATGCTACCCTGCCGCGCGCGACCGGTGCCTTTCTGCCGCCACGGTTTCCTGCCGCCACCCCTGACGTTGCCCCTGGTCTTGGTGCTGGCAGTGCCTAAACGTGCATTGGCCAACTGCCGCACCACAGCCTGATGCATGACCGCCTCATGTGGCTCCAGGCCAAAGATGTCATCGCGCAACTCTATTTCGTTGACCGTCTCACCGGCCATATTGCGAACACTGACTCGCATCCTCAAGTCTCCTCAAAAGTGGATGGCCAAGCCAATTTACCCGCTGGCTATTGCTTGACGGCCTTTCTGATGAATAACAGGCCCTTAGGTGCGCCGGGCACACCGCCTCTTACAGCCAGCAGATTGCGCCCTGCATCCACCATCACTACCCGCAAGTTCTGCACAGTGACTCGTGCAACACCCATGTGCCCAGGCATACGCATGCCCTTAATAACCCAACCAGGCGTAGCGGCTCCTATGGAGCCGGGAGCACGATGCCGATCCGATTGCCCGTGCGTCTTAGGACCGCCATGGAATCCATGGCGCTTCATCACACCGGCAAAACCACGCCCTTTCGAAATACCAACCACATCGACCAATTCGCCGACCCCAAACAGGCTTACGTCCAGTACCTGGCCTACCTGATAGCGCGCCACGTCGTCAGTGCGTAGTTCGCGCAGGTTACCCAAGGCCGGCAGGTTCTTCAGGTGGCCTCGGCTGGGCTTGTTGAGCCGCTTCGTGTCGCCAAATCCCAACTGGATAGCGTTGTAGCCGTCTTTGTCCACCGACTTGATTTGAGTTATGTAACAGGGCCCTGCTTCGATTACAGTCACGGGCACAACTTCGCCGCGTTCATCGAAGATCCGGGTCATGCCTATTTTCCGTCCTAGCAATCCTTCTCTTGTCGCCATGTTTACCCCAAGCTTTGACGGGCCACGGCGTGGACTTCACGCACATGGTCTCCTCTTCGTCGAGTCCCCTTTGCAGATCCCCGGGATCTGCACGCAACGGAATCAGGCCGTCGGCTAGATCTTGATCTCGATGTCAACGCCAGCCGGCAGATTGAGCTTCATTAGAGTCTCGACTGTCTTTGTGTTCGGCTCCAGTACGTCAATCAGACGCTTATGGGTGCGGATCTCGAATTGCTCGCGTGAGTCCTTGTCTATGAACGGTGAACGTATCACGCAGAACTTTTCGATCTTGGTGGGCAGAGGTACTGGGCCAATTACTGCTGCCCCTGTTCGCTCTGCCGTCTCCACAATACGTCGCGCCGATTGATCCAAGAGCCGATGATCATATGCTTTGAGTTTGATCCTGATTCGCTGTCGCTTGGCCATACACCTTTGGGGACCGATCGTTCACCCCGCCTGACGGGACTGTGAGTCGGCGCCCTTACCTCCTCTTACTCCAATATCTTGGTGACCACGCCAGCACCGACGGTGCGACCGCCTTCACGGATGGCGAAGCGTGACCCAGATTCCAGGGCCA
>CAYZGO010000030.1:0-33718 GCA_964478075.1 uncultured Anaerolineales bacterium | reverse complement strand
TTTCATATTGAGGCAACGATACGCCTTCGGTTAGGTTTTACGATGAGGCAACGCGTTTGCTAGACGGACGAGATTTCTGCATAATATAGCCAAAGGGGTAGCTATATGGAAGAACGTCTACCTAGTATGGCAAACAGCGATTTAAGTGGAAAGATATCTACCTAGTATCCCAAATCGGGTGACTAGGTCGACAGATGTCCAGATAATAACAAGTTAGGCGCCCACCAGTAATGGGGAAAAACGCTAAATGCAGAGACGAAACCGGATTCCGAAAACACTTGCTCGTAAGCTATCAGATCTAGACGATCACCTTTTTCTTCTGAGAGAGCATTTGCACCGTCTCGCTGAGGGGGAAGCTCACCTAAAGATTCTTTCAGCTGAGCTCCGTGTGTTAGTTTGCGTTTCCAGTGAGACGGAGGGATTGCTATGGCGATTAGCAGATGAGCTCACTGTGTCCGATAGCGTCTACCTGCACCTTGCCGGAAACGTGGATACAGATCACCCTCATGCCAAGGGACTTGTTTTTGCTGTTGTACCGATTCAGCGTGGTGGATTAGGTGATCCAAGTCTTCCTCCAAATAACTACTCTTTGCGCAGAATAATCAAAGAACATGAGGCTATATTTGTATCAGGAAAAGGCTTGACTCATGAGTATCTCATCAAAGCTATTGCCGAACAAATGGGATCTGCTCATGAAGATGAAGGTGTAGAACCTTCCCTTGTCGAGTTAGGAGAGATCTTCATGGGTAGGTTTAGGTCTTACATTCCAATCGTCACGCTGGACGCTGAGTTAACACTGGAGATTGGAGAGCGGATACTTGAAAGAGCCGAGCAAGAATTAGGGTTTGTCCGGACAGAGCGTCTTGGTGGCTACGGTGACTTGACAATAGTAATTCGTCTCGGATTAAAGGAGCAGTTGGGAGTCAAGGTTCCTTTGTACAAGTTCCAATCGTATGTCAGTGGGGTGGAAATCCACTGCCTGGTTGGACCACAGTCTATGGCTTTCGATGTCCGAAAGAGAGGAGAAAGCAGGCAAGAGATTCATGCGCATTATCCTCCCTGTTGGAAACTCAACACAGACGCGGGCTTTGCATTCTCCTATTGCTCTCGAGCGAGGCAAGCGCATGCTATAGTGAACGGGACGCCTCAGGATAGTGGCGTACCGTGCGACGTCGGCTGGGTTCATGCACGCGAATTGACACGAGAAGTAATCACAAACGATCATGAGGATCTGCTTACCGGAGGGTTCGTGCTTCTATATGAGCGACTACTGTCACCCAAAGACTTGCTCGAAATTCTAGAACTCCCGCCCGACGCGTATGGGATTTGGATATACAAAGATGACTTGGAACAACAGGGCGCATTTCCTGATGATTAGACACGTGTGAGTGCTATGTCGATTCGCCTGCAGCGGTCGGAGAAGGAACGATGGGTATCCAAAGCGAAGGGAGTATCACCTTTTGGTTGCGTCATGAGCATGAAGACTGGACCACAAACAGCGAGTCCTACCACTTCGCGACCGTCAAACGCCCTGGAGTTGCAGTCAAGGCGATCAAGCACCCTGACAAGACGATCGAGCTAGAGCTTTCTGGTCCTTTAGGTCAGCATTTCGACTTCAGACATCTGATCCCAGAATGTGAGGCCCGCGGATTGTTCGTGGCGATTACGTGGAAAGCCCCAGAACTCAACCTTTACCTAAACGGTAAACTCGTTGAGGCGGTTTCTCTTTCTCAGTTGGACAATGGCGCCTAACAAGCGCATGAAGCCGACCCCCTAATCCAGGGCTTTATTGATGCCTGTCTTGGTTGTGTAGCGTTTCGGTTTGTGGGTGGTGTCACTGCGAAACCCGGCGGCGGGTGAACTCGGGGCCGTTATGCATATCTGTCTTTTGCCCTATCAATGGAGTGGTTTTGACCACGAAATATCAGCCCAAACCTGAAGAAATACTTAATATTGAAGGTGCAGATAATGAAACACTTTTCTGGCACCTGAAGTCATGGCTAATTGCCGACAAAGAAGACCGTCTGCAGAAGCGTCTTGACGAATTATGGAAGCACTACAAGGATATAAATGATCAACGCTTGCTCGCGCTTGTGGGAGCGCTGTGCATCGAAACAGCACTGGATGCATTGCTGCAAGGGTTTATTTCAGATTACGACAGTCTCAAAGACGATACGGACGTAACCTTCTCTCTCAAGATCAAGATAGCAAAAGCACTGCACCTAATTCCCCGGAAGATCCTAAACTCCTGCGATCTGATTAGGCAGATTCGAAACGATTTTGCACATAATCTCAACCTATGCGAGTTCACTCATTTACCTAAAAACCGCCTCAATAAACTCGGTCCGTACGTTCGAGAATTCGACATCAAAGAACGAAATTCACAGGACTGGGTGGTCTTGTACAGGGCTTTAGTAGGTTTCACTACTGTGGGCTTAATGGCATATTCCTATCAAATTGAGGCACTCAGACACTACTTGGGGACACATGATTTCCGGCATCATTTCAAGGCTTATATAGAGCAAGACATAAAGAGATGAATTGGAAGGGATGTATAACAACAGCTTGAACTCGGACTGGCTTTTTCGCTGGCGCTTCAAAGACAGCCGGTTAAGCTGGTCGTTAGGCGGCAGCTTTGTAATCCAAGGTCCGTTCTAAACTCGAACAACATAAAGAGGAAAGAAGCACTGTAGAGGCGAAGCGTGCCTGATCCGATACGCGGACGATTTCGTGTGCGCGTTCCAGCACCAGGAAGACGCGGAGCGATTCTACAAGGTGCTAGGCAAGCGGCTAGGGAAGTTCGGGCAGGAACTGTCGGCAGAGAAGACACGGATTATCCCGTTTAGTCGGCATCGGCAGGCAGGGGAAACCAGTTTCGACTTTCTGGGTTTCGAGTTTCGCTGGGGGCAGGATCGAAGGGGGAAGCCTCACCTCAAGCGCCGAACCTCTCGCCGGAAGTTGCGAAACTCGCTGAAGAACTTCAGCGCCTGGTGTAAGGAGAATCGAAACTTGCGGCTGGACGTGCTGTTCAAGCAACTGAATGCCAAGCTACGTGGGTACTACAACTACCATGGGGTGATCGGGAACTACGCCAGCTTGAAACAGTTCTTCAATCAGGCCATACGGATACTTTGGAAGTGGCTTAACCGGCGCAGCCAGCGCTGTAGTTACAACTGGCGAGGCTATGCCGAGCTTTTAGAGCATTTCGAGGTAGAGCAACCACGGATCGTTGGACGACCCAGGACGAGAAAGGCAACTTCGTTGGCTTAGGCCCGAGTGCGGAAGCGAGTACTCCTGAAGAGCCCGGTGCGAGACGCTGCGCAGCCGCACGCCGGGATCTGTGCGGGGGCTGTCGGGCAACTGGCAGTCCTACCGCGATTGCGGCCACGTTGGAAGGAGCAGTCAATTCTAAGTAAGAGAAAGGAGGAAGGCTGTGGCATATGAGGACCAAATGCGTCAACTAGCCCGACAGCTGATAGCGAAGCATGGGGATCTTGTGGAGGTTCGCTGTGTGTCGGGGCATCATCCGTGTCACATTGAGCTAGTGTTCTCGGACGGGGAGAAGATAGTTGTTGGCAAACACTCTGGACGCGTGGACATAAGTATGATGAAAGCCGGCTACCACGGCACAGGGCCTAGCTGCTTTCACGCGTTCTTGGATGAGGCGGGCTTCGATGTGACATTGGAGCAGGTCGCGAACATGGAGAAGGGCACTGTCCTGCGAGCCTGAAGCGAGGGGCAGAAGGCAGCTCTGAAAGACGTGGCTGCATAAGAAGCGGCTGGCGTGCCCTGTAAAGCTGTCGTCTGCTAGTCGGTGAGAGTCCGACCGTGGTAACTACCAGGAGGCCACGTAGCAGGGTCCCAGTGATTCCGGGTGACCGGTTGTGCTGCCTGTCCTGGCGGTCAGGCCAGGGAAGCGGAGTATGCTCCTGAGAAAGGAGTGCAAAACAGCAGCCCGTAAGATGAAGTGAATCCCTTCGACAGGCTCAGGACACGCCTGCAGCGTCGAGATGTTAGCCCTGGGAAGGGACCTAGAGGGAGCCGAGTCGCTCAGCGACAACGAAGGCCATGGAAGCAGTGTAGAACCTGGAATGCAGCCGTGAAGGACCCTCCGGCGTAGGGGGAGCGGGATGCTGTGAAAGTAGGTGACACTTGCACCTGCGCTGCAAGTGCAGGTGCGGAACAGGAGGGGGCTCATCCCGTCGGTGGCCCACATCCATCGTAACCGCTGGTATAAGCTGAAGAAGCGAAGTCCAGGGGGGAGCCGGTTGAGAAGTCGGAGGAGGCCACACCGCACCTGCGGTGGGTGCAGGTGTAGTACTGATCACCATCGAGACAACACAACTCGGTGAGAGGGAAGGGCCTCTACTTCAACCGAGCTAAGCGGGGAGGTAAGTGACGGTGCAGGCCTGGTCGAGCAGCTTCTTGGGACGTTTGCTCATGTTCTGGTCTGCGGTTTGGTTTTGCATTCTGGCCTATTGGCACATAATGTATCAGGCTTGATGAAGTTTCTATTATACCTGTGCTGTCCCGTTGTGGCAAGTTTGCTAGACGGACGAGATTTCTGCATAATATACCCAAAGGGGTAGCTATATGGAAGAACGTCTACCTAGTATGCCAAACAGCGATTTAAGTGGAAAGATATCTACCTAGTATCCCAAGTCGGGTGACTAGGTGGACAAGTGTCCATATAATAACAAGTTGGGCGCCACTATTGCTGCTCGTCAAATGAGGAGGGCTAGAGGGTGTGCACTCAAACGAAGGATGGTGGAGCACGCCCTTGGGCAAACTCGATTGCACAAGCTCTGGCGCTAGTCCTAGCGCTTGCGCTGCTGCGGGCAATTCAAACCCGTCTCTGGCAATACTGGTTCGGATCAACGGACTTCCAGGAAACCCTTCCCTTTGTTCTGTTCACGTTGGGCTCCTTCGTGGTCATGTCCGTGGGCCTAATCGGCGGATGTGTCGTCCGGCTGACGGGGACGCCTTGGCGCGAACTCGGCTGGCAACGCGAGGGATTAGCCAAGGCGGCAGCTTGGGGAGTTCTGGGGTTCGTGGTCATATCCGCCAACGTGCTCGTTTGGTCTCTCGCTGGGGGAGCCACAGCGCGGCCTGACTACGTGAGCCCAAGTGTGGGGCGCCTGCTGCTGGTTGCGTTCTTTGCGTTTGGGGTGGCGGCGTGGGTGGAGGAGAATCTGTTCCGAGGGTACCTGCAACCGTTGCTTGCGAAGCGGCTACCACTCCAGGTGGCAATCGCTGTCCAGGCGGCCCTGTTTTCTGTGGCACACCTGGGCTACACGACGAACCTGATGTACTTCGGCTCCGCCTTCGTGTCCGGGCTGGTCCTTGGAGCCTTACGAGGTCGCGGGCGCAGCCTGGTTGCACCCTATGTGGCGCACAGCCTACTATGGATGATGGCTGCGTTTGGGCCCACGCCGAGCTAGCCAGCGATGCGGCAGATCTCGTGGCGCGCAACAACTCGCTGCAGCTGACCCGGCTGGCGTGTGGAAAGTTGGAGCGTGTCTTGCCCGCCGAGTTGCGCGAGAATGGGTCGACCGTTGCCTGAGCCGCCGGGCAGCTGAGCTCGAGGCCGTTAGGCGGATTCATTGCCTACAGGAGGAAATGGAACAAGACAAGGGGACGGAGGTGAGTATGTCATCTGTGATTGAAGTAAGGAACTTGCGCAAGACCTACGGGACTCTCGTTGCTGTTGACGATATCTCTTTCGAGGTTGACGAAGGGGAGATATTTGGCATGGTGGGCCCGAACGGCGCAGGAAAGACGACCACTATCGAGTGCATCGAGGGTCTGCGCCAACCGGACGATGGAAGCGTACAGTTGCTGGGGATGGATCCTCTTGAGAAGAGACGTGCCATCGCCAATCATATCGGCATCCAACTACAAGAATCCGCCCTGCCACGGCGATTGCGCGTGGCAGAAGCGTTGGATCTGTTCGCTTCCTTTTACAAGCGTCGGGCTGATGCTGAGGAGTTGCTCGACATTCTGGGATTGACCGCGAAGCGCTCTTCGGCCTTCGAGAAGCTCTCCGGTGGTCAGAAACAACGTCTGTTTATCGCGCTGGCCCTGATCAACAAACCAGAAGTTGTCTTCTTTGATGAGCTTACGACAGGCCTTGACCCCCAAGCCCGCCGCTCAATGTGGGACTTGGTGAGGCAGATCCGAGAGCAAGGCTGCACGGTATTTTTCACCACGCACTTTATGGAGGAAGCCCAGCGATTATGCGATCGGGTATTGATCATAGACCGCGGACAGATCGTGGCCCTGGATACGCCCGAAGCGATGATCGGATCTCTGGGGGCTGAGAATCGGTTGGTCTTTACCCTGCCGGAAAACCAAGCGCCTCCGGCACTGGCAGACCTACCTCAGGTCCGGCGCGTTGAGCAGTTCGGCGAGCGGGTGGTTGTTTACGGTCACGGCGAGCGATTCGCCAGTTCGGTGGTCAGTGCCTTGGAGGATGCCGAGGTAGATTTCCTCGACCTGCGAACGGAGCAACCGAATCTCGAAGATGTCTTTTTGAGCCTTACCGGCCAAGAGATGCGGGAGTAGTGACATGAGAGGCTTTAGCAAACTCACTTTGGTAAATCTCAAACTCTACTTGCGGGAGCCAATCGCAACCTTTTTCACTCTGGCTTTCCCGCCCTTGATGGTCGTCCTTTTCGGAGCCATGTACGGCAACGATCCTTCGCCAATGTTTGGTGGCTATGGTTCGATGGATGTCGCTATGCCGGGCTACACGGCCATGATCTTGGGCACGGTGGGTCTCCTGGGCGTTCCGATCACCATCAGCGGTTACCGCGAGTCCGGGGTTTTGCGCCGCTTCCAGGCCACACCCATGCGACCCTTGACCTACATTCTGGCTGATATAGTAGCCAATTTGGTCACTACTTTACTTGGCATGATGGGCTTGGTGATTATCGGTTGGCTGCTTTACCGCGTGCAATTCGAGGGGCAAGTGGTGGCGGTGATTCTGGCCGTGGCTTTCGGCGGACTGGCCATGTTCTCCATCGGTTACTTGATCGCCGGTCTGGCCCCAGGGGCGCGTACTGCGCAGGTGGTTGGAATGGTGATCTTTTACCCGATGATGTTCCTCTCTGGGGCGAGCATACCTCTTGAGGTGATGCCGGAGACGATCGAGCGCATAGCCGACTTTTTGCCACTCACCTATGTGGTCAGGCTGCTGCGCGGGCTTTGGTTCGGGGATGCCTGGGGAGAGCACTTGCTTGAGACTGCTGTTCTCGCAGGTGTTCTGTTGGTATGTACTGCCCTGGCTGCCCGCTTTTTCCGGTGGGAATAGCTAGCGGGAGGTAAGATGAGGTGAGAAATGCAGGGTAACGGGTAAATTCACATAGGAATCGGCCTAACAAGTCGCTGGAGCCGACCAGGCTATCGAGAGTCTGCCTTGAGGTATGCGCCGGGTTTGATGCGCTTTGGTTCAAGTTTGGCATCACTGGGCCAGCCGCCTGGCGGCTCAGCTCCGAGTCGGCCGTGCTTCGGCTCCTGCGGGTGAGGACCGGCCTCCACAACGGACTCGCATCCCGGGCAGACGTAACGGTGGTGACGATAAGCGACCACTTGCAGCTTGACGGGGGGAAGCTCTTCTACGATTAAAGAGGTACGTAATATGAATGAAAAAGCAGTAATTTTGTTAAAATCCCGGATATGCACACAAGAACAACTTGAGTCAAAACCTTTTCAAGATTGGGCTGAGCGCCTTGGTGAAGCACGCGGACATCTGCACCGTAAAGTATGGGAATGGTGCTTTATCACCCAGGCACTGTACGAACGAAAACTCCTTCAACCAGGTGTTTCGGGATTGGGTTTTGGTGTTGGAACAGAGCCTTTGTCTTCGCTGTTCTGTAGTTTAGGAGTCTCTATTTGTGCGACAGATTTATTCACTGATATCGCAAAAGAACGGGACTGGGTTAACACAAATCAACATGCATCAGGTGTTGAATCTCTAAATTCACGCAAGTTGTGTTCGGATGAGTTATTCAACAAGAACTGTACTTTCCGGCATGTAGACATGAATGATATCCCCAATGACATGAGCGATTTTGATTTTATTTGGTCTTCATGTGCTCTGGAGCACCTTGGATCACTCAGCCGTGGAGAGGAGTTTATCTATGATGCCATGAATTGCCTTAAACCAGGAGGGTTTGCTGTACACACAACAGAATACAATTTCTCTTCAAATAGCTCCACAGTTGTTAGTGGTAACACGGTGCTGTACCGGCGTCAAGATATTGAAAGAATAATCCGCAATATACGGAAAGAAGGGCACGGCATTGATATGGATTTTTCGGCAGGATCTTTAACTGGTGATACATTTATTGACGTTCCTCCCTACAAACATGATGTCCATCTCAAACTTCAATCAGGGGAGTATGTTATGACGTCTGTTGCTCTAATAATGCAAAAGGCGAAATGAGGTTTCATAAGAGTCTCAAGAGGAAATATGTTTGGTGCAGAATCTAATGCCTAACAAGGCGCTGGTGTGTCCTGAAAAGCTGTCATCTGCTAACCGGTGAGAGTCCGACCGTGGTAACTGCCAGGAGGCCACGTAGCAGGCTCCCAGTGCTATCGGGTGACTGATGGTGCTGCCTGTCCTGGCGGTCAGGCCAGGGAAGCGTTGTAACCTCCTGAGAAAGGAGAGCAAAGCCGCAGCCCGCAACACAAAGTGAATCCTGCAGCGTCGAAAGGTTAGCCCCGGAAGGGGAACCAGGGAGAGCCGAGCTTGTCAGCGAGAGCGAAGGCCACGGAAGGCGTGAAGAACCTGGAAAGGCAACGCCGAAGAACTCCCCGGCGTAGAGGGAACGGGATGTGGTGAAAGCAGGTGACACTTGCACCTGCGCTGCAAGTGCAGGTGCGGAACAGGGGAGGTCTCACCTGGTCGGTGGTCTACACCCGTCGTAACCGCTGGTATAAGCTGAAGAAGTGAAGTCCAGGGGAAAGCCGGATGAGAAGTCGGAGGAGGCCACACCGCACCTGCGGTGGGTGCAGGTGTAGTACTGATCACCATCGAGACAACACAACTCGGTGAGAGGGAAGGGCCTCTACTTCAACCGAGCTAAGCGGGGAGGTAAGTGAGGGTGCAGGCCTGGTTGAGCAGCTTTTTGGGTCGTTGTGTCATGCGAATCTCCGGAAATCTGGATTTGCTCAAGGAGTGGAACTCTGATACAATGTCAATTGGTACTGCAAAGGAACCTGGGGGAGACACTATACAGAAGATTTCTGGAATATGCAAATTATCGCTTCTTATGCAGAGAGCTTCCGTATAAGTATATGTTGGGCGGCTAGTCGTTGCGACTGGCGGCTGGGTATTGTGCGATTATCTGCCATTCCGTATCATTCAAGTCGTTCGGGTAAGATTGTCGGGATATTGGCGAGTCATCTCATGCACCATCACTGTGATGCGGCATGGCAAGACTGGATCGAATCGGGGCAGAAAGGAGGGATACATCGACCCAATCTGATGCGGAGTTGATGTGAGCAGCCAGTGAACAATTGGTCCCTGGTGCCGAAAGAACCAATCATATTAAGGAGGTAGCCAAGATGGGACTGTTAACGTGGATTGTTGTCGGTGCAATTGCCGGTTGGTTGGCGGGCCAGGTCATGAAAGGATCGGGCTTTGGCCTGATCGGCGACATCGTCATCGGCGTCATCGGCGCGCTGGTGGGTGGCTGGCTTGCCAGCGCTTTCTTTCACACGCCGGGCGCTATCAGCGGCTTTAACCTCACTACCATCGTCGTTGCGTTCCTTGGCGCACTGGTCGTGTTGTTCGTCTCCCGCGCGGTCAAGCGCTAGCCTGGGCAGTGGACAAGGTCCGGCCCAAGCAAAACGGATAGAAAGGAGGTGATATCAGATGAAGCTCAATGCACCCACGAATGTTTTCTTCTACGCCAGCGTAGCACTTGTGGTCCTTGGCCTCTTGGGTAAGTACGGCGGCCTCGCGGCTGCAGCGCCCTACTCGTTCATGCTCGTATTGGCGGGCTACATCGTGCTCGCTATCGCGGTTGTCATGAAGAATCGCTAACACAACCGATTCTGCAGCGTAGCCGTACGCCCTCCAAGGGGGCTCAGTCCCTGACTGAAGTACAGGTGCGACGCACTTGACACGTGCGTCGCACCTGACAAAGCACCAGATGCAAACGTTTCGGAACCGCCACCGTCTGGTCATCGAAACGAACCCATTCTCAACTGAGCTAGCTCATTGCTGCCACCGCCTCCCGAGCGTGCAGGACTTCCCGGCCGCGGAGGGGTCGCAGGTCCGCTTGTTGGCATCCTCCCGCACATGAAGGCATTGCCGTGTTCTCATCAAGCGTTCCGTTGCCGCGGGCCTGAGCACTTGACGGCCCGACGGTTTTCGTGTCGCTACGAAAGAGGACTATACAAAGTAGCTGTTGCATTACGCCGCCCAACAAGTCGCTGGTGTGTCCTGCAGCTGTCGTCTGCTAGTCGGTGAGAGTCCGACCGTGGTAACTGCCAGGAGGCCACGTAACAGGCAACCAGTGCAGTCGGGTGACCGACGGTGCTGAAGCGTTGTATCCCTCCGCGAAGGAGGTGCAAACCAACAGGCCGTAACACAAAGTGAACCTTGCAACGTCGAAATGTTAGCCCCGAAAGGGGAACAAGGCAGAGCCGAGCTTTTCATGCGGAGTGAAGGCCACGGAAGGTGTCAAGAACCTGGAAGTGCAGCACCGAAGAACTCTCCGGCGTAGGGAGGGCGGAATGTTGGGACAGTCGTTGACGGAACAGGAGAGGTCTCACGTGGTCGGTGGCCCACAGCCAGCGTAACTGCTGATATAAGCTGAAGAAGTGAAGTTCAGAGGGATGCTACGTGAGAAGTCGGAGGGGTTCATAGTACTGATGATGGTGAGGACAACATAACCTCATCGGAGGGAAGGGACCCTGCTTCAGCCGTGTCAGACGGGATGGTACGTGATGGTGCATGCCTGCACAGGATGCGGGATAACCACACCCAGAGTGAAATCACGCGAACGTCAGCGCGGAGTATGCCTGTGTGTTAAGTAGTGACTAAGTTGGTGCTGGCCTGATGTGGCAGGCTGATAAGGCGGCAGTGACGGGAACCGCGAATGCCACAGGAAGAAGGCTGTCGGAGAGCCGTATGAGGGACGCTTCGCAGCCTCACGTACGGTTCGAGGTGGCAGGGGATGCAAACCAGGATGTGATATCCCAGGCGCCATCCCCTGACCCTACGAGTGGACGCGGCGGAGCACGGGGCTTTTGAGGCTGGTTGGTAGGGAAGGTTGGTCCCGCGAGCGAGGGTGGTTAGTGAAACCCGCCGCGCCACTCAGCTCAACCGTTCGGCGGGGAGTCGTAGGCCGCCCGAGGAACGCTGGCTAATGAAAGCCGGTTCACAGAGGGGTGGGTCCAGCATGGTCGAAATTATCTGGGAGTTTGTCGTCAAGGAGGAGGCCCGAGGCCAGTTCGAGCTGGCGTACGGCCCAGGCGGGGCGTGGAGCAAGCTGTTCGCACGGTACCCGGGCTTCCGAGGCACCACCCTGCTGCGCGACACGGAGAATCCGCGGCGGTATCTGACGATCGACTTCTGGGAGACAGAGGCCCAGCGGGAGCAGGTGCTGGCCGAACGCAAGGCCGAGTACTCTAACCTGGACGCCGCCTTTGCTGACTGGACCCAGTCCAGGACTGAGGTGGGTCTCTTCAGGGTGCTCGCCGAGGCGACGGTGCACCCCCGTGGCAGAGCAGGGCGAACCAAAGCTGGAGAGGCCGGTCGAAGGAGCCCGCGAACAACTCGCTGAAGCCGACTCGGCTGGCGGGCGAGAATGCACCGGTGCCTTGCCAGCCCAGTTGCCCTAGAATGAAGGAGCCAAGCCCGAGTCACCGAGCGGCTTAGCTCGGGGCCGTTTTCCGCCATCAACAACCTATGCCTATGTCAGGTGGCAGTGTATTTCCAGGTGGTCCCCTCTGGCTCGTCTTCCAGGACTACCCCCAGCTCTGCCAGGCGGTCTCGGATCCTGTCCGCCAAAGCCCATTGCTCTGCTGTGCGCAGCTGGTTTCGCACTTCGGCCAGCAGGGAAATAAAAGGCTCCACGTCTGCTGGCCCAGCTAACCTCTTCATGGTCAGGCCCACTACTTCCGCCAGTTCTCGCAGCACACTCTGAGCATAGGCCAGCGAATCAGAGAGCGCACCGCTGTCGCGCGCCTGGTTAATGATCCGTGCCAGGTCAAAGATCTGCGCAATGGCCCGCGGCGTGTTAAAGTCATCGTCCATGGCGGCAATGAACTCGCGCCGAGCAGCATCTGCTTCTTCGCATAAAGCGTCACCAGGGCTGGTCTCGGGACTGGCAGAGTAATCCTTCAGGGCTGCACGGAGCCTTTCTGCTCCTCGCTCAGCTGCCTGCACGCTCTCTTCTGTCCAGGTCGGAGAGCTGCGATAGTGCGCAGACAGAATGAACAGGCGAATAGCGTCGGCGCTGTACTTCTGCAGAGTCTCTTGAACACTGACGAAATTGCCCAGATGGCGGGTCATTTTTTCTTCATCTTCGCGCAAGCGCAGGAGGCCGTTGTGTATCCAGTACTTGACAAAGGGCGCTTTGCCGGTGTAGCTTTCCGACTGCGCAATCTCGTTTTCGTGGTGCGGAAACATGACGTCCTGACCGCCGCCGTGAATGTCAATCTGTTCTCCCAGAAAGTGCGTGGACATCACCGAGCATTCAATGTGCCAGCCTGGTCGTCCCTTGCCCCAGGGGCTGTCCCAGGAAGGCTCCCCCTCTTTAGCCGCTTTCCACAAGGCGAAATCCATAGGATGCTCCTTGCGGTGGTCAACTTCGATGCGCGCCCCAGCTTGCATTTGTTCCAGCGAACGCTTCGATAGTCTTCCATAGTCCGGGAAACTGGTCACTCGAAAGTAGACGTCGCCATCCACTTCATAGGCATAGCCTTTTTTGATCAGTGTCTGGACTGCTTCGATGATCTCAGGGATGACTTCAGTAGCACGGGGGTTGTGGTCTGCGCGTTGGATATTCAGGGCATCCATTTCGGCGTAGAAACGGGCGATGTACTTGTCCGCCAATTCGTTGACCGAAGTGCCGAGCGAGCGCGCTGTCTCAATAATGCGGTCCTCAATGTCGGTAAAGTTCTGCACATGCCTTACGTGGTAGCCACGATAGCGCAGGTAACGCTTGATCACATCGAACACAATGTAGGACATGGCATGCCCAACGTGACACGGGTCGTACAAGTTCGGTCCACACACGTACATCTTGATTTCACCGCGTACGAGGGGGATGAACTCTTCTTTTTGACGCGCAAGTGTGTTATAGACTCTCAAACCCATGTTCTCTCTCCTCTCTGAACGGCTCCCAAGAGAATGTTGCGGGGCACTGGTTACTGCAGTGCCCCCTCAAACACGTGCAGAGAGGAACCCTCGGAAAGCAGAGACCGATTCCGAACTGTCTGCTATTCCTGCTTTTCATAACAGACGTACTGCGTGTTGATAATGCCATCACTCGTTTTCTGCCTGCACTTGGGGAATCACACGCTGGACCTGCGTCAGTACCACAAGTTGGGCAGCGGTCTGAATGGATATGCGACCGGTGTTAATGACAATGTCATACAGTTGCGGATCGAGCCAATTGACACCGTAGTAACGCCGCAGGTAGTCTGCCCGAGCTCGATCGCTGGCCAGGATGCGTTGCGTGGCCTGGCGTTGTGTCAAGCCTTCAATGCCCATGAGCTTCTCCACCCGACGTGACAGGGGAGCGACGATCTGGATATGGAGGACTTCTGGATCGTCCCGTAGTAGCACCTGGCTGGCCCGGCCGATAATGAGGACGTTGCCTTCTTTGGCCATGTTGAGTATGACCATACCGACCATGCGCACATAGTCTTCCATGGCTGCACTCAAGAGCGGCATGGCAGGCGTGAAGATGCCCCATGGAGGCACTGTGAGTGGCGCAGCAGATTCCCGCCGCTGCATCTCGATAATGCTAGGAATCGCTGGCGATGTCTTCAGCGCGTCCAGGATTCTGTGCATCAGACCACGGCGACCTTCGTAGCCCAACTCGTGCAGGGCTATCTCGGGCACTCCGGCCTCCAATGCGGCCCGATCAATGGCCTCGCGATCGATAATCCTGAGTCCTAGTGCCTTCGCCACTCCGGTTGCTACCTCGTAGCCACCGGCACCTAGTTGTCTGGAAAGGGTTACAATAGCCACAGCAACTCATCTGACATGGGATTGCTCTGAGCGGTTCCCCTTGCTCGCCAGTTGAGCAAAAATCATACGGCCTGCCACTGTTTGCAGAACTCGCGTGACATTCACCTCAACAGATCGGTCTATATAGCGGCGGCCATCCTCCACCACGATCATTGTGCCATCATCCAGATAGCCAACACCTTGTCCGAGTTCTTTGCCCTCCTGAATGATGCGCACCGTGATGGTCTCACCAGGCAGGACGACGGCTTTGACTGCATTAGCCAGTTCATTGATGTTAAGTACCTCAATGCCCTGCAACTCGGCCACGCGGTTCAGATTATAGTCGTTCGTGATGATCGGGCAGCCCAGCTCCTTTGCTAATCGTACCAATTTATCGTCCACTTCCCGCACGTCATTGACGTCCATCTCCGTAATGCGGATCGGGACGCGTGAATCCTTTTGTAACTTGTTCAGCATGTCGAGACCCCGCCGGCCGCGATTGCGCCGCAGAGCGTCAGCAGAGTCAGCAATGTGCTGAAGCTCATTGAGCACAAAGCGCGGAATCAGCATGGTACCGCTGATAAAACCTGTCTGGCTGATGTCAGCTATGCGCCCATCAATGATCACACTGGTGTCTAGAAGCACCACTTCCTCTGTGCTTTCTTGCTTTCCCTTTGCCAGTCGTACGCCCAGGGCGCCAAGGATTTCTTTCTCCCGGGTGACCATCACCATGACACCGAAGTAGCTGAAGAGCACGGTTGCGACAAAGGGCAGGATGTCCCCCAAAGGCGTCGGCAGAAGGGATAGGGGCAAGGCGAGCAATGCAGAAATGATCAGACCGACGACTAGGCCAGCCGAAACAGCTGCCAACGTTCGTACTGGAACCTGGCGAATCTTGCTCCTGACCCAGAAAAACGGCCGCGTGGTCAGATGTGGGGTGAAGAGTAGGCCCAGCGACGCCCCAATAACAGCGAAGATATAGGGCAGAAACGTGATGACAGAGTCACCGAGTAACTTGACAATGCTGTACAGATAAGGCGACAGGGCTTGACTGCCGAGAGTGAAGCCAAGGCGCCAGCCGAGAAAGCCGATGATCAGAGACCCAATAATGCGGGCGATAAGTTCTATAGTCATAGAAATCCCTCCTGTTTTGTAATCTCTCCTCTGGTACCTGTAGGATATGACGCAGTCGCGGTCACCCCGCTACTGCCGTCGCATACCTCCTTTCCATTTCGATTGGGCGAGAAACCGAAAAAAAGAGCGTGCACCACAAAGCAAGCACACTCTAGCACGAGTCCACACGCCAGCACACAGGCCGGGTTGATGACTACTCTGAGCAAACCGAGATATTCAAGTTGATGCTTCTTTGGTACAAACGGATGATTGCTATGAAATCAGGAAAGAAGCCTCTACCGAACCTCCATCTATATGACGGTCTAGATGCGTGCAACGATACAGATATTATCGGCTTAGTAATGCATACCATATTAACACAAGGTAGACAGATTGTCAAAAACCAGCTAGTTTCTGGCAAGTCGCGCACCTATTGCTGCAGAGCAATGTCCAGCGCTTTGCCTATGGAACGCGCGCGCAGTACCTCAAGGCCAATTTCGGAAGCCTTTCTAAGCCGCAGAGATCGCGGAACGATGCAGCGCTTGAAGCCAAGTTTAGCCGCTTCGTTCAGTCGTTTCTCCGCCTGGCCAACCGAGCGTAGCTCCCCTGACAGGCCAATCTCGCCTAGCATGACACAATCATCCGCAATCCGGAGGTTTCGGAAGCTAGAGGCAATGGCTGCTGCCACTCCCAAGTCAGCTGCTGGCTCACCAATGCGCAGCCCGCCCACCACATTGACGAAGATGTCCTGTGTGGACAGCTTGAGTCCCACTCTTTTGCTTAGCACAGCGATAAGGAGCAGTAGCCGGTTAAAATCAATCCCATTGGCTGTGCGGCGTGGAAGGCCAAAGCTGGTCGTGGTCGTCAGCGCCTGGATTTCCACTAACAGAGGCCTGGTGCCCTCCATCGTTACGGCTACGACCGAGCCAGTGGCCGAAACTAGTCTCTCGGACAGGAAGGCCTGCGAGGGATTCGTGATCTCTACCAGGCCCTGCTCCCGCATCTCAAAAACCCCCACTTCGTTGGTCGAGCCAAAACGATTCTTCACGCTGCGCAAGAGCCGATATGAATGGAATTTCTCACCCTCGAGATAGAGGACTGTATCTACCATATGTTCCAGCACACGTGGCCCAGCAATGGCCCCTGTCTTGGTTACGTGCCCCACGATAAACATTGGCACATTCCGTGACTTGGCCATGCGGAGCAGAGTCGCAGCACATTCTCTGACCTGTCCAATGCTCCCTGCTGAGGTTTCCAGTTCCTCAAGGTAGACTGCTTGTATAGAGTCCACTACAACCAACTGTGGTTCCAAACGCTCGATCTGGCTCAAAATGTGATTGAGGCTCGTTTCGGATAAAATGTAGAGTTGTTCCTCGGAGATGCCCAATCTGTGGGCCCGCATTTTTATCTGGTGTGTAGACTCCTCAGCGGAAACGTACAGCGTTGTCTTTCCATTTCGAGCCAACAGCGCGGAGATTTGTAGGAGCAGGGTGGACTTGCCGATGCCTGGATCGCCACCGATGAGAACCACAGAACCCGGCACAATGCCTCCACCTAGCGCACGGTTGAATTCCTCCATGGGCACGGGGATGCGGGCGAAGCCATCCGTAGAGACAGAGGTGATGGGCTGGGGGACAGTTTGCGAAGCCAAATGCGAGACGCTGGGCCCAGTACGCGTTTCAATGGTCTCTACAAGCGTATTCCATTGACCACATTCAGGACAGCACCCTGACCATCGTGGCGCTTCGTAGCCACACTGTTGGCAAACGAACTTGGTGCGTATTTTCGGCACGCGAACTCTCTTTGGGGGGCCTAATCAGCACATTTCGGCGATACTTGAAGGGTTTTCTCCCTTGCACCAACCTGCTCTTTGACCTGCAATTCAATCTCGTCGCCTGCACAGTCAACCAAGATGGTGTCGCCCGGCTTGAACTTTGCTGACAACAAACCGTCACACAAGGGGTCTTCTACCAATTGCTGTATGGTGCGACGCAGCGGGCGGGCCCCGTATTGAGGATTGTATCCCTCCGTGGCCAGCAAGTCCCTGGCCTCTGGTGTCACCTCCAGGCGGAGGTCTTGCTCCTCAAGCCGTTCGGCGACTTCAGCGACGTTAAGGTCTACGATCTGCTCGATCTGCTCTTTGGTCAACGCATGGAAGACAATCACGCTATCCACACGGTTCAGGAATTCGGGTCGGAAGGTACGCTTCAGCTCGCCGAGCAACTTCTCCTTCATCTTTTTGTAGCTATCTTCCGCCGCCTCATCCGCGTCCCTCGGAATAGCAAAGCCCAAAGATGTGTCACGGGTCAATAGCTTGGCGCCGACGTTCGAGGTCATAATGATAATTGCGTTGCGAAAATCCACCCGACGCCCCCGGGCGTCTGACAATTGTCCATCTTCCATGATTTGTAACAGGATGTTAAAGGCCTCATCGTGTGCCTTTTCGACCTCGTCGAAGCAAATCACGCAATAGGGACGGCGTCGCACTGCTTCTGTGAGCTGCCCTGCATCCTCATAGCCCACATAGCCAGGAGGTGCCCCTACTAGACGCGCTACCGAATGTCGCTCCATGAACTCGGACATGTCGAGTTGTAGAAGAGCATCTTCGCTGCCAAACATGAACTCCGCCAATGCCTTGGCCAATTCAGTCTTGCCCACACCCGTGGGACCAAGGAACAGGAAAGAGCCAACAGGTCTCTTGGGATCCTTCATGCCAGCACGTGCTCGTCTTACAGCTTTTGCCACAGCGGTGATGGCCTCATTCTGGCCCACGATGCGTCGGTGGAGCATATCTTCCATATTGAGCAGGCGTTGTGTTTCTTCGGCAGCGAGTTGTGTCACGGGCACGCCAGTCCACATGGAGACGATTTCAGCGATGTCTTCTTTTGTGACCCTTAATCCCTCAGCCGCCTCCGCATCTGGCAAGCCGAGTCGCAGTTGCTCTAAGCTTTGCCGTAACTCGCGCTCTCGATTGCGCAGTGCGGCTGCTTCGCCATACTCTTTCTTCTTGAGGGCTTTTTCCTTTGCTCTTTGCACCTCCTGCAAGCGCAGGAATGCCGTCTTCACAGCAGCAGGCTGGAATGCTTTGTAGGTGCGGACGCGAGAAGATGCCTCGTCAATCAAATCAATGGCTTTGTCGGGCAGGTAGCGCTCTGGCACATAGCGGGCGGCCAGGTTCGCAGCTGCAAGGACCGCAGCATCCGTGATGGTGAGGCGGTGGTACTCCTCGTAACGCGATTTGATGCCTCGCAGAATCTCAATCGTCTCTTCAATCGTCGGTTCCTCGACGAATACCGGTTGGAAACGGCGCTCCAGGGCCGGATCGCCTTCAATGTGCTTGCGATAGTCCTCCATAGTGGTTGCGCCCACGCACTGCAGCTCGCCGCGTGCCAGTGCTGGCTTCAGGATATTCGCCGCGTCAACTGAAGTGCCTGCGGCTCCTGCACCCACGAGCATGTGCAATTCGTCAATGAACAGGATGCTCTTGGTCTTGCGAATTTCATCAATGACGCGCTTCATACGCTCTTCAAACTGGCCTCTGTACATGGTGCCAGCTACCACTGATCCTACGTCAAGCATTACCAGGCGCTTGTCCATCAGGCGCCCTGGAACCTCGCCAGCGACGATGCGCTGGGCCAGGCCCTCTACAATGGCTGTCTTACCGACGCCGGGCTCACCGATGAGGGCAGGATTGTTCTTGGTACGCCGTGACAGAATCTGAACGACGCGTTCGATCTCTTTCTGACGGCCAATGACAGGATCTAACTTCCCTTGTCGGGCTGCCTCCGTCAAATCTGTCCCGAGTTGATCTACCAGGGATTTGGTCTTTGTGCCTCTCCCGGGTTGCAGCGTATGGAGAGGGCCGATTTGCATCTGACGAATGGTCTCCTTACGGACTTTTTCTAGATCAAGCCCCAAGGTCTCAAGGATTCCCGCAGCGATGCCCTGCCCTTCCCGCAGGAGGCCCAGCAGCAAGTGCTCTGTTCCGATATAGTAGTGGCCAAGACGACGGGCCTCGTCAATTGCCAATTCTAACACGCGTTTAGTACGAGGGGCTAGCGCCATTTGGGGAGTAGCGGTGCGCTCTTCGCGGCCAATGGCCTCCTCGACCATTTGACGCACCTGCTGTAGGGTGATGCCCATTCGCGCCAGGACTTTTGCCGCAACCCCTTGCTCTTCGCGGAGAAGCCCCAATAGAAGGTGTTCTGTTCCTATGTATCTATGGCCGAGACGTTGAGCTTCATCCTGAGCCAGGGTCAGGGCTTGGCGCGATCTCTTTGTGAACCGATCCAGTTTATCTGACATCTCCGATTCCTACTGACAACGCCCTCTGGGCAGTGAAGTACAGCGTCCACCGGCATGGACACCATAAGCCTCTCCTGACTGTATGTCTATCCTCAGAGAGAGAACGCCCTCTTCTTTACGCCGGTTCCAGTGGTGAACCACTCACACTTCCAATTGGGTTCAAATCAATTATAGCCGAATCCTTGGCAAAGAGCAAACGCTAGGATGCCAGGGCTATGAGCTCGATCTCTACGAGACCTCCTAGTGGCAGGGCGCCTACCTGAACGGTGGAACGAGCGGGCGGCATCGCGGGGAAGAACTCGGCGTAAACAGTGTTCATGGTACCAAAGTCGTTCATATTAGCGAGGAACACAGTTGTCTTGACTACCTGGGCGAGCGAACTCCCTGCAGCTTCCAACACCCTCGACAGGTTCTCGAGAGCCTGCTTGGTCTGTGCACCCACGCCACCTTCGACAAATCTCTTCGTAGCTGGATCAATGCCCAATTGGCCAGCGGCGAAGATAAAACCGCCGGCACGGATGCCTTGGGAATATGGGCCTACTGCTGCGGGCGCTCCATCACTTGCTATCACCTTGCGTTGCATCGTTGCCCCCTTTCTGTTCACGGGCATTCTAGGAGCAACTGAGGGGATTGTCAAACGTGGTAGCTGGATGTCTGGGGCATCATTTTGCCAGGACGTACTTTTTCTGCTACAATCGCCTCGAAAGGAGAACGCTGCGTGCTGCCGACACTCTTGTCTCTTTCTTCTTTTCATGCCCCTCAACTTGTTGCTGGTCTAGTAGTCTGTGGAGCTGTGCTGCTGATTGTCTCTGACCACCGCCTGGCTATTCTGGCGTTCTTCGTGCAACGCTTGATCGTGGTCACTCTCCTCTGGGCTATCATTGAAGCCCCTTTGAGGGTTATGAATATCATCGCACTTGCAGCGATCGCTCTCGTTTGTCACATCACCGAGTGGCGTTTGCGCCGTGCGGAGATAAGGGAACCACTACATGCGCATCAGGCCAGGCCATCTCTCACAAGTCCTCTCTTCCGGGCACTGGCTGCCGCGTTGGGACTGCTGGTGGCCTATGGCTTGGTGCAGACTTGCAATCTCGCTCTGCCGCTCCCAATGGTTGCTTTCACTGTAGGCTGGCTTGTCGTCAATGGCCTGCTTATCCTGTCACTGGCAGGCAGTGGTCTACGCACAGGGCTGGGCGTCCTGACATTTGCCGATGGTTGTCGCATTCTGTACGCTCTCTGGCAACCGAGCCTGCTTGTATGGGGGCTATGGAGTGTCTGTGACGTGCTGGTGGCACTGGCTGCCTGCCATTTGCGCAGCGCCGAGGTGGCTGCCGCTGGAAACAAATCGACGGGAGGACGTGAGTGAGACCGTACTGGCTGAGCACCTTGCCCCTAGCGGCCGCTGCCGTTATCTATATAGGACGCAGACAGCGCATCCTGGTAATTGGACTCGGTCTGGCAACGATTCTGACTTGCGTGGATATCTCGCTTGAGCTGCCACTGGATGAGGTCACGTTCTTTCTGGGGCAACAATGGACGCTTGACCAGGGTGCGCAAGCACTGTTGGTTCTCGTATACGTCACTACAGCAATTCTGCTGGCCATTGCGGCCACGACGGAGCAGGTCGAATCTTTTTGTGCTCCCGCTGTGGCAAGTGCTGGCCTGCTGAGCGCAGTCATTTTGCTGCACTCCCTGTTGCTGTCCTTCGTTCTGCTGCCTATGGCCCTGGTTGTGCTGGTGCTTGCCGCGTATCCATCGCCGCCCTCTGCGGTGCGGGGTGCCTCTCGCTTCCTCGCCTGGATTACACTGCCCATATTGTGCCTGCCTGTAGCGTTTGAGCTCCTGGAGCGCTTTGCTCTGCTTCCAGACGAGCTGGCTTGGGCAAGCCTGGCGGCATTGCTGGTGGTGCCCCCTATGATCATCTGGCTGACCCTGTTTCCTTTTCACGGGATAACACGTCTTTGGGCTGAAGGGGCCCCGCCTCTAGCACCAGCGTTTCTCTGGGTGGTGAAAGACTGGGTAGTCATCTGGCTCTTGCTTGCCCTCTGGCGGCGAACGCCTGCGCTGTACACAGAAAGTGCTATAGCCATCCTGGGTATCGCAGGTCTGGTGACGGCTGTCGTCAGTGGGATCTTGGCATTGGTACAGTCAAGCCCTTCCGCCGTGTTGGCCTGCGCCGCAATGAGTGAGCTGGGCATTGCCTTGCAGGGCGTGACTGCAGGTTCGGTTAACGGCCTGGAGGGTGGACTCTTTCTACTGATCAGCAGGTCTGCGGCAGTTTTGCTGGCCAGTTCCGCTCTGGCTGCGATACACGGCAGTGCCGCCAGGGAGACCGAGTCCAGCGCGAACCCATTCCGTTGGCGGAGACTGGTGGCGTTGGTGGCTTTCGCTGTTGGCGTTCTGGCTCTGGCTGGCATGCCGCCTTTGGGTGGCTTCGTTGGTCGCAGGCATATCTACGCGGCGTTGCGAGCGGAAGAGCCATATCTGTTTCTGGCGTGGTTGTCAGCATCAGCGGGAATCGTGCTAGGATTGGTGCGCGCTGTCTTGTCACTCTGGAATACGAAGGTCCAATCCTCATCAGGGCGTGCGCGTGACCTGCTGTTCCCTCTCCTTGTATGCCTCCTAGTGCTGTGCGTGTGGATAGCGCTTCATCCCCAGGCCACGGTGAGCCTGATTCCCGGCTCACTTCGCCACCTGCCGCCGTTATCCCCTCTTTGACAACCACATTCTAGTGACATATAATTCAGGTGTGGTCAATGTCTGGGCCACGTGACCGTGAGAACGTTATCCTGAGTTGCCACAAAGGGATTTGTTGTTCGCCGACCAAGGGGGCTCACACGGATGTCATCCAGAAAGCGTCGGGAAAAGCAGCGCGAGCAGGGCCCGCAGATGACTCTGGATCCAACCCTGCAGCAAGAAATACTAGGCGTGCTGCTCATGGCCATGGGCAGCGTGACCGTTCTGGCATTGTTGTCCATCACCAAAGGTGCCTTGAGTGAAGCCTGGGTCATGCTCTTGCGACGCATCTTTGGCTGGGGCGTCTATCCTGTTGCCTTGGCTTTGATCGGCGGTGGTTTACTCCTCCTTGGGGAGGATCTGCGGAAGCGCCTCTCAATTCCAGCGCGTGGCGTGTTTGGCCTGGAAGTGCTGTTCATCGCTCTGCTGGGCCTGTCCCACCTTGTCGAAAGCCCAGAGCAGGCCCTGCAATTAGCCGAGCAAGGTGGAGGCGGAGGGTACATTGGCTGGACTATCAGCTACTTCCTCATCACCGCTGTGGGGCGCAGCCTATCTCTCTTGGTCGTGCTGGTGGCGGCTTGCGTTGGCCTGGTTCTCTTTTTGAACTTTGGTTGGGATGACCTGAAGGTGGTCTTGGGTGCGGCAAAGGCCAGACTGGAGGATCTGTCGTCGCCAGTTGAGCATGTTGAAACTCCCCGTGTTTCCACTGCGTTGAAAGAGAAGAAACCGCGCTCCAGGAAACCTGCTGCACCGCCAAAGCTGCCTGAGAGAATCAAAGCTGCACCCGCGCGTGGAGGTCGTAAACGCCAGGATCGAGGATTGCCGCCTCTGGATTTGCTCAATGGCGGTGCCAACGAACCCTACAGTGACACAGAGATACGCTACAAGAAACAGGTCATCGAGGAGACATTGGCGAACTTTGGCGTACCGGCCACGGTGGTCGAAGTCAATCAGGGGCCGACAGTCACACAGTTTGGCGTGGAACCGGGATTTCTGGAGTACCCAGAGCGAGACGGGAAGATAAGACGCAGAAAAGTCAAAATCAGCAAGATTATGGCTTTGCAGAATGATCTGGCTTTGGCACTGGCGGCCGCACCCATCCGCATCGAGGCGCCTGTACCGGGTCGCTCTGTCGTCGGCATTGAGGTTCCCAATACTAGAGTTTCCTTGGTTGGCCTGCGCACCGTGGTGGAGTCCAGAGCTTTTGGCAGCATTGACTCCAAGCTGCGCATTGCCTTAGGTCAGGACGTCGCCGGCCGGCCAGTGGCAGCCGACCTGACGCAAATGCCGCACCTGCTCATCGCCGGGGCCACCGGCTCAGGCAAGTCCGTGTGCATCAAGTCCATTACCGCCTGTCTGCTGCTTAACAACACCCCTGATGATTTACGTCTGATCATGATTGACCCCAAGATGGTCGAACTGGCCAGTTTCAATGGCCTCCCCCACCTCCTGGCTCCTGTAGTAACCAGCGTTGAGGAAGTGACTCATGCACTCAGGTGGGTTGCCATGCAGATGAATGAGCGCTACAAGCTGTTTTCGAGGGCGGGAGTGCACAACATCGCGATGTACAACCAGATGATGGCCTCACGGAGGATGGAGAGTCTGCCTCACATTGTAATACTCATTGATGAGTTAGCAGACCTGATGATGGTTGCCCCTGAAGAAATGGAGCGTTCAATCTGCCGCATCGCTCAGTTGGCGCGGGCGACGGGCATTCACCTGGTGATCGCCACACAGCGACCCTCGGTTGACGTGGTGACAGGGCTGATCAAAGCGAACTTTCCGGCGCGGATCAGCTTTGCGGTCACGTCGCAGGTGGATTCGCGGGTGATCCTGGATACGCGTGGTGCGGAGAAGCTGTTGGGACGGGGGGACATGCTGTACTCGGCTTCGGACTCGAGCAAGCTGATTCGCCTGCAAGGCTGCTTTGTCTCAGATGAAGAACTGGAACGAATGGTGCGCTTTTGGCGCGTCAAGATAGACTGGATTGTGCCACAGCCAGAGGGTCCTGCCCCCTGGCACGGCGTGGTCTTTGTTGAAGAAGGCACTGACAAGCTACTAGAGGAAGCTATCGAGCTGGCACGTGGGCGAGAACGTATATCCACCTCGTTTATGCAACGTCGCTTGCACATTGGCTACCCCCGTGCGGCACGCTTGATTGACTTTATGGAAGAAAGAGGGATTGTTGGTCCCGCCGAGAGCGCTGCGCGCTCGAGGAAGGTTCTGATCAATGTGGACGATTCTCAAGAGGGGGGTAACGGACCTATCCTGGGATGATCCACCTGAAATGGGCTGGACGGGAGGGGTGGTGTGATTTACATTGGCACCAGTGGATTCAGTTACAAAGATTGGGTCGGGCCCTACTATCCCGCGGGCTTGCCGAAATCGAAGTGGCTGACTCTCTACGCACGTGAGTTTCAGGCCTGCGAGGTCAACTTTACCTACTATCGCCTGCCTGACGCCCGAACTCTGGCAGCAATGGCGGACAAGACGCCGGACGGCTTTCTGTTCACCGTTAAGGCCAGCAGGGAATTGACGCATGAGCGTGAGGGTAATGAGGAGGCCTTCCCCAAGTTCGTGCAAGCCCTCGAGCCATTGATCGAAAGGAAGAAGTTCGGCTGTGTTTTGGCGCAGTTTCCCTATTCCTTCCACGCAGGCGCAGAGAGCCGTGATTATCTGAAGGCATTCCGCGAGCTGATGGCTGAGTTGCCAGTGGTGATCGAGTTTCGTAATGCACGGTGGTTGTCAGCGGAGACCTTTGCATTCTTGGAAGAGAACAACCTGGGGTTCTGCTGCGTAGATGAACCGCGTCTGAAGGGCCTCATCCCACCCGTAACAGAAGCAACTAGCAAGGTGGCCTATGTGCGCTTTCACGGTCGAAATGCCAAGAAGTGGTGGCGCCACGATGAGGCCTGGGAGCGATACGATTACAGCTATTCAAAGGAAGAGCTTGAAGAGTGGACACCAAAGATCAGGGAACTGGATGTAAAGGCTGAGAACACTTTCGTCTTCGCCAACAATCACTGGCAAGCGCAGGCAGTAGACACGGCACGCCAATTACGATTGTTGCTACTGTGATGCAGAGCTTCGCTCCGACGTTGACTCAGCATTTCTGCATCCAGCGTTGGCCGGAACTTGAGAGCTAACGCTTGCACTTGATCATATCATTTTGTGACATCATCAGTTTCTGCCAACCATGGGAGGATTTGAGCCAGTCAAGGATTGAGCGAGGAGGTGCACGGATATGTCTGGACACTCACATTGGTCTACAATCAAGCGCGCGAAAGGCGTGGCCGACGCCAGACGGGGGCAGTTGTTCACAAAGCTGGGTCGAGAGATTGCAATCGCAGCCCGCGATGGTGACGGTGATCCTTCTTCGAATTTCGGTCTGCGCCTTGCGATAGACAGGGCAAGGCAGGCGAGCATGCCCAAAGAGAATATCGAGCGCGCTATTCTGCGCGGAACCGGTCAACTGAAGGGCGCGGGGATAGAGGAAATCAACTATGAGGGCTATGGCCCTCAAGGCACGGCTATGATCGTCGAGGTGCTCACAGACAGCCGCAATCGCGCCGCGTCTGACATACGGAGCCTTTTCTCGCGGTACGGTGGAAACCTGGGTGAGATTGGCTGTGTTGCCTGGCTTTTCGAACGTAAGGGCTACATCAGTATTCTGCCCAAGGATGGCGATGCCGAGGAACTGGCGCTGATGGTCATTGATGCTGGCGCCGATGACGTCAAAGTGGACGAGGATTTTGTTGAGGTTTTCACCAAAGTAGAAGAGTTGCAGAAGATCAAGGAAGCCCTCGAAGAAATCGGCATCTCGTTCGACACTGCGCAATTGTCATGGGTACCCAGGTCTCTGATCCAACTGGATAAGAAGGCGACTATCCAGAACATGCGGCTTATTGACGCCCTGGAAGAACTGGACGACGTTCAGCGAGTCCACTGCAATCTCGAGATCAGCGACGAAGTCATGGCCGCATATGAGGCAGAGCGATAGCCTTGTCATGCACTGAGAATGGAAGCAAAGCAATGCTGGTGTTGGGCATTGATCCCGGCACAGCGATTACTGGCTACGGTATTGTACGTTTTGACGGCGACGTATCAGAAGCCGTAGTCTATGGTGTGATCACCACGCCTGCCAGCTCGCCCCTGCCGCCCAGGTTGCAGCACCTTTACCGGGAACTGCTGACCTTAATTGACGCCTACTCCCCTACAGAAGCGGCTGTTGAAGAGTTATTCTTTGCTCAGAATGCACGCACGGCGCTGTCTGTAGGCCATGCCAGGGGGGTGATCTTGCTTGCCCTGGCCGACGCCGGTCTGCCTACCTATGAATACACGCCTTTGCAGGTGAAGCAGGCAATCACAGGGTATGGTCGCGCTGGCAAGGAACAAATGCAACGAATGGTGCGTCTTTTGCTCAGTCTGGAGGCCATCCCTGAGCCCGACGATGCTGCCGATGCGCTGGCTGTGGCTATCTGCCATGCTCATTCGCATTCTATGTCAGTACGGCTGTCAGGCGGCAATCAGGATACAGGAAGTGAAACATGATCGCCACACTACAGGGGCGGATTGCGGCAAAGGGCGAGAACTATGTCATCGTTGATGTCGCTGGCGTGGGCTTTAAGGTATACGTGCCGCTCTCTCTCGTGGAGCGTCTGGGCGGGATTGGCCATGAGGTGAGCCTGTTCACACACATGCACGTGCGTGAGAATGAGCTTGCCCTCTATGGTTGCGGTACCCCCGATGAACTGGCACTCTTTGAATTGCTGTTAGGGGTATCCGGTATTGGCCCCAGGGTGGCATTGAGTATCGTGTCTATGATGTCAACCGCTGCTTTGCGTGAGGCCATCACACGTGGCGATGCAGCAATGCTGACCCGCATACGCGGAGTTGGCAAGAAGACCGCTGAGCGGATCATGTTGGACCTGAAGGACAAGCTCGGTGTAAGCCTGGAGTTTGTTTCCTATCCAGCACTGACGCATGCTGATGCCGAGGTCATTTCAGCGTTGACTTCGCTGGGCTACAGTATCACGGAGGCTCAAACCGCCTTGCGTTCTCTTCCGCAAGAGGACTTGGGCCTGGAAGAGAGGATTCGTCTGGCCTTGCAGTATTTTGCTACAGAGTGAAGGGGCAAGTGATGAACTGGGTGGATGTTATCATTGTGGTTGTAGTTGCTTTCTCAGCCTTTTACAGTTTGCGCACGGGATTCCTGCGCCAGGCTCTTGCTCTGGTTGGCGTTGTGGTCGGCATCTATTCGGCACTGAGCTGCCACGAAGCACTGGCCGAGGCGCTGGGCGTCTACATCAAGAACGCGGGTCTGGCAACCGTGGTTGCCTTTGTACTGATCTTGATCGCGGTTTGGGTTGCTTTCGCCATACTGGCTTCAGTGGCACGTGGCGCGTTGAAGGCATTCGGTCTGGCGTGGACTGACAATCTGTTTGGTATGTTGGTAGGCCTGCTGGCCGGGCTATTCTTCACAGTTTGCTTCCTGTTGCTCTTCGTTCGTATCTCTGCCTTTGGTATCAGCGACGCTATCCAGCAGTCAGCACTGGCGGCCCGCATTTTCCAGGTGTTGCCGCACCTTCGGCAATTGCTCCCTATCGATCTGCGCGTATTCATGGTCATCTGAAATCGCCCCCCTCAAGTGATAGGAGAACAGACTATGAAGCTATTCAGTATTGGTAAACTCGTGGTTCGTTCATTTTCAGGGCGATTTGGAAGAATCAGTGCAGGTCCTGGTGTAGATGTCTGGCAAGAAACCGAGCAGGACTAGGATACACTGTCGGAGTTGAGAGCGAGGTAGGGAAATGGCGAATGCCAAGAAGGCTGAAAATGAGGTGAAGCGAACCGGGCTCTACTGGCCGGCAAGTGCGCAGAAGTAGAGCGTATCACCCTGCAGTTGCTGCTGGCGAACGAGGAGGCCAGCGCGATCCTGAGCAAGCACATCCCTGGCATATTGGACGCGCCGCAGTTGAGCATGGCCCTGGGATTCACGCTGGAGCAGGTAGCGGGCTTCGCGCCTACTGTGTTCACCGCTGAAGTAATGCAGAGCATCGCTGAGGAATTGGCGCAGCTTTCGCCTGTGGCTGCATCTGACCTGCCAGAACCACCGAAGCTCACCCTGTGGCAACGACTGCTGGCCAAGCTGGCTTCGTGGCGTGCCCGGCGGGCTTCCTAATGATTATGATCGCTGCCTGCATGACCACTGGGTCCACTACCGCACACTTTTCATGGGCAGGGCTAATAGTCTTGTGATCTCAATAACGTCGTATAAGCATTGTTAGGCGCGCACCTCAAATAATAAGGGTAACGAATTGGAGGGAATATGAATTGCCCATATTGCGGAATCCATTTCAGCCTGGATGGAGTAGATGCAGATCACTCTTTTCCGAAGTTTGGTAAGTTTACTCCCTTCGGTGGTATCCCTGCACACGATGAGGAAGACAAGACTTATTCAATCACGTCTCATAAGTGCCCAGAATGTCGAAAACAAATCATGTGGTTGAACGAAATCGAGATTATCAAGACAGCGGACGGACTTACTGAGAGAGAAACAGGGGAAACGACTCTGTTGTTTCCCAAGTACCCGATCAAGCAAATTCCCGAGCAAATACCAGAAGAGTTTGCAGATGACTTTCGAGAAGCATATGAAACACTGCCCATTTCTCCTAAAGCTAGTGCTGCCCTGAGTCGTAGATGCCTGCAAGACCTCATTAGACAACAAGAGGGTATTGTTGAGAGATCACTCTTTGCCGAGATTCAGCAATTACTAAAGAGAAACAAGCTCCCTAAGTACTTGGCAGATGATTTGGATTCAATCCGCAATGTGGGGAATTTCGCTGCCCATCCAATTAAGGACACGAATACCGGGCAAATTGTAGAGGTTGAGCCTGGCGAGGCAGAATGGACCTTAAAGGTCTTGGAGGAACTGCTACACTTCTACTTCATTGACCAACCCAGAAGCAAAGCAAGGCGAGACGCCCTGAACCAAAAGCTCAGAGATTCAGGTGAACAGCCAATGCTAAAGCCTTAATGAGGGGCATCAAGTAGCATTAGCGCGACTAACTGGCGTTTGGTGTGCCGTGCAAAGCTGTCGTCTGCCAGCTGGCAAGAGTTCGGTCGTGGTAACTGCCAGGAGGCCACGTAGCAGGCATCCAGGGCATCAAAGTTTCGTATAAGCATTGTGCGTCAAGATTCACGCTATAAAAGCTTTGTGGTGTCAATAACGTCGTATAAGCATTGTTATGTGGCGGCTGCCTGGACGAACGTTCCAAGAAGGCATCGGCCTGACAAAGGACTTGGGAGGTTATCGTGAGCGACGATTCTCCTTTGTTTGTGAGCGCTATTGAGCTGATTGCTCATTCGACTGAGCTTTACACGCAGGGTAACGAGCGAAAGTACAAGTTCGTTATCCTCCATCTGGCAAACGCAATCGAGTTGATTCTGAAAGACCGCCTTGTGGATAAGGGGGCTAGCATATACATCCCGAAGAAATCTCTAACAATCACCATCTGGGACTCTTTTGAGAGACTTGGGGAGATAGGCGTAACTGTACCGGAGCGCCCAGTAATCGAACTACTTGTTGATGATCGGAACACAATACAACACCGCTTTGGCTTTCCAGACTCAGAGACCGTTTATTACTATCTGAAGCGAGTAGTTGCTTTCTTTAAGCGATTCCTTGATGAAGAATACGGCGTCGATCTTTCAGACACTCTGAAGCCCTACTTGGCAACAGAAGACCTTGCCATACTGGGGTTAGTTGAGGAAGAGGAAGATCGATATGCTCAACTAGACAGACTTTTCGAGTTGTCGCCTGAGTCTGCCATTTTGCAGGCTTATAACGCACTGGAGAGCAAGTTCCTAGAGCTGATGGGAATTGACCTCGATTCTCAAAGACGACCTTTTATGTTCTGGCGGGCTGCTGACTTCCCTCATCTCCTTGACGATTTGGCAATAGCCGGGTTCATCTCTCAGGACACAGCCAGGAAATTCAATCTGCTTCGAGAGATGAGGAACCGTGCAGCTCATACCGCTCATTTCGAGGGGGAGCCATTTCTAGGTTGGGCTGAGGCACTGAGCATTGCTAAGGATTTGTTGCAGGGATTAGATCAGGCTATTGAGGAAGACTTCTTTCGCAAGAGAGCAACACGAAAGGGTCTGTCCGAAAGCGATAACTTTGGTAACGAAACCATCCCTCAAAACGCGGCGGAGGAAGAAATAGACTCTAGAAGCTTGACTTCCACAAGCGAGGCCACCGCATAACAAGTCGCTGGTGTGCCCTGCAAAGCTGTCGTGTGCTAGCCAGTGGAAGTCCGGTCATGGCAACTGCCAGGAGGCCACTAGCAGGCATCCAGTGCGTCAGAAGCTTCGTGTAAGCATTATGCATCAAGATTGGCACCATAAGAATTTTATGGTATCAATAACGTCGTATAAGCATTGTTAGCGCGCCCGTCGTGGTTTCTGTTGACGGAGGTGAGTGATGAACAATCCAGCATTGGAATCCTCAACAGGCGGTAGATGTTTTCATATCACTATAGGGACTCACCCTTCTAAAGAGGTTAGTTTGGAACAGGAGTTGCGGTTGGTTAAAGCAGGACTGCTCTACGCCGACCGCGTTAAGCTGTATAGCCTTACGGCTTCTATGATGCGGATGGTCCTGAGACTGGGGGACATTGCTCCAAAGCAACAGTTGGAATTCCTGCAAAAGGTCATTCCCTACATAACTTCCAAGAAAGATGCTAAGGAACTATTGGCATTCTTGAGAAGGTATAAGAAAAGCCTTCGCAATAAGCATCCCAGTCGGGATGAACTTGCCCTGCGAGCCCAGCTCCAGAAACTCGTGGCAGAACAATGGAGCAATGTCAGAAAAACAGCCATTGAGATGGAAAAGAAGGCTGGGGTTGACAGCATGGACCGCGCTGTCCAATCGGGTCTTTTGGAGTTGCACACCTTTGAAGGAACTGATAATGACGAGATGGTCCTTGAGTTCATGACCGACTGCATAGCTGGGGCTTCGCAATCGCCTCTACTGACTCACCGTGTGTCTGAGATGTCTAAGCGGAATGACAATATGATCAGGGAATTTGTAGAAGGGGTAAGCCGTGCAGTGTCTGATGGCTCTACATATCCTTTGTTTGATGACCTAACCAGGGAACTTGTCAAAGCAAGTATAGACGAGGAGCAAATAGCTGTTTCTGAATCTGCGGTTCATCGAGGAAGGCACAGTGGATTGGCAGGACATTTACTTGAGCGCCTGCCGCTCTTTGACCAAGCATCAGTAGATGAGATTCTTGACATACGTAGGGAGCTTGACAAACCTTTGACTCGGTTTCGTGGAGCTATGATAAAGTTCTCTGAGGAGATCAAATCTGCATATTGGGATGAGGACTTTTCCTCAGATGCAGAGAAAGTATTCTATCGGGATGTGAAGCCAGCCATTCTTGACATAGAGGAGGCAGTAAAGTCGAACAACTACTTGGCGGCATTATTGCGCAAGTTTGTTGACAAACCTGTAGTTGTGCCAGCGGGGTCTGTTTTCTCTGTGCTCATGTCGCAGTTGTCTTCTCTGCCTGACGAAGTTGCTCTCAGCCTTGGAATTGGTATCTCTTCAGCCGCTATTGTCTTTGATGCGTACAAAGATTGGAAACAGAAGAAACAGGCCATTGAGCAAAACCATCTATTCTTCTACTATCAGGCCCAAAAGAGGTTATCGAAATAGATCTTGGAAGGTTTCACAAGACCGGAGTTTTCAAGGTGGTTAGAAATGACGCGGCCGCCTAACATCTTGCTCGTGTGCCCTGCAAGCTATCGTCTGCTAGCCGGTGAAGGTCCAACCGTAACTGGTATACTATACTCCGCAATCGTTACGGAGAAGAAGCAAGAAAGAGCGAGGTAGGGAAATGGCAAATACCAAGAAGGCTGAAAATGAGGTGAAGCGAACCGGGCTCTACTGGCCGGGCAAGCGCACGGAGGTGGAGCGGGTCGCCTTGCCGTTCCAGGTGGTGGAGACGGTCAATGTCTCCCGCGCGACGCGGGAGGAAGCACCACTTTTCACCGCTATTGAAGACCAGGAAGCCGAAGGCTGGCGAAACAAGCTGATCTGGGGCGAGAACAAGTACATCATGGCCTCGCTGCTTGACCAGGGCTTCGCTGGCAAGATCAACCTTATCTACATTGACCCGCCCTTCGCTACTGGGGCAGACTTCAGCGTCAAGATGAAGGTGGGTGATGAAGAGTGGACTAAAGAGGCATCTGTGATAGAGGAGAAGGCCTATCGGGATACCTGGGGCAAGGGTCTAGGCTCTTATCTTCAGATGATGTACGATCGGCTCACACTGATGCGGGATCTGCTGAGCGAGACAGGGAGCATTTATGTCCACGTTGGGAAGTCTGTAGCCTCGCATGTCAGAGTCGTCTGTGACGAAGTCTTTGGCTCTGACAACTGCATTAATGAGCTTACCTGGAAAAGATCGCATGCGCATGGAGACACGGGACAGGGAGCAATTCACTTCGGCAGGGTGACTGACAGTATCCTCTTCTACAAGAAAGGAAGCGCCGACGTGTGGAATCCCCAATACACCGACTATACCGACGAGATAATCGATAGAGACTACAAGTACGTGGATGAGGAAACGGGTGAGCACTATCGGCTAATGCCCGTTGATGGCCCAGGAGGGGCCAAAAAGGGGAACCCATACTATGAGTTCCTGGGTGTGAAGGGATATTGGCGCTATTCAAAACAGACAATGCAGGAACTCTACGAGGCTGGCGAGATCGTGCTGTCTTCAACAGGGAAATCGTTGAGCCGGAAGAGGTACCTGAGGGACGCCAAGGGAACACCCGTCACGGATCTCTGGGATGATGTCAACCGAATAAGCCCCACGTCTAACGAGAGAATAGGTTACGACACGCAGAAGCCCGAAGCACTTCTCGAGCGCATCATGAAGGCCTCCTCGAATGAGGGCGACCTGGTCGCCGACCTTTTCTGCGGCTCCGGTACCACTGGAGCGGTAGCAGAAAAACTGGGGCGACGATGGATTATGGCCGACCTCTCCAGGTTTGCTATCCAGGTCACCAGAAAGCGGCTCTTGGATATTTCGGAGTGCAAGCCTTTTGAAATCCTGAACCTGGGCAAGTACGAGCGTCAGTATTGGCAGGTGCATATTAACGGCGAGGGGGCTCAGGAAGACGAAGTCTTGACCCGCTACCTGGACTTCATCGTCCAACTCTACCGAGGCGAGCGCGTTACAGGATTCGCACACCTCCACGGACGCAAGGCAGGACGGATGGTGCACGTGGGGGGCGTGGATGCGCCTGTTACGCTTTCAGAGATCAATGACGCCCTGGACGAGTGCGCCGCCAACA